>JANXTS010000098.1 GCA_025352265.1 Variovorax sp. | reverse complement strand
CCACGCTGGTTTCTTTCCACTGCTCGATTTCCGCCAGGCTCTTCTTCAACGTCTTCGTCACGTTCTCGAAGCCGATAGCGCCGAGCACCAGATGGCGCGGTGGATTGTCGACCTCGGTAATGTGGATCATGGCGGCTGCGGCGCGCGCCGGGTCACCCGGCTGGGTGCCGGTCTTGGTCGCGGTCGTGTTCATGCGAGCGCCGGCGGTCTCGGCGTAGTCGGCGATGCGGTTGGGCGTCTGCTTCAGGGAGCGACCGGCCCAGTCGGTGCGAAACGGTCCCGGTGCCACGCACGTCACCTTGATGCCCAGCGGCTCGCCTTCGAACGCCAGCGCGTCCGAGAAACCTTCGACCGCGTGCTTGCTCGCCGCGTAGTAGCCGGAGCCCGGAAAGCCGAGGAAGCCTGCCACCGAGGTGACATTGAGCACATGGCCCTTGCGCCGTGCGCGCATGCCGGGCAACACCGCGCGCGTCATCGCGAAGAGGCCGAACACGTTGGCATCGAACTGCGCGCGAATTTCAGACTCCTCGCCTTCTTCTACTGACGATTGATAGCCGTAGCCGGCGTTGTTGACCAACACATCGATACGTCCGAATTTCGCTTCGGCGGCGGCGACAGCCGAGGCGATCTGCGCCGCATCCGTCACGTCGAGATCGAGTGCCAGCGCGCGCTCGCCGGCAGCTTCGATCAAGGGAGCGAGCCTTGCCTTGTCGCGCGCCGTGACCACTGCACGCCCGCCGCGCGCGAGCACGAGTGTGGCGAGTTCATGGCCGAAGCCGGTGGAGCATCCGGTGATGAACCAGACGGGGGAATTTTCAGAAACGGATGCCATGCGAGTCCTTGTAGTGCGGGTTTCGCCGCGCAGTTACCGCGCGTAAAGAATGATGCTGATGCCCGCTGTGCCGCATGGCAATCGGACAGCGCGCCGTTTCTGCTTTGCAGGTCTAGCCAGCCAATCCCGCAAACACGTTCTGCACGTCGTCGTTGGCATCGATCGCCGCCAGGAACGCCTCGACTTCTTCCAGATGTTCGGCGCTCAACGTTGCCGGGTCGACCGGGTTCTTCGCCTTGTAGCCGAGCTTGGCCGACAGCACCGAAAAGCCTTGCGCCGGCAACGCACGGCTCACGAGATCGAGGTCGGCCGGATCGGTCAGGAACATCGTCGTGCCGTCTTCCGCGCCCGGTTCCATGTCTTGCGCGCCGGCTTCGATGGCGGCCACTTCCGGGTCTGCATCCTTGGTCGAAGGCTCGGCTTCGATCATGCCGACGTGGTCGAAATCCCACGCCACCGAGCCCGACGATCCGAGCTGGCCTTTGCGAAACAGCACCCGCATTTCAGACGCGGTGCGGTTCACGTTATCGGTCAGGCACTCGACCATCAACGGCACGAGATGCGGCGTAAAGCCTTCGTAGATCACGTGATCGAAGTGCACCGCCTCGCCGGTCAGGCCAGCGCCCTTCTTGATGGCGCGGTCGAGCGTTTCCTTGGGCATCGACACCTTGCGGGCCTGCTCGACGACCAGCCGAAGCCGCGCGTTCGAGGCCGGGTCGGCACCGCCGCGCGCCGCGATCATGATGTCCTTGGCTAATTTGCCGAAGACCCGACCCCTGGCGTTGGCCGCCAGGTCCTTGTGTTTTGCTTTCCACTGCGCGCCCATGCTGTCTCCTTGTTGCTTCTGGCCCCGATTATTCTGCAAACACAGGTCCGGAAACGGCGTGCGCGTTACAGCGGGCAGCAGCAGACTGCGCAATCGATAGAAGCCACCCGCCCTTTTCCCCCGCTTGCCCTGCCGCACTTCCGGCCACAGACACTGCTCCGCTCCCTGCCCCGACCCATGACTCAACCCACCACGGACCGCCTTGACCTGCTCGACTGGCCGCGCCTGATAGACGATCTCACCACTCGCGGCTGCGCCACCACCGGCCCACTGTTCAGCCCCGCCGAATGCCGCGAACTCTCTGACATGTACGACCGCCCCGCCCTCTTCCGCAGCCGCGTCGTCATGCAGCGCTACGGCTTTGGCCAGGGTGAGTACCAGTACTTCGACAACCCACTGCCGGAGGCCATCGTCCGGTTGCGCAACGCGATGTACGCGCGACTCGCCCCGCTCGCCAATGCATGGGCCAGCGCGATGAAGCTGCCGGCCGACTACCCGCCCGACCACGCCGGCTACCTCGCGCGCTGCCATGCTGCAGGTCAGGTGCGGCCGACACCGCTGCTGCTGCGCTACGACGCGGGCGACTACAACTGCTTGCATCAAGACCTGTACGGCGATCTGCAATTTCCGCTGCAACTCACCGTGTTGCTGAGTGCGCCGCAAAGCTTCAGCGGCGGCGAGTTCGTCCTGACCGAGCAACGACCGCGCATGCAGTCGCGCGCCGAGGTCGTGCCGCTGGCGCAAGGAGAAGCGGTGATCTTCGCGGCCAACCAACGGCCGGTAACGGGCACGCGCGGCATCTATCGAGTGGCGATGCGGCACGGCGTCAGCCGCGTGCGATCGGGTCGGCGCGAGACGATGGGGCTGATCTTTCACGACGCACGCTGAACGGTGGCGCACACGCTCGATCGTCCTATGATCGATCGATGCAAAACCTGATGCCTTTTCTCGTTCAATGGGCCATCACGGCGCTCTCGCTGTGGGTCGCTAGCCTGATTTTTCGGGGTCTTAAGTTCGAGAGCACCTCCGCCCTCGTGGTCTCCGCGCTGCTGCTCGGTCTGGCCAATGCGCTGGTCAAGCCGCTGTTGATCGTGCTGACTCTGCCGCTCACGCTGCTGACCTTCGGGCTCTTCCTGCTCGTGATCAATGCGCTGATGGTGTTGCTGGTGTCCGCACTGGTGCGCGGTTTCAAGGTGTCGGGCTTCTGGACTGCCTTTTTCGCAAGCATCTTCGTCTCGATCCTGAGCATCGCGGTCGGCTCGCTGGTCGACAGCGGCACGCCGGAAACGACGATCCAGATGCCGAGCGGCGGCAACTGGCTTTAGGCCGAGCGCTTGCTTCTCAGGTGATGAGCTTGAGCAGCCGCGTCATCCGTTCGAATGTCTTTCCGTACGGCGGAAACAGCAACCGCGTGCCCGACAGCGGCGACTGAAAGAACACCGGCTTGTTCATGCTGAAGGTGCGAAAGCCGTACTCCCCGTGGTACGCCCCCATGCCGCTAGCGCCCACGCCGCCGAAGGGCAAATCTTCTTGCCCAAAGTGCCACATGCAATCGTTGACGGTGACGCCGCCAGAGATCGTGTGGCGCAGCACCTTGTCGCGGTCGGCCTTGTCGGCGCCGAACCAGTAGAGGGCCAACGGACGCTCGTGCCGGTTGACGTAGCCGATGGCGTCGTCGAGCACGTCATAGGCCAGAACCGGCAGCAGCGGACCGAAGATTTCCTCCTGCATGACCCGCATGTCCTCGGTCGCGCCGAGGATGAGCATCGGCGGAAAGGTGCGCGTGTCGGCGTGCGCGACGAGGCCTTCCGGATGCAGCGGCACCACGCGAGCGCCGCGCAAAAGCGCATCGTCGACCAACGCCTGCAGCCGCGTGAAGTGACGCTCGCTGACGATGCCGGTGTAGTCGGCGTTGCCGGCGATGGTCGGGTATTGCAGCGGCACTGCGAGGCGCATCGCGCCCACGAACGCGTCGATGGCCGGGCGATGCACGGCCACGTAATCGGGCGCGATGCAGGTCTGGCCGGCGTTGAACAACTTACCCATGACCAGCCGCGCGGCAACATGCGTCATGTCGACATTGGGGCTCAACAGCGCAGGTGACTTGCCGCCGAGTTCCAGCGTGACCGGCGTGAGGTTGGCCGCAGCCGCCAGGGCGACATGGCGGCCGACCGCCGTGGAGCCGGTGAAGAGCAAATGGTCGAACGGCATCGCGACGAACGCGCTGCCGATGTCGGCGTCGCCGGTGATGACAGTCATCTCGTCGGGCGCGAAGGTCTCGGCGACGGCCTGCCGCATCAGCTCGGAGGTACGCGGCGTCAGCTCCGACGGCTTGATCATCACGCGATTGCCGGCGGCGAGGGCGGCAATAGCCGGGCCCATCGCCAGCTGGTACGGGTAGTTCCACGGGCTCACTACGCCGACCACGCCGAGCGGTTGCGGGACGATGCGGTTGGCACCGGGCCAGAACGCCATCGCCGTCGGCGCGCGGCGGGCTTTCATCCAGGACTTGAGATGGCGGCGCGCGTGCTTGATGGCAGACAACACCATCATCACATCGGCCAACCGGGTGACCTGCATCGGGCGATGGCCGAAGTCGTCGGAGGCGGCGCTTTCGAGGGCTGAAGCGATGCGCTCGGTCATTACGAAGAGGCGATCGAGTCGATCGAGCCGCACCGCGTACGACGGCGCCATGTCGGCAGCGAAGGCGGCGCGTTGCGCCTCGAAAGCGCGGTGCATCGCGTCGTACGGAATGGTTAGGTCGGTCGACTCGATCGGGTCAACATTCAAAGCCGAAACAGAATTCAAAACTGCATTCATGTCTTTCCCGCCAAAGGTTGCAGCGCAGTATCGCGATGCCCATCCGTCTCAGCCTCCGCATAAGCCCGGCCGCCCGGCACCAGCGCCGAGTGCGCTCGTCGCGAGCGGAAGACGGGATAGAACATCTCCACGAACCAGCGCTCCTTGCCGAAGACCAGATCATCCTGCAGACCGACCTTGGGCGGATAGAGGCGCGTGATCTTCGCGGTGCCGAAGAGCAGGTCCCACACGAAGAGCAGGTTGCCGAAGTTGCCCTTGTAGTGGCCGATGCCATCGTCGTTGGTCAGCGCGTGATGGGCCCAGTGCGTGGCGGGCGTGGACACTGTCCGCTCCAGCACCCAGGCGAACGGGTGCAGCCACTTGTTGCGGTACAGCGGCGCATCCCACGGCACCGCGCTATGCGCTCCGAGGATGACAGTCAGCTTGATCACGATGTAGACCAGATAGGCTTCACCGAAGCCCAGATAGACCAGCACGCCGGAGACCCACAGCCCCGGCATCATGAGGTAGTAGAAGAAGTTGTTGCGGTACGTGATGCGGATGCTCATGTAGTGCGCGGTGTGATGCGCGCGGTGCAGCGGCCAGAGCCGTGGCGAATGGGAGATGCGGTGCCACCAGTACTGCGTCATGTCGTCGCCGATGAGCAGGATGGCACCCATCGCCCACCACGGAAACTGCGCCCAGGCACCGCGTTCGCCCGGCATAAGCAGCATGCACAGTTTGCCAGTGACCGCGAAGATCAAGGGCTGCGACACCGCGAGCAAACACAGGAACATGAACAGCTCCAACTTAGTGTCGTCGCGCGTCGCATGGAAGTTTCGATGCTTGCCCGAGGCGACCTCGGCCAGAGCGAACGCAAGAATGATCGCTGCGAGCACGATGTTTTGAACGAGGTTCATGGATTTGTCTCCTGAGCTGTGCTCGGTGGCCGATTCTTAGGGCGAACGACGGTTGAGTCCAATGCATAGTGAAGCTAGGATCGATGTACGGGCTGCAATGGCCCATTTGGAGCACCTGCATGGACTTGAAGCGCTGGACGCACGTCGTGGCAGTGGCCGACCGGCGCAGCTTCGTGCGTGCGGCCGAGCAGGTGCACCTGAGCCAGCCTGCGTTAACGCGAAGCATCCAGGCCGCCGAATCAGAACTCGGCCTGCTGCTGTTCGATCGTCGCGGCAACGAAGTCGTGGCCACACCGGCCGGCGAGTTCGTCATCGCGCGTGCGCGACAGCTGGTGTTCAACAGCCGCTGCCTGCAACGCGATGTCGAGCTGTACCGCAGCCATGCGTTGGGAGACACGGCGTTCGGCGCCGGGCCGTTTCCTGCAGCAACCTTTTTGGCACCGCTGCTGACCGAGCTTCGGCGTGAATTCCCCGCCATCAACCTGCGGGTCGAGGTCAGCAACTGGGAGCAATTGCTGCAGCGGTTGCTCGCGGAAGACATCGAGTTCTTCGTATCGGACACACGAGATTTGCCGTCCGACACCGGCGCGCATATTCGTCCGCTGCGGCCCGAGCCCGGCGGCTTCTATGTGCGTATGGACCATCCGCTCGCATCGGCTGCATCGGTCACGCTGCCCGAGTTGTGGGGCTATGGCGTCGTGTCGGTGCGCCTGCCCGCGAGCGTGCGCGCGGTCATCGCAGGCCTGCTCGGCTTTGCGTCCGGCACCGACCTGTCGCTGGCGCTGGAATGCGACGACGTCGAGGTCTTGAAGGCGGTGGCATTGGCCGGCGACTCGGTGCTGGCCGCGCCGCATGCCGCGGTCAAGAAGGAATACGGGGAGCGCACGTTGAAGACGCTGAGCGTGACCGGCTTGCCACCGCTGGGGTCACGCATGGGGCTCGTCACGCTGCAGGGCCGCACGCCATCGCCGATGGCCGAACTGATCATGGGACGGCTGCCGACGTTGGACGCATCGCATTCGAGCCCTCAAGCGGCCAATTCTCCAACGCCTGCAAGCAGCGCCCGTGGGGTCAGGCGCCCGCGATCGACCGGATAAAAGCTATGGTCTGGCGCGCGATCAGGTCCTTGTCGTTGTCGATCGTTGCGACGTGATACGAGTCTTCCAGCCACAGCAGTTCCACGCGCCCGGAACCCACCCCGCCGACGATGCGCGGCCCGTTGGTCGGATTGACGACATGGTCCTCGCGTGACTGAATCACCAGCGTCGGACATTTGATAAGCGGCAGCAGGTCTTGAGTGACCGCCGCCAGCGCATAGACCTGGCTGAAGGCCGACACCGGCACTTCCTTGTACGCGAGCTCGGTGACGTTCGGGTCCTTCACATCCGAGCCGATCCCCGGCAGCATCGCAGGCATCGAGCGATCGAACGCCACGCCAGCCATCTCGGCTTTCCCGATGTGCACGACAGCGTTGATCGGTATCGCGCCCTTGATGACATCGACGTGCTTGGCAGCGGTGTAGAGCGTCAGCGTGCCGCCCATCGAGAGCCCCGCCATGAAGATCTGCGAGCACGTCTTGCGCAATTCGACCAGTGCCTCGTCGACCGAATCGATCCAGTCACCGGCCGTCGTTTTTGCCATCGCCTGCGGCGATATGCCATGACCTTTGAGGCGCGGACCGATGACGGTGTAGCCGGCACCGTGCAACTGCTCGCCGAGGTAACGCATGCTCTGAGTGGTGCCCGTGAAGCCGTGGCACAGCAGCACCCCGATATCGTTGCCTTTAAAGAAAAAGGGTTCGGCGCCGGCCAGGATGGTCTCGTCTGTCATGGGATTTCCTTGTCTGAAGAAGAAGTGGCACGAAGCCTCGTCAGCGTTTTCCGATGCTGTAGATCAACGCAGCGCCGGCGATGATGGCGCCCTGCAGCATCAATCGACCGGGCTCACCCAGGCCGAGACTGGTCAGAAAGTTGAACAGGAACGTGAGCATGAAAGCGGCCACCGCCGGGCCCGCCATGCCGCCCTTGCCGTTACCGAAGTTCACGCCGCCGAGAATCGCCGCGGCAAGTGAATTCAGTGCCAGTTCCTGCCCGAGCGTGACGCTTCCGACTCCGACGAAGCCCACCAGGATGAAGCCGCACAACACCGAGATCAGGGCCGAGGCGACATGCCCCACGAAGATCACGCGCGAGTAAGGAATGCCGGACAGCGCTGCGGCCTGAGGATTGGCGCCGACGGCGTCCAGGTAGCGCCCGAACACGGTCGTCTTCAGAAATAGCGCCGCTGGAACAAGGAGGGCCAACCAAACGAGCACCGGCACCGGAAAGCCGCTCAATCGCATTCGCGCCAGCGCCCGCAGGAACTCCGGGGCATCACCCGGCGCACGAAACTGCGACAGCGCGATCACCACGCCGAGCAGGATCATCGCGACAGAGAGAGTCACGATCATCGACGACGCTCGGGCGCGCACGATCAGGAGCCCGTTGATCGTCCCGACGATCAACCCGAGCACCACGCACATCGCCATCGCGACGGCATCTGGCACCTGAAAAAAGCCGCTGGTAAGGATGTACGACACGGCGACGATCACGCCGCCGGAGCTCAGGTCGATCGATCGTGCCCGCATGACAAGAGACTGCCCGATCACCGCGAGTCCGAGCGGCGCGGCCTGACGCACGATCAGCGGGAGCAGCGCGAGCGACAGCAACTGAGGCCGCATGAATGCCGCCAGCAGCAGCAGGATTACGGTACCGGGATAGGCCGGTGGCACGGCGACGATAGCTGCAGCGATGGCGCGCCAACGCGATGCGACGCGGCGCGGCGCAGCCAAGCCCGGAAGGGATTCGGTCGGCGTGCTCACAGGCCCACCACCGTGCGACGCTGCGAACACACAGCCGCCAGCAACAGAACGCCGGTGATCGCGCCGCGCAGGAACGGAGAGATACCGAAAAGGTTGATGCCGTTCGTGATCAAGCCGAGACTGAGAGCGCCGGTGATGACCCCGATGATGCTGCCGACGCCCCCCGTGAGCTGAACGCCGCCGAGGGCGATGGCGGTCACCGACTCCAGGCCGAACGAAGCGCCCATGCTCGGGTCACCCGACGCGACGCGGGCTGCCAGGTACACGCCGGCGACCACGGCCAACAGACTGCAGATGACGTAAGCCGCGACCACGACGCCCTGGGCCCGTACCCCGTTGAGGCTGGCGCTGCGCGCGTTAGCGCCCACCGCGAAGATGTGCAACCCAAGACGCGAGCGGTGGAGCAGCCATGCAACCAATGCCGAGAACACCACACACCAAAACAGCGCAAGCGGAATACCCCAGAGGTTTCCGTTCGCAAGCACGCCCAGACCTGGCGCCAGCTGGCCGCCCGGGATCGGGAGGATCAGGTAGGCGAGGCCCTGCAGAAAGGTCATTGAGCTGAGTGTCATCACCAGCGGATGGATGTTGGCGAACGCCACGCCGAGGCCGTTGACGAGGCCCACGACAACGCCTAGCGCCAGTGCCAGCGTGATGCCCCAGAACGGATCGGCATGGGTCGCGACGATGCAACTCGCAAGGCTCATCACCGAGCCCACCGACAAGTCGATACCGGCGATGAGCGCGACCACCAACTGGCCCAACGTGACGATCAGCAGCGCGGTGATTTGCGCACTGATGTTGGCGAGGTTGCGTGTCTCCGTGAAATTCGGCACCGCCACCGCCAGAACGATAAACAGCAGGATCGGCAGGCCGACCGTGTAGCGGCTGAGACCAGAACGCGTCTTGCTCATGCCGCCATCTCGCACGAGCCTGAAAGTGCGAGCGCAAGCAGCGATTCTTCGGTTGCCGTATCTGCCAAAACGTCGCCGACGATTTCGCCACCGCGCACCATGAGGATCCGGTCGCACAGGCCGATAAGTTCGAGCAGGTCGCTCGATACCGCGAGTACCGCGCCGCCCTGCTGGACGAACTCGCGTAGCAGTGTGTAGATCTCGGCTTTGGCGCCCACGTCTACGCCACGGGTCGGCTGCTCGACGAGCAACGTGTCGACGCCGGCCGCAAGCCAGCGACCGAGCATCACCTTTTGCTGGTTGCCGCCCGACAGAGCTCCCACCTCTTGCGCAAGGTCGCGGGCCCGCAGTTGCATGCGTTCGGCGATGCGGGTCACGACCGAGCGATCGCGCGGCGCCTTGCGCATCAGCCCCATGCCTCGCAATCCGCCCAGCCAAACGTTGTCGATGATGGGCAGCTCCAGATACAGACCCTCCAGTTTTCGGTCTTCCGGAATGAGGCCGATGCCGTTTTCCACGACCCGCACGACACCCTCGCGCGGATCGAAACGCACCGGCTGTTCGCCCGCCCGGCTTCTCCAGACATCGCTTTGAACCGGGTGCATCACGCCGGCCAGCGACCGCACGATCTCGCGCTGGCCCTGACCCTCCAGCCCACCGAAGCCGACGATCTCGCCATGCCGCAGTTGGAAGCGCGCGACCGGTCCACCGGCGCGCGGCGTAAGCGACCGGACATCGAGCGCCAGCGCGCCTGAATCGCTGCCGTCATGCGGCGGAAACAGCGCTTGCAACGGACGTCCGACCATCAACGTGACGAGCCGCTCGGGCGTCAGCGCAGCAGTGGGTTCGGTGACGACGAGTTGTCCGTCCTTCAGCACGGTCACCGTGTCGCACAGCCGAAAAATTTCGTCGAGCCGATGGCTGATGTAGAAAACGAGTTTGCCCTGCGCCTTCAGGCCGGTGAGCAATGCTTCGAGCTTGTCGACTTCGGCTCGATTCAGCGCAGCCGTGGGCTCGTCAAATATGAAGACCTTGGCGTCGGTCGACACGCCCTTGGCGACCTCGACCAGCTGCTGCTCGCCGACGGTCAGGCTGCTACAGGGGCGATCCGGATCGAGGTCGATGCCAATACGGCGCAAGACATCGCGCGCCTCACGCAGCATGCGGGAGCGGTCGAGCATGCCGAAGAAAGTCGGCTCGCGCCCCAGCATCAGGTTCTCGCCGACCGTGAGGTTGGGCAAAACGGTCAGCTCCTGGAAGACGGTCGAGATGCCAGCGTGCCGCGCAGCAGCAGGAGTGTTCAACCGCAGCGACTGGCCGTCGACCACGAGCTCACCTTCATCAGGCCGGTGCACGCCAGCCAACAGTTTCATCAGGGTCGACTTGCCCGCACCGTTCTCGCCGGTAATGGCATGAATGGAAGCCGAGCGGCCCACGAGACTGACATTGCGTAGCGCCGCCGTGGATCCGAAAGCCTTTGAAATGCCGCGCACCACGATCAGCTCGCGCGCTGCCATGTCGCCGACCCTCGGCGGCTGTGCCGTGTTCGTTGACATGACGCCAACTTAGCGGTGGAACACTTCCTTGAGCTTGGCTTCGGGCAACGTCGAAGGCAGCCAGTAAGCATCGTTCAGGTCGGGCCGGTAGAACTTGTCGAGATCGCCTTGTTGCACGGCAGCGGGTGCCGAGAAGTACGACTTGTAGAGCGGCTTGCCCTCAAGCAGCGCAACGGACGCACGGACGACCGCAGCGCCGAGTCCGGGCGTAAACAACGGTGCAACGCTCTTGACGCCGGTCTGCTTCCAAGCCCGCAGAAAGCCGTTATTGCCTTCACCGGTCATCGGCACCAGCGCCTTGCCGCTTTCCTTGAACACGTCCAGGCACGCCCGGGTCATCTCGGCACCGGAGAACCAGATGCCATCCACCGCGTTGCCCGAGAGCACCAGGTTCTCGCAGAGCTGCTTGCCCTTGGCGTAGCCCCAGTCGCCGAACACTTCGTTGGTGATCTTGATGTCGGAGCCGACCAGCGACTTGCGGAAGCCTTCGTAGCGCAACGTCTCTTCATCGACGCCGGCCACGCCGCGGAACGCCCAAACGCTGCCCTTGCCATTGAGTTCCTTGCGCAGGAATTCGCCGCCCTGACGGCCGAACACTTCGCCCCCAGCCCCGATCTCGGTGGTCGACTGCATGGCCTTGCCAAAGGCGCCGAAAACAACGACCGGAATGCCCTGCTTGACCGCCTTCGCAGACAGCGGCGCGCCAATGGCCGCCGAGATCGGCCCGATGATGATCGCGTCGACTTTCTTGGTCAGCAGGTCTTCCACGTCGGCAACCTGCTTGGCCGCTTGCCAGTTGGCTTCCACGAAGATGAACTCGCCGACCTCCTTGTGCAGCGATGCTTCGTATTTCATCTCCTGAATCATTTGGACGATCCAGGTGTTGCCCACGCCACCGAACGACACGCCGATGCGCCACGGCGGAGCCTTCTTGAACTGGTCGGGCTTGGTTTGCTCCGTCGTGGTTGGCGCCATCAGCCCGTTCGGCAGGATCTCGACATCGGCGGCTAGCGCCGCACCCGACATGGCAACGGTGGCAGCGGCTGCGGCAACCCAACGCGTGGTTTTACTGATGGTTCGGGACATGGGAGTTTTCCTTTGACAGAGCACAAAGTGAACAAAGCAAACAGTTCGCTTGTGTTCCTATCGTTTCATTTTTACGCGCTGCCGCGCAAATTCGCTCAGTGCTTTCCCTGAAGTCAGTTCGCTTTGTTGCGAATTCGATCTGCTCCCCGTTTGCCGAAGCGAGCCACGCGTTTCGGCCCAAACCCCAATGCCGAACGCGCGAGTGCATCGGCCTCCGCGTTGCGATGGCGCGGAATCCATTCGACGCTGGCGTGGTCGAACGAATCGAGCAAGGCGCGTGCGTCGGCGAACAAGGTCGCGAGCCGCGCGATCGGCTTTACAGCCGTTGCCGTCCGGGCGCCGAGCTGCTCGACGAGCACGGCGTTGTCGGTGTGCGCATGCAAGTCCGTCGCACCCAGCGCCTTAGCTGCCTCTAGGCCGTACGTCAGCGCCCCCAGTTCCGCCTCGTTGTTGCAGCCGATGGTGTGCGTTGCCTTCGACAGCGCATGGCGTGTTCCGTCCGGTTCGGTGATGACCGCGCCGAGGCCCATGCGTCCCGGGTTGGGCATGGCACTGCCGTCGCAGTAGAGGGTCCAGTAGCTTTCGTTCAAGGGCAGGGCGGCACCGTGCCGTCGTCTTTGCCCGGCGTGACGGTGACAAGTTTCATGCAGCCAATCAGGCGGCAATCGGTCGCAGCCGCTGAATGCGCTCGTCCGCCGCCAGCGCCAGGTACCAGTCGAGGCTGCCCGGATTGGCCATCGCCTCTTTGTTGACGACCTTCTCGAGCGGCTGGCCGAGCAGCAGCTTCTTGATCGGCAGCTCCTGCTTCTTGCCCGACAGGGTGCGCGGAATCTCCGGCACTTCGAAGATGTCGTTGGGCAGGAAGCGCGGCGACAGCTGCGTCTTGATCGCGTTGTTGAGCCTGGCGCGCATGGCATCGTCGAGCGCGACGCCGGGGCGCAGCACAACGAAGAGCGGCATGTAGCTGTCGCGGCCCAGGTACTCCAGATCGACGACCATCGAGTCGAGCACTTCCGGCAGGCCTTCGACCGCGCTGTAGATCTCGCTGGTGCCCATGCGCAGGCCCTGGCGATTGATGGTCGCGTCGCTGCGGCCATAGATGATGCAGCCGCCATCCGCGCCGACCTTGAGCCAATCGCCGTGTCGCCACACGTTGGGATAGGTGTCGAAGTAGCTCGACAGGTAGCGCGCGTTGTCGACGTCGCCCCACAGGTACAACGGCATCGATGGAATCGGCTGCACGCAGACCAGTTCGCCGACTTCGCCAATGACCGGCTGGCCTTGCTCGCTCCACGCCTCGACGGCGGCGCCGAGTTGTCGGCATTGCATCTGGCCGGGTATTTCCGGCAGCTCGCGGTTGCCGCCGACGAAGGCACCGCAAAAGTCGGTGCCGCCCGAAATATTGCACCACCAGACGTCTGGCGCACCGCCCGCGTCCAGCTGCGCCGTGCCCCATCGCTGCACCTCTTCGGGCAGCGGCGAGCCGGTGCTACCGAGGATGCGCACGCGCGACAAGTCGCCGCACTCGTCCGCGACCATGCCTGACTTCATGCAGTTGGTGAAGTACGCCGCACCAGCGCCGAAGAAGGTGACCTTGTGCTTGGCAACGAAGCGCCACAGCACAGACCAATCGGGCTTCTCCTTGCTGCCGGCCGGGTGGCCGTCGTAGATGCAGATGGTCGCGCCGAAGGCCAGGCCCGACAGTTGCGAATTCCACATAACCCAGCCGGTCGAGCTGTACCAGTGGTAGCGCTCGCCGAAATTATTGACGCTGTAGCTGGCGCCGACATCGTTATGCAGGCCGCACGCGTACATGGTGAGGAGGATGCCGCCGTGGCCGTGGACGATCGGCTTGGGCAGCCCGGTGGTGCCACTCGAATACAAAATCCAGATCGGGTGGTCGAAGGGCAGCCATTCGGGCTCGAAGGCATGGACTTCTGCATCGTCGCGCGATATGGCGGTGGCCCAATCGGCCTCCGCAGCGACTGATTCGGCCGCGAACGGGGTGCGTAGCACCAGCAGGCTGCTCACGCTCGGCAATGCATCGCGCAACTCGCGCACGACCTTGCTGCGATCGATCGGCTTGCCTCCGTAGTACACGCCATCGGCCGCGATCAGTACCTTGGGTTCGATCTGGCGAAAGCGGTCGACGACGGCGGCCGTACCCATGTCGGGCGCGCACACGCTCCAGACCGCGCCGAGACTCGAACAGGCGAGGAACGCAACGATGGTCTCCGGCACGTTGGGCAGATAGGCAGCGACACGGTCGCCGCGCTGCACGCCCATGCCGCGCAACGTCAATGCCACCGACGCGACCTGTCGTTCGAGTTCGGGCCACGACATCTCGCGCACTTGACCAAGCTCGTTGTCGGTCACCATCGCCGGCATGCCGGCTGCGTGCGCTGCCTTCGCATGGCGCAGCACCTCTCTCGCATAGTTGACCTTGGCACCGGGAAACCACACCGCGCCCGGCATGCGACGTTCGGCCAGCACGGCCGTGTAGGGCGTGGGCGACTGCATGCGCATGAAGTCCCAGATGCTCTGCCAGAAGGCATCGAGCTCGGTGACCGACCAGCGCCACAACGCGTCGTATGAATCGAAGGCGATGCCGCGCGTGTCGCGCAGCCAGTCTTGATAGAGACGGATCTGGGGAACGAATGGGGCGGTCAATGAGGCGGTCACTGAGGCGGTCGAGGGGGCTGTCGAAAGAGCTGTCATAGGACGTGAGCGTATCGACTGGTCGGGTGCAAATCCAGCGGGATTGCCCGGTGAAGAATGCGTCTGGTCACTTGTGCGACGACGTATCGCGCCGGGTCAGGCAACAGGATTCAGGCGGAACAAGCTGGTCGCTTCAAGGTCCAGCACTTCGAGCCCGCGCTGGTTGAAGAGTTGCCAGCGCCAGCGCAGGATGCCGAGTCTTGGTTTGCTGTCGGAGCGTCGCACTTCGATCACTTCGGCAACAAGCTTCAGCTCGTCATCCGGGCGCACCGGATTCGGCCAGCGCACGTACGCCAGGCCGGGTGATGCAAACGATTCGGAGCCGGCAAGTGCCGCGCCGACGACCAGCTGCATCGCGATGCCGCAGGTATGCCAGCCGCTGGCGATCAGTCCGCGAAACGGGCCTTCGGCCGCGGCCTCGGCGTCGGTATGAAACCACTGCGGGTCCCATGCGGTGGCGAATGAAAGCAGCTCCACTTCGGTCACGCGATGCGGCCCGGCTTCGATGCGCTGACCTGCGTGGAACTCGGCGAACTTCATGCAGGAGATTGTCGTGGATCGACCTTCGACACGGTCAATAAGTCTCCAGGTGCAGGCGACCTTCGCGCTTCAGGTTCGCGCCGACAGTCTCCCAGTCGAGCCCCGCCTCCTGCGCAACGTCGCGCAAGGCCAGCACCACGCCCTCTTCCATGCTCTTCAGGCCGCACACGTAGAAGTGACTTTGGTCGTCCTTGAGCAGCGCGCCCAGGTCGGCAGCGCGCTCGCGCATCACGTCCTGCACGTAGCGCTTGGGCTGGTTCGGCGTGCGCGAAAAGGCAAAGTTGATGTCGATGAAATCCTTGGGGAGCGACTGCAGCGGGCCGAAGTACGGCAACTCCTGCTGCGTGCGTGCGCCGAAGAACAGCAGCAACTTGCCTCCATCGAACTTGCCGGATTTGCGCAGGCGCCGGCGCCATTCGGTCATGGCGCGCATGGGCGCGCTGCCGGTGCCGGTGCAGATCATCACGATGTGCGACTTGGGATGATTGGGCATCAGGAAGGTCGAGCCGAAAGGGCCGACCACCGTGACCTTGTCACCGACTTTCAGATCGCAAACGTAGTTCGACGCGATGCCGCGCACGGCACTGCCCATGTGGTCTTCGGTGACGCGCTTCACCGTGAGCGACACGTTGTTGTAGCCGGGCCGCTCGCCGTTGCGCGGGCTCGCGACCGAGTACTGGCGCGGCTGGTGCGCACGGCCCATCGCGTCGGTGCCGGGCGGCACGATGCCGATCGACTGGCCTTCCAGTACCGGGAACGGCATGGTGCCAAAGTCAAGCACCACGTGGTGCGTCTGGCTGTCGAAGCCGGCCTCGGTGCAGTTGAAGTTGCCGACGACTGTCGCGCTCGTCGCCTTCTTAGGCGAGAACAGGTTGGTGTAGGCGTGTGCGGCCGACCATGGGGGCATCGTCGCGCCATAAGCCGAAGAGCTGAACGGAACGATGCCAGGGTCGGGCGTCGACACGATTGACGCGGCGGCAGTTGCAGGTACTTCCACCGGTTCGCCTGCGGTCGACGAAACACCTTCCGCGGCCATCTGCTCGGCAGTCAACTCGGCCGGCAACTCTTCCCACGCCAGCTGTTCTTCAATCGAATACGCACGTGCCGACGGCATGGTGCGCCAGTTGTCGATCGAGCCTGTCGGGCACGGTGAAATGCAGGCCATGCAGCCATTGCAGATGTCCGCCCGCACGACGTAATTAAGGTCGTCGTGCGTGATTGCACCGATCGGGCAGGTTGCCTCGCAAGTGTTGCAGCGGATGCAGATCTCGGGGTCTATCAGGTGTTGCTTGATGACCCTGGCTTCGACTATGGACATGACTACCCGAATCGCACGTATTCAAAATCCACCGGCTGCCGATTCACGCCCATCACTGGCGGTGCGATCCACCCGGCGAACTTGCCGGGGTCGACCACGCGGCCCATCAGCGATGCGACGAAGGCGAAGTCGTCTGGCGTCGGCAGCCACTCGTTTTTCCTGGCAGCCCATTCGACTTCGTTCACGACAGCGCCCAGCGGCGACATCTTGATGCCGGCGAGTGCGCCGATCTGGCGGTTGAAAGCCTTGTGCGGCACCACCAGTCGCGTCGGAATGCCGGCCTTTTCCAGCACCTTGTTCCAACGACTCACGCCAGCCACAGAGTCCTTGATGAAGTCGTCGCGCAGCACTTCATTCAGCGCGTTGAGCATCGGTACTTCCTTCTCTTGCAGCTGACCGTTTTGCACTTCGAGAATCTTGTAGGTCTGGCCCTTGAGGATGTGGTCGTCGGTGCGCTTGCCTTCTTCGTAGCGGCCCTTCAAGCCCGAGCTGTAGAAAATGGCGGCGTTGCTCGACTGGTCGGCGCCGAACAGGTCGATGGTCACGCTGTAGTGGAAGTTGAGATAGCGCTGGATGATGCCGAGATCGATGGCGCCGGCGGCACGCACCTGCGCCGGGTCTTCGGTCTTCAGCTCGTTCATCACGGCAGCGGTGCGCGACAAGACGCGCGACACGCCGCTTTCCCCGACGAACATGTGGTGCGCCTCTTCGGTCAGCATGAACTTGGTCGTTCGCGCCAGCGGATCGAAGGCGCTTTCGGCCAGCGCCGACAGCTGGAACTTGCCGTCGCGGTCGGTGAAGTAGGTGAACATGAAGAACGCCAGCCAGTCGGGTGTCTTCTCGTTGAAGGCACCCAGGATGCGCGGGTTGTCGACATCCCCGGAGGTGCGTTGCAACAGTGCGTCTGCTTCTTCGCGGCCATCGCGGCCGAAGTGCTTGTGCAGCAGGTAGACCATCGCCCAGAGGTGACGACCTTCTTCCACGTTGATCTGGTAGAGGTTGCGCAGGTCGTACATCGACGGCGCGGTCAGCCCCAGGTGGCGTTGCTGCTCGACGGAGGCGGGCTCGGTGTCGCCTTGCGTGACGATGATGCGTTTCAGGTTGGCGCGGTGTTCGCCGGGAACGTCTTGCCAAGCCTTCTCGCCCTGGTGGTCGCCAAAGTGGATCTCGCGGTTGGCGTCGCCCTGATTCAGGAAGATGCCCCAGCGGTAGTCACGCATCTTGACGTGGCCGAACTGCGCCCAACCCTGCGGGTCGACGCTCACCGCCGTGCGCAGGTAGACGTCGTGACTGGTCGAGCCGTCAGGGCCGACGTCGTCCCACCAGTTGATGAAGTTCGGCTGCCAGCCTTCGAGCGCGCGCTGCAGCGTGCGGTCTTCACCCAGGTTGACGTTGTTCGGAATCTTCTCGCTGTAGTTCACGGTGCTCATCGTTGTTCCTTAGGTTGTCTCTGTGGATGAAGTTCAGACGCGGGTCGTGTCGAAGCCGGCCTTTTCACCGGTACCGTAGACCTTCAACGCGCCCTTGGGGCCGACGGCGTTCGGCCGCTGGAAGATCCAGTTCTGCCATGCCGTAAGGCGGCCGAAGATGCGCGTGTTCATGTTTTCCTTGCTCGCGAAGCGCAGGTTGGCTTCGAGGCCGGTCAGTGAATCAGGTGACATGGCGGTGCGCTCTTCGATCGCGATGCGGAGCTCGTCGTCCCAGTCGATGTCGTCCGGTGCAGCGGTGACGAGACCGAGCGCGACTGCAGCGTCGGCATCGAGCGGCTGGCCCACGGCGGCGCGTGCGGCTTCGAGCGGCGTAGCCTCTTCATAGAAACGGCGCTGCAGGCGGCTCTGGTCGTTCACCATCGGAAAGAAGCCGAAGTTGAATTCGTTGAGCGTGAGCTTGGGGGCCTTGTCGGCATCGTCGGGCAGCGCCAGCATGTAGCTGCGGTCAGCGGCGAAGGCGATCTCGGCCAGGGTACCGGCAAAGCACGAACCCGACTCGACGAGCGCGAACAGGCTGCGCGACGACACGTCGAGCCTTGCCAACGTGCGACGCAGCGCCCCGATGGTTTCGCGTACCAGCCAATGGTCCTTGTGGGCGAGCAGCGTCGCGTCGCTGGCGAGCACGGCTTGAGCGTTGCCTTCGGTCTTCAAGAGCCAGGTGCCGATGTCGAGCTCGTTGGTGCGCAGGTTGAGGATCGCGTCGTCGAGCTGGCGGCACATCGCCAGCGGCCACCAGGCTGCGCCGGCGGCTTCGATGCCGGCGATGTCGGTCGGCTGGGCTGCAGTCGGCGCCTTGACCGTCAGCGTCGCGGTGCGACGCGTGCGGTCGATGACGACCGTGACGTGCTCGTAAACGATGCCGTCGGCGCTGTCTGTGCGCTCGATGCGCGTTAGTTCAACGCCCTTGCCTGCAATACCCGAGCGCAGGCTGCCTTCGCCCAACTTCGCGGCCCGCTCCTGCACCGCTGCCGCGAACTGCGCCGGCTTGGCGATCGCATCGACCAACCGCCAGTCGACCGCGCGCTGGCCGCGCACGCCTTCGACGCTGGTGCAAAAAATGTCGGCCAGGTCATGCCGCACATGGCGCTTGTCGGTCACGCGCGTCAGGCCGCCGGTGCCGGGCAGCACGCCGAGCAGCGGCACCTCGGGCAACGACACGGAGGACGAGCGGTCGTCGACCAGCACGATCTCGTCGCAAGCCAGCGCCAGCTCGTAGCCGCCGCCGGCACAAGCGCCGTTGATTGCTGCCAGAAACTTCAGGCCCGAGTGCTTCGACGTGTCTTCGATGCCGTTGCGCGTCTCGTTGGTGAACTTGCAGAAATTGACCTTCCAGGCGTGGCTCGACACACCCAGCATGAAGATATTGGCGCCCGAACAAAAGATGCGGTCCTTGGCGCTGGTGACGATGACCGACTTCACTTCCGGATGCTCGAACCGCACGCGATTCAGTGCATCGCTCAACTCGATGTCGACGCCCAGGTCGTAGCTGTTGAGCTTGAGCTTGTAGCCAGGGCGGATGCCGCCGTCTTCGGCGATGTCGAGCGACAAACGGGCGACGGAGCCTTCGACACTGAGCTTCCAGTGGCGGTACTGGGTGGGATCGGTGCGGTAGTCGACGCGGTCCGGTTGCGGAGCCAGGTGGGGCTGCAGGGGCTGAGAAAGGTCGCTCATGGTGGGTTATCTCCTGAAGACTTTGGCAAACATGAAAGATAGTGCATGTCTCTGCGCCATCTTTTCCCGATCACATGCATGATCGTGCATGCAATGGAGCGTGTCAATACCGCCCGACGACTGAAATGCCTTATTTGAAAATCGGCCTCAGGTGCCGTTTTGCGCGCCGACCACAGGCAGCACCGCCGTGCGCAGCGCGTCGAAACTTTGTTGCAGCGTTTGCCCATGCGTGTCGATCGTCAGGTCGGCCTTTGAATAGAAAGCGGCCCGGCCGTCCAGGATGCGCCGGAGGTCCTGCATCGCTTCCTTGCTGGCCGCCATCGGGCGTGTGTCGCCCTGAGCGACCACTCGCCCCATGTGTTCTTCGGGGGCCGCCTGCAGCCACACGGTGGTGCAATGCGCCAGCAATTCATTGAAGGTGGCCGGATCCGACACGATGCCGCCCGGCGTCGCGATCACGACCTCGCCGTAAATCTGGATCGCCTCTTCCAGGGCACGCCGCTCGTAGCGCCGGTAGGCGCTGGTGCCATACAGATCATGGATCTCGCGCACGCTGCAGCCAGCCAGTTTTTCAACTTCCCGGCTCAGCTCGACAAAGGGCAGCTCGAGGTCGTCTGCCAACATCTGGCCCAGTGAGGATTTACCCGCACCGCGCAGCCCTACCAAAGCGATGCGCCGGTGCCGCGCCGCATCGACACCCGCGGTGCCGAGCAGCTCTCCGATCGCCACTCGCACGCGGCGCAGATCGGCCTCGTTGCGGTGCTCGAGCAGTTCGCGGATCAGCAACCATTCGGGTGAGCTCGTGGTGAAGTCGCCGACCAGTTCGGCCAGCGGACAATGCAGCGCGGTCGCGACCTGCTGCAGCACCAGGATCGACGCATTGCCAGTGCCGTATTCGAGGTTGGCGAGATGCCGCTCCGACACGTCCGCTGTCGTTGCCACGGCCTTGCGCGTCAGTCCGCGTTGGGCGCGCAAGTTGCGCACGCGGTCGCCCAGCGCCACCAGCAAGGGATTCTTTTCCTCGCCCTCCGCCACCTCCACAGGGGCGGACAACACTGTCTCGTCTTGCTCGTTCATTCGATCCCTCGGGGTAAACACCATACATGCACTATATTGCTTGACACCTCTTGGAGCGATGCTTATGGTTCGTGCACAAGCAAGATACTGCACATGCAGTCATCCCGCAAGTTGCGACGGAGAGAGACACGATGAGCCTGCCGACCCCCTTCAATTTTTCGGAGCACCTGTTCGCGCTGAACCGCGGACGCGCCGCCAAGATCGCCTACCTGGACGATCACGGTGCCCTGACCTACGGCCAGCTCGAAGACCGCGCGCGCCGCTTTGCCGCCGCGCTGAAGGCTGCCGGCATCGAGCGCGAAGAGCGAGTGCTTTTGCTGCAGCTCGACAGCATCGACTGGCCCGTCAGCTTTCTCGGTTGCCTTTATGCCGGCGTGGTGCCGGTCGCCGTCAACACGCTGCTCACGGCCGACGACTACGCATACATGCTTGAACACAGCGGCTCGGTGGCAGCACTGGTTTCGGGCGCCTTGCTTCCGGTATTGCAGGACGCCATGTCTCGCGCACCACACGCGTTGCGCCAGCTCTTCGTATCGCATCCGGTCACGCCACTGCAAGACGGCGCACAAAGCTTCGATTCCATGATTGCCGAACACGCGCCGATGTCCGAGCCGCTGGCAACGAAACCGACCGATCACGCCTTCTGGCTCTATTCCTCCGGCTCGACCGGGCGACCCAAGGGCACGGTGCATGCGCACGGCAGCCTTTGGTGGACCGCAGAACTCTTCGGCAAGCCGGTGCTCGCGCTGAACGAAAACGACGTGTGCTTTTCCGCCGCCAAGCTTTACTTCGCTTACGGGCTCGGTAACGCACTGACCTTTCCGCTGTCGGTTGGCGCGACCGTGGTGCTGATGGCCGAACGTCCGACGCCCGACGCCACGTTCAAGCGCTGGACGGGTAGTGCAGTGCACGGAAGTGCAGCCGCGATGAAACCGACCGTGTTCTTTGGCGCACCGACCGGCTTCGCAGGCATGCTCGCGTCCCCTGGCCTGCCTGCCGCCGATGCCGTGGCGCTGCGCATGTGTTCATCTGCAGGCGAAGCTTTGCCGGGCGAGATCGCGCAGCGCTTTAAAGCGCACTACGGCTGCGAAATCATCGATGGCATCGGCTCGACTGAAATGCTGCACGTCTTCATCTCGAACCGGCCCGGCGACATCCGTTACGGCACCACAGGCAAGCCAGTCGAGGGCTATGAGATCGAACTGCGGGGGGAGGATGGGCGACCGACCCCGCATGGCGAGGTCGGCGACCTCTTCATCAAGGGCCCGAGCGCCGCACTGATGTACTGGGGCAACCCAGAAAAAACCGCCGCCACCTTCAAGGACGGCTGGACGCAAAGCGGCGACAAATACTCGTGCGACACCGACGGCTACTACACCTATGCCGGCCGCAGCGACGACATGCTGAAGGTCAGCGGCATCTACGTTTCGCCCTTCGAGGTCGAGTCGACGCTCATGCTGCACCCTGCCGTACTCGAAGCCGCGGTGATCGGCAAACCCGATGTTGACGGCTTGACCAAGACCAAGGCCTATGTGGTGCTCAAGGCCGGCAAGACAGTGAGCGCGGACGAGCTCAAAGTGTTCGTGAAAGACCGCCTCGCGCCCTACAAATACCCACGCTTCATCGAGTTCGTCGACGAGCTGCCCAAGACCGCCACCGGCAAGATCCAGCGCTTCCGCCTGCGCGAACGCGAACAGGTGGCATGAGCGCCGAAACCGAATTCGCAGCCATCCAATGGCGAGAAAAAGACGTGCGAATCGAGCTCGTGCGCATCGCGCCTGAACGCACTGCTGCACCGCTTGTCGTGTTCCTCCATGAAGGCCTCGGCTCGGTCGCGATGTGGAAGGATTTCCCGCAGCAGCTGTGCAATGCCGGCGGCTTTCGCGGGCTGGTGTTTTCGCGTCCGGGCTACGGTCGCTCGACACCGCGCGGCGTCGACGAGAAGTGGGAGCTCGACTTCATGCACCGGCAGGCGCAAGAGGTCTTACCCAAGCTGCTCGGCGCACTAGGCATCATCGAGCCCATCTGGTTGTTCGGACACAGCGACGGTGGCTCGATCGCCTTGCTCTTCGCGGCGCACTCGCCCGAACAGGTGACGGGCATCGTGGTCGCCGCGCCGCACATCTTTGTCGAAGACAAGACGGTGAACGCCATCGAACAGGCGCGCACAGCCTACGAAACCAGCGACCTGCCGAAGAAGCTGGGCCGCTACCATGACAGCGCCGACTCGGCTTTTCTGGGCTGGAGCCGCATCTGGCTGCACCCGCCCTTCAAGCACTGGAACATCGAAGCCGAACTCACGGCGATCGGCTGCCCGGTGCTGGCGATGCAGGGCCTGGACGACGAGTACGGCACGCTGGAGCAGATCCGCGGCATCCAGCGCCGATTGCCGCAAACCGAGTTGCTCGAACTAGCCGACTGCGGGCATTCCCCGCATCGCGATCAACCGGAACAAGCCATATTGGCGACCGCTTCGTTCATCAATAAAAGGAGACTTTCATGACCCCCCGCATCGCACTTGCCGCCCTGACCTTGGCCTGCCTCGCCACGCTCGGCCATGCGCAGCAGGCCAAGCTCAAGGTCGGCCTGATGCTGCCCTACAGCGGCACATACACCGCGCTGGGTGTGGCCATCGAAAACGGCTTCAAGCTGCGCATCGAAGAGCAAGGCGGCAAGCTCGGTGGCCGCGAGATCGAGTACGTGAAAGTCGACGACGAGTCCGATCCTTCGAAAGCAACGGACAACGTCAACAAGCTGATCAAGCGCGACAACGTCGATGTCATCGTCGGCACGGTGCATTCGGGTGTGGCGATGGCGATGGCGAAGGCGGCGAAGGAAAGCGGCACGATCCTGATCGTGCCCAACGCTGGCGCCGATGCGGTGACGGGCCCGATGTGCGCACCCAACATCTTCCGCAGTTCGTTCAGCAACTGGCAACCGGCCTACGCCATGGGCGAGGTCGCGGCCAAGCAGGAAAAGAAGAAGAAGGCGATCACCATCACCTGGAAGTACGCGGCCGGCAACGAGTCCGTCAACGGCTTCAAGGACGGCTTCGAAAAGAACGGCGGCCAGGTCACCAAGCAACTCAACGTGCCGTTCCCCAACGTCGAGTTTCAGGCGCTGTTGACAGAGATCGCCGCGGCCAAGCCCGATGCTGTGTACGCCTTCTTCGCCGGCGGCGGCGCGGTGAAGTTCGTCAAGGACTATGCCGCGGCCGGCCTCAACAAGACCATCCCGCTGTACGGCCCCGGCTTCCTCACCGACGGCACGCTGGATGCGCAAGGCGAAGCCGCCCAAGGCATGCTGACCACGCTGCATTACGCGGACGGACTCAACACGCCGCGCGACACCAGCTTTCGCACAGCCTACGCCAAGGCGTTCAAGCTGCAGCCCGACGTGTATGCGGTGCAGGGCTACGACGCGGCGCAGATGCTGGGTATCGGCCTCGCTGCGGTCAAGGGAGACATCACGAAAAAGGCCGAGTTCGCTGCCGCCATCGAGAAGACGAAGATCGACAGCCCACGCGGCTCGTTCTCCATCAGCAAGTCGCACAACCCGGTGCAGGACATCTATCTGCGCAAGGTCGACGGCAAGGAAAACAAGATGATCAGCATCGCCAGCAAGAGCCTCGCCGACCCGGCCCGTGGCTGCAAGATGTGACTGTTTGAAGCGCGAACTACTGCATGGACTTCGGTACCTTTCTCGTTCAGTGCCTGAACTCCGTGCAGTACGGCTTGCTGCTGTTTCTGGTGGCGTCCGGGCTGACCCTGATCTTCGGGATAATGGGCGTCATCAACCTGGCGCACGGCAGCTTCTACATGCTGGGCGCGTACATGGCGTTCGCGCTGGCGCCACTTTTCGGCGATCAGTTCATCGTGATGCTGCTGGCGGGCGTGGTGCTCGCCGCGGTGTTCGGCTATCTGCTCGAATGGGCTTTCTTCAGCTACCTGTACCAGCGCGACCACCTACAGCAAGTGCTGATGACCTATGGGCTCATCCTGGTGTTCGAAGAGGTGCGCTCGATCCTCGTCGGCAACGACGTCCACGGCGTCAAGGCGCCGCCATGGCTCGAAGGCAGCTTCGCGCTCGGCGACCTGATGAGCTACCCGTGGTACCGGCTCTTCGCATCGGCTGCCTGCATCGTGCTGGCGGTCGCGTTGTACTGGATCGTGAACCGCACGCGGCTCGGAATGATGATCCGCGCTGGTGCCAGCAACCGCGACATGGTGCGTGGCCTGGGCATCGACATTCGCAAGCTTTATCGCATCGTGTTCGCGGCCGGGGTGGCGCTGGCCGCGCTTGCCGGGATGATCGCGGCGCCGATGTCGTCGGTCTATCCCGGCATGGGCGCGAGCGTGCTCATCGTCTGCTTCGTGGTGGTGGTGATCGGTGGCATCGGCTCCATTACCGGCGCGCTGGTCGCGTCGTTGCTCGTCGGCTTCGTCGACACTTTCGGCAAGGTGCTTTTTGCCGAGGTGAGCGGCATGGGCATCTATGTGCTGATGGCGGTCGTGTTGATCTGGCGGCCTGAAGGACTCATGGGGCGCAAAACCTCATGAGCCGGTTCAACCGTTTTCTTCCGCTCGTCTGTGCCATCGCACTGGCGCTGCTCGGGCCGTTGCTGAGCCCTTACGTCTCAGACTTCATCGTCAAGGTGATGATCCTGTCGATCTTGGCGTTGAGCCTCGAACTGCTGGTCGGCATGACGGGTCTCGTGAGCCTCGGTCACGCAGCTTTCTACGGCATCGGCGCCTACGCGACGGTGCTCGGCTCGGGCGCCGAAGGTGGTTCCATCGGCTGGCTGTTGCCGCTCGCAATGGGATCGGCTGCGGCGTACGCGCTGCTGGTCGGTGCGTTGAGCCTTCGCACGCGTGGCGTTTACTTCATCATGGTCACGCTGGCTTTTGCGCAGATGGCGTTCTTCGTGTTTCACGACACCAAGATCGGCGGCGGCAGTGACGGCATCTACATGTACGTGCGGCCGATGTTGGGCGCACTCGACATGGAGAACCGCAGCGTGCAGTTCTACTTCGTGCTGGCGGCGCTGGTCTCCACCTTCGGCTTGCTGGCGTTGATCCGCCGTTCACGCTTCGGTGCGGCTCTGGCCGGGATCCGCGTCAACGAACAGCGCATGCGCGCGGCGGGTTTTCCGGTGTACGGCTACAAGCTGACCGCCTTCGTCATCGCCGGTGCACTGGCGGGTCTCGCGGGCTTTTTGCTGGCGGCGCGCGACGGCGTGGTCAATCCTGAACTGCTGGCATGGCACAACTCCGGCGAGGTGCTGTTGATGATCATCCTCGGCGGTCTCGGCCACCTGCGCGGCGCGGTGATCGGCGCTGTCGCCTTCACGCTTTTGAAGGAGCTGTTGTCGACACAGGCCTTCGTCGGTCCGCTGGCGGATCACTGGCAGCTCACGCTGGGGCTGGCGATCATCGCGTTCGTCGCGCTATTGCCGAAGGGGATCATCGGCATCGCTGCACGGCTGTCGCCGCGGGCTGCGACATGACGAGGGTCGCAACATGAGCGCGCTGTTGTCAGTCGACGCATTGACGCGCCGCTTCGGCGGGCTCGTCGCCGTCAACGCGGTGAGCATCGATCTGCACCGCGGCGAGATCCACGCGGTGATCGGCACCAACGGCGCGGGAAAGTCGACGCTGATCAACATGCTGTCGGGCGAGATCGCCGCATCGAGCGGGCGCGTGGCGCTCGATGGTGTCGACATCACGACCCGCGCGCAGTCGCGCCGCGCACGCGACGGCGTCGGCCGCAGCTACCAGCGCACGACGATCTTTCCGGAGTTCACCGTGCACGAGAACTGCCGCCTTTCGGCACAGGCTGCGACGGCACGGCCGTGGGCCATCTGGCAGTCGTTCAACGCGTGCGCGGCGAGCAACGCAGCGGCCAGCGAAGCACTCGCCGCCGCCGGACTCGCAGCCGATGCACGACGCATCGCCGGCACGTTGAGCCACGGTGCCAAGCGGCAGCTCGAAGTCGCGATGTGTCTGGCGACGAAGCCGCGCGTGTTGTTGCTCGACGAACCCCTGGCCGGCATGGGCGCGGAGGAAACCGAACGCATGCTGGCACTGCTGACACGGCTGAAAACGACGCACGCCATCCTGCTGGTGGAGCACGACATGGATGCGGTGTTTCGCATCGCAGATCGCATCACGGTGATGGTCAACGGCACCGTCGTCGCGACCGGCGATCCGGCCGCGATCCGTAACAACGCCGATGTACGCACCGCATATCTCGGCGAGGGTTATTGACATGCTGAAGCTAGAAGCCGTCAACACGTACTACGGCGACAGCCACATCCTGCGCGGTGTCGATGTCGAACTGCCGGCTGCCACCTCGCTCGGCCTGCTGGGGCGCAACGGCATGGGCAAGACCACGTTGATCCGCACGCTGATGGGTTACGTACGACCCGCCTCGGGCCACGTGCTGCTCGACGGCATCGACGTGACTGGTAGCCCGCCGGAAAAGATGGCGCGACGCGGGATCGGGTATGTACCCGAAGGCCGTGGCATCTTCCCCAACCTGTCGGTGCGCGAGAACCTGGTGATGAGCGAACGCGCCGGCATCGACGGTGCGCGCCACTGGACCTTCGACCGGGTGATGGCCACTTTCCCGCGACTTACGCAGCGGCTCGACTTCGGTGGTCAGCAACTGTCAGGCGGCGAACAGCAGATGCTCGCCATCGGCCGGGCGCTCATGACGAATCCGCGCCTGCTGGTGCTCGACGAGGCGACCGAAGGGCTCGCGCCGCTGGTGGTCGCGGAGATCTGGCGCGTGATCAGCGACATCCGGGCGACCGGCATCGCGACGTTGATCGTGGACCGGGATTGGCGCCGCGTACTGGCGCATACCGATCGGGCGGTGGTGATGGAGAAGGGTCGCATCGTGCTGGCCTCTTCTTGCGCTGAATTCAGTGCGGCGCCCAATGCGCTAGCTGGGTTTTTGGGGGTTTGACAAGTCGGCGGGCGCCTAAGGCCGCACCGCCCGAGCCTTTGGCTTCTCATCTTTCTTCCCACCGAACATGCGCTCGACCTGCTGCCCGAGGCGTGCCCCGATCGCGGTTCCCACACCAGGCAACACAGCGGTGCCTATTGCAGCCCCGGTGAGTGCAGCGCCGGTCAACGAGACCTCCGGCTCATCCACCGTTCCAGAAACTTTCAACGGCACGCCCACCACGCCATCGACAACGTCCACCGCCGCATCGCCGTCGATCTTGCGATTGAACAATCGCAGGTTGCCGGTCGCGGTGAGCACGCCGGAACGCGCCTTCAGGTTGGTGTACCTGAGGATGACGCCATCGTCGGTGCCCTGTGTGTCGAGCGTGCCGCTGAGTTCATCGAGCGCAGTGCGGCCGCCGCGGCTGATGCCAGCGGTGCTCACCGCTTTGGCGAGATCGATTCGTGTGAGCGCTGCGGGCTTGACTGAGAACTTCGTGCGCGTATGCAGCTTTCGGGCGAACTCGGTGACCTGCTCGCCCTCCACATCGATCTCGGTGGTGCCCGACAGTTTGCCGGCCAGCGGCGCACGTCGACCAAATGCTTTGACCACGCTCTCGATGTCGATTTCTTTTGCTTCGAGCTGTCCGGTGATGCGCGTCAGTCCGGCTGGCATGCTGTCGAGCTTGGCTTGACCGTTCCACGTACCACCACCGACGTCGATGAAAACGCGCCAACGGTCTTCGTTACTGCCGATGCGCTCGGCGCGCGCTTGCGTCACGGGCTGGACGCCCGGCCGCTGAATCGCCGCCGCCTGCGGACGCCAGTTGGCGTCGAACGTGACATCGCCGTCATAGACGAGTGCGATGTCACGTCGGTCGATCCAGCCGACGTCGCGCAAGCGTAAATGCTCGACCGGCGTCGATGCCAACGTCCATCCGCTGGGCATGTGTTTGTTAGCCAGGTCTTCCGGTTTGTCAGCACCACCACGTCCTCGAAACGCCCGCACCGACGCACTGGGAAAAACAGCGCTTTCGACATCGACCGCTTCGAAGCCGATTTCGCGATGCCACAGCGGGGCCACGCGCAGCCGGAGCGTGACGCGCTTCGCGGTGATGGGGCGGGGTTGCGCCGTAGCGAGATCGTTCAGCACCAGGGTCGGAACAGGCCACAACGAACGCTGCGCGCTGCCAATCTTCAGGCCAATGTCGAAGTTCTCTTCGAAGCGCGCACTGAGCGCGGCAGCGATCTTTTCATCGCTCGGTAAAAGCATGCTGGCCGCGACGAACAACGCGGCCGCCACCAGCCCCGCAACGACGGCAATGCCGGTAAACCAACGTTTGGTACGCGTCATCGACTCAGCCTAGCGTGTGGCGGTTCCGATCCCTGTCAGCCGCCATCGCTATAGTTTGGGCAATCGCTTACCGGAGCAACACACATGCGAATCTGGAAAAAAGAAATCTCTATAGAACTGCTGACCCAAAACCACATCGGCACCGCGGTGGAGCACCTCGGCATGGAGTTCCTCGAGGTAGGCGACGACTTCATCATCGGTCGCGTGCCGGTCGATGTGCGCACTCGCCAGCCGTATGGCCTGCTGCACGGCGGCGTGTCGGTAGTGCTGGCCGAAACGTTGGGTTCATGCGGCGCGCACTACTCGGCGCCCGAGGGCGATCGCGCGGTGGGGCTCGACATCAACGCCAACCACCTGCGCTCGGCCACCGGCGGCTGGGTGACGGGTACGGCCCGCCCGGTGCATCGCGGTCGAACTACGCAGGTATGGCAAATTGAAATGAAGGACGAGTCCGGCGAATTGACCTGCGTGTCGCGCATCACGATGGCGGTGCTGCAACCGCGTGGCATAGCCAAAGACGCAAGCGCGACCAAGAGCTGATGCGACTCTTTCCGCGGTCATTCCTCAACCGTTAGACCAAAGCTGCTTTTCAAATCATGTCGGTCGCCTGTAAGCGGCTCTGTAGGTCGAGCAGCCATGGTGACAACACTGCGTGTCGGGGCACGCGAGGTGGATACATGGCTTCGCGTTCTCATGCGAAAAGTCGCGATCAGGCGCTGCAGCAGATCATCGAACAACCCCAACGGATCGTTGACCAATCGCGACACTGAATACGTACCGAGCGAGATGCCGTCGTAGCGGATTTGCACGCCGTCGAAGTAGTGCTGAAGTGCGATGCCAGCGTCATACAGACAGCGCTCGACTGAATCGAACAACTCGCCGGGCAAGCGATGTTCCGGAACAAGAACCGCGCTCACCGAATAAGTGAAGTAGATGCCGCCAGGGTGTGCCTTGCGCAAATCCAGAATCGGCTGCAGTGCAGTGCTTGACGGTGCCATCGCTGAAGAGTTAATTTTTTCCAAGATGGCAGTTTGCCGCGGCAGGGACGCTTCTATGTAGGAGCGGGTCGCCTTTGTCTGACGGCTGATAAAGTGCAACCGCATGCAAAAGGTGTAGGCGATGCCGGTCATCGGTCCTGCTTTTTGCAGGGCCGCCGCAGCGAGCCCGGTAGACTCGCCAGCTTTTCGAACGAACGTTTTCCATGGCCGATTCATCCGCCGCGCGCACCAAGGCGGTTTTCGAATTCAAGAGCGCCACGCTCCCGCTGATCGCGGTGATCCTCAAGACCGCCGATCTCGCAGTGCTGGCTGAAGCGCTCGATGCGCAGCTCGCCGACTCACCCGACTTCTTCGAGCAAGAGCCGGTGGTTATCGACCTGTCTGTCCTGCAAGAAACCGGTACGGCGTCCGACATCGACTTCGCCCGGCTGCGCAGTCTGCTGGCGCGCCACCAGACGCAGCCCATCGCAGTTCGGGGTGGCAGCGAGCTGCAGAACATCGCGGCACGCGCGGCCGGGCTGTCGTTGGCGGCCATGCCGGTGTCACCAGCGCCTCGGGCCTCTGCGCAAGAACCGGTTGCCGCTGCACCGGAAGCACCGCAGATCGTGCGCGAGGTGCCTGTGCCTGCCAATGGCACGCTCGTCATCGACAAGCCGCTGCGCTCGGGCCAGCAGGTCTACGCGAGGGGTGGCGACGTCATCGTCACCGCGGTCGTGAGCTTCGGTGCCGAAGTCATCGCCGATGGCAACATCCATGTATATGCGCCGCTGCGTGGCAAAGCCATTGCGGGGGCCAGAGGCAACATCGAGGCGCGCATTTTTTCGACCTGCCTCGAAGCGCAACTCGTCGCCATCGCCGGCATCTACCGCACAGCGGAGGTGTCGCTGCCGGCCAATGTGCTCGGCAAGCCGGCGACGATCCGCCTCGACGGTAAAAAATTGGTGATCGATCCGATCGCCTGAACAAAACAGCAACAAACAAGAGGAATGGGCATGGCCAAAATTGTGGTGGTGACTTCGGGCAAGGGCGGCGTCGGCAAGACGACAACGAGCGCCAGCTTTGCATCAGGTCTGGCGCTGGCCGGCAAGAAGACGGCTGTGATCGACTTCGACGTCGGCCTGCGCAACCTCGACCTCATCATGGGTTGCGAACGCCGCGTGGTGTACGACCTCATCAACGTGATCCAGGGGGAGGCCAACCTCAACCAGGCGTTGATCAAGGACAAGCAGTGCGAGAACCTGTTCGTGCTGGCCGCCTCGCAAACGCGTGACAAGGAAGCGCTGAGCCAAGACGGCGTCGAAAAGGTTCTCAAAGACCTCTCCGATATGGATTTCGACTACATCGTGTGCGACTCGCCGGCCGGCATCGAAACCGGCGCCATGATGGCCATGCACTTTGCCGACGAAGCGCTGATCGTGACCAATCCAGAAGTGTCTTCCGTGCGTGACTCCGACCGTATTCTCGGCATGCTCGGCAGCAAGACCAAGCGCGCGATCGACGGCGGTGAACCGATTAAGGAACATCTGCTCATCACACGCTACAACCCGAACCGCGTGGCCGGCGGCCAGATGCTGTCGCTCGACGACATCAAGGACATCCTGCGTATCAAGCTGATCGGCGTCATTCCCGAGTCGGAAACGGTGCTCAACGCGTCCAACCAGGGCGTACCCGCCATCCACGACAAGGGCACCGACGTGGCCGAGGCCTACCAGGACGTGGTGGCTCGCTTCCTGGGCGAAGACCGCCCGCTGCGCTTCATCGACGCTGAAAAACCGAGCTTCTTCAAACGCATCTTCGGAGGAAAGTAAGCATGTCGCTTTTCTCGTTTCTCCTTGGAGAAAAAAAGAAGACTGCCAGCGTTGCCAAGGAACGGCTGCAGATCATCCTGGCGCATGAGCGATCGAGTCTCAACAGCAAGCGGCCGGACTACCTGCCGGAGCTGCAGCGCGAGCTGCTGGCAGTCATCTCCAAGTACGTGTCCATTCGGCCTGAAGACCTCAAGGTGCATGTGGAGCGGCAGGACGACCTCGAAGTGCTCGAAGTAAAAATCGAGTTGCCTGATGCAGTGAAGAAGGCTGTGACTCGGCCCCCGATGGCGCCCGCAGCACCAGTCACCAAGGCACGCTGATCGCGCCGGAGCGGCGAGCCCGCCGCCGCACAACCGACGTGCGCCAGGCAATCCGCTTTGGACCATTCGGACAAAGCAGCCAAGTCGATAGGGCATAGCGCCCCGATTTCATTGAGTTCATGAACTGGCACGCCGCATGCATGTAACGCTCATACGTTCATCCTGCTGCGGCGAGGACCATTCCAATGAAAGTCGGCATCTTCATTCCCATCGGCAACAACGGCTGGTTGCTGTCTGAAAACGCACCGCAGTACAAGCCGAGCTTCGCGCTCAACAAAGAGGTCACGCTGAAGGCCGAGCACTACGGCCTGGACTTCGTGCTGTCGATGATCAAGCTGCGCGGTTTCGGCGGCAAGACCGAGTTCTGGGACCACAACCTGGAGTCGTTCACCCTCATGGCCGGGCTGGCCGCGGTCACGACCAAGATCAAGCTTTTCGCGACCGCCGCATCGCTGGTGATGCCACCGGCCATCGTGGCGCGCATGGCGTCCACCATCGATTCGATCTCCGGCGGGCGCTTCGGCGTCAACCTGATCACCGGCTGGCAGAAGCCGGAGTATTCACAGATGGGGTTGTGGCCCGGCGACGAATTTTTCGCGACGCGCTACCAGTTCCTTTCCGAGTACATCCAGGTGCTGCGCGAGCTGTGGACCACCGGCCAGTCCGACTTCAAGGGCGATCACTTCAAGATGGACGACTGCCGCCTGAGCCCGCAACCGCAAGCCGACATGAAGGTGATCTGCGCCGGCCAGAGCGATGCGGGTATGGAGTTCTCCGCACAGCATGCCGACTACAACTTCTGCTTTGGCAAGGGCGTGAACACGCCCAAGGCGTTCGCACCTTCAGCGCAGAAGCTGATCGAAGCGGCAGCCAAGACCGGTCGCAACGTCACCACGTACGTTCTCATCATGATCATCGCGGACGCGTCCGACGAAGCCGCGCGCGCCAAGTGGGAGCATTACAAAGCCGGCGCCGACCAGGGCGCGATCCAGTGGCTGGGCGTGCAGGGCGCAGCCGACACCAAATCGGGCGCCGACGCCAACGTGCGCCAGATGGCCGACCCGACCTCGGCGGTGAACCTCAACATGGGCACGCTGGTGGGCTCTTATGCGACGGTCGCGCGCATGCTCGACGAGCTGGCAGAAGTGCCGGGCACCGAAGGCGTGTTGCTGACTTTCGATTATTTCGTCGAAGGCATCGAGGCCTTCGGCCAGCGCATCCAGCCGCTGATGAAGAGCCGCATCGGCGTCGACACGCCGGTCCCTTCCGCCGTGCAGGATGAAGCGATCGCGGCTTGAATTGAATCGCGGCGCCGCTGCATCGCCCGGGATTCAAAGGACATCGCCATGGCCACCAACGCTCCGAAGAACACCACCATCACCTCGACCACGCCGGTCGGTGTACCGAACCTGCCCGGGGCGCCGGCGCCGCTCGTGTTGCCCGCGCGCCCCGAGCCGGTCGCGCTGCATGCCGCCAACTCGGCGCTCATCGTGGTGGATATGCAGAACGCCTATGCATCGATCGGTGGCTACGTCGACTCGGCTGGCTTCGACATCTCGGGCGCGCAGGGCACCATCGCCAACATCGCACGCACCATCGAAGCATCGCGCGCCGCTGGCATCCTCGTCGTCTTCTTGCAGAACGGCTGGGACGCGGGCTACGTCGAAGCCGGTGGTCCGGGCTCGCCCAACTGGTACAAGTCGAACGCGCTCAAGACCATGCGCAAGAAGCCGGAGCTGCAAGGCAAGTTCCTTGCAAAAGGTGGCTGGGACTACGAGCTCATCGACGCAATGTTGCCGCAGGCCGGCGACATCGTCATTTCCAAGACGCGCTACAGCGGCTTCTTCAACAGCACGCTCGACAGCACGCTACGCGCCCGCGGCATTCGCAATTTGGTGTTTACCGGCATCGCGACCAACGTGTGCGTCGAGTCGACCTTGCGCGATGCCTTCCACCTCGAATACTTCAGCGTGATGCTGGAAGACGCAACGCACGAACTCGGCGGCGCGGCGATCCAGGAGGCTACGGTCTACAACGTCGAGACCTTCTTCGGCTGGGTGTCCACCGTCGAGGATTTCTGCAGGACGGTGGTGCCCGAGCTCCTCGCCCCCGCATCAACCCCTGAACGCGGCGCCGAAGGAGATCGTTCAAGGAAAACATTCATGCCCAAGCAAGCCATCATTCCGCCAGGTACCACCACGCCGATTGCGCCCTTCGTGCCCGGCATCATGGCCGACGGCATCGTCTACGTGTCGGGCACGCTGCCCTTCGACAAGGACAACAACGTGGTCCACGTGGGCGACGCGACGCTGCAAACACGCCACGTGCTGGAAACCATCAAGAGCGTGATCAGCACGGCTGGCGGCACGATGGACGACGTGACCTTCAACATGATCATGATCAAGGACTGGGCCGACTACGCGAAAGTGAACGCGGTGTACGCCGAGTATTTTCCGGGCGTGAAGCCGGCGCGCTATTGCATCCAGTGCGGCCTGGTCAAGCCGGAGGCACTGGTCGAGATCGCATCCATTGCGCACGTCGGCGAGCCCTGAGCAGCGCTCTTTCACGCAACGCTGAGATGACCTTGTCATGACCCTGCACGTCGAAGTCCACGGCATCGCCTCGGATGCGCCCAGCGTCCTGATGTCGTCCGGCCGCGGCGGCTCGGCCGGCTTCTGGCGTCCGCAGTTGCCCAGCCTGATCGCCGCCGGTTGGCGCGTGGTGGTGTACGACCAGCGCGGCACCAACCGCAGCCCCGGCGCCCTGCCCGACGGCTACACCATCGCCGACATGGCACGCGACGTGGTCGAGGTGCTCGATGGCAGCGGCACGGCACGCTGTCACTTCGTCGGGCATGCGCTCGGTGGGCTTGTCGGCCTGCAACTGGCGCTCGATGCGCCCGAGCGCGTGGCGAGCCTGGTGCTCATCAACGCATGGTCCAGACCCAACCCGCATTCGGCACGTTGCTTCGATGCCCGCATCGCCTTGCTCGCCGGCTCGGGCCGACGCGCCTATGTCGAAGCGCAGCCAATCTTCTTGTACCCGGCCGCATGGAGCGCAGCGCATGCGGATCAGGTGGCCACTGAAGTCGACCATGCCTTCGACAACTTTCCCGGCGAGGCCAACCTGCTGGCGCGCATCGGCGCGCTACGCGCCTTCGATATCGATGCGCGGCTGGGCGACATTCTGGTGCCGAACCTGGTGGCCACCGCGACCGACGACGTGCTCGTGCCATGGACCTGCTCGCAGCGCCTCGCCGATGGCTTGCCGAACGCGACGTTGGAGCGCGTTTCGCAAGGTGGCCACGCGCACAACGCAACCGAGGCCGACACCTTCAATCCGGTACTTCTAAAATTCCTGTTGCAGCAGAGGCAGTAACAAGAACAGCCAATGCGTAGCTAACACAACGCGACTTTCAACGAACAACGCAAATGACACAGACCCTCGACCACACCGCACTGGCCACCCTCTTCACCGACGCCCGCAGCCACAACGGCTGGACCGACACACCGGTGTCCGACGAGCTGCTGAAGAGCGTCTACGACCTCACGCGGATGGCGCCGACGTCGGCCAATTGCTCGCCGGCCCGCTTCATTTTCGTGCGCACGCCCGAAGGCAAGGCCAAGCTCGCGCCGGCGTTGTCCAAGGCCAATCACGACAAGACGATGAGCGCCCCTGTCACGGTGATCTGCGCGTGGGACAAGCTTTTCTACGACAAGCTCCCCGCCCTGTTTCCACACGCCGACGCGCGCGCCTGGTTCACCGGCAGCGCAGAAGCTGCACACGAGACCGCGTTCCGCAATGCGTCGATGCAAGCCGGCTATTTTTTACTGGCGGCGCGTGCGCTCGGGCTCGATTGCGGCCCGATGTCGGGCTTCGACAAGGCCGTGGTCGACGCCGCATTCTTCGAAGGCACGAACTGGACCGTCAACCTGCTGATCAACCTCGGCCATGGCGATGCGAGCAAGGTGTTCGGCCGCTTGCCACGCCTCGGCTTCGATGAAGCCTGCGTGTTGGCCTGATCAGCCCAATGCGACTTCTTCGATGACTCGCACGGCCAGCAACTCGCGCAGCACGCTCACATACAACCGTTCCTTGTTAGGGAGGTAATCAAGCAGGTTGCTCTTGGAGACATCGGCCTGCGCCGTCACTTGGTTGACGCTGGTGCCGTGCAGTCCGAAGCGCGAGACCAGCCCCAACGCGGCCGCGACGATCACGCTGCGTACACCAGGCGTGCGCGGGGCGTGAACGCGCTGCGATGGTTTGGTGTCGATCGCCTTGACCACTGCTCCGGATGTCTTCGGCATGGACTGCTGCTTTCCTGTTTCTGCGTGCCGTGCTGCTTGTATGACTCGCAGCTTGATCCGACACCCAGTGATCCTGGGAAAGCGTCGGTTAGACCATGTAGTCGCAAGATCTGTTGGCTATGCGGCACAAGGCAACTGCCGATGCCCTGCGACACCAAATAAGTCCGCAACAGGTGCGCCCGCCAGCGTACATTGATATGCAGTACTGCTCCCGAAATGGATCGTCATGCCACTGCGCCGCCCTCAAGTTGCCCCGAAGGATTTCGTTTCTGCTGAAACCATTCGGCGCGACCGTCTCAGGCTCGCTTTGCCGGCGACCGTTGCCATGCTCCGCGAGCGGCACGCCGACCAGATCGATGTCGACGACATCGAAGCCTACGTCGCGCTCAACTGGCTCGAATGGCACGGCGGCGGACTCCGACTGACGATCACGGGCAAGAATATCTGCGCGCAGATGGCGCCAGCAATCGTCTCTGACTAGAGCGGCGGCAAGCCTGGGCTTGTCCCGCCTTGTGCGCCGCGCTTTCTCCGTTTACCGAGTACTCCGCACCTCCGCTCAAGTCGCAGGCTTGTCGCTCGGCGTCGCGATGTTGTCCTTGAGTTCCTTGCTCATTGGCAAGCCAATTGGCAAATTCTTCGGCGCGATTGGCTGCATGAACCACTTGTCGTAGAGCTTGTCGAACTGGCCCGACTTCATGAGCCCCGTGATGACGCCATCGACCAACGTCTTGTACTGCGGGTCGTCCTTGGGCAGCATGCAGGCATAGGGCTCGACCTGCAGCGCCTCACCGACGACTTCAAGATCGGCCGGGCTCTTGGAATTGGACCTGAGTCCGTACAGGAGGATGTCGTCCATCGCGAAGGCCGTTGTGCGATCACTCTCGACCAGCAGCAACGAATCGGAATGGTCTTTGCCCATCACGATGTCTATGTCGAGGTTCTTGTCGGTGCTGTACTTGCGCACTACCTGCACGTTGGTAGTGCCGGTCGTGATGGCCACTTTCTTGCCCTTGAGGTCCGGGTAGTCCTTGATGCCCGCCCCCTTCTTCACAAGCAACCGGGTGCCGGTGTAGAAATGGTTGATGGCAAAGGCGACGTCCTTGGCACGCGCCGAGTTGTTGGTCGTCGAGCCGCACTCGAGATCGAGCGTGCCGTTGGTGATGAGCGGGATACGGTTTTGCGACGTCACCGCCATCAGGCCGACTTCCAGATTCGGCTTGCCCAGTTTTTGCTTGACCGCTGCGACGATGGCGTTGGTCAGCTCGACCGAGAAGCCGATGGGTTTTTCGGGGCCGTCGAGGTAGCTGAAAGGAACCGACGATTCGCGGTACGCCACGGTCATCTTGTTGGCCGCTGCGATCTTGGCGAGCGTGTCGGCGGCATGAGCGCCGGTGGTGGCGGCCAGCGCGACGGCGGTCGCGAGCACAGCGGTCATGGGGGCTGAAAGTTTCATAGAAGCCTCTCTGGAAAATTGAACGAAATACGGCACAAAGCTAGGCGGCGGGCGTGCCACCTTCGATTGAGCTGTCCCCGGCTGCGTCTTCTGCCGCAGCACGCGCCATGCGCTCGCTCTTCCAGTAAACATCGTCGCCGGCATCCATCCGGTTGAGCACGCGCGCCAGTACGAAGAGCAGGTCGCTCAACCGGTTCAAATATTGACGCAGCGCATCGTTGATTTCGGTTGCCGCACCCAGCGACACCACCGCACGCTCGGCACGCCGTGCGACCGTGCGGCACACGTGTGCCAGCGACGCCGCCCTTGTTCCCGCCGGCAAGATGAACTCCGCCAATCGTGGCAGCACAGCGTTGTGTTCGACCAGCGCGTTGTCGATCTGCAGCAACGCCTCGGGCTTCAGCAACGTGTAGCCGGGCATCGACAACTCGCCGCCCAGGTTGAAGAGCTGGTGCTGGATATCGACCAGCAGCTCGCGCACGTTGTCCGGCATCGGCTCGCAGAGCAGTACGCCGATCTGCGAATTCAGCTCGTCGACGTCGCCCATGGCGTGCACGCGTAAGTGGTCTTTGGACACGCGCGTGTTGTCGCCCAGGCCGGTGGTGCCGTCGTCGCCAGTACGGGTCGTGATCTGCGTCAGGCGGTTGCTCATGGTGATTTCTTTCGACTGTGTATTTCTACGGGGTGTTCTTAGAATAGTGGATCGCCTCCGGAGATCTCCATGAACGCACCCACCGCCCTCGCCCATCTCACGCCTGAACTGGCTTTGCGCAATACACCCGACGCTTTGATCGATGCGTTGAAAGCGCGCTTCGGCAGCAACTGTTCCACGGCGCTGGCCGTGCGCACGCAACATGGCCGCGACGAGTCGTCGTTCGAGGCGCCGCCGCCCTCGGCCGTGGTGTTCGCCGAATCGACAAAAGACGTCGCAGACGCTGTCGCGCTCGCGAGCGAGTACAGCGTACCGGTCATTCCGTTCGGCGTCGGCTCTTCGCTCGAAGGGCACCTGCTCGCCGTGCAGGGCGGCATCAGCATCGACGTGTCGCGCATGAACAAGGTGCTGTCGATCAACGCCGACGACCTGACGGTGACGGTGCAGGCGGGCGTCACGCGCAAGGCGCTTAACGAAGAGCTCAAGAGCACTGGCCTTTTCTTTCCCATCGACCCGGGCGCCGACGCATCGATCGGCGGCATGACCGCCACGCGTGCCAGCGGCACCAACGCGGTCCGTTACGGCACGATGCGCGAGAACGTGCTGGCGCTCGAAGTGGTGACGGCCAGCGGCGAAGTCATTCGCACCGGCACGCGCGCCAGGAAATCATCGGCGGGCTACGACCTCACCCGCCTGATGGTCGGCAGCGAAGGCACGCTCGGCGTCGTCACCGAGGTCACGCTGCGCATTTATCCGCTGCCAGAGGCGGTGTCGGCAGCGATCTGCTCGTTCCCCAGCATCGAGGCGGCTGTGCGCACGACCATCGAGATCATCCAGCTGGGTGTTCCGATCGCGCGCGTCGAGTTGCTCGACGTGAACACGGTGCGCATGGTCAATGCGTACGCCAAGCTCACGCTGCGTGAAGAACCGCTTTTGTTGATGGAGTTCCATGGCTCACCGGCCAGCGTCAAGGAGCAGGCCGAGACGGTGCAGGAATTGGCCAGCGACCATGGCGGCAATGCCTTCGAGTGGGCCAGCACACCGGAAGAGCGAACGCGGCTCTGGGCGGCACGGCACAACGCCTACTTCGCCGCGATTCAGTCGCGCCCCGGCTGCCGCGCGATCAGCACCGACACCTGTGTGCCGATTTCCCGGCTGGCCGATTGCTTGCTCGAATCGGTGGCCGAAGTCGATGCCAGCGGCATCCCGTACTTTCTCGTCGGCCACGTTGGCGACGGCAACTTTCACTTCGGCTATCTGATCGACCCGAACGATGCCGAAGAGCGCACCAAGGCCGAGGCGCTGAATTACGCGTTGGTCATGCGCGCGATCGAACTGCAAGGCACCTGCACCGGCGAGCACGGCATCGGTCTGCACAAGATGGACTTTCTGGTGACCGAAGCCGGTGCCGGTGCGGTGGACATGATGCGGACGATCAAGCATGCGCTGGACCCGAAGAACATCATGAATCCGGGGAAGATCTTCCGCTGAGAAAGCACGCCATTCGACGGAGAACGTCGTGGCGCGCTGGGAGTTCATGGCGTTCATGCCCGCTGCGCCACGCTCGACAACCACGAAGCAATTCGATTGCCGTAATCGCCGGAAATCCCGCAGCCTGAAGGCGCCCGACCTATGCAGTCCGGCGTATGCGCTCGATCAGCCCATTCAGCGCTTCGAGCGAGCCGAAGTGGATTGCCAGTTCGCCGGTCTGTTGCACCTGCCCGCCGCGCTTCGTTCGCTTCTTGATGCGGACTTCGACCTCTGCCGTGAGCAGGTCGGCAAGTTCTTCTTCGACACGCTGCAAATCGCGAGACTTGTCGCCTGCGGCCCCGCCGCGACGCGGTGAGGGCGAAAGGCTGAACTCGGCAGCCAGTTTCTTGACCAGTGCCTCAGCTTCCCGGACAGACATTTTCTTGGCAGCGATCTGGTTGGCCGCCGTGATCTGCGTGCCGCGATCGAGCGACAGCAGCGCGCGTGCGTGGCCCATGTCGATGTCTCCCGCCATGAGCATGGCTTGGGCCGGCTCGGCCAGATTGAGGAGGCGCAACAGGTTGCTCGCAGCGCTACGCGAGCGACCCACAGCCTGGGCCGCCGCTTCGTGAGTGAGCCCAAACTCCGCCACCAGCCTTTGCAGGCCTTGAGCCTCCTCAAGCGGGTTGAGATCTTCACGCTGGATGTTTTCGATAAGCGACATTGCTGCCGCGGCTTCGTTGGGTACGTCACGCACCAACACCGGCACTCTGTCTAGCCCCGCCAGTTTGGCCGCACGATATCGCCGCTCGCCAGCGATGATTTCAAATTCGGCGTTCTTGGCGTCTGCCGATTCGGCGTCGAGCCGCCGCACCAGGATCGGCTGCATGATGCCCTGCACCTTGATGCTTTCGGCCAATTCGTAGAGCGCGCCTTCGTCCATGCGGGTACGCGGTTGGTAGACGCCAGGCACCATCTGATCGAGTCGAAGCACGGTCGGATTCGGGGCGATGCCGTTTTCGTCGACGAAATCGTTGGTGAACGATGCGGTGGGGCCGAGCAAGGCTTCAAGTCCGCGGCCAAGGCCTTTGAGTTTTTTGGTGACCATTGTCGTTATTGTTCTTTCGAAATTTCGTTGAGCAGGCTGCGCCCTTGCGGCCAATCACCAAGCCCGGATCCGCTATTGAGATGTCCGCCCGAGCCACCGATGTCAGCGGCCACCGCATCGACAAAAACCGCGCCCCAGTCGGCGGCCATGTCGCGTGAGCGGTCGATGGCGCAATACGGGTCGTTGTCGGCTGCGACGACCAAAGCGCGGAAAGGCAAAGGCTGTCGCACGATAGGTGCCCAGCCGGGGATCATTTGGCGCAAGTCTTCACGCTCGACGTCGCCGGGCGCAACGAGCAGTGCGGCGCTTACCTTGTGCGTGTTGCGCGAATGCGTTGCCCAAGCGGCAACGAGGATGCAGCCGAGGCTGTGTGCCACGAGGATCACGCGGCCCGGTGCCGACAGCACTTCTTCTTCAAGTCGTGCCGACCAATCGCCACGGAGCGGGCGCAGCCACTCGTGTTGCTCGACGCGGCGGTCGCCATGGAGCGTCTCCCAGCGGCTTTGCCAATGGCCCGGGTCGCTGTTTTGCCAACCAGGCAGTAGCAGGACCGAGACGTCCGTGAGGTTAGACGCCATCGTGGTTCTTCTCCTGTGGCTGCGTGGCGGCCGCAGTATTGGCTCCACCGACGCCACTCTCGGTGGGATTGACCCCAACCACAGGCACGTCTTCAGGCGGTGGCGCGGCAGATTGCAGTGCACTTGCAGGCGGCATCTTGTCGACCAGCTCTTTCGCGAAGGCGACAAACGCGACGCTGCCCTTGGCAACCGGGTCGAACACCACACCGGGCAGTCCGTAACTGGGCGCTTCGGCCAGGCGCACATTGCGCGGGATCACCGTGTCGAACACCTTGTCGCCGAAATGCGCTTTAAGTTGATCGCTGACCTGCTGCTGCAGAGTGATGCGCGGATCGAACATGACACGAAGCAAGCCGATGATCTGCAGGTTCTTGTTGAGGTTGGCGTGCACCTGTTTGATCGTGTTGACCAGATCGGTCAGGCCTTCGAGCGCGAAGTACTCGCACTGCATCGGCACGATGACGCCATGCGCGGCGCAGAGACCGTTGAGCGTGAGCAAACTGAGCGACGGCGGGCAATCGATCAGGATGAAGTCGTATTCGGCGCCGACTGAAGCGAGCGCAGTACGCAGACGCTTTTCGCGGCGATCGAGCGCGACCATCTCGACCTCAGCACCGGCCAGTTCACGATTGGCGCCCAAGATGTCGTATCCGCAGCCTGCTGCCTCCAGGCGATCGGCCTTGACGCGCGCCTTTGCCACGGTAGCGGATTCCAGCAGCACGTCGTACACCGACAGCTCAAGCTGGCGCTTGTCAATCCCGGAACCCATGGTCGCGTTACCCTGCGGATCAAGGTCGATCATCAGCACCCGCTGGCCGACTTTGGCCAAACCGGCCGCCAGGTTTACGGTGGTGGTGGTCTTGCCGACGCCACCCTTTTGATTGGCAATGCAGAAAATTTTGGCCATGAGTTTCTTTAGTCGGCTAGCGTGACAGCGCCAGCTTGACGCCAAAGCCGATCAGGAAAACACCCGCCAGTTTGTTCAGCGTTGACGAGACGCGCGGATTGGCGCGGAGCTTTTCAGCCAGAAAGTAGGTCAACAAAGTTGCGATGAACCCGTAGACGAACGTCAGCGTAGCGATCGTCGCCGCCATCATGGCGAAGGTTGTCAGTCCCTGGTGCTGTGCAGGATCTACAAAAAGCGGGAAGAACGCCATGTAGAAAACGATGGCCTTCGGGTTCAAAAGCGTGACAGCCATGGCCTGCCTGAAGAACTGACGCGGACGGATGTTGATGATGGGCGCCGCGCCCGCCTTGGCCAGAAGCATCTTGAATCCGAGCCAGGCCAGATACGCCGCACCCAGCCATTGGACCGCACGAAAAGCGGTCGGATACGCTGCGAGCAAAGCTGCGACACCAGCCACCGCGGCCCACATCAACACCTGGTCGCCCACGATGACACCAAGTGTGGCGGCGAGTCCCCCGCGAATACCGCCCTTACTCGTCGATGTGATGAGCGCCAAATTTCCCGGTCCCGGGATCAGCAAAAACAGAATGATGGCGGCGACGAATGCACCGAAGTCAGCGATGCCGAACATGGAATTTTGAGGCGGGAAGAAAACCCCGAGTTTACGCACGGCAGACGCAAAAATTTGGTTACCCGACAGCCCGTACCCCGGTTCGCGGCGTGCCACCTGCGAACCAGATTAAGCACAGCGTGTATTTCCGGCCTTCAGGAGCTGGATGGAGCCACATCTCAATCGATGCAATGTGCGAACTGGACGCGCGCTGCGGAATAGAGGCTGCAGTGTTTAGGGGCTAGTTCACCCGCCGCACATCGCCAAAGATTCCCGAATCCGGGTGACTCGTGGATGTGCCGATGTTTGTCACCCACACGATCTGGCTAAAGAATCTTCCTAACCCAGACGATGCATCGCTCGGCGCTCAACCCCGGAACCGTGAGTTGTTCCACGTGAAACACTTCCGTTCCTGTTGCCAGATTCTTGATCTCGTCTTCCGGCACGCGGCCCTTCATGGCCAGCCATATTCCGTCGGTCCCAAGGGCATTCGCTGAGCCATCGACAAAATCCTGCAGCGAGGCGAAGGCGCGAGAGCTGATGACCTCATATCGGTCCGCCAATGATTCAACACGGGCGTGCAACCCTCTCAGATTGGGCAACTTGAGTTCGGCCGAGACCTGCTGAACAAATGCCGTCTTTTTTGCAACTGCATCGAGAGAAGTCACATCGACATCAGGACAGAGGATTGCGATCACGGCTCCAGGTAGGCCCGCACCAGAACCCACGTCGAGCAGTCGAATCTTCTCCCAGCCCTTCGTCTTGAGCACTCGGCGCAACGGAGCAACAACAGCCATGCTGTCCAGCAAATGATGCGTTAAAACGCCGTCGGGGTCGCGCACGGCGGTCAGGTTATAGACCTTGCTCCACTTCATAAGTAGCGCGCCGTAGCTCGCCAACCGCGCAGCCTGAACATCCGTCAGATCGATGTTCAGCTCATGCGCTCCGCTGCGTAACGCGACCTCCGAGAGCGCAGGGGTCATTCGGCGGCTTGCGACTCAGGCAGTTTGGCTATGACCGTAGGCGCATCTGTTGAAAAGGCGCGATGCCCGCTTTTTCGAAGATGCACAAGCAGCAGCGAAATGGCGGCTGGCGTCACACCCGAGATGCGCGACGCTAACCCCAATGTCTCTGGCCGATGCTTGCTCAGCTTCTGCCGAACTTCGAAACTCAACGCGGGCACCTGTGTGTAATCGAACGCGTCTGGCAGCCTCAAGCCCTCAAACTGGGAGGCTCTTTCAACTTCATCATGTTGGCGATCGATGTAGCCGGAGTATTTCGCGGAAATCTCTATCTGCTCGATTTCGATCTCGCCCAAGGGAATATCCGCGACGTACTTACCGCCGTCCAGAGACATCAAGGACGCGTAACTGACATCGGGGCGGCGAAGCAAGTCGGCGAAGTTGTATTCGTGATCGATTGCTTTTCCAAGGACACGCTCCGACTCGGCCGAAGGCAAATTACGCGGATTCACCCAAATCGATTTCAGTCTCTCTGTTTCACGTGAAACAGCGTCGCGCTTTCGGCTGAAAGCATCCCACCTCGCATCATCAACAAGCCCGAGCCTGCGCCCTGCTTCCGTCAGTCGCATGTCGGCGTTGTCTTCCCGAAGTTGCAGACGGAATTCCGCACGGCTTGTGAACATGCGATAGGGCTCCGTTACACCCTTCGTTATCAAGTCATCCACGAGCACACCAAGATAAGCCTCGTCCCGCCTTGGCAACCACGCCTCGTCACCCCGACATTGAAGCGCAGCGTTCACGCCGGCAAAAAGGCCTTGCGCAGCCGCTTCTTCATACCCCGTGGTGCCATTGATCTGCCCAGCAAAGAACAACCCTCGCACCGCTCGCGTCTCGAAGTTACTCCTCAACTCCCGCGGGTCGAAGTAGTCGTATTCGATGGCATAGCCAGGCCGAAGGATGTGTGCCTTTTCCAGGCCGGCCATTGACCGGACCATCTGGTACTGGATGTCGAAAGGTAGGCTCGTTGAAATCCCGTTCGGGTAGTACTCATTGGTCGTGAGTCCTTCAGGCTCCAGAAAGATCTGGTGGCTCTCCTTGTCCGCGAAGCGATTAATCTTGTCTTCGACGCTCGGGCAATACCGGGGGCCAATTCCGTCGATCTTGCCGGTAAACATCGGGCTGCGGTCGAAGCCGGACCGGATGATGTCGTGGGTACGCGAATTCGTGTGTGTGATCCAGCAAGCCATTTGCGCCGGATGCATATCGGCACGACCCATGAAGCTGAACACCGGCATCGGTCCAGCACCACCTGCCATGCCGTCTCCCGGCTGTTCTGTGCACTTCGAAAAATCGATCGTACGACCGTCGAGCCGCGGTGGCGTCCCGGTCTTCAATCGGCCCTGCGGCAACTTGAGTTCTTTCAACCGTGCCGAGAGGCCGATTGCGGGAGGATCGCCCGCGCGCCCGGCTCGGTAATTTTCGAGCCCGACATGAATTCGCCCGTCGAGAAACGTCCCTGCCGTCAGCACCACTGCGCGCGCACGGAAGCCAATGCCCACTTGCGTCACCGCACCCACTACGCGGTCACCTTCGATAATTAAGTCATCGACCGCTTGCTGAAAAAGCCAGAGATTCGGTTGGTTCTCGAGCCGATGCCGAATTGCCGCCTTGTACAAAACCCGATCGGCCTGCGCCCGCGTGGCACGCACCGCCGGACCTTTGCTCGAATTGAGAATGCGGAATTGAATGCCTGCTTCATCGGTCGCCAGCGCCATTGCACCGCCCAGCGCATCAATTTCCTTGACCAAATGCCCTTTGCCGATCCCGCCAATAGACGGGTTGCAACTCATTTGACCCAAGGTTTCGATGTTGTGCGACAAAAGCAGCGTGCGCGCACCCATACGGGCCGACGCCAGCGCAGCTTCGGTGCCGGCGTGACCGCCACCAACGACGATCACATCGAATTCTTCGGGATACAGCATGAATGGGGCGCGACTTTGACGCGCTGCAGCAAAACGGGAGATCGATTTTAATCGCCGCCCCTAACATTCGCACCATTCTTTGCCTATGGACTTCTTCAATCCAAGTACCCCAAAACGGTTGTTGTCTGCGTCACGCGCGAAACCATGTTGGACTCGCAATAACGCATTGGCAACGGGTAACACACGTCGTTAGACATCGGCTCACGCGTTCGTGAGCCAAGTGGTTCGGAATGAACACGACAGCGCGCAGCTTCGATGTCCAGCCCCGTCTTAGGATGAGAACGGTGCTCGAATGAAAAAGAGCACCTAGTCAAGCGCTTTACGGACAGCACCAACGCCCAGTGCAGCGAGCACGAGAAAGACGACTGCGAGGATAAGGAACAAACCGAACAGCACCTTGGCGATACCCGCTGCGCCGGCAGCCACCCCACCGAAGCCGAGTGCACCCGCGATCAGCGAAATGACGGCAAAAACAATCGCGTACTTCAACATGGAGACTCCTTAGACGCAGGCCCCTGCCCACACCGAGAGCTTAGTTGTGCGACCGATCCGCAGCGGATAGTCACCGCACGCAAGGTACCGTAGGACAAACGCGATCGCCCCCTTCGATCGTTAAGCCCCCGCCGCGACTTTCTGCTGTGGCTTCGAAGACCCGCTAGCATCCGCCGACTCATCCAAACTAAAGGAGCCCCTCATGAAGCTGTATTACTCCCCTGGCGCGTGTTCGTTGTCGCCGCACATCGCCCTGCACGAAGCCGGCCTGGCCTTCGAACCCGTGCTCGCCAGCACCAAGAGCCACAAGTTGCAAGACGGCACCGACTACTACGGCATCAACCCGCTCGGCTATGTGCCGATGCTCGAACTCGACGATGGCACGCGCCTGCGCGAAGGCCCGGCCATCCTGCAGTACATTGCCGACCTGGTGCCGCTGAAGAATCTGGCGCCCGCCGCCGGCACGATGCCGCGCTACAGGCTTCAGGAGTGGCTCAATTTCATCGGGACCGAGCTGCACAAGGGTTTCAGCCCGCTATTCAATCCGGCAACGCCTGAAGAGTACAAGTCAGTGGTCAAGGCAAGGCTCGCATCGCGCTACACATGGCTGGAAAGCGAGCTCGCCGACAAGGAATACCTGATGGGTGAGCACTTCAGCGTGGCCGACGGCTACCTCTTTACCGTCACCAACTGGGCCAAGCCGCTTGGCTTCGAGATGTCTTCATACCCCAAAGTCATGGCATGGCATGCGCGCGTTGGCGCCCGTCCTGCAGTGCAGGAAGCCCTTAAGGCCGAGAGTTCGCTCAAGTAGCAAGCGGGAAGGTCACGCTCTTCATGCTGAGTTGATCGCCCCAAACCGGATGGCGCACCAGCAAGGTCACGCCGGCATCGCCAAAGGCTTCTGCCGCGATGCAAACGCGGCACCCAGCCACAACGTGATCGCGGACACGACAAGGCCGCGCGCAAGGCCACCCGCGCCATCGGAAATCCAGCCGGTAACAGTTGGCCCGACGATCTGTCCCAGCGCGAATACGATGGTGAAGGCGCTGATGCCGGCAGCCCACTGCGCTTGCGGCAGGTTGTGCCTGACCAGCGCCGTGGTCGATGCAACCACCGACAGAAACACCGCTCCGAACAGCACCCCCGATGCCAGCGCAACCGGCCATGCTGCGCTCAGCACGGGCAGCAATGTAGCAAGGCCCAGCAAGGCGTTGAGAAGCGCCTGTGGGCGGCCGTCTCGATAGCGGTCGAGCAGCCCGGCCCAAAGGCGCGACGATGCGACGCAGGCCACGCCCAGCAACGAGTAGAACAACGTGATGCCGCTGGCACTGGCCCCCTGCTCCCGCAGCAACGCGATGACGAACGTCATGTAACCGATGTAGCCGGCGCCGAACAAGGTGTAGCCGGCAAGCGCCCAGGCAAAGCGACGAATCGACGTGGGCCGCATATTCACAGCCAAGGTCGTTAAATGCGCTGTCTGCCGCTCCAGCCCGCGCGCCGTCACAGCCAACACCATCGTCGCCACGGTGCTGACCGCCGCCAGCATCCACCACGCCCAGGCCCAGCCGTGCGGAACATCCGCCGCAGCGTGCAGCACCAGTGGCACCAGCAACGCGGACAACGAGATACCGAAGCCGGTGCCGCCGTAGTAGATCCCCAGCAACAAGCCGGCGCGCGTCGGGTAAGCCAGGCCAAGCCGTGCTGCCAGCAGCCCCCCAGCCACGAAGACCCAGGCGCTGGCAAAGCCGGCCAGCCAACGCTGCAGCAACAAGGCCGGCGCCGCCTCGACGAAGCCGCTGGCCGCCATGAAGGCGCTCGCAAGCACGGCGCCCCACACCAACAAGCGCGTCGGCCCAAAGCGCCGCATCAAAGCCGGCATCACCAACGCGCCGATCAGGTAGCCGAATGCATTGGCCGTATTCATCCCACCGGCCAACGCATAGCTCCAGCCCAGATCGGCGCGCATCGGCGGCAATAGCAAGCCGTAAGCGAAGCGTGTGATGCCAAGCGACACCGCTGCACCCAGAGACAGCGCGAGCGCCACACGAAGGGGGCTTGATGACTGGGGTGACGGTACGGGTGACGTGAGTGGCAAAGGCATGGGCGCAGCGGAAACGGCAAAGCATTCTGCGGCAACGCCAGCAACGCCAGCAACGCCCACGCCTGCCCTCAGCCAATCCGCTACAACCTTGCGTCAGCACGTTTGTACGCACGGCGCTACGCTCTACGCCCGCTAATCGTTTTGTCCAACCTAGACCGTGATCCCGATGCCTACTCTTTTCGACCCCGTACAAGCCGGTGACCTGCACCTCGCCAACCGCATCGTGATGGCCCCGCTGACGCGCAATCGCTCGCCCAACGCCATTCCACCCGCCATCGCCCCGACCTACTACGCGCAGCGTGCCAGCGCTGGCCTGCTCATCACCGAAGCCACTGCGATCAGCCAGCAGGGCCAGGGCTACTCCGACGTTCCTGGCCTCTACGGCACCGAGCAACTGGATGCATGGAAGAAAGTGACCGACGCGGTGCATCGCGACGGCGGCAAGATCGTCGTGCAGCTGTGGCACGTGGGCCGCGTGTCGCACATCGACCTGCAGCCCGAAGGCGGCAAGCCTGTCGCACCTTCGGCTATTACGGCCAAGACCAAGACCGTGCTCATCAAGGACGGCGTGGCCGGCTTCGTCGATACCTCGGAACCACGTGCGCTCGACGCTGGAGAGATCCCCGGCATCGTTCACTCCTTTGCCACCGCGGCACGCAGCGCAGTTGAAACGGCCGGCTTCGACGGCGTCGAAATTCACGGCGCCAACGGTTACCTGCTCGACCAGTTCCTGAAGACCAACAGCAACAAGCGCACCGACGACTACGGCGGCAGCATCGAAAACCGCGCCCGCTTCACGCTCGAAGTCACGCGCGCAGTGGTCGACGCCGTCGGCGGTGGAAAAACCGGCATCCGCCTGTCACCGGTGACGCCGGCAAACGGCGTCGAAGACGCCGATCCGCAACCGCTCTTCACCTACGTCGTGAAGCACCTTGCAACGCTCGGGCTGGCCTACATTCACATCATCGAGGGCGCCACCGGCGGCCCGCGTGAACTCGACGACAGACCGTTCGACTACGAAGCGCTCAAGGCCGCTTACCGCCAGGCCGGCGGCAAGGGTGCATGGATGGTGAACAACGGCTACGACAAGCCGATGGCCGAGATCGCGGTCAAGGAAGGCGACGATCTCGTGGCGTTCGGACGGCCCTTTATCGCCAACCCCGACCTGGTGCGCCGCATCCGCGAAAGCGCGCCATGGAACGAGCTCGACAAGGCCACGTTGTACGGCGGCGGCACGAAGGGCTACACCGACTATCCGGCGCTCGGATAACGCCCGGTAGCCTGAGCGAAGTCGGATTCGCGCGTTAGAAGTGCGCGCGTCTCAGACGCCGGTGAACGCGATGTTGACGCGCAAGCCGCCGGTGGTCGCGTCGTTTTCCAGGGTGAGCTCAGCACCGAGAAGCTTGGCATAGCGCGCCACGATCGACAGTCCGAGCCCGGCGCCCTGCCCGAGCTTCTGGCCCGCCGCACCTTGCGACCCGCGCTGCACCAGGTCACGCTGCGCATCGACCGGAATTCCGGCGCCATCGTCCACCACACTGAGCGTACTGCCTGTCAGTTCGATCGTGATCGTTCGCCCGCCATAACGCATAGCGTTGTCGATGAGGTTGTCCAGGATGCCTTCGATCAGTGCGGTGTTGGCCTCGACCGTGACTGGCTCTTCAAGCCCGATTGCACCGAGATCGACGCCCTTGGCATCGGCGCGCGCCAGATGCCGCATGACGGCTTCTTCAGCGAGGCGATCGAGCCGAACCGGCTCGCGTTGCAGTCCGGCGTGCGCTTCATCGGCCAATGCAAGTCCGAGCAGTTGATCGACGAGGCGACTCGCGCGCGCCTGGCTGGCCGCAATTCGTTCCAGTTGCTCACGCCACACCACAGGGCTCGGCTGCGCGAGCCCATATTCGGCCAACGCACGAATGCCCGCCAGCGGCGTCCGCAACTCGTGCGCCACGTTGCCGGCAAATTCCCGTTGCGCCCGGACGCTCGAACCGAGCCGTTCGAACAGCGAATTGACGGTGTTGCCGAGCCTTTGCAACTCACGCGAAGTCTGCGCCACCGGTACCGGCGCAAGGTCACGCGCATCGCGCCGGTCGAGCGCGCGTTGCAGTTCGCCTAAGGGCCGCAGGTCGTTTCGGATGCGCCGCCAAATCCACAGCGCCAGCAATGCGAGAAGGATGAGTTGTGGTGTGAGCGCATAGCTGAGCAGACGCGCGACCAGCGTGGCACGGGCTCGAGTGGTCTGCGCAATGATCACCTGATAGGCATTGGGCGAGTCGTGCCTGAGCACCACGGCACGCAGCGCATTGCCCTGGAAAACGATGTCTGAAAAACGGAACTTCACGTTGTCGCCAGGGGCTGGTGCTTCCAGCCCGGCGTTGCCCGCCAGCAGCGAACCATCGGGCCGTAGCAATGCGAAGTACACGGTTTCGACCTGATCGAAAAGTACCGTAGTCACTTCGCGCGGTGACAATAAAAGCTCGATGCCACCATCGCTCACCTGAACGTTGCTCGACACCGAATAAGCATCGTCGAGCATCGCGTGATCGAAGGCCTGTTCGGTCAACACGTTGGCAATGAAGATCGCCACCCCTGTGCCGATCAACCATGTCAGGCCCAACGGCAAAAGCACGCTGCGCAGCACACGCTGCGTCAGCGAGGGCGCATTCACTGCTCGGCTTCCAGCAGGTAACCGATGCCTCGCAATGTACGAATGCTCGCACCGCTGCCCAATAGCTTCTTGCGCAGGCGCGAGATGAATGCCTCGAGTGCGTTGTCGCCCAGCGCCTCGTCGAAGGTCGAGAGCTTGTCCGACAAGGAGCGCTTGCTCACCGCATGACCCGGTGGACTCATGAGCTCCCACAGCACCTCGAACTCGCGTGCCGGTAAGTCGAGCGGCGTGCTGCCCATCGCAAAGCGCCGTGCCTTGCGATCGAGCTTGAGTTGGCCGAGCGTGACCATGTCTTCGGTGCCCTTGGCGCGCCGCACCAAGGCACGCAAACGCGCCTCGACTTCGGCCAGATCGAAGGGCTTGCCAAGGTAGTCGTCGGCGCCCGCATCGAGGCCGGCAATGCGCTCTTCAGTCCGGTCGCGTGCGGTGAGCACCAGCACAGGCGTGCGGTCGCCGCGAGCCCGTGCATGGCGCAGAGCGGTGAGACCGCTGCCAGTGGAACTGCCTGCCGCACCGGTCACCGGCAAGTTGAGATCGAGCAGTACCGCATCGAATGGTTGTACCCGCCACAGATGGTCAGCATCATCGACGTTCGATGCGACATCGACCCGATGCCCTGCATCCACCAGGCTGCGCAGCATCACTTCGCGCAATACGGCATCGTCTTCGACAAGGAGAATTCGCATCGGTTTTAGCTGGAGAAAATGGTCACGAAATGTACGTGTTTATACGCAATCAAAGGGTCAGCGGCACGTCAGCCGCTCGGCGCGATAAACGCGGCATGAGCATACGACAGCAGGTGATTTTCAGGGAGCGCGTCATCAGCAAGACGCCGGGGGTGCCCCGTTGAGCGCGCGGCCCGCATTTGTCGATGGACACGACCACGGCTTCGATCATTCCGCGGCAAGTCGCACAGCTGTCGTGCTGCTGCACGGCTTGTGCAGTACGCCCGATGAGCTGCAGGGTGTGCAAAGCGCTCTGCGCAGCGTGGGTTACTCGGTGCACCCGATGTCCATCGACGGCTACTCTTTTAACGCCAGCGTCGAGAAGCAGCAAGCTGCTCCGTTCGAGCAGTGGATCGATTCAATCGAACGCCGCATCGACGCACTGCGCACATCGCACGACCGCGTGATGTTGGTCGGCATTTCAGCCGGCGCATCGCTCGCGTTGGCTGCGGCCATCCGTTGCGAGCGGCGCGTCGATGCGTTGGTGCTGATGTCGACGACTTTGCGCTTCGACGGTTGGGCCGTTCCGCGTTGGCAGTTCTTGCTGCCGTTGGCGCTGTACACGCCACTCGGCCGTTTCTGGAAGTACCGCGAGCGAGCGCCCTATGGCGTCAAGAACGAGCGTGTGCGCGCATGGATCGAGCGTGAACTCCGCACGCGCCGCATCTCCAGTGCGGGCTCTTCGGTGATCGGTATCGCACACATGCGCGCACACCATCGCCTCATGCGCCACGTGCGCAGCCACCTTGACCGCGTCGTCTGCGACCACGTGCTCGCACTGCATGCTCGGCAAGACGAAGTGGCCAGCGTAAGCAACCTCGATCTGCTTGCGCGCGGGCTGCGCTCGGCTTCCTTTCGTGCCGTGGTGCTGGGTGACAGCTACCACATGATCACCATCGACAACGACCGTCATCAAGTGGTCCGGCACACGCTCGAGTTCGCTTCGACCATCGCGCACAACGCTGGCTGAAAGCACGGACTCTCACCTTCGGCATACAAGAGATCCACATGACCGCAACGACAGTCCCCGTTACGTCCGCGAAATCGCCCACCTTCAACACCATCGCCGGCATTCTGAAGAGCGACTTCAAGGTCGAAGCCGCGGCCATTCAACCGACCACGACGTTGACCGACCTCGGCCTCGACTCGCTGGCGTTGATGGAGTTCGTGTTTGCAGTCGAAGATGCCTTTCACCTGCGCATTCCGGAAGAGCGCCTCGACCCGCGCGAGGCCGGCATCACGCTGCAACGGTTGTGCGAAGTGATCGACGATTTGCCCGTGCCCGCGACGCCTGCCGTTGCATCGCTTGCGAGCGCAATGACGCCGGTACCGACGCTGAGCTCGGCACGCGCATGAGTACGGGTCGCGGCGCACGCATCGGCGTGAGCGGCATCGGCCTTGTCACGCCGCTCGGGCACACGCTTACCGAGTTCGACGACGCTGTGTTCGCGGGCCGCTCTGCGGTACGCGCGCTCACGCTTGAGATCGAAGGACTCGATGCAATGCAACTGGCGGTTGCGTCGTGCGACTTCGACGACTCCGAACGCAGCACATCGCGCTTGCCACTCGATCGCGGCACCGCCATGGCCATCGCTGCCGCGCGCGATGCTTTCGCAATGGCGGGCCTCGCCGAAACGCCGCCCGATGGCGAGCGCCTCGGTGTGTATTGGGGCAGTGGCATGGCAGGCTCAGCGAGCTTCGACGAGACAGCGATCGCGCTGTATCGCCACAAGCGACGGATCCGGCCTACCGCCGTGCTTACGACCATGCCAAACGCCGCCGCAGCCGAACTCGGCTTGCTGTTCGGTGCACGTGGTGCGGCACTGAGCTACGCCTGCGCATGTGCCTCGTCGGCTGTCGCCATCGGCGAAGCGATGCGCGCCATCCGTGGAGGCTGGATCGACATTGCGATTGTCGGCGGGCACGAGGCAATGCTTACGTCCGGCACCATGGCTGGCTGGCATTCGATGCGCGTCACAGCGCAGCCACCGGCCGAGGATCCTTCGACTGCGTGCCGTCCCTTTTCGGCCGACCGCGTCGGCTTCGCGCTCGGTGAAGGCGCTGCCGCGTTGATCATCGAATCGGAAGCGCATGCACTGGCTCGCGGCATGAAGCCGACAACGTTCCTGAGCGGTTACGCCACCAACTGCGACAGCGTGCACATGACCAACCCCGATGCCGGGGGCCAGGTACGCGCCATGCGTGCCGCGTTACGCGATGCCGGGCTCGATGCAGCCGACATCGGTTACGTCAACGCGCACGGCACTGCCACCGGCGCCGGCGATGCGGCCGAAGCGATGTCGGTGCACGAGGTGTTCGGCGATGCCGTGCCGGTCAGTGCGACCAAGGCGATTCATGGCCACCTGCTGGGCGGCGGCGGAGCCGTCGAGCTGGTCGCCACATTGCGCGCATTGGAGCGTCGCAGCCTGCCGCCGACCGCCAATCTGCAGACGCCCGATGCAGCTTTCACACTCGACTTCGTGCGCGGCAATGCGCGCGCGGCCCCGCAGCTACGACACGCGATTTCCAACTCGTTCGCGTTTGGCGGTACCAACGCCGTGCTGGTCGCGAGTCGCGCCAGCCTCACCGACTGAGCGCAGCATCTCGTGCATCGTTTGGTAGTGTTGGTCGTGCCGGTGTTCGCGTTGCTCATGGCGCTCGAGTTTGCCTGGGGCTGGCGAAAACAGCGCAACACCTGGCGGCTAAACGACAGTATCAGCAGCCTGACTCAGGGTCTGTTGAGCCAGGCCGTCGCAGTCTGCACTCAGCTTTTTCAGATCGGCCTCTACGCAATGGTCTTTCCGCTGGCGACGCGATGGATACATCCGCCCGGCGAAGCGTTTTGGGACAGCGCCGTCGGCTGGGTGCTGGCCGTGGTGCTGTTCGACTTTTGCGACTACTGGTTACACCGTGCGGGGCATGAGTCGGCCGTGTTCTGGGCCGCCCATTCGGTGCATCACCAAAGCCAGGACTTCAACCTGTCGACCGCGTTGCGGCAGGAGAGCACGGTCGCGTTGCTGGGCTGGCCGTTCTATCTGCCGATGGCCTTGCTCGGTGTGCCACCCGAGCAGTTCGGCGTGGCGGGGCTCATCGTGCTGGTCTACCAGTTCTGGATTCACACTGAGCACATCGGAAAACTGGGCTGGTTCGACCGTGTGTTCTCGTCGCCCTCGAACCATCGCGTGCACCACGCCGTCAATGAAGAATACATCGACCGCAACTACGGCGGCATGCTGGTGATATGGGACCGATTGTTCGGCACCTTCGCTGAAGAGAGAGCGCCATGCGTATACGGCACGCGCAAGCCGCTGGACAGCTGGAGCCCGATGCGCGCGGTGTTGGGGCCGTATGTTCCTTTGGTGCGCGATGCCTGGCATGCACGGCGCTGGGGCGACAAGCTGCGCGTGTGGTTCAAGGCGCCCGGGTGGCGGCCGACGGACGTGGCGATGCGGTTTCCAGAAGCGCCGTTCACGCTCGACGCGGTGCGCCGCTTCGATCCTTCGCTGACGCGCGCGCAGCAATGGAGCGGCGTCGCGCACTTCGTGCTGTCAGTCGCTGTGACGCTGGCTTTTCTGTGGCAGGCCGACGAGTTGTCGTTCGGCGTCGACGCCGCGCTGCTCGGCTGCGTGGCGGCAGGGTTGTGGACCACGGGTGGGGTGCTCGGCAACACGCTTGGTCTGCGCTGGGCCTGGGCGATACAAACGGCGTCACTGACGCTGGCCGCCACGCTGCTCTGCTTCGCTTGACACGTCGCCAGGGGCTGTCAACGGCGATGTCTTGAACGCGCCCCGTTTTTGAATATCGGATCGACTGCGCCGATCTTTCGTGCATTGCTGCACAGCGCCACCCTACCCTGCCTCCCATAATTGTTCGCACATAGCCCCTCAGGGGCAGCGTCAGGGAGAAGTGTCATGTCAACAAGCAACGGGGCGTTCGCACGCACCCTGTCGGTCAGCTCGCGCGTAATCCCCGAGATCCTGGGCCGCCCTTCTCTGGAGCCCGTGCGCCTGTCCGGCAGCGAAGGCCTGAACGGCCTCTTCGCCTACGAACTCCTCCTTAAAACCCCCGACGGCCTGAACCTGGACGCCAGCGGCGCGGCCGACTTCGACCTGGATGCCTTCATCGGG
>JANXTS010000094.1 GCA_025352265.1 Variovorax sp. | reverse complement strand
CGACGATTTCGCTGATGCAATGCCCGTTCACATGGATCACTGCGGCCAGCTGTCGCTTGACGACTTCCTCGGTTTGGCCTGCTTCGCGCTGCGTCAACGTTTCGCCGACGCAGATGATCGGCGTGATGCCGTTGGCCAGCGCTGCCGCTGCCTTTGCGGCAACGACTTCGTCAGTTTCACCGTGGTATTGCCGACGCTCCGAGTGGCCGACGATCGCATAGCGAACGCCGAACTCTTTCAGCATCGCGGCGGACTGCTCGCCGGTGTACGCACCTTGAGGATGCGCAGAAATATCCTGCGCGCCCAATGCGATCGGCGATCCGGCAAGCAAGGATTGAACTTGCGAAAAGTACGGTGCGGGAACGCAGACGGCCACATTGCATCGCACGCCGCCCGCGCCTTGCAGAAGCGCGCGCAAAAGTGCCTCGTTGGCATTTAGGCCACCGTTCATTTTCCAGTTGCCAGCAATCAGCTTCGCGTGTTTTGTCATTGCACTCACCACGTCAACACGATTTTGCCGATGTGCTGGTTCGACTCCATCAACGTGTGCGCCTGCGCTGCCCCGCTCGGTTCGCCAATGGCCGCGAAGGTGCTGTGAACAACTGGTTTGATGGCGCCCGATTCAAGCAGCGGCCAGACTTTTTCGCGCAGTGCCTTGGCGATTGCGCTTTTAAAGGCGATCGGTCGTGGTCGCAATGTCGAACCTGTCACGGTGAGCCGGCGGCGCAGCACGAGGCCCGCGTTGAAATCGCTATGGACGCCACCCTGAACCGCAATCATCACGAGACGTCCGTCTTCGGCCATGCACTCGATCTCGCGGGCAACATAGCTGCCAGCGACCATGTCGAGCACAACATCAACGCCCTTGCCGCCCGTTATCGCCTTCACCTCTGCCACGAAGTCGGCGGTCTTGTAGTTGATGGCGTGGTCTGCGCCCAGCGCGAGGCAAGCAGCACACTTTTCGTCGCTGCCAGCCGTAACGATCACTGTTGCGCCAAACGCCTTGGCGATCTGGATCGCCGTGACACCGATGCCACTCGATCCGCCCTGGATCAACAACGTTTCACCCTTTAACAGGCGCCCGCGGTCGAACACATTGCTCCACACGGTAAAGAAAGTTTCGGGCAAAGACGCAGCGTCGACTTCGCTCCAGCCCGGGGGCACCGGGAGGCATTGCACTACCGGCGCAACACAATATTCAGCGTATCCACCACCCGCCACAAGTGCGCAAACGGCATCGCCGACGGCGAAGCCTCCCTCAGCCATGGCCTTGGGGTCGCCCGAGACGATGTGCCCCGCCAATTCGAGGCCCGGCAGATCGGAAGCGCCGGGCGGAACCGGATAGTGGCCCATGCGTTGCAACACGTCCGGTCGGTTGACGCCGCTCGCGACCACGCGAATCAGAAGTTCGCCCGCGCCGGCCACCGGCTGGGGACGTTCCGCCACGCGCAGCACTTCGGGGGCGCCGTACGAACTGATTTCAATGACTTTCATGGTCTTTCCAGGCTTGCAGCGCCTGCCTCTTGGACAGGCGCGGGCTCTCGGGAGAAGGAAGACAGCGGTGCGACTCCAAAGTCACACTGCTGCGCCCTTTTCACTCTTGCGTATCGCGAGGTGCTTGCTCGGCCACAGGCGCCGACTGGTCATTGCGCGTGTCGTTGCGCGGTTCGCTGCGCTGCTCATTGTTGAAACGCGGCTGACGGTCACCACCGCGATCGCCACGATCAGAGCGCTCACGTCGCTCGCCGCCACGATCTTCGCGGGGCGCGCGTTCCTGAAACTCCATGCCGGACGGACGCTCTGTCAGCGCTTTCATCGAGAGCTTGACGCGACCCTTCTCGTCGGTCTCGAGCACCTTGACCTTGACGATCTGGCCTTCGGTCAAATAGTCCTGCACCCGCTCGACACGTTCGTGCGCGATCTGGCTGATGTGCAGCAAACCGTCTTTGCCTGGGAGCAGGTTGATGAGCGCGCCGAAGTCCAGAATCTTCGTGACCGGGCCTTCGTAGATCTTGCCGATTTCGACTTCAGCCGTGATCTGCTCGATGCGCTTCTTGGCTTCTTCGGCCTTGACCGGATCGGTCGACGCGATAGTGATCGTGCCGTCTTCATCGATGCTGATTTGCGTGCCGGTTTCTTCCTGCAGGCCGCGGATGACAGCGCCACCCTTGCCGATCACGTCGCGGATTTTTTCCGGATTGATTTTGAGTGTCATGAGGCGTGGTGCAAAGCTCGAGATCTCGGTCTTGGCCTCGCCCATGGCTTCCTGCATCTTGCCCAGGATGTGCATGCGTGCTTCCTTGGCTTGCGCCAGGGCGACCTGCATGATTTCCTTGGTTATGCCCTGGATCTTGATGTCCATCTGCAGCGCGGTGATGCCATTGGTCGTGCCGGCCACTTTGAAGTCCATGTCGCCCAGATGATCTTCATCGCCCAGGATGTCGGTCAGTACGGCGAAGCGGTTGTCTTCTTTGATCAGGCCCATGGCAATTCCGGCGACGTGCGCCTTCATCGGCACACCGGCATCCATCATCGACAGGCAGCCGCCGCACACCGAAGCCATCGACGAAGAGCCGTTCGATTCGGTGATTTCAGAGACAACCCGAATCGTGTACGGAAACTCCTCTTTGGTTGGCAGCATCGCGGCGAGCGCACGCTTGGCCAAACGGCCGTGACCGATTTCGCGACGCTTGGTCGAACCCATTCGGCCGGTTTCGCCCGTAGCGAACGGAGGCATGTTGTAGTGGAACAGGAAGCGGTCTTCGTACTCGCCAGCCAGCGCGTCGATGCGCTGTGCGTCCCGCTCGGTGCCGAGCGTGGTGATGACCAGCGCCTGCGTTTCACCCCGGGTAAAGAGCGCCGAGCCGTGGGTGCGTGGCAGCACGGAATTACGGATTTCGATCGGGCGGACGGTGCGCGTATCGCGGCCGTCGATCCGAGGCTCGCCCGACAGAATCTGACTGCGAACGATCTTGGATTCGATCGCGAACAGCAGGTCGTTGACCTTACCGGCATCGAACGGTTCACCGCTTTCCTTCAGCGCCGCCATCACGCTGACGTTGGCTTCACGCAGCGCTTGCGTACGGGCTTGCTTGCTACGGATCTGATAAACCGCGCGCAGTTTTTCTTCGGCCAAGGCCTTGACCTTCGAAACGAAGGCTTCGTCTTCCGCCGGTGCAGTCCAGTCCCACACCGGCTTGCCGGCGTCACGCACGAGTTCGTGGATCGCGTTGATCGCGATGTTGGCTTGCTCGTGGCCGAACACCACGCCACCAAGCATGATTTCTTCGGACAGTTGCTTGGCTTCGGACTCGACCATCAGCACGGCGGCTTCAGTGCCGGCAACGACCAGATCCATGAGCGAATCCTTGCGCGCGGTCTGCCCCGGGTTCAGCACGTACTGGCCGTTGATGTAGCCCACGCGTGCGGCGCCAATCGGGCCGCTGAACGGAATGCCGGAGATCGACAACGCTGCGCTGACGCCGATCATCGCGGCGATGTCGGCATCGATTTCCGGGTTGAGCGACAGCGTGTGAATGACCACGTGCACTTCGTTCAAAAAGCCTTCCGGGAACAGTGGCCGAATCGGGCGATCGATCAAGCGGCTGGTCAGCGTTTCGTGTTCGCTGGGTTTGGCTTCGCGCTTGAAGAAGCTGCCAGGGATCTTGCCCGCAGCGTAGGTCTTCTCGATGTAGTCGACGGTCAGAGGAAAGAAATCCTGGCCCGGCTTTGCCGACTTTGATGCGACTACAGTCGCCAGGATCACGGTACCTTCGATGTCGACGATGACGGCACCGCCAGCTTGGCGGGCGATTTCACCGGTTTCCAGAATGACGGTCTTATCGCCCCATTGGAACGACTTGGTGACTTTATTGAAGAGGCTCATGTTTTTCTCCGGTTTTTGCTGACGAACCCACATGGGTTCGCCGGGAGGGAGCGCTTATCAGAACACGATGCCATTCCAGCGAAGCTCGACTCAAGCTTCAGTGGAATGACACAGCTTCGCTCTGTTTCTGCACTCCTGAATCGATTCGCGAAGTAAAAAACGCCTGAGCTAGTCGTGCTAACTCAGGCGTTTTTCCATGCGATTCGGCTTACTTGCGCAGACCCAGCTTGGCGATCAGCGCGGTGTAACGTTGAGCATCCTTCGACTTCAGGTAGTCGAGAAGCTTGCGACGACGACTGACCATGCGCAGCAGACCACGACGACCATGATGGTCTTTCGCGTGTGTCTTGAAGTGGGGGGTCAGTTCGTTGATACGGGCGGTCAGCAGTGCGACTTGCACTTCAGGGCTACCGGTATCGTTAGCGGCACGGGCGTTGTCTTTGACAACTTCGGCCTTGATGGAGGCTGCGATCATTTGATATTTCCTTGTTCCGATACCGGAAGGCTAAAAAGCCTGTCCGGTGTTTGACTTGCGGTGTGCGCTGGAACTGCACGCACCGTGCGCCGTGCGGCATGCATAGCCGCTCGATTATAACTCCACGCTGGTCGCGCTCACTTCACTAGCACTCCCACCCCCAGAGAAGGGGCGACACCCGCGGCCTAGCCGAGCCAGTTTCGCGGTGTTTCACCAACGGGCGCCAGGCTTGCGGCCGGCGCCAGACGGCTGCTTAGATGCCTTGTCTACTTTTGGGCCGCCAGCCAGGTTTTTAGGCGGTCCACCCCTCGAACGAGGCGAGCGGGATCCTTGGATGCGAAGCACCAGCGTAGCCAGCCCTGGGCTTCGGGGGCGAAAGCGTTGCCGGGAGCCAAGCCGAGGCCGGCTTCCACGACGAGGCGCTTGGCGACTTCCAGGGAGTCACCGAAACCTTCGAGTTGAAAAAACGCGTACATGCCGCCCTTGGCTGCTGCCACTTTGACGCCGGGCACCGCCGCCAGCAACGGCACCAACGTGTCGCGGCACAGCTTGAGGTGCGCTACCACGCGAGGCGTGATGTCTTGGCCATGCTCGATGGCGGCGATGCCAGCGCGCTGGGTGAAGACACTGGCGCACGAAGTGTTGAATTCGATTAATTTGCCCATGCCGTCCACCATTTCGGGAGGCATTACGAGCCAACCGAGACGCCAACCGGTCATGAGAAAGCTCTTGGAAAAACTGTGCGCCACCACGAGTCGGTCGTCGGGCACCGAGATGTCGAGAAAACTGGGGGCGCAGCCATTCGGCGTCGGTTCGTAGTAAAGGCGCTCGTACACCTCGTCGGCAAGGATCCATGTGCCTGTCTCGCGGCAATGATCGAGAACGGCTTGCTGTTCGGCGCGGTCCATGGTCCAACCGGTCGGGTTGTTGGGCGCATTGACGATCAACAGCTTGGTTTTCGATGTGATGGCCGAGCGAAGCTTGTCCAGGTCGAGCGTCCACTCGCCTTGTATCGGTACCAGCGGCACACAAACCACGTTGGCCCCGAGGATCGCAGGCTGCGCCGTCAAATTCGGCCAGACCGGTGTTAGTGCGACCACCTCATCACCGGCATCGACCAGCGCCTGAACAGCCAGCATCAGCGCATTGACGCCGCCGGACGTGATGGCGATGCGCGACGCATCGACCGCTGGATGCATCGCGCTGGTGTAGCGTGCCACGGCTTCGCGCAATGCCGGCAAGCCGAGGTTGTGCGCATAAAAAGTTTCGCCGCCGTTAATCGAATCGATCGCCGCCTTGCGAATGACTTCGGGTGTGACTTCATCACTCTCACCGAACCAGAAGGCGAGCACGTCGTCGCGGCCGAGTCCCGCGTTGGCGACCTCGCGGATTTTCGAGGCTTCCAGGTTCTGAATGGCTTTGCGCATGTCTTGATTTCCGCTCTAGCTGATTTCGTTGAAAGCTTGTAGTTAATCGCTTGCGTTAACGTTCAGGCCGCTGCATTTTGCAGCTGGTCGGTAACTCGGCTCGCGCCGCGTCGATGTTCTTCACGACGCGAAAACCGTAGCCCGAGCCTTCGACATCGAACGGCACTCCCGGGGCGCCCTGCCGATCCATCATCCCGACTACCAGCGATTGTTGAAACTGATGGTCGCTCGAACGCATGCGACCACTGCGCCCTGCAAGGCTCACATCGGCCTGCTCCAGCTTCAGGGCGACAGGCATCGCCTCGGCGCTGCCGGCCTGCTCGATAGCCTTGGACAGCGCCTCGATCATGAGCTGCATGCGCATGTGCACATAGTCGTCGGCCGGATTCGGGAAGCGCTGACGGAACGCGCGATAGAACGCCGCCGATTCGGGTGTGGGTACGTTCGGCAACCAGTCGGCAACAGCGAGCACGCGCCCAACGCCCGCATCGCCGATGGCGGCCGGCGCACCGAGTGCGTTGCCGTAGAACGTGTAGAACTTGCCGTCGTATCCGACCTCCCGCGCCGCCTTCACGAGCAATGTCAGGTCGTTACCCCAGTTGCCGGTAATCACAGCTTGCGCACCGCTCGACTTGATCTTCACTGCGTAGGGCGCAAAGTCCTTCACGCGACCCATCGGATGCAGTTCGTCGCCCACGATTTGAACATCGGCGCGCTGAATGCCAAGCTGGCGACGAGTCTCGCGCAGCACCGCCTGGCCAAAGCTGTAGTCCTGCCCGATCAAGTAGACGCGCTTGACGTCGCGATCGTCTTTCACGACTTCCATCAAGGCAGCGACGCGCATGTCGGCGTGCGCGTCGAATCGAAAGTGCCAGAAGCTGCAACGTTCGTTGGTCAGCAACGGATCGACCGCTGAATAGTTGAGGAACAGCACGCGCCGTGATGGATCGCGCTCGTTGTTCTTTTCGATGGCATCGACAAGCGCCGCCGCCGTGGCCGACGAGTTGCCCTGCATCACGACCCGCGCGCCGTTGTCCATCGCAGCGCGCAAGGCAGACAGCGCCTCTTCGTTCTGGCCCTTGCTGTCGTAGCGATCCAGTTGGAGCATTCGCGCGCCACCCGGCAGGGGGATGCCACCGCGTGCGTTGACGCGCTCGATCGCCCAGAGCAGATTGCGGGAAACGGCTTCGCCGGTGTTGGCGAACGGGCCACTGAGGCTCTCGATCAGCGCGATGCGAATCGGCGCCGGGGACTGTGCACCGACCGACGAAACGGCGAATACCGACGTCAGCGCGCACACCGCCAGCGTACTGAATTTCAAGGCCTTTCGGCGCCAAATAAAGCGAGGGTTCATTCTCTTGAAACGTATGCCGCGATGCCTAGAGGGCATGGCATGCGGCATTCATTGATTGAAAGGCCGCGCAGTGTAAGGGACACATGTTTCTTGTCTGAGCGTCGGTATCGAAGGCCTCGTCGTGCACATCGAATCGAAGAGTGGAGCAAAGCGCTAGATCAAGGTCGCCTAGGAACTTCCACGAGCAACGGACACTTCGGCCGCCGAGGCCAAACTTGAAAACGGCGTGCTGCTTTGGAAGCTTGGCACACTGTTGCCTGCCAACAACGTCACGCAGCTGAAAATCAACCAAAACCAGAGGTCCCACCTCGTGCAAAACGGCTCGGTGACTTTTTGTTGCCGACCTTTTTTGTTTCCGAACTCACAATTAGTGCGAAGAACATCACGGAAGTTGATGTTTTTTCAGACTTTTCTCTTACATCGACGCAGATGCGTTCAGCAGGCCTTCAGGTTTGCAACGGTTTGCGTCTATCGAGGTGACGATGGAAACGCACTTGAAGTTGGTCAACGGCAACACGCCTTCAGACACCCTGCTGGTGTTTTTGCCGGGCGCATTTTTGCAACCCGACGCTTTCGAGCGCGAAGGTTTTGTCAGCGCCGTCCAGGAACGCAATTTGGCGGCAGACGTTCTGCTGGTCGATGCCAACGTTTCGTACTACTACGACCAGACGTTCATTGAGCGCCTCCATACCGACGTGCTCGCGCCGCAGCGCGCAGCTGGCTATAAGAAGCTTTGGCTGGTCGGCATATCGATCGGCGGTTTCGGTGCGTTGATTCATGAGTTGGCCCGCCCCGGTGCCGTCGACGGCATCGTGGCGCTGGCGCCTTACCTCGGCCGACGCCCGCTGGGCGCCGAGATTCACAAAGCCGGTGGACTGCGCGCATGGAAGGCGCCGACCGGCCCCGCGCCTGACGAAGAAGTCGACCGTCAGCTTTGGCCGTGGCTTCAGCAATACGCGAGCGCGAAATCGGCCAGGAAGCTGCCACCGCTTTACCTCGGCTTCGGGCTGGCCGACCGCTTCGCGTCGAACCACCGGCTGCTGGCCGATGCGCTGCCTCAAGACCGCGTGTTCACGACCGAAGGCGGACACGACTGGCCGCAATGGTCGCAACTCTGGCGCAAGGTGTTGGATGTGTTGCCGCTGCCTTCCAGCGTCGGTGCTCGCCCTGCACCTCGCTGTGTACCAGCCCAGCCTAAGTGGTCAGCGACGCCATCGGCCATCGGGGCTTGACGTCGAAAGCGTAGCGCTCGCTCGCTTCTTCCAGCCCAGATTGCAGCCGCATGGCAGCGGCCATGGCGATCATCGCGCCGTTGTCGGTGCACAGATGAAGCTCCGGATAGTGCACCCGCACGCTGCGTTTCGCGCAAGCCGCATTCAATTGCTCTCGTAGCGCGCGGTTGGCACCGACACCACCGGCCACCACTAATCTGTCGAGCCCGGTCATCTCCAACGCTGCGATCGACTTTTTCACCAACACCTCGACGATCGCCGCTTGCGTCGATGCCGCCAAATCAGCCTTGCGCGCTTCGAGATCGCCTCCCAGCTTTTTTGCTTGAGTCAGTACGGCCGTCTTCAGCCCCGCGAAAGAAAAATCGAGGTCGCCGCTGCGCAGCAATGGGCGCGGAAGCTTGAACGCCATCGGATCGCCCTGCTCTGCCAGCTTGGCCAACCACGGGCCGCCGGGGTATGGCAGGCCCATCAGCTTGGCGCTCTTGTCGAAGGCCTCGCCTGCCGCATCGTCGATGGTTTCGCCGAGCAGTTGATAGCGCCCGACGCCTTCCACGCGCATCAGTTGGGTATGCCCCCCCGACACGAGCAGTGCAACAAACGGAAACTTCGGCGGATCGGCGCTCAGAAAAGGCGAGAGCAAATGCCCCTCAAGGTGATGGACGCCGAGCACCGGCTTGCCTAGCGCCGCACCCAGCGCACAGGCCACGCCTGCGCCGACCAGCAGCGCGCCGGCCAGGCCCGGTCCGCGCGTGAAGGCGACGACGTCGATCTCGTCGAGTGAGCGCCTCGCCTCGGCCATGACGGCCTGCGTCAGCGGCAGCACGCGCCGGATATGGTCACGACTGGCTAGCTCGGGCACCACGCCGCCGTAAGCCTGGTGCATCGTGATCTGGCTGTGCAAAGCGTGTGCCTGCAAGATCGGCAGCGCCGTGTCTTGCGACTCCACCAGCGCCACCCCGGTTTCGTCGCATGATGATTCGATTCCCAATAAAAGCATCGAGGGAGTTTAGGGTGCCCGACGAACCGAGGCACGGATGTTGCTGGACATCAGTTACTTCCTATTGCTCCACATGAAATCAGGATTGAGCTTTTTGGTCGCAGCCAGGCGATGCGAAATCGACGAGCTCGAGCAGCTGGCGCGCACCAGCGAGCTGGTTGGAACCATCGGCCGGCTGGTTCACGCACTGCAGCGCGAGCGCGGGCTTTCGAACGTGCTGCTCGCGTCACAAGGACGTCGCTTTGCGGCGCAACGCAGCGCTCAGATCGGCGAATGCGGGCGCTTCGAGCGCGAGGTGCGGGTCGGGTTCGACTGCCTCGAGAGCGAAGGCCGGCGTGCGGGCAGTGGCACCCGCCTGTTCAGCCGTATCGCTTGGGTGCTTCCTGGGCTGGACGCGCTGCCGGTGCTGCGACGCCGCATAGGTGCGCTTGAAACCAGCGCTGCGCAAGCAAGTGCGGCATTCGCCAAGCTGATTGCCGGTCTGCTGGCGGTGGTGTTCGAGGCGGCCGACGGTGCAACCGATCCGGAAATCTCTCGGCTGCTGGCGGCGATGTTCAACTTCATGCAAGGCAAGGAGTTCGCCGGCCAGGAGCGAGCCTGCGGTGCTGCGGCCTTTGCGACTGGGCGCAACGACCTGCAGCGCCAGCAGCAATGGTTGCAACTCATCGCCGCTCAGGAGCGCTGTTTTCACGTCTTCGCCGACTTCGCCGGGCCCGTGATGAGCCAGCTCTGGCGCGACCGCGAGCCGGATGCCGAACTCGCCGAACTCGAACGCTTGCGCCGAATCGCCTGCGCCGCGCCCACCGGCGTACCGCTTGACCCGGAACTGAGCGCCGCCTGGTTCGACTGCTGTTCATTGCGCATCGACGCGATGAAGGATGTCGAAGAACGCCTGGCCAGTGATCTGCGCGACCTGTGTCGCGCCAAGACGCTGCAGGCACACATCGAGGCCGAATCGTATGAAGCGCTGTTGGAACGGCTGGCGGGAGAGCCAGACACCGCCGCTACTGCCTTCTTCGACGAGCAGGGTGTCGAGCCCACTCTCCAGGTCGCCGTTGCCGGGCTCACTGCCGCGTCGGCACCCTACGGCCATCAGCTAGAACGGTCTATTCTCGAAATGATGCAAGAGCAGGCTCAACGCCTCCAGGCCATGAGCGACGAGCTCGACACTGTTCGCACCGCCCTCAACGAGCGCAAGCTGGTCGAACGCGCCAAGGGCTTGCTGATGGCGCACCGCCGGATGACCGAACCCGAGGCGCACCAGATGCTGCGCCAGACCGCCATGAACCAAAACAGGCGCGTGGTCGACGTGGCCGAATCGGTGCTCTCGATGGCCGACTACCTGCCCATCGGGAGCTAATTTTGGTGCATTGCACAATCGAAGTGCGGATTTGCCATTTCCAGTGAAATCTTCTCAAAAGCCAAAGCTTCTCTAGCTTTCCCGCTACCAATTAAATAGCGGTCAAGAGTGCCCAACGGGCTGGCACGCTGCTTGCAAACAATTTTTGTGTGGACCAACGTTGGTCTACAGGCAGGCAACTTCCAACGGCGGATGTCGCCGACCCAACGGACAAAGGCGTCCTTATCCGTATGCGCTTGCTTGCGAGCAGCACATGCGCGGTGAGGACGCCTTTTTTGTTTTCTGCTTTGCCTTTTTGTCTTTGTTCTTTCTTTTATTTTTTCGGAGAACGCCCCTCAATGACCGATCTGCTTAAAGCGAAGCTCAGTCGCCGCAAAGTCCTGCAAGCCGCTGCCATCGGCGCAGCGGGGCTCGACCCGGCATTGCGTGCCGCCGTCTGGGCGCAAGGCTCCGACAAACCCGAGAAGGAAGAAGTCAAGATCGGCTTCATCCCCCTGACCGATTGCGCCAGTGTTGTCATGGCATCCGTGCTGGGCATCGACAAGAAATACGGCGTGAAGATCGTGCCGAGCAAGGAGGCCAGCTGGGCCGGCGTGCGCGACAAGATGGTCAACGGCGACCTCGACTTCGCCCACGTGCTCTACGGACTGATCTATGGCGTGCACCTCGGCACCGCCGGCCCCAAGAAAGACATGGCCGTGCTGATGACACTCAACAACAACGGCCAGGCGATCACGCTCAGCAAGAAGCTGGCTGACAAGGGCGCGGTCGACGGCCCGTCGCTCGCCAAGATGATGGCGACCGATAAGCGTGAGTACACCTTCGCGCAAACCTTTCCGACTGGCACCCACGCGATGTGGATCTACTACTGGATGGCGGCGAGCGGCATCAATCCACTCAAGGATGCCAAGTCGATCGTCGTGCCGCCACCGCAGATGGTCGCCAACATGCGCATCGGCAACATGGACGGCTTTTGCGTCGGCGAGCCTTGGGGCCAGCGCGCCATTATGGACGGCATCGGCGTCACAGCCATCACGACGCAGGACATCTGGAAAGACCACCCGGAGAAGGTGCTGGGAACCACGTCGGAGTTCGTGCAGAAAAACCCCAACACCTGCCGCGCCGTAACCGCAGCCATCCTGGAAGCCGGGCGTTGGATCGACACCGGCCTGCAGAACAAAAACAAGATGGCAGAAACCATCGCCGAAAAGAGCTACGTCAACACCAGCGTGGACGCAATCAACCAGCGCATCCTGGGCCGCTATACCAACGGCATGGGCAAGAACTGGGACGACTCGAACTTCATGAAGTTCTACAACGACGGCGCAGTCAACTTCCCCTATCTGTCCGATGGCATGTGGTTCCTCACGCAACACAAGCGCTGGGGCTTGATCAAGGAGCACCCGGACTACCTGAAGGTCGCCACCGAGATCAACAAGATCGACATCTACAAGCAGGCCGCCACGGCCAGCAAGACGCCCGTGCCCAAAGACACGATGCGTACCAGCAAGCTGATGGATGGCGTCGTCTGGGACGGCAAAAACCCGAAGGCATACGCCGACGGCTTCAAGGTTCACGCTTAAGGAGCACAGCATGGTCAGTGCCGTCTTTCATTCCCCTCGCGACGCTTCGGTTGCAGTGCCTCTGCCGGTGAATGCGACAGTCGTCAAAAGCGCTGCACGCGCTGCGGTCGACACCGCCGGCGGGTCGGAACCGAGCATTCGCAAGCCGCTCGATTTGCGCAGATTCTGGATGCGCGTGCTGCCCCCACTGGTGGGCTTTGGCGTACTCGTGCTGATCTGGGAACTGATCGCCCTGCGTAGCGCCGGCGCCTTTCCCGCCCCTTGGGAAACCGGGCTGCAGGCCGTCAAGATCTTCAGCGATCCGTTCTATCGCAATGGCCCCAACGACCAAGGCGTAGGCTGGAACGTGCTGTCGTCGCTGGGTCGTGTGGCGCTGGGTTTCGGCCTGGCCGCAATGGTCGGCATTCCAGCGGGCTTCGCGATCGGGCGTTTCGAGTTTCTGGCGCGTATGTTCAATCCGCTCATCAGCCTGTTGCGCCCGGTGTCGCCGCTGGCCTGGTTGCCGATCGGCTTGCTGGTGTTCAAGGGCGCCAACCCGGCCGCCATCTGGACCATCTTCATCTGCTCGATCTGGCCGATGGTGATCAACACCGCGGTCGGCGTGCAGCGCGTGCCGCAGGACTACATGAACGTCGCCAAGGTGCTGAACCTCAGCGAATGGAAGATCGTCACCAAGATCCTGTTCCCCGCCGTATTGCCCTACATGCTGACCGGCGTGCGCCTGGCCGTCGGCACTGCGTGGCTGGTGATCGTCGCGGCAGAGATGCTGACCGGCGGCGTCGGCATCGGCTTCTGGGTATGGGACGAGTGGAACAACCTTAACGTCAAGAACATCATCATCGCGATCTTCGTCATAGGCATCGTCGGCATGCTGCTCGAATACGCGCTCATCAAGACCGCGACCGCATTCACGTTCGAAGAGGTGAAGTCATGAACGACGACAAGAAGTTCATCGACATCAGCGATGTCGAGCAAACCTTCAAGACCGCCAAAGGCAGCTTCCAGGCGTTGCGCGACATCAACCTCACCGTTGCCAAAGGCGAGTTCGTGGCGCTCATCGGGCATTCGGGTTGCGGCAAGTCGACGCTGTTGAACTTGATCGCAGGGCTGACGATGCCGACGCATGGCACGCTTTTATGCGCCAACCGAGAGATCGCCGGCCCCGGCCCGGAGCGCGCGGTTGTTTTCCAGAACCACTCGCTGCTGCCTTGGCTCACCTGCTACGAAAACATCTACCTGGGTGTCGAGCGGGTGTTCGCACCGACCGAGAGCAAGGCGCAACTGAAGGTGCGCACGGATGCGGCGCTGGCGCTGGTGGGATTGACGCCTGCAACGACCAAACGCCCCGGCGAAATCTCCGGCGGCATGAAGCAGCGCGTCGGCATCGCCCGGGCGCTGGCGATGGAACCCAAGGTCTTGTTGATGGACGAGCCATTCGGCGCACTCGACGCGTTGACCCGCGCACGGCTGCAAGACGAGTTGCTCGCCATCGTGCACAAGACGCAAAGCACGGTCGTCATGGTCACGCACGACGTGGACGAAGCAGTGCTGCTGTCCGACAAGATCGTGATGATGACCAACGGTCCTTCGGCCACCATCGGCGAGGTGCTCAAGGTCAATCTCGAGCGGCCACGCAATCGCGTCGAACTGGCGGAAGACCGGCACTACGTGCAATACCGCAAGGCCGTTATCGACTTCCTCTACACGCGGCAAGGCCACGTCGAAAAAGCCGCCTGACATGACGTCCGCTCGAAACCTCGTACCTGCGACATTCATCCGCGTGATCGAGGACGGGGTGCCGAGCGAAGACAGCGGCGTGCCCGGATTCGGCGGTGGATTGTTCGGTTCACCTGAAGGCGACATCGCCGCGGTGATGGCTCTGTATTTCTGATCACGTTCTGATCCGGAGGAACGAACCCATGAATAAGATGAATCTCGTGCTGGTCGGCAACGGCATGGCCGGCGTGCGCGCGGTCGAAGAGTTGATCAAGCTCGCACCCGACCTGTACGACATCACGGTGTTCGGTTCGGAGCCGCATCCCAACTACAACCGCATCCTGCTGTCACCCGTGCTCGCCGGCGAGCAAACGATCGACCAGATCATCCTGAACTCGTGGGAGTGGTACGCGGAGAACCACATCACCCTGCATGCAGGCAAGACCGTGACCGAGGTCGACCGCGTCAAGCGGATCGTGCGCGCTGTCGCTGCCGATGGCAGCGTGATCGAGGCACCCTACGACCGCCTGCTGCTGTGCACCGGATCCAATCCGTTCATCCTGCCGGTGCCGGGCAAGGACCTGAAGGGCGTCATCGCTTATCGCGACATCGCAGACACGAACACGATGATCGAGACCGCCAAGACGCACAAGCACGCAGTCGTCATCGGCGGTGGTTTGCTGGGCCTCGAAGCGGCCAACGGACTGATGCTGCGGGGCATGAGCGTGACCGTGGTTCACGTCAACGCATGGCTCATGGAGCGCCAATTGGATGACGTGGCTGGCGGGTTGTTGCGCAAGTCCCTGGAGGCGCGCGGCCTTCAATTCCGTTTGAGCGCGCAAACGCAGGAGTTGATCGATGACGGCACAGGCCGCGTCAAAGCCGTCAAGTTCAAGGAAGGCACCGAGGTGGCGGCCGATTTGGTGGTGATGGCTGTCGGCATTCGACCCAACACCGCTCTGGCCGAATCGATGCGACTGCATTGCAGCCGCGGCATCGTGGTCAACGACACGATGCAGACGGTGACCGATGCGCGCATCTACTCGGTCGGCGAATGCGCGGCGCACCGTGGTGTCGCCTATGGCCTGGTCGCCCCACTGTTCGAACAAGCCAAGGTCGCGGCCAACCATCTGGCGCAGTTCGGCATCGACCGCTACATGGGCTCGCTGACCTCGACCAAGCTCAAGGTGACCGGCATCGATCTGTTCAGCGCCGGCTCTTTCATGGGGGGCGAAGGCACCGAAGAGATAGTGATGAGCGACCCTTTCGGCGGCGTCTACAAGAAGCTCGTCATCAAGGACGACAAACTGGTCGGCGCCTGCCTGTACGGCGACACGGTGGATGGCAGCTGGTACTTCAAGCTGCTGCGCGATGGACGCAGCGTGAGCGACATCCGCGAGAAGCTGATGTTCGGCGAGTCGAACATCGGCGACACCGGGCATGAAGGCCACAGCAGTGCAGCAACGATGCCCGACGAGGCGGAAGTGTGCGGCTGCAACGGCGTGAGCAAGGGCGCGATCTGCAAGGCGATCAAGGACAAGGGACTCTTCACGCTCGACGAGGTGAAGAAGCACACCAAGGCGAGCGCATCGTGCGGTTCGTGCACCGGACTGGTCGAACAGATCCTGATGTTCACCGCCGGGGGCGACTACTCGGCTGCACCCAAGAAAAAGGCGATGTGCGGTTGCACCGACACCAGCCATCAGGACGTGCGCGAGGCCATCCGCGCCCAGAAGTATCTGTCGCATGTCGAGGTGTACGAAGGCCTCGGCTGGCGCACGCCCAACGGTTGCGCGAGCTGCCGTCCAGCCGTCAACTACTACCTCATCAGCACCTGGCCGAAAGAGGCGAAGGACGATCCGCAGAGTCGCTTTATCAACGAGCGCAGCCACGCCAACATCCAGAAGGACGGAACCTATTCGGTGATCCCACGCATGTGGGGCGGCCACACGACGCCGGACGAGCTGCGCCGCATCGCCGACGCAGCCGACAAGTACAAGATCCCGACCGTCAAGGTCACGGGCGGCCAACGCATCGATCTGCTCGGCGTAAAGAAAGAAGACCTGGCCGGCGTGTGGAAAGACATCGGCATGCCGAGCGGCTTTGCCTATGCGAAATCGCTGCGCACGGTGAAGACCTGCGTGGGCAGTGAATGGTGCCGCTTCGGCACGCAGGACTCGACGCAGATGGGCAAGGACATCGAGCACGCGCTGTGGGCAATGTATTCACCGCACAAGGTCAAGATCGCGGTGAGCGGCTGCCCGCGCAACTGCGCCGAAGCCGGCATCAAGGACGTCGGCGTGATCGGCGTCGACTCGGGCTGGGAGATCTATGTCGGCGGCAACGGCGGCATCAAGACCGAGGTCGCGCACTTCCTGGTCAAGGTCAAGACGAGCGAAGAAGTGATGGAGTTCACCGGCGCCTTCCTGCAGCTCTATCGCGAGGAAGGCTGGTACCTGGAGCGCACGGTGCACTACATCAGCCGCGTCGGGCTCGACCGCGTAAAAAGGCGGATTCTCGAAGACGTCGCCGGTCGCAAGGCGCTCTTGGAAAAGCTTCAGTTCGCGCTCGATGGCGAGCCCGATCCGTGGTTCGAGTCGAGCCGGGCGGCGGTCGACGTGCGGCAGTTCGTGCCGGTCGCCGCAGCGGACACGGCGCCTCAGGCTATGGCTTCTGCACCCGTAGCCCAGCCTGCTTGATGCCCAAAGCACTGAAGGAGATCGACCGATGACCGAATGGAAAATCATCTGCCCAATACACGACATTCCGGTGCTGGGGTCGCGCCGCGTGTCGCGACCGGTCGGGGTGGCGGTCGCGGTCTTTCGAAACAGCCGGGACGAAGTGTTCGCGCTGCTCGATCGCTGCCCACACAAGGGCGGGCCGTTGTCGCAAGGCATCGTGTTCGGCACCAGCGTCGCGTGTCCGTTGCACAACTGGACGATTGGCCTGGACGACGGCTGCGCGCGTCAACCGGACGAAGGATGGGTGCCGAAGTTCGCTTGCAAAGTCGAGGATGGGCAGGTGATGCTGGACGCCCAGGAGCTGGCGACGCACGCGTTGAATTTGGCGGCGCCGCGTGCGGGACCGGGGGTTGCGACCGCTGGCGCTATCGCGTGATGTTGCTTCGATATGCAAAGAGGCGGTGAGATGCGGGAATGAAAGAAACAAAGTCGACCTGCCCCTACTGCGGCGTTGGCTGCGGCGTGATCATCGAGTCCGTTGGCGCACAGATCACGGGTGTGCGTGGCGACCCCGACCACCCAGCCAACTTCGGCCGGCTGTGTACCAAGGGGTCGACCTTGCACCTCACGGCGACGGCAGAGGTCACGCGTCAGACGCGGCTGTTGCAACCGATGCAGCGGCTTGCGCGAGGGCGACCTGCAACGCCGATCGCCTGGGATGTGGCGCTCGACACCGCAGCCGATAAGTTCGCCCAGGTCATTCGCGACCACGGACCGGATGCGGTCGGCTTCTACGTATCAGGTCAGCTGCTGACCGAGGACTACTACGTCTTCAACAAGCTCGCCAAGGGCCTGATCGCGACCAACAATATCGACACCAATTCGCGCCTTTGCATGAGCAGTGCTGTGGCTGGATACAAGCAAACGCTGGGCTCCGACGCGCCGCCGGCTTGCTACGACGACTTCAAGGACGCGCGGTGTTTGTTCATTGTCGGCAGCAACACGGCGTGGGCACATCCCATCCTGTTTCGTCGCATCGAAGACGCCAAGCGCGCCAATCCGGCTATGAAGATCATCGTGGTGGATCCGCGCCGCACCGACACCTGCGAGATCGCCGATTTGCATCTGGCGATTCAGCCGGGCACCGACGTCATGTTGTTCCACGGCATGCTGCATTTGATGTTGTGGGAAGGCTGGACAAAGCCCCACTACATCGCTGCGCACACCAGCGGCTTCGAGGCGCTTAAGGCGACCGCACGCGACTGCACGCCAGACAAAGTAGCGCAAATCTGCGGCATCGACAAGGCGGACTTGCTCGAAGCGGCTCGGCTCTTCGCGACCTCGGCCGCGACGCTCAGCCTGTATTGCCAGGGGCTGAATCAATCGTCTTCAGGCACTGCCAAAAATGCGACGCTCATCAACCTGCACTTGGCCTCCGCACAGATCGGCCGACGCGGTGCCGGCCCGTTCTCGTTGACCGGTCAACCCAATGCGATGGGTGGTCGCGAAGTTAGCGGCATGGCCAATCTGTTGAGCGGGCACCGCGACCTCGCCAACGCCGCGCACCGGGCCGAAGTGACTGCGCTGTGGGGATTGAGCGCAGGCAATGAAGTTCCCGCGAAGCCTGGCAAGACCGCCATCGAGATGTTCGAGGCCGCGGCCGATGGCGAGATCAAGGCGCTGTGGATCTCCTGCACCAACCCGGCCCAGTCGATGCCAGACCAAGCGACCACGCGCCGCGCGCTGGAACGTGCCGAGTTCGTCGTCGTGCAGGAAGCCTTTGCAACTACTGCCACTTGCGCCCATGCCGATCTGCTGCTGCCGGCAACCACCTGGGGCGAAAAGACCGGGACCGTGACCAACAGCGAGCGGCGCATCTCGCGTGTGCGCATAGCCGTTCCGGCTCCGGGTGAAGCACGGCACGACTGGTCGGCCGTGGTCGACTTCGCGCAGCGCCTGGAAGTACGACTCCCCATGCGGTCGGCCAGCACCATGTTCCCGTATCCGCTGCAGCACTCGCTGCAAGGCGACGATGCCGGCGCCGAGGCCATCTGGAACGAACATCGGGAATCCACACGCGGTCGCGATCTCGACATCACGGGCCTGGACTGGACGATGCTCAACGCGCAAGGGCCGCAGCAGTGGCCGTTGCCTGAGGGCCAATCGGTCGGTCGCGCGCGGCTGTACGAAGACGGCGTCTATCCGACGCCTGACGGCAAGGCGCGCTTCGTCGATACGCCCTATAAGCCGGTGACCGAACAACGCGAAGCACGCTTTCCGTTCTCGCTGAACACCGGCCGGCTCCGCGATCAATGGCATGGCATGAGCCGCACCGGCACGCTCGGCCGATTGTTCGGTCACGTGGCCGAACCGGTCGTGCAGATGAACGCGCAAGACATGGCGCGGCGCCAGCTGAAAGATGGCAATCTGGTGCAACTCACCTCGCGCCGCGGTGCGCTGGTGTTGCCGGTCCAAGCCAGCACGGAGGTCGGCCTGAGCCAGTCGTTCGTTGCGATGCACTGGGGCGAGGAATATCTGAGCGGCCGGTCGTCCACCGGCGAGCGATTGGCCGGCATCAACGCGCTGACCAATCCGGCCTATTGTCCCAACTCGAAGCAACCGGAACTCAAGCACGCGGCCATACGCATCGCCAAGGCAGAGCTGCCGTGGACGCTGCTCGCCATCGCCTGGCTGCCGGACGACCGGGCGCTGGAAACCCTGCGTGCGCTGCGCGAGTTGATGGCAAGCTTTGCGTTCGCAAGCTGCGTGCCTTTCGGCGCGGGCGGCGCGCTGACCTCGGACACTGCCGAGCGCACCGGCATCCTTTTCCGCGCCGCCGACCTCAAAGCCGCGCCCGATGATGTACTGAAGCAAATCGAGGACCTGCTTGCATTGCCAAGCCCTGATACCTTGCGCTACGCCGACGCGCGCCATGGTCAGCGTCGTACCGTACGCCTGGTACGCGCCGGTGCCAACAACGAAGAGGCACGGCTCGAAGGTTTCTTGTTGGCCGGCGACACGCGCGCCGAGGCATGGATCAAGACATTGCTGCAGGACCAGTTGCCGGCGCAGGCGTTCGGTCGACAACTGTTGCGGCCGGGCTCGACCGCGCCGGTCGAAGTGGCGTCGCGGGGCAAGGTCGTCTGCAGCTGCTTTGGCGTAACCGAAACCGCCATTCGCGACAAGCTCTTGGATTGCGCGGGCACCGCTGACGAACGACTGGCATCGCTGCGGGGAGGGCTGCAATGCGGCACCAACTGCGGCTCGTGCTTGCCCGAGCTGAAGCGCATGGTGCGTGCCGCGACGCCCGAAACTGCAGATGTGGCGCCGTGAACGCCCCGTATTGCGCTCTCCGCTCCCATGGGAAGGAGCCAGTCCAATGCATAAGCCAGTTCGCAATCCGGCATAAGCCTTGCGGGACAATCGCACCATCCATGGGAATCAGCCACTACATCAAGGAAATTGGCCGCGGCGCGCGAGGCGCCCGGCCGCTCACGCGCGAACAGGCCTCCGACCTGTTCGGTCAGGTGCTGGATGGTGCGGTGACCGACCTGGAAGTCGGCGCGTTCTGCCTGGCAATGCGCATCAAGGGAGAGACGCCGCAAGAGATGGCCGGCTTTCTCGACGCCACGCACGCAAGGCTCGATCTTTTCCCCGCGAGCGACCGGCCGCTCATCGTGCTGCCCAGCTACAACGGAGCGCGCAAGTTGCCGGTGTTGACGCCGCTGCTAGCGCTGCTGCTGGCGCGAGAAGATTTTCCGGTGCTGCTGCATGGTGCGGCCACCGAATCGACACGCGTGCTCACGTCGAACGTGCTTGCGGCGCTGGGCACGCAGCCGATCACGCTCGTTCGCAAGATAGCCGTGGGCGAGATTGCATTCGCACCGACCGAACTGCTGAGCACCGGACTCAAACGACTGCTCGACGTGCGTCGCGTTGTCGGGTTGCGCAACCCAGCACACAGCGTTGTCAAGCTGATGCAGCCGACCGCAGGGCCGTGCCTCGTGATCGCCAGCTACACCCATCCTGAATATGCGCAGTCGATGGCCGCGACCTTCGAACTCACCGCAACGAGCGCCTTGCTGTCGCGCGGACTCGAAGGCGAAAGCGTGGCCGATCCGCGGCGCACAGCCCAGGTCGATGGTTTCATCGGCGGCCGGCGCTTTGTCATTCAGGAACAACTGCCGGGCACGCTGGGCGAGGTCGAAGGGCTGCCCAAAGAGATCGATATCGACACCACGGCCAACTACACGCGACGGGTGCTGACCGGCGAGCTGCCGGTGCCCGTGGCGATTGCCCGACAGGTCGAACACATCAAGCAATTGGCTCAACAACTGGCGGACGACCTATGAACCTACTTTCCCATTTGCAGCGAGGCAGTTGCACGCTGGTCGGCGCAGGTCCGGGCGACCCTGATCTGCTCACGCTGAAAGCTGTCAAGGCGATCCACGCAGCGACGGTGCTGTTCGTCGACGATCTGGTCAACGATGCCATCTTGAGCTATGCGCAGCCTGGGGCTCGCATCGTGCACGTCGGCAAGCGCGGCGGCTGCAAGAGCACGCCACAAGCCTTCATCGAAAAACTGATGATCACTGCGGTGCAGGAAGGCGAAGCCGTCGTGCGCCTGAAGGGTGGCGACCCGTTCATCTTCGGCCGTGGCGGTGAAGAGGTTGAACACCTGCGCGAAGCAGGCATTGAATGCACAGTGGTCAACGGCATCACCGCCGGCCTCGCGGCCGCGACCTCGCTGGGTGTGCCGCTGACGCACCGGGATCACGCGCAAGGCGTGGTGTTCGTCACCGGCCATGCCAGGACCGGCGCGGGCGCGGACGAAGACCCGACCGACTGGAGCGCGCTGGCTGCGACGGCGCACAACGCGCGCCTCACGCTGGTGATCTACATGGGCGTCGCCGGCGCGGCTCACATCCAGCGGCAGTTGCTCGAAGGGCTGCCGGGCGAGACGCCTGTTGCAGTCGTGCAGCACGCCAGCCTGCCGCAGCAACGGCACATCGTGACGACGTTGAGCGGTCTCCACGCAGGCATCGCCGAGGCCGGGCTCGCGAGCCCGTCGGTCATCGTGGTGGGGGATGTGTTGCGCGGCATCGCCGCGGCCGTCGGTTCGCCGGAGCGCGACAAATTCGGCACCTGACCCCCTGAACTAGGCTGTTCGCACTGTCGGCACGGCGCCGGAACAGAAGTCGGCCAACTAAAATCCCGGCCACTCATACAACAATGCCAAGAGGGTCGGGATGCTCGAGAAACTAAACGAATTTACTGCGAGCCACGGGCAGCTGCAGCGCGGCAAGGGTCTTGTCACAGGCACCATTGCGTTGAGCCTGGGCATCCTGTGCTTCCTCGGCGTGCTGGCATTTCACTTCCCGCAGTACCTCACGACGCCCGAGCTGCGCAAGAGCTACAACGTCGACGTGATGCGCTTCATCCTGCTGGCGGCGATGGTCATCTCAGGTGGGCTGGCGCTGGTGAACATCATCTTCAACCGCTCGCGCTGGCTCTCGTCGGGCGCCTTCTTGTTGATCGTCGCGGCCGCACTGCTGGGCGGCAATCAGGTGCCTGTCGACAGCAACTTTCCAGATCACACCCCCTACATCGGGCTCGACTGGTTCATCCTCGATTTGCTCGGCTCTTCCCTGATCTTTATCTTCATCGAGAAGTTATTCGCGCATCGCAAGGACCAGCCGATCTTTCGTGAAGAGTGGCAGACCGACTTTCACCATTTCGTGGTGAATCACATGATCGTCGGCTTCGTCCTGCTGGCGACCAACCTGCTGGTGCACAAGCTGTTCGGCTGGGCCGCCAGCGACGGCCTTCGCGGCTGGATCGCCAACCTGCCGTTCTGGGCCGGCGTGCTCTTGATCGTGTTGGTGGCCGACCTCGTGCAGTACTGGACGCATCGCAGCTATCACGAGGTGCCGGTGCTGTGGCGCTTGCACGCGGTGCACCACAGCGTGAAGAGCATGGACTGGATGGCGGGCTCGCGTCAGCACATCCTCGAGTTGCTGATCACCCGGACACTGGTGTTGGCGCCGATCTATGTGCTCGGCTTTTCGAAAGAAGTAATCGACGCGTACATCGTCATCGTCGGCTTCCAGGCTGTATTCAACCATTGCAACGTAAGCGTGCGGCTTGGACCGCTGCGTTACATCATCGTCACGCCCAACTTTCATCACTGGCATCACGCTCAGGACGACGAGGCCATCGACAAGAACTACGCAGCGCACTATGCGTTTCTCGACTACTTCTTCGGCACCGCCGTAAAGAGCACCAAGCTGTGGCCGGAGCAATATGGCGTGGTGGGCGACTACGTGCCTAACGGCTTCTTCAAGCAGCTGAAGTTCCCGTTCGTGTGGAAGGGATGATGGGCGCCGCTCGATGGCTTGCGGTCGGTGCAGCCGCTCTTCTACTTTCCGCCTGCGCGTCGCAGATCGACCTGCCCACCAAAGAAGCCGGCCTGCGCGTGCGCATGCAGAGTTCGGCCATCGCACCCGGCAACGGAGGCGAACTCATCAAAGCGGATGCGCTGCAGCCCGGCGACATCCTTCTGACCTCGGTCGCCACGGTCAACTCGTTCGGCATCCGGCTCGGCACTTTCTCACCGGTGAGCCATGCGGTGCTGTACCTGGGTGACGGTGTCGTGGCAGAGGCCGTGGGCACTGGCGTGCGACAGCGCAGCATCGACGCATTGGTCGACGACGAGCAAATGGTCGTTGCTTTCCGCTTGCCGGGCGTCACCAGCGCGCACGTCGACAAGCTGCGAGCCTGGTCGTTCTCGCAAATCGGCACGCGCTACAACACCCTTGGCGTGATGCTGGACGCGCCCTTCGTGCTGAACCGCAGGATGTGCGAGCTGCCGTTGATTCCAGGTGCAGTTCGCAGCTTTTGTGTCACCGGGTTCGCGACGGTGCAGCTCGGCGCCAGCCGCAACGACCAGTTCTTCTGCTCGCAATTCGTGCTGGAAGCCTACAACCAGGCTGGCCTGCCGATCACCACGACAGACCCGCGATGGGTCAGTCCGGCCGACTTGCTGCACATGCGCGAGGGCGATGTGCCCTCTGTGGCTTCGAGCAAGCCGTTGCGATACATCGGCCACCTCAAATACAACCCGCCGCCGACGATCACCGCCGACGGGGCGACGACGCGTTGAACACGCCGAGGTCTCCGAACGCGTCGAGGTTCGACGTCGTTGTCATCGGTGCTGGCGCAGCCGGTCTTTTTTGTGCCGGCATCGCAGGGCAGCGCGGACGCAAAGTCCTGCTGCTGGACCACAGCGAGCGGGTGGCAGAGAAAATTCGTATCTCCGGCGGCGGCCGCGCCAACTTCACCAACCGCGAACTTGATGTGCGCGCACCGCAACGCCACTTCATCGGCGACAACCCCAACTTCTGTCGCTCTGCGCTTTCGCGCTATGCGCCGCAGCGATTCATCGATCTCGTGCAGAAGCACGGCATTGCGTTTCACGAAAAGCATAAGGGGCAGTTGTTTTGCGACGGCCCATCGCAGCAAATCATCGACATGCTCTTGGCTGAATGCGCTGCGGGTAGCGTTACTCGTTGGCAGCCCTGCAAGGTGCAGGAGGTCGCCGTACGTACCGAAGGCAGCGATGGCAGCCGCTATCGCGTCCAGACTGATCGGGGCAGCGTCGACGCGGCTTGCGTGGTCGTTGCCACCGGTGGGCTGTCGATCCCGCAAATCGGTGCCAGCGACTTCGGCTACAAGCTGGCCACGCAATTCGGCCTGCGCGTGGTCACTCCACGTCCTGCGCTCGTGCCGCTGACCTTTGCGGGCGACGCATGGGCGCCCTATGCAGAACTTTCCGGGTTGGCGTTGCCCGTGCAGATCGAGACCGGCGCAAAGAAGGAGCGAATGACGTTCCTGGAAGACCTGCTGTTCACGCACCGCGGGCTGTCGGGCCCCGCAGTGCTGCAAATTTCAAGCTACTGGAAACCGGGCACGCCGTTGACCCTCGACTTCGCGCCAGGTATCGATATCGCTGCCGCGCTTGGCAATGCCAAGCTGCACTCCAAACGTCGCACTGCGAACGAACTCGCATCGCTTGTGCCCTCGCGGCTTGCAGATGCGTGGGTCGGTCAGGAAGGCGCATTGCAACGGCCGATCAACGAGGCGCCCGACCGGGCCATTGCGGCGCTGTCGGAACGCATCGCACGTTGGCAAATCACGCCGAGCGGAACCGAGGGCTACAAGAAAGCCGAAGTGACTGCAGGCGGCGTCGACACACGCGATATTTCGTCGCAAACCATGGAGTCCAAACAACCCGGCCTTTACTTCATCGGAGAGGTGGTCGACGTCACTGGCTGGCTCGGCGGCTATAACTTTCAGTGGGCATGGGCGAGCGCCCATGCATGTGCAGAGGCGCTTTAGCGCTTGACCGTCGGGACCGGAGAGCGAATCGGCCGTTTCATCGGGCCCACGATATCGACTTCGTCGACGGTCCAGTCGATCGATGCCGAAGCGACGCCGCCCTGCTCTTCTGCCACACGCCACCAGTAATGGCGGGGTGGCAGTTCCGCAAGCACGAGACCATTGCCGTTTATCCCCGCTCGGCGCGTGACGAGCGAGTTGAATTGCGGATCGCTTGCCAGCTCGACCACATAGCGCCGGTCGGCATGCTGCGGTTCCCACGCGAGGACGTGCCGCCCATCGGCTGCGCGGTCGACGCGACTCGTCAGCGTGCCGTCGCGGGGGACAAAGGCCAGCGTTTGTCCTGGCAGGCCTTCGAGACCGTCGCCGTCGAGTGCCGCCGTGCGCAAGTGATAGAAGCCAGCCGGCAGTCGCGGCAACGTGAACGTCGGGGTCAGCGTCTTCACTTCCCACAGCAAATGCTCGAAGCCGTCGTCGCTCGCGATTTGAAACTGGTACGCCGTAGCGTTCGTTACCGGCTGCGCAGTCACGCGACGCGTGTCGCGCGCAACCAGTACGCCGTCACGTTCTCCAAAGACGGGCGCGGGCAACAATGTACGCGTCTGGGCCGAGAACTCTGCTGGCAACGTCGCACCGAAACCGCCGCGCACAAGCTCGGGGCGCGCAGCAGGTCCTGTAGTCAATGCAGAAACGGCACCTTGCATCACTTCCAGACTGATCCGGTCGCCGTCATCGCGAACCACAAAGTGCGTGCCACGGACGCCGAGGACGCCACGTCGCGTCTCGATCTCGTAGGCGCGCTGCGCAACCGGTGTGACGCGTGACTCGACGCGGCCTGCAAGGAGCTTGAGCCGCATATGTCGACGCTGCGACACCAGCAGTTGCACCCGACTGTCCGATGGCACCAGCGCCCTGCTCCCGTCTTCGAAGCGAAGCATGGCGAAGGCGTTGGCGCCGGTCGACAAAACATCGCCGGGAAGCATTTGCTCGCCGCCATTGACGTGGTCGATGCGACCTTCGTGCAAGAGTTCGACAGAGCCAACGACATTTAGGACCATGCCGGCAGATGTTTTGCCGGCTAGGTTTTGAGATATCGAAGATTGTGCGACTGCGGAGGCTGAGCTGACAGCCATCAACAGTGCGATTGGCAGTGTGATCCAGTTGCAGTGATTCATATGGCTGGCGCCACATCGAGGTCGTCGACATCGATTCGATAGCCAATGCCGTAGACAGCCTGGATTCGCGTATCGCCCTTCTGATTGAGTGCAAGTTTCTGGCGAAGACGATAGATGCGGGTTTCGAGTGCGCGCAGTCCGGAGAGGTCATCTGCCAGTCCACAGATTTCAAGAAGATAGTCACGCGATACCGCACGTCCGCAATGTCGAAACAGTGCTAGCGCCAGTTTTGACTCCGACGGACGCAGCTCGATAGGCTCGGCCACACCGGCGTATTGGACACTGGCCGCGCCGACGTTGAATGTCCATCGACCCCATTGAAGGCCCTCGTTTTCAATAGTCCTGAAAGGCGCAAGCAGGCGATAGACCCGGGCACTCAATTCGTGTGGCCTAAAGGGCTTGACCACATAGTCGTCGGCCCCGTCAGCCAATGCCGCACTCACTTCCTGCTCGCGCCCACGTGAACTGAGCATAAGGATTGGCATCGTGAGACCGCCGGTACGCCGCACCAGCCGCAACAGAGCCATGCCGTCGAGGTCCGGCACAGACCAGTCCAGCACCATGAGATCGAAGGTATCGGTGCGTGTGGCCTCAAGCAATGCACGACCGGACTGGAACATCACGCAACGCACCGGCAAACCACGCTCGCTCAATTGCATTTCGAGCGTGGTGGCGAGGTGAACCAGTTGAGATGGATCGTCTTCGAGAAGGGCTATGCGCATGGAGGTCATTTTTGCACCGCCCTTTCGGCCTCAGTCGGAGATAAGTCACCGATCGCCTAGAGGAGGTTCGTCGCAATTGTGAAATTACCCACCGGCACTCACCGAGGCGGCATTAGTTCACGCGCTAACACGTCAATACATCCAGACACTGCGACACCGCACAACGAATGCGTCGAGTAACACACCGTGGCCAGCGCCACTTTCAGCGAGAACCACCATGCATATTTTGGAACCTCTTCCCTGCTGGCCTTGAGCCTTGCTGCGGCCTGTGCCGGCAACGCGCAAGCGCAAATCGCACCTGAAAAATTCAAGGCAGGGGCTGAGCCTGTCGCAGCGCGAGTTGCGCGTAAGGCACCGGTGCTGCGTGGGCTGCTGTTCGTGACGCAAGAGCGTGCCGCGGTGAGCGCACCCACGGCCACTGCCGCAGCTGCACGCGATCTGTGCCGGCCCAACGCCGATGCGGTGCCAGCGTTGACGATGTCGACGCAATCTGCCGGCGAGGTGCAAGCGCTTCGTGCCCAGCTGGCGCAAGTTGCACCTACCGAAGCGCCTACCGCACGCATAAAGAGCGCGGTGTCCGTGGAACTCCTGCCGCCCGATTTACTGCGCGCCCGCGTAACCGACTTCATCGGACGCCCGGTCGACGCTGCGCTCACCCAAGGTGTGGTGACAGAAGTCGTCAAGATCATCAACGAGCAAGGCCGCTACCTCGCTGATGTGTTCTTCCCGGAACAAGTCACCAGCGACGGCATTCTCGTCGTCGTGGTGCGGCCCGCACTGCTCGGCAACCTAACGGCGGTTGGCCAGAAGTACCACGACGCCAACGACTTCACCTGCCGCGTTCGCCTGCAAGCTGGCCAGCCAGTCGACCTGAAAGTCATCGCAGACGACCTCGCTCAACTCAATAGCCAAAGCAGCTGGCACTACACCGCTGTACCGGAGTTCAAGCCGGGGACCGCAGCCGGCACCACTGACCTCGTTCTCAACACCACGGACGACAAGTCGGTGCGGTACTTCGTCGGTGCCGACAACGGCGGCACGCGCGTTACCGGCCAGGGTCGCTACCACGCAGGCGTCAACGTCGGCAACTTTCTCGGCAAGTTCGACCATGAGTTCGACTACACGCTGACGACTGCGGGTGACTACAACGCATTCCACAACCACAGCCTCGCCTACCAAATGCCGCTCGAAAGCAGGCAACGCCTGACCGCGCGACTCGACCTGTCCAAGAGCGATGTGTTGCTCGAGCAGGGCGCATTCCGCGCCAATGGCGACAACCAGATCGCGAGCCTCGAATGGCTGGTGCCGCAACTCACCGTGCCGGGCTGGCTCGACTGGGGCAAGAACATGGCCAGCGAGACCTCGTTTGGCGCCGAGTACAAGCGCATCGGCAATGCGTTGGCTTTCAATCAGGAACAGGTTTCCCACGCCGCACCGAAGGTGCTGCAAGGCTATGCCGCTTGGCGCGGTGCCTGGCAAGACAACCTGGGTGCAAGCCAGATCTACACGCGGCTGACGTTGTCGCCCGGTGGCGTAGTCGATCGAAACGACGACCGTACCTTCAATGCAGCACGCACCGGCGCTAGCTCGAGCTACTGGCGCCTAAACGGCAACTACAATCGCAGCTTCGCGTTGCCGGGCGACTGGTCGATCGGCACCACGCTCAACGGTCAGCTGGCACGCAAACCACTCATCTCCAGCGAGCGCATGACGCTTTCAGGGATGGGCGGAGTGCGCGGCTACTACAACGACACGCTGACGGCCGATGCAGGCATCACCGGCTCGTTGGAACTTCAGAGCCCGCGGCAAAGCTTCACGATCGGCGACCAGACCGCCTTCTGGTACGTGCTCGCATTCCTGGATGCCGGCCGCAGCTGGAACACCACGCGTGAATACAACGCCGACCTGAACAAGACGGGCAGCCAGTTCAACCTGGTGTCCCATGGCGTGGGGTTCCGCGTCGAAACGTCGAAGCACTCGTTCTTGCGCTTCGACATCGCGCGCCGCCACTTCGGCATGGACAACGACCGCAAGTGGCTGTGGAACGGCTCCTTGCAGATTGCCTTCTGACCACACCCAAAATTTATTGAGACCAAGATCATGAACAAGCACATCCATCGTGTCATTTTCAGCAAGACCCGCGGCCAGTTCATCGCCGTCAGCGAGACTGCGACGTCGACTACCAAAGGAGCAAGCGGCAGCACGGAAGGCGGCGGCGGGTTCGTTCGCATTGCGGCGATCGCATTGGCGGTCGGAATGCTCTGCAGCGGCGCCATGGCTGCGCCCTTCGGCGGGCAGGTCGTGAACGGCGGCGCCACCATCGGTGGTGGTGCCAATCTCACCACCATCAACCAGACCACCAACCGCGCCATCATCAATTGGCAAGGTTTTGGCATCGGCAACGGACAGGCCGTCCAGATCAATCAGCCGGGCGTCAACGCCGCGTTGCTCAATCGCGTCACCGGTAGCCTGCCAACTCAGATCGATGGCAGTCTGCTTGCCAACGGCAAAGTGTTCTTGATCAACCCCAACGGCATCGTCGTTGGCGCCAATGGCTTGGTCAAAGTGAACGGTGGCTTTGTCGCCAGCACCCAGAACGTCGCCGACAGCGCCTTCATGGCGGGCGGCGCGCTCAACTTCAGCGGTGCCCAAGGAGGCCAGATCACTGTGCTGGGCCGCATCGAAAGCGCCAACGGCCCCATCACTCTAATCGCGCCCAAGTTAACAGTAGCGGCAGGCTCGGCATTGACATCGGGCTCGTCCATTAGCCTCGTCGCCGCGAGCGACGTGACGCTGTCGAACGGCACCTTCAATGTCACGCCGCGGGCGGACGACGCGGGCGAACTGACCAGCGCCAGTGCGTTGCAAGCAGCACAAGTGCAGCTGGCTGCGGTCAACAACAACTTGGGCGCACTTGCCATCAACACCAGCGGGACCATTCGTGCGACGGGCGTGCAAAACAACGCTGACGGCTCGATCCGCATCGTGGCGATCGGCCAAGGCACGGTCGAGCTGCACGATGCCAGCCTTACCGCGACCAACGCGAATGGATCGGGCGGCAAGATCGACGTGACCGGTACGCACACGGGCCTCTGGGGCAACACGACACTCGACGCATCGGGCACTACGGCCGGCGGCAGCAGCCGCGTCGGTGGCGGCTTCCAGGGCAAAGAAAGCGACCTCGCCAATGCCCAGGCCACCTACGTCGACAAGGGCGTCAAGCTCAACGCCGACGCGACGGCACAAGGCAACGGCGGCCTCATCGTTGTGTGGGCCGACGGCACCACACGCTACAACGGCGACCTCAGCGCCAAGGGCGCGGGTACCGGCAACGGCGGTGACGCCGAAGTGTCGGGCAAGGGCACGCTGGCATTCAACGGCACGGCCGACCTACGCGGTGGTCGAGACGCAAAGAACGGCACACTGCTTTTGGACCCGAGTGACATCACCATCAGCAATGCGGCGAGCAGTACCGCCTTCACCAACCCGTACGACCCCGCCACCAGTTCCAACCTGAATATCGGCACGCTGACGACTGCATTGCAAACCGCCAGCGTCACGGTCAAGACCAGCGGCGGCAGTGGCGGCGTGGGTGACATCACGATTGCCAATGCCATTGACTTGAACAACTCGACAGCCAACACGGTTTTGAAGCTACAAGCCGATCACGACATCAACGTGAATGCAGCGGTGACCAACTCCGGAACCGCTGCACCCGGCATTTTCTTCTTGGCCAATCGGGACGTGAACTTCAATGCCAACGTGTCGGTGGGATCGGTATTGGCTGCCGCCGGGCGCGACATCAATGTCAACAGTGCAGTGCAGAGCAGAGCGGACGTACCATATTGGCCGCCGCCGCAGTCGCTCCCTTGACTTACTTTCTATCGGACTCCGTAGGTGACCTCTACACCAGCAACTGGCAATCCGGCACTGGTGTGATTCGGTTCGGAGGGGCGGGCACCGTCAGCAGCACCGACCTGCTGGTCCTCAACTCCGGAAAGGACGCCGGCGGCAACCGTACGAACCTGACGATGTCGACCAATGTAGTGGGCGCCGCCGCCGTCATCCTCAGTTCCGGATTCGACACGGTAAATCTGGACACCAACCGTTCCGGCAGGCGGCTGGACATCGATGCCAAGACCATCAATATCTCAGCGACAACCCTGGGAGACCAATCGAATACCTTGAACGCAGCGAGTTTTGATGCGTCGAACAACTACGTCGCATCAGGCTGGCATGACCAACAAGGGATGATCAACTTCATCAACCCGAGCGTTGCCTTCACAGGTCTGGGGGAACTGAATCTGGCTTCTGGCTTGGGCGGGACCGTTCGCAATGATCTTCAAGCCAACGTGCAGCTCGCTGGCCCAAGCGGCAAACACGATCAGATCACCTTGAGCGGGTTTCGGGATGTCACGATAAACGAGGCCCTGACGGGGACAGATCCCGGCCGATTCGGCATCTACGTCACAGGTCGCAACATTTCAGTTGCTCAGAATCTGACGTCGCTCGGAAGCGTGCTCCAACTGGAAGCTGCGGCCTACGATACGGGTGCTACGGTTCAAAACGCGTACGCGGGTAACGGGTGGCGCAGCCAGCCAGGCTTGCTGCGTTTCATCAACCCGGCCACGACCACGCTGACAGGCGGAGCCAATCTGTATATGACGTCAGGGGTGGACTATGCAGGCAATCCGTTCAGCGCCAACCCCGGCGGCCCAGGCGCTGCTACTTCCGCCGGAATCGACGCGCGCGTCAATCTACCAACAGACCTGTCGTTTGCCACTCGCCCCGGTGACCTGACCATGCCAGGAAGCGTTTCGTTGGCCGGGTTCCGCGATGTCACGTTGCCCTACCAAACCATAGGCGGCGCATATGACGTGAATGCACGAAACATCACTGTTCCCACCGCCTTTACAGGCATCTATGCCGGAAGGATCGGCATCAATGCGGGCGCGTTCGCTGATCTGCCAGGCTCTCCCAATTTTCCCGGCAATCCGGCATTGGTCAGCACGCAAACTGCCACACGAGACGGCAGTGGCAACAACGAAGGAACATTCAATCGCCCCGGTGATGCGACCCTCGATCTCGGCGGCAGGTACATCTGGCTCAACTCCGGCATCGGCACAGGTGGCACCCACCCCAATCTGAATTTAGGCGCCATTACGCCAGGCGGCAGCGCAGGCGTAGCCATTGGGATTCACGGCTTTGGCACCCTCACCACCATGGCAAACGCCCCCATTTCACGGCTTGCGTTCGACAACAGCTACCCCGGCATCGTGCAACTTTCCGCCTCTTCGATCGTGGTCCGCTCCGACATCACGTCATATGCCGTCCAGTTGTCAGCAGGCGTGCATAACAACACAACTGGCATCGGCGACAACAACGTCGACGTGAACACCGGCACACTTACTTTCGAGAACAATCCAGTTCTGCGCATCAGCACGAATCCCCAATTTGGCGGTACCGCAGGCTTGGCCTTAAGCGCAGGAGCCGACAGCGGCGCACTGCGTTCAACAGGTTCCGGCGGTGTCACGTTCGGCTACGCCGACCCCACCATTCCGACGATAGCAAGTTTCGCGATTAGCGGCTTCAACGGAACCGAAGTGTTGATGGAGAACGGTCAATCGTTGAAGGTCGAGCAGCCGGCCTAATACTCCTTGGTTGGCTACTCCCCATTCATCATCAGACAACGGTCCAGTGCCACCAATGACGTGGTGCTGCTCAATGATGTGACGACCAATGGCAACACAATGCTCAGCTACAGCGACGGCGGTATCGACGCCGGCGGCGGCGGCATTCGCACCGGCGTCCACACCATCACGTCCCCCAACAGCTTCTACCTGATGGCTGGCAAAAACAGCGCGGTGAACATGAACGCGAATGTCTTGTCTGTTGCCGCTACCGGCGCGGGTACAACGCTGATCGTCAATGAACAAGACAACGTGACCGTGCTTGATCGATTGCCGTCCGGCGCAGGGAACATCGAGATCAACGCCCACGGCGAAATCAACCTGCCGACCGACTGGACGCGTACCAATGGTGCCGGCTTGACATTTCACGCAGACGCGCAATACGGCAAGACGCTGGCACCGGGTGCCGCGGCCGCGGTCGTCGCCGACCTCAACACGGTGTTCACCAACAGCGGCGTGTTCGGTGAAATCGGTGGCGACGGCCTGGGTGCGGTCACGCTCCGCAGCGCAGGTCCGATCCTAGTCACGCCGGTGTTCCGCAGCGTGCTGGTGGTCGAAGCCACAACGGTGGCACCCGCCGGCCTTTTCGACCTGAACGGTATTGCCATCCCCGTCGGCACGACGCTGACTCGCGGGCAGCAAGTCTCCTACGGCACGGCCGGCGCGTTGCCCAGCTTCGACTTCGATACCGTGACGGCCAGTGGCAATCCGATTCGCACGGCAACGCAAGCCGCACTCGGCGGCTTTACGGTGCCAGTCGGTGCCGCGCTGCAGTACCACTACAGCAACGTCGACGCACTGGGTGCACCACTTCCGCTGGCACAGCAGTACCAGCCGATACCTGTCGGGACGTTCATCCCGACGGCCACGCCCGTGCTGGTCAAGGAGGGCGCGCCGATTCCAACCCAGCTTGCTGGCGTCAATGTCGCGCCATGGTCCGGCTCAGGGCTCCAGGACTATGTCGTCGGCGGCTACCAGACCGCTGCCGCTAGCACCGTGCCCAACTACACGTCGCTGGGTACGGGAACGACCTCAACGCACCAGACCATCACGACTACCGGGACGGCAGGCGCACTGGCGGGCGACGCTCCCGTCAATGCCGCTCTGGCTGCCGATTACTACGGCAACCCAGTTGCCGGCACCAACACGACGCTCAACTTGTCGGGCCAGTTCTACACGCTCAACGGGACGCAAACCGGACCGACGACCTTGAACCAGCTGGCAACCGGCACGGGCCGCAACTCGGCTAGCGGCAACGGATGGGACATCGGCTACGGCACGGGCACGTTGTCGACCAACACCGGTGACCTGCGCATCTACTCGGGACCGGCCCACGCGACCGCAGGCCCAAGCTATGCACAAGGCGATGCCGCCGACCTGAACATCTTCACGAACCCGCCTGCGACGACCTTCGGCAACGGCAGCATCGTGCGCGATGGTGCAGTCGGCGTCTCGACCGGCACCGGCAACCTCGTGGTGCTCGGCTACCGCGATGTCAACGTCGAACCGAACGGCGTGCTGGCTTCGCAAGGCAACGTCACCATCGGTGCATCGCGTGACCTGAACATCAACGCAGCCGTACCGGTAGACAACGCCGGCAAGCTGACGACGTTGATCGCCGGCAACATGATCACTGCGACCCAAACCATCGGTACGGCAGGTACCGGCAATCTCATGCTGGTAGCGGGCGGTGGCGTGAACGTGAACACTAACGTGGCGGTGCTGTCTGGCAGCCTGCAAGACAGCACACCGCGCACCGGCGTACTGGCTGGTGGCCAAACAGCGACGGGCACATTCGCGGTGACGAACTCCGGCGCGCTCATCGTCGGTGGCCCGCAGACCAACAACGAAGTGACCAACGTCGTCTTCGACGGCACCAAGGGCATCGTGTACGACGCGACCACGCCGTTGACGCGGGCCGGCATCGTGAGCAGCACGGCGGTCGGCAGCAAGGCCCCCGCGTTCGGCAACATCGCGGTGGCGACGGCTTCCGGCAACCTGACGATCGATCAGCATGTCGACAGCACCACCACCGGCGGCACGATCAGCCTGACGGGTGCGCAAGACGTGGTGTTCAACGCGCTAAGCACCGACAGCGCCCAGAGCACGCATGCAAAGACTACGGGCACTGTGAACGTCACGGCCGTCGGCGGAAGCATCGTCAACGCGAGCGGATTGGGTGGCGCGGGGCAAGAGCAGGTGATCGGTAACGTGGCCCACCTGCAAGCCGGCACGGCAATCGGTGGCGGCATCATCGACAACACGGCGACCGGTTTCAACAACGTCAACGACCTGAACCTGAACGTGAGCACGCTCACGGCCAAGGCGAACAACGGCGACGCCGTTCTCTGGAATCGTGGTGGGGTGAACCTGGCCGGCGTAAGCGGTGCATCGGGCTACTTCGGCATCAACGCCGGTGGCTTGATCCAGCAGAACGCAGCGGCGACCCTGACCGCCGCCAATGCCGAGTTCGACACCATGCGCGACACCACCATCGGCGTCGTCGATCTGCGCAATCGGACTGCGCTGCACATTGCGGGCACCAACCTATCCGGTGGCAACTACACCGCCACCAGCGAAAGCGCCGGCGTTGCGATGACGGCGGGCTCGACCCTCAACGCGAACGGCAACGTCACGCTGAATGGTGCGTTGGTCGACACGTCGCTCGGTACCGTTCATGCGGCCGGTCTGGTCACGCTCAATGGCTCGGTCATCGGCACCCTGCCCGGCAATTCGTCGGCACTGGCAATCGTCGGCACCACAGCCACCGTGACCGCTTACGGCAGCGGCAAGGACTTCGATCTGCACTCGGTCTTGAGCCCGGCTGTGCTGGCACAACTGACCACGCTGGGCGTGACCGATGTTGTCGTGAACCTGGGCAACCAGTCGACCGGCTACTCGGTGGCGCAATTGACCGGCAACGCGATCCTGGTGAACAACACCGGCAACGTGGTGGCAGGCGGATGGACGGTTCGCACCGGTGCGGCCGCCATCACGACACCCGCTACCGGCGTGCAGCAGTACAACCTGACGGACACCGGCGGTGCGGTGAACCTGGGCGCCATGCATGCTACGGTCAACGCGGCGCTGGGCACCGGTTACGCGGCAGGCTCGCAGGCCAGCCCGATCGTCGCGGCGGTCAGTGCGCTCAACACAGCATCCGGATTCGACACGACCAAGGGCTCGAATGTGACGCTGTTGAACACCACCAGCAACGGCGTGTACTCGGTAAAAGACGCCAACGACGTAACCATCGACAGCACAGCGAGCATCAACGCCGGCTACATCCGCGGCAACAACGATGTGAGGCTGATTGCGGGCAGCACGAGCTCCGGCAACCTGACGACCTCGGGTGCGCTTTACGCGGGCAGTGACCTGATAGGCGTGGCTGGCAACAGCGTGGTGCTGCAGGGCGGCACCAGCATTACGGCTGCCAATGGCAACGTGACGTTGGTCGCGGACGAAACGGCTGGCAAAGCGGCCGGTACGGGCCAATTCATCAACAACGTGCCGGGCCTGAACATCCATGCGACTGGTGGCAACGTCGCCATCTACGCAGTGGCGGGCGGCACGGTGCCGGTCGGCTACACGCAGACGCCGAGCCAGGTTGCCTTCAATGGCCTGCAGGTAAACGGCGTGACGCTCTCAGAATCGCAACCGATCGAGCAGTGGAACCAAAGCTATCAGGCAGACACGGGTGGCGCAGCGTATGTCCCTGGCTCGGGTGTAACCAGTGCGCCTCATGTGCGCTACAAGCAAGTGCTCGCCGTTGCTCCGCCTGCGCCACCGGCTCGCCCTGCCACACCTGTGGCGGTCATCGAGTTTGCGCCGACATCGTTGCGTCTTCATGTACCTGCTGCGCCGAGTATCTTGCCAACGCTGCAAGCGGCCATGTGGGTGCAGACGCCTGCAGATGGCGGCTGCGCCTGGGCAGATCAGTACGGTAGGCGCTACATGCCTGGTGAATACGGACCCGAGTCGTACTTCGCCGTGCCGACTTACCTTGCCGGCTCGTTGAACGGTCGCGAAATCGAAGGCGGCCTGACAGCTCCGTGCAACGCGGTGGCCAAGCCGTACTTCCCGGTAGTGGCCAACCCCGAGATCACGCTGGAAGTGATCTTGGCCCACCCAGGTCCCGGTGTCATCGAGACGCATCGCGTGTCGATCGGTGCCGACGGCCTGTTCCGCTTCGATCGCTCTGGCCCGACGGACTTGCTGCCTGAAGGTAAGGCCAAGATCGAACGTTTGGCAAACGAAATCCGCAGCGGCTTCGTGAGCATCGTCGGCATCAAGGTGATTGGCCATGCCGACCGCCTGGGCACTGCGGCGTACAACTTGCCGCTGTCGAAGAAACGCGCTGACACCGTGCGGGCCTTGCTGATGCAAAACGGGCTGGATGGCAAGGTCATCACGACCGAAGGCCGAGGCGAGGCGGAGCCGGTGGTGGTTTGCATGGGGACCGAAGCGACGGCTGCGCTGACCAAGTGCCTGCAACCGAACCGGCGGGTGACCGTCGATCTGACCGCGCAAGCAGGTCGATGAGCGAGCAGGAAAAGGCAATGCGCTATGCGATCTACGGCGGACCGAACGGGCTGAATCGGCTGATTGCGCGCTCGCTCACGCGGATACCTGGGTGCGAGCCCCAGGTATTTTTAAGCGGGCTGTTGCTGCAGCAAGCATTGGCTGAAGGACCGAAGATCGACTCGGTGCTGTTGACAGGTCCCGGTACCGATCTGGAGGTGACCGCACTGGTTCAATGGCTACAGACGCGACCGGCCGACCGCGTGCCGCGACTGGTCGCGTGGCAGCATGAGAATTCCGCGGTCTACAAGTAAGCAGACGACGTGCAATTGAATAACGTCACGCTTTCGGAATGGGCGCCGGCAACGGGCGAGAAGATGGGCTTTGAAGCTCCGAAAGTCGAGCACTCTCTTGCTTCGGCATCGAGCCCACCGACCGAGGCGCTGCGCCAGGTTTTCGGGCGTTATGCTTTTGCTAAAGATGCCAACGGGATGCTGCTGGACTGTCAGTTCATCCCTCTGCCCGGCAAGCTCTACAAGCTGGCCTGGTTCATGTTTCAACACATGAACCAGATAGTCAGCAGAGAAGACCTCTATCGGCAGATCTGGGGTGATGGCAGCAGCACGGCTTCGCGCTCGCTGGACACGCACATTGCCCGCCTCCGCACGAAATTGCATCTCGGGCATGGCAATCCTTACGTGCTGTCTGCAACCTATGGTCAGGGCTACGCTTTGACTGAAGATAAACCGGACTGAGCAAGACTCTCCAAAGGTAAGGTCGACGTTGCCCGTCAGGCGATGTCGACCTTTTTTCTCTTCTGATCCTGCCGGTCTTCGCGGTCTTCTTCCTCCGCGTCATCGGCCTCGTCATCGACGGCGATGTCCTCGCTATCGGCAATAGGCAGGCCGAACCAGAACGTGCTGCCGAGACCCGGTGCACTGTCAACCTCCAACCAGCCACGATGCTGCCGAATCACCGCCTGCACGATCAGTAAGCCGATGCCTCTGCGCCGAACGATCCCTGGCGGAGCAGAGAGCGCGCCTGCATTGGGCAAGTCGAGCGCTTCGCTCGCAAAAAGCGATCGACGTTGGCTTTCTTCCATCCCGTCGCCCTCGTCCGCCACTGTACATACCGCCTCGCGCTTGTCGGCGTCGAACTCCAGGCACATCGTGACCGACTGGCCCGCCCGGCTGTGTCGGATCGCGTTGCCGAGCAGGTTGACGACGGCACGCGTTAGCAGGTTGCCGTCTGCCAACACAAAACATTGGCCTTCGCGGAACCGTTCCGCCAGCTTGACACCGCGCAGCTGCGCCTGGGCATAGACCTGATCCATCGCGTCGAGCAACAGGTTACCCAATTCGACAGGGGCATACCGATAGCGGCCCGACTGCGCACTGGTGAGGTCGATGAGGTCGTCGGCCAGTCGAATCGTGCGCTCTGCTTCGGCGCGGATTCGGCTGCGCAGCACGGGTGCGCCAGGGTCGATGTCGACTCCGACGTCGATGGTGCGCCGCGCTTCCTCCAGCGTGAGCATGCTGAGAATGGTGGTTTGAGGGCTGCGCAAATCGTGCGACAGAAAGCCGAGCCACTGGTCATGCTGCTCGCGGCGACGGTACTCTTCGGTCAACTCGTGCAGCACGGCCAACCAACCTTCGGCGCCACCTGACTGCGCGATGTCGACCATTACGATGTCGAGTCGAAAAACACGGCCCGCGGGCGTCACCATCACGACACCGTGCAGGGTTTCTGTCGGGCGCGCCATGTCTGGACGCGTCATCCAGCCGCCACCCAGCGGCACCGAATGCCCATCGAGGACAGGTAGCAGTTTTCTTCCCACGAGCGCGGCGTCGGCGCTCAGGGCTTTGGCGCCCAGCCCCAGCAGCGACCTCGCGGCTTCGTTGGCGAGAACGATGTCACCGTCTACGCGGCAGACCAGCACGGCGACGTGGAGGCCGGCGACCGTGTTGTGCAGGAGTTCTTCGAGCGTACGCAAGCGCACCAAAATCTGGTCCAGCGCGTCGGCGCGTCGGAGCAACGCGGTCGGTGCGACGGCGTACCGAATATCGCCCGCTGCAATCAATTCAAGCGACAGAGTCGATGCGCGGTCGACCTGCCGGAGCCGCTGCTCAAAGTAGCGCCAGAGCCGCGCCGATTCACGCCATGTCCAAAGCAGGTAAGCGGCAAGCAACCCCAAGAGCGGCGCCACGGGAGGAAGCCACAAACGGCCGACAGCGAACGCGCTCGCACACAGCAAGACGACGCCACCGCCACTGACCAACAGCAACAACGTGCTGTGCCGCGTCCGACCGAGCAACGCGAGCAGCGCCCAGCAGGGCAATGCGATCCACGCCCATCGCCACAATGCCGGAGCACCGTCGAGCAGCAACGGACTGGCGTTTTGCCTGAGCGTGTCGAAGGCGTTAGCGTGAATTTCCACGCCCGGCATCGCACCGGACGCACCAGCATTCGGCACGGGCATCTGATCGCCCAGCCCGGCAGCCGACGCGCCCACGAACACCGTCTTGCCGCGCCAAAAGTCTTCAGGGACTTTGCCGCCGATCACGTCGATGTACGAAAGGGTCCGATAGCTTCCGGCCGCACCGGCGAACGAAAGTGTCAAGGGCCCGCGCAACTGCCATCCACTGCTTTTGCTTTTTGGATCGAGAACGGTCGGCGATGTATGGCCTGGCTTGGGCACCCCCGGCAACAAGCTCACAAGATAGGGCTGCAGGCCAGCGGCTGGGCCCTCCTTCAGAAAGAGCCGCCTGACTAACCCGTCCGCGTCGGCACCGACGTCGACGTGGCCTAAGCCTGCCGACGCTTGCGCGAGCGCAGCGATCGGCAATGCGAACGTCGAACCACCGGCCCCCTTTGCTTCGGAGCCCATGCTGAAAAGCAGCGGCAGGTATACAGGCACTTTGCGCATTGCGCGGGCCAGCGCCATATCGTCGGCCGGATCGGCGGATGGCTCCGTCATGAAGAGGTCCATCAATACGGCTTTCGGGGCGCCGGCGGCGATCTTTTCCAGCAACGCTGCATGAACTGCACGCGACCAGGGCCAGCGGCCCAAGGCGGCCAGGCTCGCGTCGTCTATGGCCACGATGACGACATCGCCACCGGGCGCAAGCGGCCTCGCCTTGAGTGCCTGGCCATAGACGATGGCGTCGACCGTCGCGAAGTCGCGATACACTGCCAGATAGGCCAGCAACGGCGCTAAAAGCGCGATGGCAACCATCTCCGCAACCGATTTGACGCGCCCTCCCCTGGCAATCCCGGGGAGTTTTGGACGATGTTTCACTACGGAATGCTGCAACATGGCCGCCGGACAAAGCTTACGCTATAATTGCGGGCTATATTTCGGCCTCCCCTCAACGGCCACAAAGATTTTCGAGTTGAGGAACCCGGCCCGGGGCTTGATCTTCCCTGAGCCAAAATTCAACAGACCTTTTAAATGACCACTATCCGCGTTAAAGAAAACGAGCCCTTCGACGTCGCACTGCGTCGCTTCAAGCGCACCATCGAAAAGCTCGGCCTGCTGACCGACCTGCGTGCTCGCGAGTTCTACGAAAAGCCGACCGCCGAGCGCAAGCGCAAGAAGGCTGCGGCCGTCAAGCGCCACTACAAGCGCGTTCGCAGCATGCAGCTTCCCAAGAAGCTCTTCTAAGCACTGCATTCGCCGGCGGGCCGCCAGCGAAACCTAGCCGCGCCAGGGAAACCTGCCGCGGCTTTTCTCTTTTCCAACGGCCCGTCAACGCCTTTCCAACAACCTTCGCCAGCAGATTGCCATGAGCCTCAAAGAACAAATTACCGAAGACATGAAGACCGCCATGCGGGCTAAGGACTCCGAGCGCCTGGGCACCATTCGCCTGTTGCTCGCCGCCCTGAAGCAGAAGGAAGTCGACGAGCGCATCGAACTCGACGACGTCATGGTGGTCGCCATCGTCGACAAACTGGTCAAGCAACGCAAGGACTCCGTAACCGCGTTCACGGAAGGTGCACGGCAAGACCTGGCCGACAAGGAAAGCTCCGAGATCAAGGTGCTCGAGGCTTATTTGCCGAAGCGCATGAGCGCCGAAGAAGTCGCGGTTGAAGTCAGGGCGATCGTCGCCGAACTCGGCGCTTCGGGCCCTGGCGACATGGGCAAAGTGATGGGCGCGGTCAAGACGCGGCTCGCTGGCAAGGCCGACATGGGTCAGGTGTCCGCCGCGGTAAAGGCCGCCCTTTCCGGCGCCGCATGACGATTGTCCACAAGGCGTGCGCAGGCATCGAAGGCAACACGCACGCGTATCTACAGCGTTGGCATTTGTACCTGATGCGGCACAACGAGCCGCTGCCAGAACGACTCGACCACGTAGCTATTGGCAGCCCGGAAGAAGAGGCGCTCATATTCAGCTTCGAATGGCTGCCCATAGACGCGCCGATCAAAGGTTTCGCGCCGCCGTATCTCCGCGTGATCGAACGCGTGCGCGAAGCACTTGCCCGTTAGCTGCCAGCCACCTTCATCTTGTTGATAAGGATCGAGCCGGTGGTCTTGGCGCCGTAGTTGTAGGTATCAGACCCGACCGCCTGAATGCCCATCAGCATGTCCTTGAGGTTGCCGGCGATCGTGATCTCCTCCACCGGGAATGCGATTCTCCCCTTCTCGACCCAGAAGCCGCTGGCCCCGCGCGAATAGTCGCCGGTCACGTAATTGACGCCTTGCCCCATGAGTTCGATCACGAAAAGACCGGTGCCTAGCTTGCGCAGCATTTCGTCGAGGTCGTCACCCGGCTTGGTCAAGCGCGAGGTCAATGTCAAGTTATGCGAACCGCCAGCGTTGCCGGTAGTTTTCATGCCGAGTTTGCGAGCCGAATAGGTCGACAAAAAGTAACCTTCGAGCCGACCCGCGTCGACCACTTTGCGCGCTTTGGTCGTCACGCCTTCGTCGTCGAAAGGCGAGCTTCCCTTGCCACGCTTCAGGTGCGGGTCTTCGACCAGATCCATATGCTTGGGCAACACTGGCTTGCCCAGCGAATCGAGCAAAAACGTACTTTTTCGATACAGCGCGCCGCCACTGGTGGCCTGCACCAATCCGCCAAGCAAGCCAGCAGCCAGCGGCGACTCGAACAGCACCGCGCATTGCGTTGTCTTGATCTTGCGCGACTTGAGGCGGCTCAGCGCGCGTTCTGCTGCGTAGCGGCCGACCGCTTGCGGGCTCGCCAATTCGTCGGCCGAGCGCATCGAGCTATACCAGGCATCGCGCTGCATGTCGCTGCCCTTGCCAGCGATCGGCGCCACCGAAATTGAGTGGCGCGAGCTCGCGTAACCGCCGCGGAAACCGTGCGTGTGCGCGCTGAAGAAGTGGCTTTGCTGGGCCGAAACGCCAGCACCTTCACTGTTCGTGATGCGCTTGTCGGTGGAGAGCGCCGCCTCTTCGCACTCGAGTGCCAGGTCGGCGGCCTCTTCGCTCGTCACCGCCCATGGAAAGAACAGATCGAGCTCGGGCTGCTCCTTGACGATGTCGTCTTCGTCCGGTAGCCCGCTCACAGGGTCTTCTGCAGTGAAGCTGGCGATGTCATAAGCCGCCTGCACCGTCCGCGCGATGGCCGACTCCGAAAAGTCGGACGTGCTCGCGTTGCCGCGACGATGGCCCACGTACACCGTGATGCCAAGTGACTTATCGCGATTGCGTTCGACGTTTTCAAGCTCGCCCTTGCGCACCGAGACGCTCAGGCCGCAGCCTTCGGAGGCCTCTGCACCGGCATCGGTCGCTCCGAGCTTTTTGGCATGCGCCAACGCCGTGTCGACCAGGTTTTCAAAGAAAGGGCGGGTGTAGGCAAAGCCGGAGTCGGGGCGCGAGGCCGGTTGCAAGCGGGATGTCTTCATGTGTTGGCTATGATACTTCTGCCCCCCTGTTTCCGATGGTGCGGTCAAAGATTTAACCCATGTCCCGCAAACCCAAAAAAGGCTACTACGTCCGTGGCGAGTTCGTTGCTGAAGGCAGCGAGCTCGATCTGGAGCTCAAACGTGAGCTCAAAGGCACCGACGAAGCCAGCCGAACCGACCTCAAGCGTGAAAGCACCGAGCTGCAAAAGCTCGGCGAAGATTTGCTCACGCTGCGCGCCAGCCTGTTCGAAGCATTGCCCCTTGGCGAGAAGCTGTCGGACGCCGTGCTGGAAGCCAAGCGCATTACCAACTTCGAAGGCAAGCGCCGGCAGATGCAGTTCATCGGCAAGTTGATGCGCAAGCTCGACGAGCCCACGCTCGACGCCGTGCGCAACGCGCTGGCCGAACAAAGCAGCACGCCCGCCGCCGAGACCGCCGCGCTGCACGAAGCCGAGCGCTGGCGCGACCGTCTGATCGCCGACGACGACGCGCTCGGCGGATGGATCGAGACTCACCCCGGCACCGATGCGCAGCAGCTGAGGGCGCTGGTACGCCAGGCACGCAAGGACATAAAGGCTGGCCCCGCCGGCGAAGCGCCGCGCCAGGCCAAGGCCTTTCGCGACGTGTTCCAGCTGGTCCGCCAGCAGTTGGCGGTGCACGGCAGTGGCGACCATGCTGCAGCTGCGGCCGCACAGGAGCTGGAGGACGACGCATGAGCACAGCGCTGCGCCGCACTGAGCAGGCTCACGCCGCTGTGCGCAACACCGAGGTTGTTGAATGAGCGAGCCACTTACGTCAACACCCGAGCCGGTGCGCATTGGCATCGTCTCGGTCAGTGATCGCGCATCGACTGGCGTGTACGAAGACAAAGGTTTGCCCGCGCTCCAGGATTGGCTGACGCGCGCACTGAAAAACCCCATCGCCTTCGAGCCGCGATTGATTCCCGACGAAGCCGAGCGCATCAGCGCGACACTCATCGAGTTGGTCGATGCGGGCTGCTCGCTGGTGCTCACCACCGGCGGCACCGGACCCGCCCTGCGCGACCTCACTCCTGAAGCGACGCTTGCCGTAGCTCACAAGGAGATGCCCGGCTTCGGCGAGCAGATGCGGCAGATCAGCCTTTGTTTCGTGCCGACAGCCATCTTGTCGCGGCAAGTTGCTGTGATTCGTGGCAAAAGCCTGATCCTGAATTTGCCGGGGCAGCCCAAAGCCATTGCCGAAACGCTCGAAGGCCTGAAGAACGCCGACGGCTCGCAAGCTGTTGCTGGCATCTTCGCGGCCGTGCCCTACTGCATCGACCTCATCAATGGTCCGTATCTGGAAACCAACGATGCGGTGTGCCAAGCATTCCGGCCCAAGACAGCGATTCGTTTTCGCGCTTGAGCAGGGCGCCAACTAACGCTTGCCCTTACCCTCAACCATCGCCTTCGCGATACCGCGCAGGATGTGAATCTCTTCGGGCGTCGGCTGCGCCCGATTGAACAGCTGCTGCAACCTCGGCATCAGTTTCTTGGGTGCAGCTGGGTCGAGAAAGCCAATGTCGACAAGCGAACGCTCCCAATGGTCGAGCATGCCGGCAACGGCTTGTGCGTCGGCAGCAGGCGAAGGCGCTACGGCGTCTTTCACCGCGTAGCCGCCCAGTGCCAGGCGCCATTCATAGGCGATCACCTGGATAGCGGCGCCGAGGTTAAGGGAGCCGAAGTTCGGGTCGGTCGGAATGCTGAGAGCAACGTTGCAGCGGTAGACGTCTTCGTTGCGCATGCCGAAGCGCTCGGAGCCGAATAAAAATGCCATGCAGCCATCGACTTCGGATGCGCCCAGCGGCTCCAAATGCTCGCGCGGCGTGCGCGTGGGCGGTCCAAAGTCACGCGGCACCATGGCGGTTGCGCACAAGTGCGTCACCCCGTCGAGCGCCTCGTCAAGCGTCTCCACGATACGCGCGTTGTTCAGCACGTCGAGTGCACCGCTGGCGCGCTGAATCGTCTCTTCGCGCCGCAGCACGTTGGGCCAGCGCGGCGCGACCAGCACGAGGTCGGTGAAGCCCATGGTCTTCATGGCACGGGCGGCGGCGCCCACATTGCCGGCGTGGCTGGTCTGGATCAGGATGAAGCGGGTGCGCATGTAAGAACAGAGACAACGGCCCGACGGAGGCCGGGTAAAATCCACCGATTCTCGCTGCCCGCATCGCCGGGCTGCATCCTGCGGGGCCGTATCGAGCGGCATCGCCGTTCTTCTCACAATCCAATGTCGTCCCCCAACCTGCATCCCATGCTCAACGTGGCCGTCAAGGCCGCACGCGCCGCCGGCGCGATCATCAACCGCGCTGCGCTCGACGTCGAGGCAGTGCGCATCTCGCAAAAGCAGGTCAACGACTTCGTCACCGAAGTCGACCACGCGAGTGAAAAAGTGATCATCGAGACACTGCTTGCCGCATATCCGGGGCACGGCATCCTGGCCGAAGAATCAGGCTCCGAATACGGCGCCAAAGACTCCGAATTCGTCTGGATCATCGATCCCCTGGACGGCACCACCAACTTCATCCATGGCTTCCCCGTGTACTGCGTGTCGATTGCGCTCGCGGTGCGCGGCAAGGTCGAGCAGGCGTGCATCTACGACCCGAGCCGTAACGATCTGTTTACTGCCACCAAGGGTCGGGGCGCCTACATGAACGATCGCCGATTGCGCGTTTCAAAGCGCACGCGCCTGAACGAATGCCTTATCTCGACGGGCTTTCCGTTTCGCACCGGCGACAACTTCAAGCAGTACCTGGCGATCATGGCCGACCTGATGCCACGCACGGCAGGCCTGCGTCGACCGGGCGCTGCAGCGCTCGACCTCGCCTACGTGGCCGCCGGTTTCACCGATGGTTTTTTCGAAACCGGCCTCAGCCCCTGGGACGTTGCTGCCGGCTCTTTGCTGGTGACCGAAGCAGGTGGCCTGGTCGGTAATCTCACTGGCGAGCCTGAGTTTCTCGACCAGCGCGAATGCCTGGCCGCTGCGCCTCGCATCTACGGCCAGCTCGTGCCGCTGCTTTCCAAGTATTCGAAGTTCGCAGGCGTGGACGACAAGATGCGCGCCAGCGATCGCGTGCGTGCCGTGTCCGCTGCGGCCAACCCGGATGCCGACGAAGCGGTCGACTTGTACGCGCGCTCCACCGTCGCCGATTTCGAAAGTTCCGGCAGCGATGGCGTTGCAGTCGAGCCCGAAGCCGTCGCACCTGCTCCGCGCAAGCTCACTCGCATCAAGCGCTACGTCGCGGCAGCGCCTTCCAACGACCCGGCAGACTTCACGGGCAAGTGATGCAGACGCTGAGCTCGGCCGGGGCCGCCGCGCGCCGAACCCGCGCTGCGTTGCGTATCGCCCTGAGCCACTACGTCACTAACGGGCTGTCGGTCGCCTTCGGGCTGCTGCTGATTTCAGGCGGCCTGCATCTCTGGCTGGGCACGGTCGCCGGCGCTGCGGCATCGGTCGGCGTGATCGTCGCTTCGCCGCCCGACCTTGCCGCGCCACGCCGTGGCAAGTTCTTCCAGATGCTGCCGGCACCGCTCGTCAGCATGCCGCTGTTCTTCGTGGTTCAGTGGCTGCACACGGCCCCACTGCAACTTGGTCTGGTGCTGGTCCCCGCCACCTTTCTGTCTTTCACGCTGATGGCTTGGGGCAAGCGCGGCATTCCGATCGCCATCGCAATCATGCTGGCGATGATCTTCTCGATGGCGACGCCGCCGCCGACCGATTTGCATGAGGCGCTCGAACGCACGCTGCACTTCGGCATGGGCGCCGGGTTGTATGTCATTTACGCCACCCTGGCCAACCTGGCGCTCAACGCCCGCTATCGCGTGCAGCTCATCGCCGACGTGCTGCTGGCGCTGGCGAACCTGATGCGCACCGAGGCTCGCCAGTTCAGCGCCAAGGACGAGACCGACGATGTGCGCGATTTACCCGCGCCGATGCTCGGCCAGTTGCTTATGGAGCAGGCAGCACTCGCCGACCAGATCCAGGCAGCGCGCGACATCGTGCTCGAATCGCCGCGCACGCCACGCCGGCAACGGCTCGCCGGCATGCTGGTGATGGTGCTGGAGATGCGCGATCACCTGCTGGCCAGCGAGCTCGACCTCGACGTATTGCGCACGCACTCGGACCATGCAGGTTCGCTCGGCGAGATGCGCGCGGTGCTCGAATTGATCGCGAACGACGTCACGCGTCTGGCGGATTCACTGCTGCTCGGCCGCAAACCCCAAGCGGGACAAGACCACCGGCCCACCCTTTCGGCGATCGCCATTCCAGCCTACAAGGGCCGGACCGACGGCTTGGCCGCACCCAACACGGCCGTGTTGGCACGCGGACTGGCGAGCCGTATCGGCCACCTCAACGACGAGGTGGTGCGACTCACCGCACTGGCACGCGGCGAGCGCGAGCCCGACCTTGCCGTGGTGCGTGCCAACTGGCAGATGTTCGTGAGCCCGACGGCCTGGTCGTGGCGCCCCTTCCTCACGCTCTTCAACTGGGACGCACCACCACTGCGCCACGCCATCCGCGCGGCGCTGGCGGTTGCCGCCGGCTACAGCATCGCCGTGCTGTTGCCTTGGGGATCGCACGATTACTGGATTTTGCTGACGATCGTCGTCGTGCTGCGCGGGAGCTTGTCGCAAACGCTGGAGCGGCGCAATGCGCGCGTGGCCGGAACGATGCTGGGATGCGTACTCGCTGTCGGCCTGTTGTCGACGCATCCGACCGCCCTGGTTCTGCTGCTTTCAGTGACGTGCGCGCAGGCCGTGGCACACGGCTTCGCGGTCAGGCGCTACCTCATCACCGCAGTGGCTGCGACGGTGCTCGGACTGGTGCAGGCGCACCAGCTCTATGCCGGTGCCAGCCCCACTTTCGCATTGGGCGAACGCATCGCCGATACGCTCATCGGCGCTGCCTTAGCTTGGGGCTTCTGCTACGTGCTGCCGTCCTGGGAGCGTAGCCAGATTCCTGCCCTGGTGGCACGCACGCTTCTGGCGCAAGCACGGCATGCCCGACTCGCTCTGGGCCTCGGGCAATTGCAGGCGGTGGACACCAGCCCCGAGCTCGAATGGCGACTGGCGCGCAAGGAGGCGTTCGACAGCCTCTCCGCGTTGGTGCAGGCCACCCAGCGATCGCTCTCCGAACCGCGCGCCGTGCAGCCGCCCATCGAGCCGCTCGAGCGCCTGCAGGCGCACAGCTACCAACTGCTGGCCCAGCTCAGTGCGGTCAAGTCGATGCTGGTGCTGCGGCGCGATCGGCTGACACTGTCGGAAATCGAGGCGCCGTTGGCGCGCGCAGCCGAGCAGATCCATGCGGCGATCGGCAACCCGGCCGACGCGTCCGCCAAAGCGGCCATGGCGGTGGAAGCCGCACAGGCTGGCGAGGCACCCGCAGAGACGACGTCGGCACCGCGCGCACGCGTCGTCGGCCCGATCCCGCTGCCTGACCCGTTCGACAACGACATCAGCCCCTGGCTGCTGCGCCGGCTCGACCTCGCCAGCGGCCTGGCGCTTCAGTTGCACGACGACGCGGCGCGCATCTTGCAGGCCGACGCGGCGGCCGAAACCATGACCGGTCAGTTGCAGAAGGAGTCTTGATGGAGTTGAATGCGCTGCTCGCTCACCCCTGGTTCGGGACGTGGCTCGCCGCATTGATTGCGGCGCTGTCGGGCTTGCTCGTGTACCGCGTGGGCGGTATCTTGCTGCTACGCCTGACGCGGCACGCGGTCGTTCTGCATTCAATGATCTCGAAGGCGCGCACGGCAGCTCGGTGGGTTTTGCCGCTCGTGGCGCTACAAATGGTGTGGCAGGCCGCGCTCGACGACCTCCACTACATCAACAGCGTGCGGCACCTAAACGGCCTGTTGCTCATCGCGTCGTGCACCTGGCTGGCCGTGCGGTGCATCAACGGCTTCACCGAAGGCCTGCTCGCCAAGCATCCGCAAGACGTCGATGACAACCTGCAGGCGCGCCGCATCCATACGCAGGCCAAGGTACTTGGACGCACCGCCAGCACGATGGTTTTGGTCGCGGGCGCTGCTCTCATCCTCATGACATTTCCGGGCGCGCGACAGGTCGGCGCCAGCCTCCTAGCCTCTGCCGGTGTCTTCGGCATCGTGGCCGGTCTTGCTGCCAAGCCGGTGTTGAGCAACCTGATCGCCGGCCTGCAGATCGCCTTGGCGCAGCCGATACGCATCGACGACGTCCTCATCGCCGAAGGTGAGTGGGGCAAGGTCGAAGAGATTACGGGAACCTTCGTCGTGATGAAGCTATGGGACGAGCGCCGTTTGATCCTGCCGCTCAGCTACTTCATCGAGAAGCCGTTCCAGAACTGGACACGGCAAAGCGCGCAACTGCTGGGCTCGGCCTTCATCTACGTCGACTACACGATGCCGCTGGCGCCGCTGCGCACGGAGATGGAGCGCATCGTGCGCGCCGCGCCGGAATGGGACGGCCGCGTGTTCGTGCTGCAGGTGACCGACGCCACCGAACGCACGATGCAGCTGCGCATCCTTGCGACCGCCGCTACTGCACCGCTGGCTTTCGATCTGCGTTGCCGCATTCGCGAAGGCCTCATCGACTTCGTGCAGCGCGAGTATCCGGAGTCGCTGCCCAAGCTGCGGATGCAGGATCTCGGCGGGCCTTCGGCTTCGTCGGGCTCGACTGGCCCGGCCCCGCCCTCGCCGACCGTCGCAGCGATGGGAACGGCCAATCCGGCCAACCTCATGCAGCCGCTACCACCACGCTGACCGGCACCCCAAAGGCTACCGCTCTACCGAGGGCCATCCTTCGACATCCGAGTTCACGTCCTGTTCGACACTGCTCCAGGCAACGATTTCCTCGCCACGGCGGTCGCGCCCGGACTCGTCGACCTTGCTCCTCGACACACTGCGTGGGGCGGAGCGACCGCTGATAGAACACGTTCGCAAGCTGTCTGTAATAGGCCGTTCGGCGACTGGAAATTGAATACCAAAGAACTATGATTAATCCTCGAAAGTCGGGCAATAGCAGGGGAATAGCAGGGGAATTACGGCGATCGCAGTAGCTACGCTTTTCGCGAGCGCAGAAAGGGACCCCATGGGATCCGATCTCGAAAAATGGCAAGTGGCTGCGGCAATGACCGTCGGTAGTCTGCTGATCCTCTGGCTGTTTTTTTTCGTCTGGAATCGCGTCGCGGCCCGCCGCCGGTCCCAGTACCTGATAGCCGCCGCTCGGGTGCGCTCCGGTTATGTTCCCGGCGGCCTGCCCACGGTGCGAGGCGGCGCTACCGGTTCCACCGGCATGGGAGAACTGGGCCCGGCCAGTGCACCTCAGCCACTGGCGGCCAACGAAGGCGAATTCGTATTTGAAAAAATGGTCGATGAGCAACCACTCATCCGCCTCCGTTATATCGACGCGCTGTCGAGGAAAGTCGATGAAGAACTCCAGGTCGAACATCTCGATCTGCAGAAGCGCCTCGTGGTCGGCTTTAGCGATCATCCGGGCGATACGCGTCGGATTCCATTGCGCAACATCGTTGGCGCGCGCATTGCCGAAACCGGCCAGAGGTTTGACATCGACACATGGGTCGATGCAGTTCGCGTCGCGCGGCGTCGCCGCGGGCAAAAAGCCTGAGGCCTATTCGCAACCGCCGACTGAAGGTGATCGTTGTGCATCAAGCCCTCGACCCAACCCTCTTCCAGCAGGACCGGCGGGAATAACGCGGAAGGTATCGGCGCGGTTCGAGCCCGGCGGGCGGACCAAAAGACATGCTCCAATCGTGTCTCCATGCCAGTCCCACCCTCCGCTCAGACCCCCGTCGACTACTCGGCTCACACCCCCATGATGGCGCAGTATCTGCGCCTCAAATCAGACTTTCCGGACACGCTTTTGTTCTACCGGATGGGCGATTTTTACGAGCTCTTCTATGCGGATGCAGAGAAGGCCGTCCGCCTGCTCGACATCACGCTGACGCAGCGCGGAAACTCGGCAGGTGCGCCTGTCGTCATGGCC
>JANXTS010000085.1 GCA_025352265.1 Variovorax sp. | reverse complement strand
GGCCGACTGGCCCAGCTTGATGTAGCTCAGACCGACGTCGAGCAGCGTGTGCAGCTTGCGCGCGATGGTCGGCACGGCTTTCAGAAACTCGTGCGCTACCTCGACCGTCATGTCGAGAATCTGCGCGATGTTCTTGCCCTTGTATTGCACCTCGAGCGTTTCGCGGTTGTAGCGCTGGCCGTGGCAGACCTCGCAAGGCACGTACACGTCCGGCAGAAAGTGCATCTCGACCTTGACCACGCCGTCGCCCTGGCAGGCCTCGCAGCGGCCACCGGCGACGTTGAAGCTGAAGCGCCCCGGCCCGTAGCCACGCTCGCGTGCCGTGTTGGTCTCGGCCATCAGCTCGCGGATGGGCGTGAAGAGGCCGGTGTAGGTCGCCGGATTGCTGCGTGGCGTACGCCCGATGGGCGACTGGTCGACGTTGATGACCTTGTCGAAGTACTCGATGCCTTCGATGGCCTCGTGCGCGGCCGGCTCGTCGTGCGCGCGGTACAGCGTGCGGGCGACCGCGCTGTATAGCGTGTCGTTCACTAGCGTCGATTTACCGGAGCCCGACACGCCCGTCACGCAGGTGAGCAGGCCGACCGGGAAGGCGACGCTGACATTCTTCAGGTTGTTGCCGGTCGCGCCGATGACGCGAATTTCCTGCAGATCGCTTTGCGAAGCCAAGTGCGCCGCCTCGCGCGCGGCACGACGCTCGGCCGCCGGGCTCGGCGCAAAGCGCGATTTCTTGCCGTCGTTGAAGGCCGCCTTGGCGACCACCGGAAGCCATGCCGTGCGGTGTTTCGGCACCGCGATTTCTCTGACGCCCGACAGGTACTGGCCCGTGAGCGACTCGGGGTTGGCCGCCACTTCCGCATACGTGCCTTGCGCCATCACGCGGCCACCGTGCACGCCGGCGCCCGGCCCCATGTCGATCACGTGGTCGGCGGCACGGATCATGTCTTCGTCGTGCTCGACCACGATCACGCTGTTGCCGATGTTGCGCAGGTGCTTGAGCGTGCCGATGAGCCGGTCGTTGTCGCGCTGGTGCAGGCCGATGCTCGGCTCGTCCAGCACGTACATCACGCCTGTCAGACCCGAGCCGATTTGCGATGCCAGCCGGATGCGCTGCGACTCGCCGCCCGACAGTGTTTCAGCACTGCGGTCCAGGCTCAGGTAGTTGAGGCCGACGTCGTTGAGAAACTTCAGGCGCAGGCCGATTTCTCGCACGATCTTGTCGGCGATCTCGGCCTTGGAGCCGCGCAGTTGCAGCGTCTGGAAGTACGCCAGGCATTCGCGCAGCGTGACGTGGCTGATCTCGAAGATGGGCGTGCGCGTCGGCTCGCTGCCATCGGCCGGCGGAGCGCTCACCAGAAACACATTGCGCGCTTCGCGACGCAGCCGGGTGCCGTTGCAATCGGGGCACGGCTGCATGTTGCGAAAGCGCGTGAGTTCATCCCGTACCAGCACCGAGTCGGTCTCCCGAAAACGGCGCGCCATGTTGGGGATGATGCCTTCGAACGGATGCTTGCGCGACAGCTTCTTGCCGGCCTGCTGGCCACTTTCCATCGCATAGCTGAACTTGATTTCTTCTTCGCCGGAACCCTGCAGCACGGCGTTTTGCACTGCCGCGTCGAGCGATTCGAAGGGTGCGTCGATATCGAACTTGTAGTGCTTGGCGACGCTCTCCAGCATGCTGAAGTAGTAGCCGTTGCGGCGGTCCCAGCCCTTGATGGCGCCGCTCGCGAGCGACAGCGACGGGAACGCGACCACGCGTGCCGGGTCGAAGAACTCTCGATGGCCGAGGCCGTCGCAAGTCGGGCAGGCGCCGACTGGGGAGTTGAACGAAAAGAGCCTCGGTTCCAGTTCGGCCAGCGAGTAGTGGCACACGGGGCAGGCGAACTTGGCGTTGAAGAGGTGCTCTTTGACCGTATCTCCTGGCTCATTCGTCTCCAGCGCGATGGCTCGGCCGTCGGCCAGTCGCAGCGCGGCCTCGAAGCTTTCGGCCAGCCGCTGCTGCATGTCGGGCCGCGCACGCAGCCGGTCGATCACCACGTCGATGTCGTGCTTCTCGGTCTTCTTGAGCTTGGGCAGATCGTTGTATTCGTAGGTCGCGCCATCGACCCGAAAACGCACGTAGCCGGCCGCCTGCATTTCGGAGAACAGATCGAGGAACTCGCCCTTCTTCTCACGTGCGACGGGCGCCAGGATCATCAGTCGCGGCTCGCCCGGCAAGGCAATGGTCGCGTCGACCATCTGGCTTACCGTTTGCGCCTGCAAAGGCAGATGGTGATCGGGGCAATACGGCGTGCCGGCACGTGCGTAGAGCAGGCGCAGGTAGTCGTGGATCTCGGTCACGGTGCCCACGGTGGAGCGCGGGTTGTGGCTGGTTGCTTTCTGCTCGATGCTGATCGCAGGGCTCAGGCCTTCGATGACATCGACGTCGGGCTTGTCCATCAGCTGCAAGAACTGGCGCGCGTACGCCGATAGGCTTTCGACGTAACGCCGCTGTCCTTCGGCATAAAGCGTGTCGAACGCCAGGCTCGACTTGCCCGAGCCTGATAGCCCGGTGATGACCACGAGCTTGTTGCGCGGGATGTCGAGGTCGACGTTCTTCAGGTTGTGCGTGCGGGCGCCGCGAATGCTGATGCGCTGTTGCGCGAGCACGGCGCCGAGGTAGGCATCGTCGATGGGGGAGTTCACGGGGCAGTCCGTTTTGGGCAACCGAGCATGATAAGTCGCGCGGGACTTCAGCGCGATTCCAGGGCTTCGGGGCGCTTTGGCCCATGGGGCACAATTCTGCATTTCCTCCTCCTTCAATCCTTTATCAGGGGTAGCGCACATGGCATCGGTCAACAAAGTCATCCTCGTCGGCAATCTCGGGCGCGATCCCGAAAGCCGCACCTTCCCCAGTGGCGATCAGGTCTGCAATGTGACCATCGCGACCACCGACAAGTGGAAGGACAAAGCCAGCGGAGAGATGAAGGAGGCGACCGAGTGGCATCGCCTTGTTTTTAACGGCCGGTTGGCTGAAATCGCCGCCCAGTACTTGCGCAAGGGCTCGCAGATCTATGTCGAGGGACAGATTCGGACCCGCAAGTTCACCGACAAGGAAGGCGTCGAAAAGTTCGCGACCGAGATCCGTGTCGACCAGATGCAAATGCTCGGTAGCCGGCAGGGTATGGGCGGCCCGCAAGGTGGCGGTGACGATGACGGAGGCTATTCGCAAGGCGGCGGTGGTGGTGGCGGCGGCTACGCACCGCGCGCTCCTGCCGCTGCGCCTCGCGCTCCTGCACCGGCGCCACGCCAGGCGCCCGCCAAGTCGTCGTCCGGTTTCGACGACATGGACGACGACATTCCGTTCTGAAATCGGGTTCTACTTTTTTGACACCGCTGCGTTTCAGGACGCCGGTGTCTCCACTGTTCGGCCTGCAGCAATAAGGTCGGCAATGCGAGTCATGACCAGCGCCCCGCCAGGAGAGTAGGGATCGAAGTCTGGCCAGACGATTTTTGTCTGTGGATCGACGTCAGACAGATTCACATGCGCCATGGACCATTCACCGTAGTGGCGCTTGGTAATGCTTTCGCAATGGATCAACTCCAGGTCGGTGTGGCGCGGGTCGGCAAAGATGCGTGAATACAGACGCGTTACGAGCCCACGCTCCCCTTCAAGCACCTGCAAAAACACTCCTTGCCCCTCGCAGAGCACACCGGTAATGCCGTTCTGCGTGTTCCAGGCGTGGGCCGTGCGCAAGATTGCATCGGTCAGTCCGGTCGATTGCAGATCGACGACCTTGCTTACATAGATCAAACGTATGAGCACGATTTTTAATATCTTCGTAATGTGTGAAGCGGGCCGAAAAAAGACAAGTCCAGGCATCAAACGTCAAGTTTCGGAACCGATCGAAGCCTAGCGTTTGGCCTGATTCCCTGTTCGATCGAGGTCATCAGATCGCCGCGCGCCTCGCTGGAGCCGGGGAAAAATTTCCGGACCCGTTGGAAATTGCCGGTTCGGACCAAAATATGAGCCATGGTTTCGACATCTACCCCTCTTTCAATCCTCGATCTTTCCCCCATCACCGAAGGCAGCGACGCCGGGCAGTCGTTCCGCAATTCGCTTTCGCTCGCGCAACTCGGTGAAAAGCTGGGCTACCGGCGCTACTGGCTGGCCGAACACCACGGCATGCCGGGGATCGCCAGCGCAGCGACGGCGGTGCTGCTGGCGTACATCGGCGCGGGTACCTCGAGCATTCGCATCGGTGCCGGTGGCGTCATGCTGCCCAATCACCCGCCGCTGGTGATAGCAGAGCAGTTCGGCACGCTCGAATCGCTCTATCCGGGCCGCGTCGACCTCGGTCTGGGTCGCGCGCCGGGGTCGGATCAACGCACCGCGCAGGCGTTGCGGCGCAATCTGGAATCGGATTCGGACCAGTTCCCGCAAGACGTGGTCGAGCTGATGGACTTCATGTCGAAGGAGCCGCGTCAGGTGGTGCGTGCGGTACCGGGGCAAGGGCTCGAAGTGCCGGTCTGGATTTTGGGTTCAAGCACGTTCGGCGCGCAGTTGGCGGCACATCTCGGCCTGCCATACGCCTTTGCGTCGCACTTCGCGCCGCAGCAAATGATGCAGGCGATCCGCATCTATCGCGAGACTTTTAAGCCGTCGGCGCAGTTGCAAAAGCCGCATGTGATGCTGGGCTTCAATGTGTTCGTGGCCGACACCGATGCTGAAGCTGAATTCCGTGCCAGTTCGTGGCAGCAGGCATTCGTGAACCTGCGCAGCGGGCGGCCGGGCCGCCTGCCGCCACCGGTCGAAGGCTACAGGCAACGCGTCGGCGCGTCGGAAAACGCTCTGCTCGATTCGGTGTTGTCGTGCTCGGCGGTCGGTTCGCCCGAGACGGTGCGCGCCGGCGTCGATGCCTTCATCGCGCGCACGGGCGCAGACGAATTGATGATCACCTCGCAGGTATTCGACCATGCAGCGCGACTGCGCTCGTATGAACTGCTGGCCGGACTGCACGAGACGGCTGCGGCTTAAGCGCCTAAGTCCTCAGACGATCACGCCGCCGCCCAGGCACACGTCGCCGTCATACACGACAGCCGACTGGCCCGGCGTCACCGCCCACTGCGGCGCGCCGAATGCCAGCCGAAAGGTCTGGTCGATACCCTGGTCGAGCTCACATGCCGAGTCGACCTGCCGATAGCGCGACTTCGCCGCGTAATCGCCCGTCACAGGCGCAGCACCGGCCACCCAGCTCGCATCGTCGGCTTCCAGCAGATTCGACAGCAGCCAGGGATGCTCGTGCCCCTGAACCGCCCATAAGGTGTTGTTCTCGATGTCCTTGCGTGCCACGAACCATGGCGCATGGTCGCCCGCACCGCGTTGCGCACCCTTGGCCTTTATGCCACCGATGCCCAGTCCTTGGCGCTGGCCGAGGGTGTAGAAGCTCAGGCCCTGGTGCTCGCCGATGGTGCGCCCCCGTTCGTCCTTGACCGGACCCGGCGCCTTGGAGATATAGCGGTTCAAAAACTCACGAAACGGCCGCTCGCCAATGAAGCAGATGCCGGTCGAATCTTTCTTCTTCGCGTTGGGCAGGCCGATCTCGTCGGCAATGCGGCGCACTTCGGTCTTGTGCAGCTCGCCGACTGGAAACAGCGTCTTCGACAACTGCTGCTGGTTCAGCCGGTGCAGAAAATAGCTCTGGTCTTTGGAGGCGTCGAGCCCTTTCAACAACTCATGCTTTTGCGTGGCCTCGTTGAAACGAACGCGTGCGTAATGTCCCGTCGCGATTTTCTCGGCGCCGAGCCGCATCGCGTGATCGAGGAAGGCCTTGAACTTGATCTCGGCATTGCACAGCACGTCGGGGTTTGGCGTGCGGCCGGCCTGGTATTCGCGCAGGAATTCGGCGAACACCCGGTCTTTGTAGTCAGCTGCGAAGTTGACATGTTCGATCTCGATGCCGAGCACATCTGCCACGCTGGCAGCGTCGATGAAGTCGATGTTCGACGAGCAGAACTCGCTGTCGTCGTCGTCTTCCCAGTTCTTCATGAAGATACCGACGACCTCGTGGCCCTGCTGTTTCAGCAGGTGCGCCGTGACCGCGGAATCGACGCCACCTGAAAGGCCCACCACGATGCGCTGCTTTTTCAACATAAGGACGACATTGTCCCCGCGTTGCATTGCACGGATGCACCGTGCGGTCTAGCTATCAGGCCGTAGCGCGCTTGCGGGCCTCCTCGTCGACCAGGTCTTTCTTCGACAGCTTGCCGACAGCCGTCTTCGGCAGCTCTTCGCGTACTTCGAGGAAGCCGATCATTTCGTGCTTGCCGAGGCGGTCTTTCAAAAAGGTCTTGAGTGCATCGAGCTCGAGCGGTTCAGCGCCGGCCTTCAGTACGACGAAGGCCTTGGGCGACTGGCCGCGATAGTCGTCGGGCACGCCGATCACGCACACCTCCGCGATCGATGGATGCTCGTAGATGGCTTCTTCGAGCACGCGCGGGTAGACGTTGAAGCCACCGCACAGCAGCATGTCCTTGGTGCGATCGACGATGTAGAGAAAGCCGTCGGCATCGAATTTGGCGACGTCGCCACTGCGAAAGTAGCCATCGGGCGTCATCGATTCGGCTGTGGCGCCGGGGTTGTTCCAGTAGCCGAGCATCACGTTCGGGCCCTTGACGCAAAGCTCGCCCGGCTCGCCTGCCGCGACCTCTGTGCCCGAGCCGTCGAGTGCCAACAGCTTGATAAGGATGCCCGGCAGCGGCATGCCGCAGGAGCCCGCCTTGCGTGCGCCGCGTGCGGGCGTGAAGGTGCCCGATGGCGAGGTTTCCGTCATGCCCCAGCCCTCGTTCAAATGGCAGCCGGTCATCTCGAAAAAGCGCTGCTCCACTTCGACTGGCAGCGGCGCGCCGCCCGAGCCGCAGAACTTGAGCGACGTCATGTCGGTCTCTTTGGCCTTGGGGTGCGAAAGCATCGCTGTGTACATCGTCGGCACGCCGGGGAACACACTGATCTTGCCTACCGATATTTCACGCAGCACTGCGTCGATGTCGAACTTGGTGTGCAACACCAGCGCGGCACCGAGTCGCATGCCGAGCAGCATCGCGGCGCTCAGCGCGTAGATGTGAAAGAGCGGCAGAACGATCAAAAAGCGCTCGATGCCTTCGTCGAGGATGGGCGGATTTCCTTTGGTCGATTCGAGGTACTGCGCACTCGCTGCACCCAGGTTGGCGTGGGTCAGCATTGCGCCCTTGGGTAATCCGGTGGTGCCTCCCGTGTACTGCAGCACGACGATTTCTTTCTTCAGGTCACCGAGCGGATGGCGCACGACACCCACGCCATCGTTGTCGAGCAGCTGCGCGAACGACATGTGCATATCGTCGATGGGCACTGTCGCCAGTTGCCCGGCGCCCTGCAGCATCGCATTGACCTTGTCGGGTGCGCCGCTGTATTCGGCCAGGCTGCCTACCACCAGCATCTTCAGGCGTGAACTCGCCAGAATGCGCGCCATTTGCGGGTACAACACGGCGAGATCCAGCGTGACGAGGATGTCGGTCTGGCTGTCTTCGACCTTGTGCGACAGCACGCGCTCGACATCGAGCGGTGAATAGTTGACGACCACGCCGCCGGCTTTCAGCACGCCGAAAAACGCGATCGGATAGTGCGGCGTGTTGGGCAGAAAGAGGCCCACGTGCACGCCGGGTTTCACACCCAGCGCCTGGAAACCCTTGGCGGCCTTGTCGCTTAGCGCATCGAGTTCGCGATAAGTGATGACGCGGCCCATGAACTCGATGCACGAGTTGTCGGGCCAACGTGCTGCCGCGTCTTGCAAAAACTGCGCAACGGGCTTGAGTGCGAGCTCGGCGTCCCAGCGCATACCGGGTGGATACGACGTGGTCCAGGGGGTTTTGCTGGGCGTGGCGGCTTCTGTCATGTCGTCTCCAATTGGCACTTCTTGAAGACTCCATTGTGAAAGCGCCCACGTGCTGTCGAACGCTGTTCGGCTCGGGGCTTACCCGCATGCATGCGCCGCGAACGCCGAAAAAATCGCTATGGCTTGATGAGCGATGCAACCGATGTCGCGGACACAACCGATGGGTCGACATGCACCAGATCGAGCGGAAAGCGTCGACCGGCAAGATAGTCGTCGATGCACTGCATCAGCAGCGGGCTGCGGTGTCGCTCGACGCTGTTGCGGAGTTCGTCGGCCGTCATCCAGAGCGTGCGCACGATGCCGTCGTCGAGCGTTCGGTCGGCCTCGAAGGCGCCCAGCGTGCCCGCAAAAGCGAAGCGCAGGTACGTCACGTCGTCGCCGTTGGTGGTGCGGGTGGAACGCGCCATGTAGATGCCGACCAGAGACGTCGGCACGAAGTGGTGCGCCGTCTCTTCGAGTGTCTCGCGAGCGCATCCCTCGGCCGGCGACTCGCCGGGGTCCAGGTGGCCAGCAGGCGTATTGAGCTTGAGCCCATCGCCGGTATGTTCTTCGACGAGCAGGAAGCGACCGTCGCGTTCGATCACTGCCGCGACGGTGACGTTGGGTTTCCAGCGCTCGGCCATGGTCAGGGCGGCAGGCAGCCCGAGCGGGTTTGCAGCTTCGTCATCGGTCGACTCCTTGCTCAATCCTGGATGGCTTTCCTCAATGCTTCGAGTTCGGCAGCGGTCGGCCGGGGCAGCACCAGCGTCACGGTGCAGCCGGCATTGGCCGCGCTGTCGATCTCGATCGTTCCGCCGTGACGCTGCACGGCGGTGCGCACCAGCAGCAGGCCCAGGCCGATACCGTGCACGTCTGGGTGACTGTCGCGGTGGAGCCGGTGAAACGGCTGGAACAACTGCGACTGTAGCTCCGGCGGGATGCCGGGTCCCTTGTCCTGCACGCCGATGCGCCACGTCGGGCCGGATTCGGTCTCGGCTTCGGTCACGCTGCAGTGCAGATCGGCGCCCGGCGGCGAATATTTGAGCGCATTGCTCAGCACGTTGGTCAGCGCCCGAGTGAGCAAACTTCGGTCGGCGGTACAAGGCGCGTCTTCCATCGCAGCAGTCAACAGCACCCGCACCGTGCGCTGTCGCGCCGCGATCCATGCGTCGTCGATGGCCATCTGCATCAGCGCCACGAGATCGAGTATTTCCGCGCGGAACGGCTGGGCTTCGGCACGGGCGAGGTTGACAAAGCCATCGGCCAGTTCGAGCCCGGTTCGGGCATGGCGCTCGATGCGCTGGAACAGCGCGTCGCCTTCGAAAAGCTCGGGGCGCGTGCGCGCCAGCTCGATGGTGGTCAGGATCGACGCGCTCGGTTCGCGAATGTCGTGCGAGATGAAGCGCAGTGCTTCGTCGCGCTGACCTTGTGCGCGGCGCATCTTGCTGATGTCGACCAGGGCTACCATCCAGCCGGCATGCACGTTGGCGGCATCGAAGAACGGGACGCAGCGCAGCAACATCGAATGGCCCTTCAGGTCTTCGCCTTCACCCATGATCGGCAGCACACCGCTCAACAAGGCGCCGGCCGGCATCATCGGCGCGCCTGTCGTGCGCCACCGCAGGTCTGCGAGCAGCCGGTGCGCATCTCGGCCGAGCAGGCCGGGGGCGTCGGATTGCCAATAGCGTTGCGCAGCGATGTTGGAAATCATCACGCGACCGCGGCCATTCAGGACCATCGTCGCGTCGGGCAGGTGGTCGATGCCATCGCGCACGAAGCGATGCAGGTCGCGCATGCGCTGCACGGCGGCCGAGGTTGCGGCCATTTGTCTGTCAAGAAAGTCGCCGCGCCCCGGCCTCGACAACAGCAACGGCAGCGAGCCGCCCTCGAAGTCGAGCGCGAGCTGCTCGGTGCTTCGACGTAGATAGTGCAGCGCCGCGTACAGGCGCAACAAACTCCATAGCGGATAGACCAACAGCAAGCCGGCGAAGCCAGCCGCCGGCGCAAATTGCACGCCCACCCATGGCCGTACGGCGTTCAGTCCGAGTTGCATCGCGAGCATGGCGCCGATCAACGCAATCACGCCGACGGGCCGGAGCCAGAGCAGGCCGAACAACGCCACGGCGAGCGGCAACAGGTTGTAGGCAAGGTCCTGCCATATGGACGCGTCGACCACGCGCCGCCCGCTCAGCACTCCCTCGAGCACGTCCGCAAAAATTTGTACACCGGGGGTGAGGCCGGTGACGCTCGGAGCCGTCGTGGCATAGACGTCGCCCATACCGACCGCCGTGGCACCGACGAGCACGTACTTGTCCTTGAAGACGTCGGGCTCGACGCGCCCTTGCAACACGTCGATGTACGACACCGTGACAAAGGGCCGCGCGCCCCGTGCGAACACGACCAGCTCATGTTGGTCGCGCAGCCACGGCGCATTGCTTTCGAGTGCCGGCAACGACGGGTCCCGTGGCGACGCACGGCCTTTTTCGTACGCCAGCGCGGCATCGTGCAATGCGACGACGAAGTGCGACCAGGGGCGGCCTTCGAAACCTTCACGCATGTAGACGCTGCGGGTGATGCCGTCCTGGTCGAGCGACAGATGCGCATGGCCGATGGCATTGGCCGCATGAGCCAGCAAGGGCGTCGGCGTCAGTTCTTTCCGTGTCTGCTGGCCGACGGATTGCAACGCCATCGGCAGCACCACGCAGCCGCTGTCCTGCATGGCCTGCGCCAGCACGGCATCGTCGCCAGCGTAAGTCGAATCTTGCTCCGGCAGCAGCAAATCGAAGCCGATGCAGCGCGGGTTTTGCGTCGCAATGCGCCGCAGCACTTCAGCGTGCAGGGCGCGTCGCCAGGGCCAGCGGCCAATGGCTGCGAGCGACTTTTCGTCGATCGCGACGATGACCACGTTGCCGGATGGCTTCTGGTCGAGCGACGCGCCGGTGTTTTCCTGCAGCAGACGATCGAAGCGCGGCAGCGGCTGGGTCAGCGTGAGCTCGGTCACGAGTGCCAGCAGGCTGACGGTGAGCACCAGCCAGGCGCCACGGCGGCGCCAGAAACGCTGGATGGCCCTTCGAAACGGCGTCTGCGGTGCGGGGTCGGAGGCGCCGGGTAACAAGGGGGCAGGCGTTGTCGCCATGGTGGAAACTTTGCCCGCGCTCAGGGCCGGGCGAGCGGCTCGCCGTCACCGCTGACCACGCCGCCGCCGGTCGAGGTCCGCACCACGCTGCCGATGCGCAGCAAACGCGGCGGCGAATACGGCCCTTCGGCACCCGATGCGTCGTGTGCCCGAAGTCGAACGTAGTAGGCGCCGCGCGCGATGCCGTTGATGGTCCAGCGCGGTGCGTTCAGATCAGTCTCCAGCACGATTTGCTGGAAGGCCTCGTCTTTGGCGATTTGGCCGTGGAAGCTGTAACCGGCCACGGCGCTCCAGCTGAGCGTCGGGGTGTCGCCAGCATCCGCCACATCCAGGGTGCCGACCTTGGGTGTCGCGATGAGCGAGAAGCGTTGCGGCGCTGCAAACGGGCCGTGACCCGGTCCGGGTGTCTGCACCGATGCGACGCGCCAGTAATAGTCGCCGAGGGGCAGCGTCGCCAGGCCGAGTTGGCAACGGGAAAGCCTCGGCTGATCGATCTCTGGCTGCGAAAAATCAGCGCGGCTCGACACCTGCAGATGGACTTCCGTGCCCGCCACTTCGGAGCAGACAAGTTGCGCAGCCTCACTGGTGATGCGTCCGTCCGGCGCAGGGCTTTGATAGAGCGGAGGCACCGGGCGCGCGTGAACGCGAATGCTGCGGTTGGCCTCGGCGCCGGCCAGCCCGTCGGTGTCGACGGATCGAACCCCCAGCACGTAGTCGCCGTCGTCGAGCGCTGCGAACTTGACTGCACGGCCCGGGAATACGCCATCGCGCAGCACTTCGCGAAACGTGCTGTCGCGGGCAATGCGGACTTCGTGGCGCGTGGATGCTTCGCTGTCGCCCAGGTCGAACACGATCTGGGCGGCGTCTTGGTACTCGGCTGGCAAGCCAGTCAGGTCAGGCGCGGACGCCAAGGTCCGGCGCGTGCCGAGTTTGCCGTTGCCTTCGACGAGCACGCCCTGGCCTGCGGTGATGGTGGTGCCACCGCTCGATGCGTTGCCTGAGGTGTTGCGTGAAGTGCCGCGCACGGGCTTGCGCCCCTGGACCGCCACCGTGCCCTCGCTCACTGAGGTGCCCGTGCGGCCGTCGGGCCCGACGGCCACGTCGAAATGCGTCCCGCGCACGCTGGCCACGGCGCCCGGCGCATGGATTTCAAAGACGCGGCCCTTGGGTTGTTTGGAGACTTCGGACTCGACCTTGCCGCCGCGCACGTCGATGATCGATTCGAAGCTGTCCGAAGCAGCGCCGCGTCGGCGCAGACGTTTGAGTTCGACGTCGGAGCCGGCCAGGATGCGGACGATCGAACCGTCCGCCAGTCGAAGCAGAAGGTAGCCGTCTTCAGGTACCTTTATCTTTGCACCTTCGACGAGGGTGTTGCCGATCGCCAGCGGTTCGGCAGTTGCGCTGGCAGGTGCTGGCACGGCGGGTGCCCCTTTGGTCGGCTCGCGGCGCGTGGTGGCCGCATCTGCTGCGGTCGACACGCTGATCACGGTCGGCGAGCCCCTGACGAACTCGACCCGTGCGTTGATGGCGCCAGGCTTCAGCAGCCGCGCCGGAATCTGCAGCATCGTACCGGCGGCGATCTTGTTCGGGTCTTGAATCCGGTTGAGCTTTTGCAGCAGCGGCCATTGCTTGGGCGACCGCAGGTAGATTGCTGCGATCGACGGCAGGGACTGGCCCTCTTCGACCCGATGGGTCGTGAAGCCGTCGGGGCCGCGTGCCCAACTCGGGCTCGCGAGCAGGCAGGCGAGCGCTGCGATCAGCAGCGCCGCGGCGCCGGCGCCGCGCCATCGCATCGCCCTCATGAACGCGTGCCGAGGGCGGTGCGAACGTCCGAGAAGCTGTCTGCCTCGAGCGCTTCGAGTCGATAGCCAAGACCATAGATGGCCGACAGCAAAAAGCCGTTGGCCGGTCGCAGATCGAGCTTGCTGCGAAGGCGCGACACGTGGGTGTCGAGTGAGCGCGAGGCCGGCTCCGGCCCGAGTCCCCAGACCGCTTCACGCAAATGCTCGCGCGATAGCAGCCGGCCCATGTTCTGGAACAGGAAGAGCGCGAGCTCGTACTCGCGATGCTTCAGTTCGACCGTCTTGCTGTTGACTTCGAGGCTGCGCGATTGCGGAAAGAAATGGTACGGGCCGAAGACCAGTTCCGACTCGAAATGCGCTGGGTAAGCTCTGCGCAGCAGCGCCTGCACGCGGGCCTTCAACTCGCCGACGCGAATCGGTTTGGCCATGAAGTCGTCGGCACCGGCGCCCAGGCCCTCGACCATGTCGGCCTCTTCGCGCCGGTTGGTCACGAACAAGATCGGCAGCCTGCTGCCGATCTCCTCGCGAATCCAGCGCACAACGGTCGGGCCTTCGACATCTGGCAGGCTCCAATCGAGAATCAGCAAGTCGAAGGTCTGCGTCCGGAGGTCGCGCAATAGCGTTCTCGCGTCTCCATAGCCGTGGCATTCGTGGCCAATGCCATCCATCGTGTGGTGAATCAGCTCGAGCTGACCCGCTTCGTCGTCAAGCGCCGCAATTCTCATTTTTTGAGCTCCCTGCTAACCGATTTCTACTTACTCGATGCGGCCTTGAGCCGCTGCGGGGATGTTAGCGACGACCTTCCAGTGCAACTGTTAACTTCTACACAGACAGATGGCCGCGTCGATAACAAATGTCATCGGATGCGCATTAGTGCGCTTTTGCTTTTCTTCGTTGGGCACGCATGCAAGCCAGCCGCAGCGTGCATCGAGCCCTCGGGCCGCGTTGTCGCGGCCGTTGCGATGCGTTTGCAAGACCACGCCGTGGCTATCATTTCAGTAGCAAAGAGAGGAGGCTGGCCGCGCTCTTGCCTGTTCTGGTGTCCGCGTATCCGCTGAGTCGTCGGGCTGGAGTCTTGCGGTAAGCTCTGCCCGCATTCCGCGACCCCCTGCCCCCCGAGGAGACTTCTATGCTGATAGGCGTACCCGCCGAAACGACGGCGGGTGAAACCCGAGTGGCCGTCACCCCCGAGACGGTCAAGAAACTATTGGCACTTGGACACAGCTTGCGCGTGCAGGCGGGCGCCGGTGTCGCAGCCAGCGTCACCGATGCGGCTTACCAGGCCGCCGGCGCCGAGATCGTCGACGCTGCCGGCGCGTACGCCGCGGAAATGGTCCTCAAGGTGCGCACACCGTCGGAAAGTGAAGCTGCTTCGATGAAGCCCGGCACCGTACTTATCGGCATGCTCAACCCGTTCGACGCCACTGGCCTGCAGCGCATGGCCACGGCCGGCCTGACCGCCTTCGCACTTGAAGCGGCCCCGCGCACCACCCGCGCCCAGAGCATGGACGTGCTCAGCTCCCAGGCCAACATCGCCGGCTACAAAGCCGTGATGATCGCCGCCGACAAATACCAGCGCTTCTTCCCGATGTTGATGACTGCTGCCGGCACCGTGAAGGCAGCCCGCGTTGTCATCCTTGGCGTCGGTGTGGCAGGCTTGCAGGCCATCGCAACGGCCAAGCGGCTGGGTGCGGTGATCGAAGCCTCTGACGTGCGCCCCAGCGTCAAGGAGCAGATCGAATCGCTCGGCGGCAAGTTCATCGAGGTTTCTTACGACACCGACGAAGAGAAGGAAGCCGCTGTCGGCGTAGGCGGGTATGCCAAGCCGATGCCCCCGAGCTGGCTGGCGCGCCAGCAAGTCGAGGTCGCCAAGCGCGTGGCGCTGGCCGACATCGTGATCAGCACCGCGCTCATCCCCGGCCGCGCCGCGCCGACGCTCATCACAGAAGACATGGTCAAGGCGATGAAGCCCGGCTCGGTGATCGTCGATATCGCCGCTGGCAAGGGGCCGGACAGCGTGGGCGGCCTCACCGGAGGAAATTGCCCGATCTCCGAAGCCGACAAGACGGTGGTCAAGCATGGCGTGACCATCGTCGGCGAAACCAATCTGGCCGCGTTGGTGGCGGCCGATGCCTCGGCCTTGTATGCGCGCAACGTGCTCGATTTCGTGAAGCTGATCGTCACCAAGGAGGGCGCGCTGAAGATCGATCTGGAAGACGACATCGTCGCTGCCTGCCGCGTGTCGCACGACGGCCAAGTCACTCGCAAGTAAGACAAACAAGAACGACCGAACGAGGAGAAGCCATGGACCCCGTATCTCACACAGTCATCAACCTGATCATCTTCGTGCTGGCCATCTACGTGGGCTACCACGTGGTGTGGACCGTCACGCCAGCGCTGCACACGCCGTTGATGGCCGTGACCAACGCGATTTCTGCGATCGTCATCGTCGGCGCCATGCTCGCGGCTGCCCTCACCGTCACGCCGCTGGGCAAGACCATGGGCGTGCTGGCGGTGGCGCTGGCGGCGGTCAATGTCTTCGGCGGCTTCCTGGTCACCCGGCGGATGCTGGAGATGTTCAAGAAGAAAGAAAAGAAGATCGTGGCACCTGCAGGAGACAAGAAATGAGCATGAATGTGGTCACGCTGCTGTACCTCGTCGCCAGCGTCTTCTTTATCCAGGCCCTCAAGGGCCTGAGCCATCCGACCACCTCCATCCGCGGCAACGTCTTCGGCATGAGCGGCATGGCGATCGCGGTGGTCACGACCATCGCACTGGTGCACGGCCAGGCGCAATCGCTCAACGTCGACTTCGGGCGCGGCCTGGTGTGGGTGCTGGGCGCGCTGGTGGTCGGCGGCGGCATCGGCGCCTACATGGCGAACAAGGTCGAAATGACCAAGATGCCCGAGCTGGTCGCCTTCATGCACAGCATGATCGGCCTGGCGGCGGTGTTCATCGGCGTGGCTGCGGTCGCGGAACCGTGGGCCTTCGGCATCACGCCGCCGCCGGTCGCTGCAGTCGCGGCCGCCACGACGGCCGAGGGCGCGGTGCTGGTCGACGGCTTTTTGCGCTATGCGATTCCTTTCGGCAATAGGCTCGAACTGTTCCTGGGCGCGGCCATCGGCGCGGTCACCTTCAGCGGCTCGGTCATCGCCTTCGGCAAGCTGTCGGGCAAGTACAAGTTCCGGCTGTTCCAGGGCGCATCTGTCCAGTTCAAGGGCCAGCACATGCTCAACCTGGTGCTCGGGCTGCTGCTGCTGGTGCTCGGCCTGGTGTTCGTCGGCACCGAAAGCTGGATCGCCTTCTTCGCGATGCTGGCGCTGGCCTTCGTGATGGGCGTGCTCATCATCATCCCGATCGGTGGGGCCGACATGCCGGTGGTGGTGTCGATGCTCAACAGCTATTCGGGCTGGGCCGCCGCGGGCATCGGCTTCTCGCTGAACAACGCGATGCTGATCATTGCAGGCTCGCTCGTGGGTTCGTCGGGCGCCATCCTGAGCTACATCATGTGCAAGGCGATGAACCGCTCGTTCTTCAACGTGATCCTGGGCGGCTTCGGTGGCGAGGCCACTACGGCCGCCACCGGCGCCAAGGAGCAGCGGCCTGTGAAGACCGGCAGCGCCGACGACGCTGCCTTCGTGCTGGGCAATGCCGAGACGGTCGTGATCGTGCCGGGCTACGGCTTGGCCGTGGCTCGCGCACAGCATGCGGTCAAGGAACTCGCGCAGAAGCTGACCGACAGAGGCATCAAGGTCAAGTACGCGATCCATCCGGTAGCGGGACGCATGCCGGGCCACATGAACGTGCTGCTGGCCGAGGCCGAAGTGCCGTACGACCAGGTCTTCGAGATGGAAGACATCAACGGCGAGTTCGGCCAGGTCGACGTGGCGATCATCCTGGGCGCCAACGACGTGGTGAACCCTGCAGCGCACACCAAGGGCAGCCCGATCTACGGCATGCCGATCCTGGAGGCGTACAAAGCCAAGACGGTGATCGTGAACAAGCGCAGCATGGCGGCGGGCTATGCGGGCCTGGACAACGAACTGTTCTACATGGACAAGACCATGATGGTTTTCGGCGATGCGAAGAAGGTGGTCGAGGACATGGGCAAGGCGATCGAGTAGCGAGGACCTCAAACACCGAAAGACAGCGACTTTCAATAGCGAAAGAGACAAAAACATGACCGACCGCCCCTGGCTGAGCAGCTACCCGCAAGGCGTCCCCGCCGACATCGATGCCTCGCGTTATGCGTCGCTCGTCGCGCTCATGGAGGAAAGCTTTACCAAGTACGCGGACCGCACGGCCTACAGCTTCATGGGCAAGGACGTCAGTTACGCCGAGACCGACAAGCAGAGCAAGGCACTGGCGGCGTATCTGCAAGGCCTCGGTCTGGTCAAGGGCGACCGGGTCGCCGCGATGATGCCCAATTGCCCGCAGTATCCGATCGCCGTTGCGGCCATCCTACGGGCCGGGCTGATTCTGGTGAACGTGAATCCGCTCTACACGCCTCGTGAGCTCGAGCATCAACTCAAGGACTCCGGCGCCAAGGCGATCGTGATCATGGAGAACTTCGGCATCACGCTGCAGCACTGCATCGCGGCCACGCCGATCAAGCACATCGTGCTGGCGTCGATGGGCGACCGGCTCGGCTTCCTGAAGGGCGCGCTCGTCAACTACGTGGTGCGCAACGTCAAGAAGCTGGTACCCGACTTCAACCTGCCGGCCGCGGTGCGCTTCAACGATGCGCTCGATCAGGGCGCGAGCCGCACATTTCAGCCCGTTCCCATCGGGCCCGACGATGTCGCGGTGCTGCAGTACACCGGCGGCACCACTGGCGTGTCGAAGGGCGCGGTGCTCTTGCATCGCAACGTAATCGCCAACGTGCTGCAGTCCGAAGCCTGGAACGACCCTGTCATGCAGCGCATACCGGCCGGTGAGCAGTCGACCAGCGTTTGCGCCTTGCCGCTGTATCACATCTTCGCTTTCACGGTGAACATGATGCTGGGGCTGCGCACCGGCGGCAAGGTGATCTTGATTCCGAATCCGCGCGACCTGGCCGGCACGCTGAGGGAGTTGTCCAAGCACACCTTCCATAGCTTCCCGGCGGTCAACACGCTCTTCAACGGCCTGGCCAATCATGCGGACTTCAACACCGTCAACTGGAAGAACCTGAAGGTGTCGGTCGGTGGCGGCATGGCGGTGCAGAGAGCCGTCGCCAAGCTCTGGCTCGAAAAAACCGGCTGCCCGATTTGCGAGGGCTACGGCCTCTCGGAGACATCGCCTTCGGCCACTTGCAACCCGACCATAAGCGCTTCGTATACCGGCACCATCGGGCTGCCGCTGTCGAGCACCTGGCTCAAGCTGCTGGACGATGAGGGCATCGAAGTGCCAGCTGGCGAGCGGGGAGAAATCGCCATCAAGGGCCCGCAGGTAATGGCCGGCTACTGGCAGCGGCCCGACGAGACAGCCAAGGTCATGACACCCGATGGTTACCTCAAGACCGGCGACATCGGCACCGTCGACGCGCAAGGCTTCTTCAAGATCGTCGACCGCAAGAAAGACATGGTGTTGGTGAGCGGCTTCAACGTGTACCCGAACGAAGTCGAAGATGTGGTGGCCACGCTCGCCGGAGTGCTCGAATGCGCGGTGGTCGGCGTGCCGGACGAAAAGACCGGTGAGGCGGTCAAGCTGGTGATCGTTCGCAAAGACCCGACGCTGACGGAAGCCCAGGTCAAGGAGTTCTGCCGCGCCAACCTCACCGGCTACAAACAGCCACGCGTGATCGAGTTCCGAACCGACTTGCCCAAGACGCCAGTAGGCAAGATCCTGCGACGCGAACTGCGCGACGCCAAGAAGTCGGCAGCGACCGTCTGACCGCCTCCGGCAACGTGACGGGAACACGCGTCGGACGGCCGGCACTGGTCTTGCATCAAGACGATCAATGCTTAGTTTCATCTTCACGCGCCTGAGCCATTCCGAGTTGCTGAAGGCCTACGGTTTCGACAAGCCGCTGATCGCTAGAGCAGCGCGCTGATGCCAACCGCCATTCTGAGTGCGCTGCCCGAAGAGCAGCACGGCCTGCGCGAGCAGCTCGATGGGACGGAGCACGTTCGGCACGCGGGGCGCGATTTCCATACTGGTCGCTGGCATGGCAGGCCGGTCGTGCTGGCGCTGTCTCGCATCGGCAAGGTGGCCGCTGCGACGACTGCCACAGCATTGATCGAGCGCTTCGGCGCGCAGCGCATCGTGTTCACCGGCGTTGCCGGTGGCTTGTGTCCCGATGTGCGGGTCGGCGACACCGTCATCGCGACGGAATTCCTGCAGCACGACATGAACGCTCTACCGCTGTTCCCGCGTCATGAAGTGCCCCTTTATGGCCTGTCACGCTTCGCTGCCAATGCGGAGCTGGTCGGCTTGCTGTCGATGGCGGCAAGCGCTGTGTCGAGTGGCCTGTTCGATGGCGCCACCCGCGCCCGCTTCAAGCTCGATGGCATGCGCACGCACAAAGGATTGCTGATCAGCGGCGACCGCTTCGTTTCAGCCGCCCAAGAGGCGATGACCTTGCAGCGCGATCTTCCCGATGCCTTGGCCGTCGACATGGAGGGCGCAGCCGTAGCTCAGGTTTGCTACGACTACGGCATCCCTTTTGCCGCCGTACGCAACATCTCCGACCGCGCCGACGATGCTGCCCACGTCGACTTTCCCGCCTATCTCTCCCAAGTCGCCGGCAAGCAGGCCAGAGCCCTGATAAGCGCCCTGCTTTCCCTGCTCGACTAGCGCGCGCAGTGAATTAGGGGCAGACGTCAGGAAAGCCAACCCTTGCGGCCGAAGTACCACATCGGCCCCAGGGCACTGGCGATCATGAAGATGACGACATAAGGGTAGCTGAGCGTTGGCCCAAGCCATTCCAGCTCTGGGAACTTCATGTTCATGCCGTAGATGCTCGCCACCAGCGTTGGCGGCAGCAACGCGACGCTCGCCACCGAAAAGATCTTGATGATCTTGTTCTGGTTGATGTTGATGAAACCGACTGTCGCGTCCATCAAGAAGTTGATCTTGTCGAACAGGAACGCGGTGTGGTTGTCGAGCGATTCGATGTCGCGCAGGATCTGTCTCGCTTCTTCGAACTGTTCAGCATTCAGCATCTTGCTGCGCATCATGAAACTGACAGCGCGGCGTGTATCCATCACGTTGCGGCGAATGCGGCTGTTCAGGTCTTCGTGACGCGCGATCTCGCCCAGCACTTCGCTCGCCAGGTCGTCGGTCATCTTGCCGGCCAGCACTTTTTCGCTGACTTTCTTCAGGTCGTCGTAGATGTTTTCCAGCGTGTCGGCGGAGTACTCGGCGTCGGCGTCGAACAGCTTGAGCAGTACCTCCTTGGCGTCTTCAATGAGGCCTGGCGCGCGTCGTGCGCGCATGCGCAGCAGGCGGAATACCGGAACGTCTTCGTCGTGGATGGAGAACAGCACCCCGCGGCTGCGCAGTTCGCTGTTGTGCTGGTTCAGGATGAAGGCGACGCGTACCGAGCGGGGATCCTCGTCATCGTCGATCAAAAAGTCGCTGCGAATATGCAGTTCCCCGTTGTCTTCTTCATAGAAGCGAGCGGACTCTTCGATGTCCTCGTCCATCGCGTCTTCGGGGATGGAGAGGCCGTAGTACTGTTTGATCCAGCGCTTTTCGTCGACCGTGGGCGACTCGAGATCGACCCAGATCGGCTGGAATTTCGACAGCTCCTCGAGCGACTCGATTTCTTCCTGGACTAGGCGCCCATTGGCGAGCGTAAAGATGTTGAGCATTGGCTCACTCCCGTGAATGGACTGTGCGGTTGAACGAGGGCGGGGCGCTCCCGAATCCCTCGATCGACACGCGCGTCAAACGGGAACCGGAAGCTGCCAAGACGGGTAGGTTTCCAAGGTGGAGTCTCCGATTGCAGCAAGGCGCGAATTATGTCACCGGGCCCGTCATGTAACGGTCACGCATCTGGATGGGCATCCAGTAAAGTTGCGCCAATGCAGACCGTGGCGCCGACCCTTCTCCCTCCGCATCTTTCGGCGCATGGTGCGACACCGACCACGCCGGCAGAGCGGCTAGCGGCGGCGCTGGCCGACCTCAACGATGAGCAGCGGGCAGCGGTCGAGCACGGCATCGATGCGGCGCCTGGCGACCCCGCTTGCGACGACCGACCGCTGCTGGTTATCGCAGGTGCTGGCTCAGGCAAAACCAGCACGCTCGCGCACCGCGTGGCGCGTCTCATCGCGCTAGGGACGGATCCGCAGCGCATCCTGCTGCTCACGTTTTCACGGCGTGCCGCGCAAGAGATGGAACGGCGTGCGGGACAGGTTGTGGCGCGTGTTTTCGCGCTCAAGTCCGAAGTCCTGCCGACGCTGCCTTGGGCCGGCACCTTTCACGGCATCGGCGCGCGCCTGTTGCGCGAGTACGCCGCACACATCGGACTGAACGACAACTTCACCATCCACGATCGTGGGGATGCGGAAGACCTGATGGGATTGGTCCGGCACGAGCTCGGGCTGTCCGGTAGCACACGGCGCTTTCCGCACAAGGGCACCTGCCTGTCCATCTACTCGCGCACCGTCAACACTTGCGCGCCACTGGCCGACGTGCTCAAGCAGGCGTTTCCGTGGTGCGCCGAATGGGCAGTAGAGCTCAAGCGCTTGTTCGGCGCCTACGTAGAAGCCAAGCAACAGCAGAACGTGCTCGACTACGACGACTTGCTTTTGTACTGGGCCGGCATGGTCGCCGAACCGACTTTGGCGGCGCAGGTTGGCGCGCGCTTCGACCATGTGCTGGTCGACGAGTACCAGGACACGAACCGCTTGCAGGCCTCGATCCTGATGGCGCTGAAGCCCGATGGTCGCGGTGTCACCGTCGTGGGCGACGACGCGCAATCGATCTATTCGTTTCGGGGCGCCACGGTGCGCAACATCCTCGACTTCTCCTCGCAGTTCACGCGCGAGGCGCGCATCGTCACGCTGGAGCGTAACTACCGCTCGACGCAGCCGATCCTGGACGTGTCGAACGCCGTCATCGCGCAGGCGACCGAGCGGCACGCAAAGACACTGTGGACCGACAAGGCCTCGGCCGGTCGACCTCAACTGGTGCTGGTGCCCGACGAAGCCCAGCAGGCGCGCTGGGTGGCCGACCGCGTGCTGGCGCACCGCGAGGGCGGCCTCGCGCTCAAATCACAGGCGGTACTGTTTCGCACCTCGACACACAGCGCTGCGCTGGAGCTCGAGCTGGCGCGGCGCAACATCCCGTTCGTCAAATACGGCGGTCTCAAGTTTCTCGAAGCTGCGCACGTCAAGGATCTGCTCGCCGTGCTGCGCTTTGCAGAAAATCCGCGCGGCCGCATGGCGGGATTCCGCGTGACGCAGATGATTCCTGGGATCGGGCCGGTGACGGCAACACGTCTGCTCGATGCCATGGATGTAGCGGCCGACCCAGGCGTCGCGATGAAGACATTCACGCCGCCTGCTGCAGCGCAGGTCGAATGGCAGCGGTTTGCCGAGACGTACGCCGCGTTGCGTGATTCTTCGCTCGGCTGGCCAGCGGACATGGAACTCGCCCTGCGCTGGTACATACCGCACCTCGAGCGGCTGCACGACGACACTTCGGGCGTACGGCACGGCGACGTCGAACAGCTGGCGAGGCTGGCTTCTGGCTACGCGTCGCGCGAACGGTTTTTGACCGAACTCACGCTCGATCCGCCCGAGGCAACGAGCGACCGGTCTGGGCCGCCGCTGCTCGACGAGGACTATCTGATTCTGTCGACCATCCACTCGGCCAAAGGTCAGGAGTGGAACTCGGTGCATGTACTCAACGTGGTCGACGGTTGCATGCCCGCCGATGTCGCGCAGGGCGCGCAAGAGCTCGAAGAAGAACGGCGGTTGCTCTATGTCGCCATGACGCGGGCGCGTGACCATTTGCACCTGCTGGTCCCGCAGCGCTTCTATGTAACGCAGCAGGCCGTACGCGGCGATCGCCATCTCTACGCCGGGCGCACGCGCTTCATTTCCGATGCCGACACGGCGCGGTTCGAACAGGTGACGTGGCCGGCGCCGCCGGCGAGGGCGCCGGCAGTGCCGCCGCCGGCCGCGACCATCGATTTGTTGAGTCGCATGCGAGCAAGCTGGCGCTGATCGTCTCTTGCAGGGCATTTGCTGATTCCCTGTCGACGGCATGGCGATGTAACGATGGCCGAGCTTTGACTGCGGGCCGAATCGGATGACCGGTCAATGCGGGCGCATGCGCAATGCTATGAATTAGGTAGCACAAAAATGTGTCCCTAACGTTACCCAAAAAGCGCGGGAAAGAGAGGGATTGCAATGCCTGCGCAACGTGGGCATAGTGAATCGAACCCGTTCTTTTCCGCCTTCGCGCTCCCCCCAACTCCCCAGCAATCCTTCCGTTTTTGTTTCGTTTCCGCCGGCCACTTTCCAATTCGGATTGGTGGTTATTTCTGCAACGTTCCCCAGGAGGTCATTCATGAATCTGACGATCAGCGGCCATCACCTCGACGTCACTCCCGCATTGCGAAGCTATGTCACGAACAAGCTGGACCGGATCACGCGGCACTTCGACCAGGTGGTCGATGTGAAGGTGATCCTCACGGTGGAAAAGCAAAAGGAAAAGGAACGCCGGCAAAAGGCGGAGTGCAACATTCACGTCAAGGGCAGTGACATGTTTGCCGAGTGCAGTCACGCTGATCTGTACGCCGCGGTCGATGAGCTGGTCGACAAACTTGATCGTCAGGTGGTACGCCACAAAGACCGTCTGCAAGATCATCACCACGCAGCGCCCAAACGCGTGATGTAGTCCCTCTTTGGGTAAATCCTCTTGCAAAATCCAGGGCCGCTCGATTTGAGCGGCCCTTTGCTTTTTTCGGGGCCGGTGCATAATCGCCCCCGCCTTACCCCACCATGAATCGCCTCGCGTCCATCCTGCCGCCCACTCAAGTGCTCGTGAGCGTTGACGCCACCAGCAAAAAACGTGCTTTTGAAGAAGCAGGCTTGCTGTTCGAAAACCTCCACGGTCTCGGGCGCGCCCTCATCACAGACAGCCTCTTTGCTCGAGAGCGCCTGGGTTCGACTGGGCTGGGTCATGGCGTTGCGATTCCGCATGGCCGCATCAAGGGCCTCAAGTCGCCGATGGCGGCGGTATTCCAACTGGCAAACGCAATCGGTTTCGACGCACCGGACGAGCAGCCTGTCGCGCTTCTTATCTTTCTTCTGGTGCCCGAAGCGGCGACGCAGAAACACCTCGAGATCCTCTCCGAAATAGCCGAATTGTTGAGCGATGCCGCTCTGCGCGAGCGAATCAAGTCAAGCAACGACGCAGCCGCGTTGCACTCACTCATCGCCGGATGGCAATCGGCGCAGGTGGCTTGAACGCGTTGGCAGCCGGACGGTCGAGAGCATGAAGCCGACCGTCATCAGCGCCGATGCGATGTTCGAGGAGTTTCGCGGCTCGCTCCGATGGGAGTGGCTGGCCGGACTTGGTGCCTCGGAGCGCCATTTCGACATCGAGGTCATCAGCCTCGCGCAGTCGGCGGCGGATCTGGTCGGCTATCTCAACTACATCCACCCGTATCGGGTTCAGATCCTCGGTGCACGAGAGGTGGCCTATCTGACGCGCGGAAGTCCCGAAGATTGCGCCCGCCGCATCGGTCGCATCGTGACGCTGGAGCCGCCAATGCTGGTGCTCGCTGATGCACAAAACGCGCCCGAAGGATTACTGTCGATCTGCGAGCGTGCGCAGTTGCCGCTGTTTGCCACGCGCGAATCTTCGGCCTTCGTCATCGACCTGTTGCGTGCTTATTTGTCCAAGCATTTCGCCGAGCGCACGTCGATGCACGGCGTTTTCATGGACATTCTTGGACTTGGCGTGATGATCACCGGCGAGTCTGGCCTGGGCAAGAGCGAGCTAGGGCTGGAATTGATCTCTCGGGGCAACGGTTTGGTGGCGGACGACGCGGTCGATCTGCACCGGATCAACCAGAACACGCTGGAAGGTCGCTGCCCCGACTTGCTGCAGAACCTGCTGGAAGTGCGTGGCATCGGCTTGCTGGACATTCGCGCGATCTTCGGTGAGACGGCCGTGCGCCGAAAGATGCGGCTCAAGCTCATCGTGCATCTGGTGCGTCGCGACAGCTTCGAGCGGGACTATGAGCGCATGCCCTCGGCCCCCTTGACGCAAGACGTGCTCGGCATCGCGGTGCGCAAGGTCATCATCCAGGTGGTGGCCGGCCGCAACATTGCGGTGCTGGTCGAGGCAGCGGTACGCAATTCAATTTTGCAGCTGCGCGGCATCGACACCTACGCCGAATTCGTGGAGCGCCACCACAAGGCGATGGAGTCGGGCCGGCAGGACTAGCGTCGGCTGGCGCAGTCGGCGCAGAGGCCGTACAGCGACATGGCGTGGTCTTGCATAACCCAGCCTTTGTCCAGAGCGATCATTTGCTGGCGTCGCTCGATCTCGGCGTCGTAGAACTCCTCGACCTTGCCGCACGACGTGCAGATCAGGTGATCGTGGTGCTTTCCTTCGTTGAGTTCGTAGACAGCCTTGCCACTTTCGAAGTGGCTGCGCTCCAGGATCCCTGCCTGCTCGAACTGGGCCAGCACGCGGTAGACGGTGGCCAAGCCAATGTCCGAGTGCTCGTTGAGCAAAATGCGGAAGACGTCTTCTGCCGTCATGTGGCGCAGGCCGCCGGTCTGGAAGATTTCGAGAATCTTCAGGCGCGGCAGAGTGGCCTTCAGGCCGGTGTTCTTGAGTTCGTCGATATTGGCCATGGTCGTTCCTGCATGGGCCGTGCGGAATGGGGTCCGCCGGGGGCCAGCCGCTACAATGAGCCGATCATATCGCTACCCCTTTCTCCCATGCTTGCCAATTCAAAAAGCCGCGTCTGGCTCTTCGCCGGCGTCGCGGTGAGCCTGTGTCTGGGCGCTTGCAGCAGCCTCGGCACACGAACGCGCGATGCGTTGAGTGCCGTCACGCCATACAAGGTCGAGGTGGTCCAGGGCAACTTCGTTTCCAAAGAGCAGGTCGAGCAACTGAAGCCCGGCATGTCGCGCCAGCAAGTGCGCGAAGTGCTCGGCACGTCGCTGCTAACGGACGTGTTCCACTCCGACCGCTGGGACTACGTCTTTACCATTCGTCGGCAGGGCGTCGATTCTCAGCAGCGCCACCTGACGGTTTACTTCAAGGGCGAGGTACTTGACCGCTTCGACGGTGACACCATGCCGAGCGAAGAAGAGTTCGTGGCGGCTGTCGACGCCCGCAAGCGCAGTGGCAAGGTGCCTGTGCTCGAAGCCAGTGAAGACCAGCTTAAGAAGTTCGTGCCGGACCAGAGCGCCAAGGTCGAGGCGCCTGCCGCGTCGCTGGCACCGCTGCCTCCGAGCTACCCGCCGCTTGAGTCCGCCACCCGCTGACATGCGGCGGATCGCGATAGCCGGTGCTTCCGGCCGCATGGGCCGCATGCTGATCGATGGCGTGCGCAACGCGCCTGACCTCGAACTGGCCGGCGCGCTGGATGTGCCGGGCTCCGAGGCCATCGGCATCGATGCCGGTGCGTTTCTGGGTTTTGCGAGCGGCGTTCCAATCGTGTCCGACTTGCGCACAGGCCTCGAAAAGGCGCAGGTGCTGATCGACTTCACACGACCCGAAGGCACCTTGGCGCACCTCGCGGTTTGTCGGGAGCTCGGCGTGCAGGCGATCATCGGCACGACCGGCTTCACCGACGCGCAAAAAGCGGAGATCATCGCAATCGCCAAAGACATCGCGATCGTCATGGCGCCCAACATGAGCGTCGGTGTCAACGTCACGCTGAAGCTGCTTGAGATGGCAGCCAAGGCGCTTTCGACTGGCTACGACATCGAGATCATCGAAGCGCACCATCGTCACAAAGTCGATGCGCCGTCCGGCACCGCGTTGAAGATGGGCGAAGTCATTGCCGACGCCCTGGGCCGCGATTTAAAGGAGTGCGCCGTGTACAGCCGCGAAGGTGTGACCGGCGAGCGCGATGCGTCGACCATCGGCTTTGCCAGCATCCGCGGTGGTGACATCGTCGGCGACCACACCGTGCTTTTCGCCGGCACTGGCGAACGGATCGAGATCACCCACAAGTCGGCCAGCCGCGTGACCTACGTGCAGGGCAGCTTCCGCGCGGTGCAGTTTCTCGCGCAACAAAAGGCCGGATTGTTCGACATGTTCGACGTGCTCGGCCTACGGTAAAAGGTATCGCGTGAGCGTGCTCGAGCTGCTGACCCAAGGCGATGGCGTCAGTCGTGCTGTCGCGGCGCTGTTGCTGGCAATGTCGGTATCGAGCTGGGTCGTGATCGTGCTGAAAGCCTGGTTGCTGCGCAGCGGCACTCGCAGCGTGTTGCGCAGCATCGCCGCCTTCTGGCAAGCCTCCACGCTGGCCGATGCGGAGCAAAACCTCAAGTCTTTCGATCGCATTGCGCTCGTGCTGCCGGCAGTGACGGCGGTAAAAAATCTGGCCGCCGCCCCCGGCGCAGGGATCGACGGTGTGGATCGTGCCGGTACATCACTCGGCTCTGCCGGTGACCTATCGCAGCGGCTTACGCGCGTGCTGCGCGACGCACTGCACGGCTCGCTGCGCCGCCTGCAGTCGGGCCAGATATTGCTGGCGACCGTTGGTGCTACGGCCCCCTTCGTCGGCCTGCTCGGCACCGTTTGGGGCATCTACCGTGCGCTGTCGGGCATTGCTGGGCAAGCTGGCGGTTTCACCATCGACAAGGTGGCAGGGCCGGTCGGTGAGGCGCTGATCATGACGGCGTTCGGCCTTGCGGTCGCGATCCCGGCCGTGCTCGCTTACAACGTCTTCGGCCGAGTCATTGGTCGCATCGAGGCGGAGCTGGAGGGTTTCGCGCACGACTTGCTCGGCACCTTCGGCGGACCGCCGGCGCGACGCGATGACGCGTTACCACCAGCGCGGGCAATGTCCGTCGCCTGACCAGCATCGACGCAGGCATGGCTTTCGGTCGCACTTCGCTCGGCAGCAACAGCAGTGGCGCAGGCAGCGGTCGAGCGAGCGGCGCCGGCGGGCAACGTCCGCTCTCCGACATCAACGTGACACCGCTGGTCGACGTCATGCTCGTGCTTCTGGTGATCTTCATCATCACCGCACCGCTGATGGCCAGCTCCATCAAGCTCGATCTGCCGCAGACCGATGCGGGTCAGCCCAACGACACGCCGAAGTTCGTCAGCCTGTCGGTCGATGCGGCCGGCAAGGTCTTCTTGAACGACCAGGCGGTGAGCGATGACGAACTCGCGAGTCGCTTGCAAAAGGCGGCAGCCGACAGCCGCGACACCGAGGTGCAACTGCGTGCCGACCACACGGTGTCTTACGGCAAGATCGTCGAACTCATGGGCGTCGCGAACAAGGCGGGTTTGAGCCGCATTGGTTTCGTGACCGAAGCACTTGCGCAGCCTGCGCGATGACACGAGTCTTTGCGCGAGCCCTCAAGCCTTAGAGCAGCACCGGCTTGGTGTGCCAGATGTCGTGCGCGTATTCCGCGATGGTCCGGTCCGACGAAAAAGCGCCCATTCCCGCCACGTTGAGAATCGCCATCCGAGTCCACGCATCCGCATCGCGGTACAGCGCATCGACTTTGCCTTGCGCCTCGATGTAGCTGGCGTAGTCGGCGAGCAGCAGATAGTGATCGCCCCAGTTCACCAGCGAGTCGTAGATGCCCTGGTAGCGCGAAGGCTCGCCTGGGGAGAACACACCGTCGCGCACGGCATCTAGTACGCGTTGCAGCTCGGGGTTGGTGCCGTAGATGTCGCGCGGCTGGTAGCCATGCAAGCGGATGTCGGCCACTTCCGGCGTGGTGTTGCCGAAGATGAAGATGTTCTCTGCGCCCACGTTGTCGCGCATCTCGACGTTGGCGCCGTCGAGCGTGCCAATGGTCAGCGCGCCATTGAGTGCGAACTTCATGTTGCCGGTGCCCGAAGCCTCCGTGCCGGCAGTGGAAATCTGCTCCGACAAATCGGCGGCCGGCATGATGATCTCGGCCAGGCTCACGCTGTAGTTCGGCAAGAAAACGACCTTCAGCAACTTGCCGACGCGCGGATCGTTGTTGATGATTGCTGCCACGTCGTTGATGAGTCGAATGACCAACTTGGCGACGACGTAGGCCGACGCAGCTTTGCCCGCGAAAACGACCACGCGTGGCACGATGTCGACCGGTCCGCCAGCGGCTTGCGCGTCGAGGATGCGCTGGTAACGCGTAATGACGTGCAGCACGTTGAGCAGCTGGCGCTTGTATTCGTGGATGCGCTTCACCTGCACGTCGAACATCGCATCGGTGTCGATCACGACGCCCATGTGCTGCTCGATCCAGTTGGCCAGTCGCAGTTTGTTCTCGCGCTTGGCGTGCCTGAACGCCCGGGCGAAGGCCGGCTGCGCCGCCATCGGCTTCAGCGCTTCGAGCTGCATCAAGTCACGCCGCCAACCCTTGCCGATGCGCTGGTCGAGCAATGCTGCAAGCGGTGGGTTGGCTTGCGCCAGCCAGCGACGTGGCGTCACGCCATTGGTTTTGTTGTTGAAGCGCTCCGGAAAGATGCGGTTGAAGTCGGCAAAGATCGATTGCTTCATCAGCTCCGAGTGCAGGCCCGACACCCCATTGATCGAGTGGCTCGCCAGCACCGCCACGTACGCCATGCGCACGCGCCGCTCGCCGGACTCGTCGACCAGCGACAGGCGCCGGAGCAGTTCGACATCGTCGCCGACTTTTTGCGTCACGGTCGCGAGAAACTTGGCGTTCATGTCGTAGATGATCTGCAGATGGCGCGGCAGGATGCGACCCATCATTTCGACCGGCCAGGTTTCCAGCGCCTCGTGCATCAGCGTGTGGTTGGTGTAGCTGAAGACTTTTTGCGTGGCGGCCCAGGCTGTTTCCCAATCGACGTTGTGCTCGTCGAGCAGCAACCGCATCATCTCGGGCACTGCGAGTACCGGGTGCGTGTCGTTCAGGTGGATGCTGACCTTGTCACCCAGATGATCGAAGGTGGTGTGATTGCGCAGATAGCGGCGCAGTAAATCCTGCACGCTGGCGCTGCAGAAAAAGTACTCCTGATGCAGTCGCAGCTCACGGCCCGATGGCGTTGAGTCATCCGGGTAGAGCACGCGCGAAACGTTTTCCGACTGGTTCTTGCTCTCGACCGCGACCATGTAGTTGCCCTTGTTGAAGGCAGAAAGGTCGATCTCTTCGGTGGCGCGTGCCGACCACAGACGCAGCGTGTTGGTCGCCTGGGTGCCGTAGCCCGGAATGATGGTGTCGTAGGCCACGGCCAGCACGTCGTGCGTGTCGACCCAGTCGGCAGCGCCGTAGGGCGCGTTGTTGCCTTCACGCTTTTGTACATGGCCACCGAAGCGCACGCGGTAGTTGACTTCGGGCCGCTGGAATTCCCATGGATTGCCGCGCGTGAGCCAGTAGTCGGGCGTTTCGACTTGCTGACCGTCGACGATGCGCTGGCGGAACATGCCGTATTCATAGCGAATGCCGTAACCCATGCCGGGGACGCCGAGTGTCGCCATCGAGTCGAGAAAACACGCGGCCAGGCGGCCGAGGCCACCGTTGCCGAGCGCCGCATCGGGCTCGCGTTCGGCCAGTGCCGACATATCGACGCCGAAGTCGGCCAGCGCTTCGCGCACGGTGTCGTAGAGGTCGACGGCAAGCAGCGCATTCGTGAAGGTGCGCCCGATCAAAAACTCCATCGAGAGGTAGTACACGCGCTTCACGTCTTGCTGGTACTGCGCCCGGGTGGTGGTCATCCAGCGCTCGACCAACTGATCACGCACGGCCAGCGCGGTGGCGTTGAGCCAGTCGTCCTGGCTGGCGGCGACCGGGTCTTTGCCGACCGCATAGATCAGTTTGTTCGCAACCGCACGCTTGAAGGCGGCGACGTCACGATCGGGGTGGTCGTATTCGAAAGCTTTGATGGGTGTCGCTGCGGTTGCGGGCGTCGTTGTGGTCATGGAGTGTTCGCAGAGGTTGTGAGGGGCGGGCCTGGAAGCCCTCAGGCAATGGCCTGCTGATAGACCGCGATGTAATGCGCCGCGGCGGTCGCCCAGTCGACCGGGCGTCGCATGGCGGTGGCGCGCACCCGTTCCCAATCAGTCGGATGCCGGTACAGGGCGAAAGCGCGACGCACGGCGCGCGCGTAGTCGCCGGGTTCGAAGCGGTCGAAGATAAAGCCGGTGGCCTCGCCGTCCGCCATGTCCTCGAGTGTGGTGTCGACTACAGTATCGGCCAATCCGCCTACACGGCGCACCAGCGGCAGGCAACCGTACTTGAGTCCGTACATCTGTGTCAGGCCGCAGGGTTCGAAAAGCGAAGGCACCAGCGTGACATCGCCGGCGCCGAAAAGCTGGTGAGCAAGCGCCTCGTTGTAGCCGATGGTCACGCTCACCGATTGCGGCATGGCGGCCGCGCGATGGCGAAACGCCTCTTCGAGCCAGCCATCGCCGCCGCCGAGCAGCGCCAATTGACCACCCTGTTCGAGCAGTGCATCCAGACCGCTCAATACGAGGTGCAAGCCTTTTTGTTCGGTGAGGCGGCTGACCACGATGAAGAGAGGCGCATCGGGCAATTCGGCAAGGCCGAGCTGGCGCTGCAGCGCCGCTTTGCAACGCGCTTTGCCGGTCATGCGTCGGGCCTCGTAGTGTTCTGTCAGCAGTGCGTCGTCGGCCGGGTTCCAGACCTGGTTGTCGACCGCGTTGAGGATGCCGGTCAGCACGTCGTTGCGCTGGCGAAGCAAGCCGTCGAGGCCAAAGCCTTGCTCGGAGGTCTGGATTTCACGAGCGTAGGTCGGGCTCACGGTGGTGAGGCGGTCGGCGTAGTACAGGCCACTTTTCATGAAAGACAACTGGCCGTGGTATTCGAGCCCGTTCATCTGGAACGCTGGACCTGGCAGACCGAGATCGGCAAAACGCCACGGCGCGAAAACGCCCTGGTAAGCCAGGTTGTGCACGGTAAAGACGCTGCCGACACGGGGTCCGACCGGTCGCTGGGCGAACGACAGATAGGCGGGCACCAGCCCGGCATGCCAGTCGTGGGCATGCACGACCTCCGGTCGCCAGGCGGCGTGGAGTCCTTGCGCCAATTGCGCGCCGGCCCAACCCAGCAGCGCGAAGCGCCGGTGGTTGTCGTCGTAAGGTTGGCGATCAGCGTCTTCGTAAGGGTTACCTGGCCGGTCGTACAGCACCGGCGCATCGATGACGTAGGCGAGAACATCGGGCGCGCCGGTGGTTTCGATGCGGCCGAGCAGCAATCGACTGGTGTCGCCCCACGGCGCCTGCAGTTCGGCTACGGGCGCCAGGCCGACTACGCCTGCAAGGATGGCCGGAAAGCCCGGCAGCAACACGCGCACGTCTTGCCCGGCGGCTGCGAGCGCGATCGGCAGGGCACCGGCCACGTCAGCCAAGCCACCGGTCTTGAGGAGTGGAAACAGTTCGGCGCTGACCTGGAGAATTCGCATCGGCGATCAGATTTCGAGGCGCTTGAGCATCTCTCGGGTGACCAGGGTCACGCCGGCCTCGGTGCGCTCGAAGCGTGCCGCATCGGCAGCCGGGTCTTCGCCGATGACCATGTCGTCCGGGATGAAGCAACCGCGGTCGATCACCACCTTTTTCAGGCGCGCGCCGCGGCCGATCTCCACGTCCGGCAGCAGCACGGCCTCGCTGATGTCGCAGAACGAATGGATGCGCACGCCGGAGAACAGCACCGAATTGCTGACGGAAGAGCCCGAAACGATGCAGCCGCCCGACACGATGGTGTTGAAGGTCATGCCGTTCTTGCCGTCGCGGTCAAGGACGAACTTGGCTGGCGGCAGTTGCCTCTGGTAGGTCCAGATGGGCCAGTCGGTGTCATAGATGTCGAGCTCAGGGGTGATGGAGGCCAGGTCGAGGTTGGCTGCCCAGAATGCATCAATCGTGCCCACGTCGCGCCAGTAAGCCTTGGCGCCGAGGCCCCGAGGGCCGCGCGTTACGCACGACATGCCGAACGGGTGCGCCAGCGCACGCCCTTCGGCCACCGCCCGGGGAATGATGTCCTTGCCGAAGTCGTGGTCTGAATCCGGGTTCAGGCTGTCTTCTTCGAGCAGCTTGTAGAGGTACTGCGAGTCGAACACGTAGATCCCCATGCTGGCCAGCGCGACGTCCGGGTTGCCGGGCATCGCAGGCGGATCGGCAGGCTTTTCGAGAAAGGCGGTGATGGTGCGGTCTTCGTTGATCGCCATCACGCCGAAGGCCGTGGCTTCCATGCGCGGTACTTCGATGCAGCCGACGGTACAGCCCAGGCCGCGTTCGGCATGGTCCTTGACCATGATCGAGTAGTCCATCTTGTAGATGTGATCGCCTGCCAAAACCACCACATAGTCGTGCTTGGTCGAGCGGGTCTGGATGATGTCGAGGTTCTGGAATACTGCGTCGGCCGTGCCGCGATACCAGTGCTCGTCGCCGACACGCTGCTGCGCCGGCAGCACGTCGACCATCTCGTTGAGCTCGGCCCGCAAAAAGCTCCAGCCACGCTGCAAATGACGCATCAGCGAGTGCGACTTGTACTGCGTGACCACCGCCATGCGCCGGATGCCCGAGTTGAGGCAATTCGAAAGCGCGAAATCGATGATGCGGAACTTGCCGCCGAAGTAAACGGCCGGCTTGGCGCGCCGGTCGGTCAGTTGCTTGAGCCGCGAGCCGCGGCCGCCGGCAAGCACGAGTGCAATGGTGCGGCGCACCAACTGATGCGCTTCAAGAGTGACTGGCGTGGGGTGGTCCATGGTGTGTCTCCGTCTGTCTTTGTTGATTCGTTCTTCTGCAGTTCTTGGTTCGATTCTTGTCCCGATTTCCAGCCTAGCACCGGCACGCGTGCATGGCTCCTACGCTCTTGCAACCCACAGGCTCGCAGCCGCCACATGGACGCTTTCCGGCAACGGTTGCGAAGCGACGGATTCGTCTTGCGCCGGGTCGGTCGCGAGGCAGCCATGCCACGTGCCTTCCGGTAACCGGAAGTCGACGGGCGCGGTACCTGCGTTCACCAGTACGAGCCGCATCCCTTCGCCACCGGCCGCACCCGGAAGTGGATCAAAGTGGATTGCAAGGGCCGTGCCTTGCCAGTCCGGCGCTGTCATTGGCTGGGCATCGGGACGCAGCCAACGGATTCCGGCAGCGGTCGAATCGCCGGCGGGCCACCACTGCGCGTTGCGAAGCGCCGGCGATTCGCGACGCAGCGCGGTGAGCCGCGCGATGAAAGGTGAAAGCGACGTGTCGGCCGCCGCCCAGTCGAGCCAGGTCAGCTCGCTGTCCTGGCAGTAGGCGTTGTTGTTGCCTTGTTGCGAGTGGCCGATTTCGTCGCCGGCCAGCAGCATGGGTGTGCCTTGCGAAAGCAGCAGCGTTGCCAGCAACACGCGCTGCAGGCGCGTACGTTCGGCATTCACGGCCGAGTCGTCGCTCGGACCTTCGACTCCGCAGTTGCGGCTCATGTTGTGGCCGGTGCCGTCGCGGTTGTTCTCGCCGTTGGCGAGGTTGTGGCGCTCGTTGTAGCTGACTACGTCGCGCAGCGTGAAGCCATCGTGCGCCGTCATGAAATTGACGCTGGCCGTGGGCGCCCGCGCATCGTGGCGAAACTGCTGGCTCGATGCGGTAAAACGGTGCGCGAAGTCACCAAGGCCCGCGCTGCCGTCGCGACCTTGTCGTACCCAGAAGCTGCGCTGCGTGTCGCGGTAACGATCGTTCCATTCGAGCCAGCCGGAAGGAAAGGCACCCAGTTGATAGCCACCTGGTCCGATGTCCCAGGGCTCGGCGATCAAGAGCACGCGCGACAAGACAGGGTCTTGCGCTACCGCAGCGAAGAAGGATGCGCGCCGGTCGAAACCGGTCACCGCGTGACGACCGAGCGTTGGCGCCAGGTCGAAGCGAAAACCGTCGACGCCGAACTCGGTGACCCAGTAGCGCAGGCTGTCCATCACCAGCTGCACCACGCGCGGCTCGTCCAGCTTCAGGCAGTTTCCGCAGCCGGTCCAGTTCTCGTAAAGCGCGCGATCGTCTGGGCGCAGGTGGTAGTACAGCGCGTTGTCGATGCCGCGCATCGACAGCGTCGGGCCGAATTCATCGGTTTCAGCGCTGTGGTTGTAGACGACATCGATGACCAGTTCCATTCCGCGCGCATGCACCGCGTCGGCCATCGCACGGAACTCGCTCGCCGGCGTGGTGCCGACCTGGCCGCTCCAGTAGCGCAGCTCCGGGGCGAACCAGCCGATGGTGTTGTAGCCCCAGTAGTTGGTGAGCCCCATGCCGAGCAGCCGCTGCTCGTCGGCACGGTGCTGCACCGGCATCAGGCTCAGCGTGGTGACGCCGAGTCGCTGCAGGTGATCGAGCACCGCCGGCTGCGCCAGTCCCGCGTAGCTGCCGCGCAGCGCTTCGGGCACGGAGGGGTGCAGCCGCGTATGGCCGCGCACGTGCGCTTCGTAAAGCACGCGTTCGCTGGCCGCGATGCGGGCGCGACCGGCTGGCACGGTAGGCAGCGGCGCTGCCACGCAGGCTTTGAGCGCCACCGATGCGTTGTCGCGGCGATCAGGCTGCGTCGCGTCTCTGGCATCGTGGCCAGCGAAGATTTCTTCACCACCGTAGCGACCGCTGATGGCGCGCGCGTAGGGGTCGAGCAAAACCTTGGCCGGGTTGAAGCGGTGCCCGTCCTTGGGCGACCACGGTCCGTGCACGCGATAGCCATAGATCAAGCCCGCGCGGGCGCTCGGGAGCCGCCCGTGCCAGACGCCATCGGTGCAGGCGGGCAGAGTCAGTCGTTGTTGCTCATGCTTGCCCGAGCTGTCGAACAGGCAAAGCTCGACCTTGGTGGCGTTGGGCGCGACCAGGGCAAAGTTGACGCCTTGTAGGGTCGGCGTGGCTCCGAGGGGATAGGGGTGTCCTGTGTTCATCGTCTCTTCTCGGGTCAAACCAGCACCCACATCAGCGTTGCCAGCGGCGGCACATCCACGGCAATCGACTGCTCCTTGCCATGCCAACGCACCGAGTCGCTCCACACCGTGCCATTGCCCACACCGCTGCCGCCGTAGACCGTGCTGTCGGTGTTCAGGATCTCGCGATAGGCGCCCGCGACGGGCACGCCGAGCCGGTAGCCGCAGCGCACAACCGGCGTGAAGTTGCACACCGCGATGACGAAAGCGCCATTGCGGGCGCGGCGGACGAACGCGAAGACGGATTGATCCGCGTCGTCGTGCACGATCCATTCGAAGCCGGGGCCGTCGTTGTCGAGTTCGTGCAAGGCAGGAAAGTGCCGGTACACGTTGTTGAGATCGCGCACCAGACGCTGCACCCCCGCATGCGGCGCGCTGTCGAGCAGGTGCCAGTCGAGACTCTTGTCTGCATTCCATTCGGCGATCTGTGCGAACTCGCTGCCCATGAAGAGCAGCTTCTTGCCGGGATAGGCCCAAAGATAGCCATACAGGTTGCGCAGGCTGGCAAACTTTTGCCATTCATCGCCCGGCATGCGGCCGATCATCGAACCCTTGCCGTGCACTACCTCGTCGTGCGAGAGCGGCAGCACGAAGTTTTCGGTGTGCGCGTACATCAGGCCGAAGGTGATTTTTTGATGATGATGCTTGCGATGCAGCGGGTCTGTGCCGGCATAGGCCAGCGTGTCGTTCATCCAGCCCATGTTCCATTTGTAGTGGAAGCCGAGACCGCCGCCGTGCCCGTCTTCAGATGGCGGCCGCGTCACGCCGGCAAAGCTTGTCGACTCTTCGGCGATCGTCACCGCACCGGGCCGTTCGACGCCGACCACCCGATTCATGCGGCGCAGAAAGTCGATGGCTTCGAGGTTTTCGCGACCGCCATGCGCGTTCGGCACCCACTGGCCCGGTTCGCGGCTGTAGTCGCGATACAGCATTGACGCCACCGCGTCGACACGCAGACCGTCGACACCGTACCGCTCCAGCCAGTAGAGCGCGTTGCCGACGAGGTAGTTGAGGACCTCGGGCCGTGCGTAGTTGAAGATCAGCGTCTTCCAGTCGTTATGGAAGCCTTCGCGCGGATCGGCGTATTCGTACAGCGGCGTGCCGTCGAAATTGCCGAGCCCGTGCGCGTCGGTTGGAAAGTGCGCTGGCACCCAGTCGAGAATGACCCCGAGGCCCGCAGCATGCGCGGTTTCCACCAGAAAGCGGAAGTCTTCCGGCGTGCCGAAGCGCGACGTCGGCGCATAGAGGCCGACCGGCTGGTAGCCCCACGAACCATCGAACGGATGCTCGCTGACCGGCAGCAATTCGATGTGCGTGAAGCCGAGATCGTGTGCGTAAGGCACAAGCGCTTCTGCCAATTCGCGGTAGTTGAGCCACTCCCCGTTGTTGCGGCGCCATGAGCCCAGGTGCACCTCATAGATGCTGATGGGCGCGTCGCGCTGGTTGGCCTCGGCGCGGCCTGCAGGCATCTGCACAACGGCGGGCAGCGGACGCACTACGCACGCCGTGTGCGGTCGCAACTGCGCGGAGAAAGCGAACGGGTCGGCCTTGCGCTGCACCGTGCCGTCTGCGAAGAGCAGCTCGAACTGGTAGCTGTCGCCCGCCACCAGGTGCGGCGCAAACATCTCCCACACGCCGCATTCGCGCCGCAGTCGCATCATGTGACGCCGCGCATCCCACTGGTTGAAATTGCCCACCACCGACACGCGACGCGCGTGCGGTGCCCATACGGCGAAAGCGACGCCGCGCACACCGTCGATTTCGCGCAGGTGAGCGCCAAGTTGTTCGTAGGGCCGCAAATGCGTGCCTTCCGCCAGCAGCCAGACATCGGTCTCGCCCAGCACCGGGCCGAAGCGGTAAGGGTCGTCTAGCTCCGACGTATGGCCGCCCCAATCGACTTGAAAGAGGTAGCCGAGCCGGGCCGGCGCAGCGGGTACCAGCGCCGAGAAAAGATCGGTATCGCCGTGGCGGGCGAGTACCGCGAGCGGGTCGCCCGAGCGGGCATGCACGGCGATCACCGAGCGGGCGCCGGGCAGCAGCGCCCGGATCGTGAGGCCGGCGCTGGTCTCGTGCGGGCCGAGCACCGCGAACGGGTCGCCGTGTTCGGCGCGCATCAGCGCATTGATTTCGGAATCGGGCAGCAGGGCCATTGGTCAGCGGGCTTCCCAAAAGACACCGGACAGCGCGCGGGTCGCGTTGTGCGCGGGGTCGAAATCATTGTGGCACGCGAAAACCGGGCTGGCCGCATGGCGGAGGCGCCGGGACGCTCCCAGCCGCGATAATCCGCCTTCCCTCGGCCACTCGGTGCCGGGCTCCTGCCGAATTGCCATGAACCCCAGCTATAAACCCAGCGACGTCGAGTCGGCCGCCCAAGCCCAGTGGACCGCTGCCGATGCCTATCGCGTTACCGAAGACGCGAAGCGAAAAAAATACTACGCCTGTTCGATGCTGCCTTACCCGAGCGGCAAGCTGCACATGGGGCATGTGCGCAACTACACCATCAACGACATGCTGGTGCGCTACCTGCGCATGTCCGGCTACAACGTGCTCATGCCGATGGGCTGGGATGCCTTCGGCCTGCCCGCCGAAAACGCCGCCATCAAGAACGGTGTGCCGCCAGCCAAGTGGACATACCAAAACATCGACTACATGCGCACCCAGCTGCAGGCGATGGGGCTGGCGATCGACTGGAGCCGCGAGATCGCGACCTGCGACCCGAGCTACTACAAGTGGAACCAGTGGCTGTTCTTGAAAATGCTGGAGAAGGGCATCGCCTACCGCAAGACGCAGGTCGTCAACTGGGACCCGGTCGACCAGACGGTGCTGGCCAACGAACAGGTGATCGATGGCAAGGGCTGGCGCACCGGTGCGACCGTCGAGAAGCGCGAGATCCCCGGCTACTACCTGAAGATCAGCGCCTATGCGCCCGAGCTGCTCGAGCACACCCAGCACAAGCTGCCGGGCTGGCCCGAACGCGTGAAGACGATGCAGGAAAACTGGATCGGCAAGAGCGAGGGTCTGCGCTTCGCCTTTCCGCACGACATCAAGGATGCCAGCGGCAAGTTGCTCCAGGACGGCCGCATGTATGTCTTCACGACACGCGCCGACACCATCATGGGCGTGACGTTTTGCGCCGTCGCGCCGGAGCATCCGCTGGCGATGCACGCGGCGAAGACGAACCCGAAAGTAGCGGCCTTTATTGAGGAAGCGAAAGGTGGCGGCACCACCGAGGCTGAACTCGCCACGCAGGAAAAGAAGGGCGTCGACACCGGTTTGGTCGTGATGCATCCGATCACCGACGAGCCGATTCCGCTGTGGGTCGGCAACTACGTGTTGATTGGCTACGGCGATGGCGCGGTGATGGGCGTGCCCGCGCACGACGAGCGCGACTTTGCCTTCGCCAACAAGTACGGCATCGAGATCATTCAGGTGGTGCTGGTCGATGACGAGCCACACTTCGACTATCACAAGTGGCAGGACTGGTACGCCGACAAGCAACGTGGCGTGACCATCAACTCCGACAACTTCAGCGGGATGCCATTCAAGGAGGCGGTGGCTGCGGTGGCGCATGCGTTGCAGCACAAGGGCCTGGGTGAACTGCAGACCACCTGGCGGCTGCGCGACTGGGGCGTGAGCCGCCAGCGCTACTGGGGCACACCGATTCCGATCATCCATTGCGATGAGCACGGCGCGGTGCCGGTGCCGGAAGCCGATCTACCGGTCATTCTGCCAACCGACTGCGTGCCCGACGGCTCCGGCAATCCACTCATCAGGCACGAGGGCTTCCATGCCGGCGTCGTGTGCCCGATTTGCGGTAAGCCTTCGCGTCGCGAGACCGACACGATGGACACCTTCGTGGATTCATCCTGGTACTTCATGCGATATTGCGACCCCAAGAACGACCAGGCGATGGTCGGCGAGGGCGCGGCGTACTGGATGCCGATGGACCAATACATCGGCGGCATCGAGCACGCCATCCTGCATTTGCTCTACGCGCGCTTCTGGACCAAGGTCATGCGAGATCTCGGCCTCGTGACCATCGACGAGCCCTTCGCCAAGCTGTTGACGCAGGGCATGGTGCTCAATCACATCTACTACCACCGCGACGACAAGGGCGGCAAGCACTACCACCCGCCGCTCGAGGTGACGCCGGTACTCGATGCCGCGGGGCGCATCGTCGGCGGCATGGTGGCGGACGGTCGCAAAGTCGAGTACGGCGGTGTCGGCAAGATGGGCAAGAGCGAGCGCAACGGCGTCGACCCGCAAGACCTGATCGAAAAGTACGGTGCCGACACGGCACGCCTGTACACGATGTTCACCGCGCCGCCCGAGGCGACGCTGGAATGGAACGACGCGGCGGTCGAAGGCAGTTCGCGCTTTTTGCGGCGCGTTTGGAACTTTGGCGTCGCGCTGTCAGCGTCGGCTGCTTCCGGTTCTATGACCAAGGGCGCCGCGCCCACCTTCGGCAAGAACGCCCAGGTGCTGCGTCGCGAGGTCCACAGCGTGTTGCGTCAGATCGACTACGACTACCAGCGCATGCAATACAACACGGTGGTGTCGGGCGCGATGAAGCTCTTGAACGCACTTGAAGCCTTCAAGCCCGACGGCAGTGGCGGTGATTCCGCGGCGGTGCGTGAAGGCTTCGGCATCCTGCTGCGCTGCCTTTACCCGGCGACGCCGCACATCACGCACCAGCTCTGGCTGGCGTTGGTCTACGACAAGGAGTTCGGTGACCTGCTCGACGCGCCCTGGCCCGCCGTCGACGTGGCCGCTTTGCTTCAGGACGAGGTCGAACTGATGCTGCAAATCAACGGCAAGCTGCGCGGTTCCGTGAGCGTGCCGACGGGTGCGTCCAAGCAGGAGATCGAGAAGATCGTGCTGGCGAGCGAAGCCTTTGCAACGCATGCGCAGGGCGCGGTGCCGAAGCGCGTCATCGTGGTGCCGGGTCGGCTGGTCAACGTCGTGCTCTGACGTGGTGGAATGAAACGCATGAAATCTTCTTCTTTTGTGTCGCGTCGTCGCATGCTCGCTGCGTCGGCACTGACGTTCGTCGGCACCTTGGGGCTGGCGGGTTGCGGCTTCGAGTTGCGCAAGCCACCGGTGTTTGCCTTCAAGACCATCGCGGTGCGAGGCACTTCCGCCACCGTGAATCTGCTTCGCCGGAATCTCCGCGCAACCGGCACGCTCACTGTGGTCGATATCGGCAATGCGGGCGAGCCAATCGTCGCAGATGCCATCCTCGAAGTGGTCAGTGAAGATCGCACGCGGGTGGTCTTGTCGACCAATGCCGCCGGGCAAGTGCGCGAGCTCGATCTGGTGCTCAACCTCAAGTTCAAGCTGTCGACGCCAGCCGGCAAGGAACTGTTGCCGACGACCGCTCTGGAGCAACGTCGCGACCTGACCTACAACGAGACCAATGCGATCGCCAAGGAGAGCGAAGCAGCGTTGCTGTACCGAGACATGCAGAACGACATCGTGCAGCAGACCGTGCGCCGGCTCGGCGCCATCAAGCAGCTCTGAGCGCCGCGTCGCCATGCAGCTCTCCGCGGCACAACTGGCCGGGCACCTCAAGCAGGCGCTGCGGCCGCTCTACACGGTGCATGGCGACGAGCCATTGCTGGCGCAGGAGGCGGCCGATGCCATTCGCGCAACCGCCCGTGAGCAGGGCTACACCGAGCGCAGTTCGTACACCGTCTCGGGCGCGCATTTCGACTGGAGTGCGGTGCTGGCGGCGGGCGGTTCGCTGAGCTTGTTCGCCGACAAGCAGATCGTTGAAATTCGCGTGCCTTCCGGCAAGCCCGGAAAGGACGGCAGCACAGCGCTTCAGCAGATCGCCGAGGCCGCACGCGGCAACGACAGCACGCTCACGCTGGTGCTGCTGCCCAAGCTCGACAAGGCGACGCGGACCGGCGCCTGGTTCTCCGCGCTGGAAAACCATGGCGTGAGTTTGCAGGTCGATCCCGTTGAGCGCGGTGCGCTGCCACAGTGGATTGTTCAGCGGCTGGCGACGCAGAGCCAGCGCGTGAAGGCGGGCGACGAAGGCCAGCGCACGCTGCAGTTCTTTGCTGACCGGGTCGAGGGCAACCTGCTCGCCGCCCATCAGGAAATCCAGAAATTGGCATTGCTGTATCCGGCCGGCGAGTTGAGCTGGGAACAGGTCGAGGGCGCGGTCAACAACGTCGCACGCTATGACGTGTTCAAGCTGTCCGAGGCGGTGCTGGCGGGCCATCCGCAGCGCGTGGCGCGCATTCTCGACGGCCTGCGAGCCGAAGGCGAAGCCGAGGTCTTGGTGCACTACGCGCTGGCCGAAGACATCCGCGCTTTGAAGCGCGTCAAGGACGCGATGGCCGCCGGCCGGCCGTTGCCGATGGCGCTGCGCGAAAACCGTATCTGGGGCGCACGTGAGCGGGCGTTCGAGCGCGTGCTGCCGCGCATCGACGATCGTGCCCTGGTGCGTATGTTGCGCGCGGCGCATATCGTCGACGGCATCGTCAAAGGGCTGAAGCAGCCGGACTGGCCGGCCAGTGGCTGGCAGTCTTTGCAGCGGCTGGCGTTCATGCTGTGCCGCAGTTGCGCGACCTGATCGATCAGGTCGGTGCCTGGCTCACTCAAGGCCACAGCGCGCCGCAACGCATTTGTATTATTTTGAGACGTTGCGTAGGTTTCCTGCTGCAGCGGACGCGCACAAGCGGCTGAGCTCCGAGGCGCGGCAAAATGGGCACATGAACGCCTTCAATGTCCACGAGCACATGCAGACCCTAGGTCTACAGGCTAAAACTGCGTCGGCCTCGATGGCCCGCGCCAATGCAGCCACCAAGATAAAAGCTTTGAAAGCGCTGGCCCGACGCTTGCGCGAGGCCGGTCCGGCGTTGGAGATTGCCAACCGGCAGGACCTGGAGCGAGCCACAGCCTCGGGACTATCGGCACCGATGATCGACCGGCTCAAGCTGACGCCCAAAGTAATCGCCACAGTCGCCGAGGGCTGCGATCAACTCGCCGCGATGCCCGACGTCATCGGTGAAATCATCGGCATGAAGCAGCAGCCCAGCGGCATCCGCGTCGGCCAGATGCGCGTGCCGATCGGCGTCTTCGGGATGATCTACGAGAGCCGGCCCAACGTGACGATCGAGGCGGCGAGCCTGGCCATCAAGAGTGGCAACGCGGCCATCCTGCGTGGCGGCTCCGAGGCCATCGAGTCGAACAAGGCGCTGGCGCAACTGGTCAGCGATGCACTGGCCGAGGCCGGGTTGCCGCGGGAAGCCGTGCAGCTGGTGCAAACCACCGACCGGGAAGCCGTCGGCCAGCTGATCACCATGCCCCAATATGTCGACGTGATTATTCCGCGCGGCGGCAAGGGGCTGATCGAGCGCGTCAGCCGCGACGCCAAGGTGCCGGTCATCAAGCACCTCGACGGCAACTGCCATGTGTATGTCGACAGCACCGCCGAACTGGCGATGGCGCTGGCTATCGTTGACAACGCCAAGACGCAGAAGTACAGCCCATGCAACGCTGCCGAAGGGCTGCTCGTCGCGGAAGGCGTTGCTGTGGAATTCCTGCCGATGATCGGTGCCGTCTTTGCGGCGAAGGGTGTCGAGATGCGGTGCGACCCCAAGGCTGCGCAGATCCTGCGGGGCGAGAGCGCGGTCGAATCAGGGTCACTGGTCGTCGATGCAGTCGAATCCGATTGGTCCGAGGAGTACTTGGCGGCCGTTATCAGTATCAAGGTGGTGCGGGATGTCGGCGAAGCGATCGCACACATCAACCACTATTCGAGCCATCACACCGACGCGATCGTCACGCGCGACCACGTCAACGCACAGCGCTTTCTACGCGAGGTCGATTCGGCCAGCGTGATCGTCAACGCCAGCACGCGCTTTGCCGATGGCTTCGAGTTCGGCCTGGGTGCCGAAATCGGCATCAGCACCGACAAGTTCCATGCGCGCGGGCCCGTGGGGATTGAGGGTCTGACCTCGTTGAAATATGTTGTTTTGGGCCAGGGCGAAACCAGGAGCTGATCGGCACGCGAGCGAGGGTCGGTCACGCCAACGGCGGGCGTGCCGATTTGCGTTCGGCGGTTGTCATTTGGCGGTCAGGCCCCAAATCCTACAATCTCTCCACAGCTTTCCCGCGCAAAGCGCCAACAACAACAAGGCTGCCGCATGGTTCCGCATCTCGTCACCGCCCTGAACGGCCCGATCAATGAACTGGAGCAGCGCGTGCTCGACTCCATGTCCGCCATCGAGCGCTGGTTCCGGCTCGAATGGATGGAGCACACGCCGCCGTTTTATACCTCGGTCGACGTGCGCAACGCCGGCTTCAAGCTGGCGCCGGTCGACACCAACCTGTTTCCGGGCGGCTGGAACAACCTCACCAAAGAGATGCTGCCGCTGGCCGTGCAGGCAGCACAGGCAGCCATTGAAAAGATCTGTCCCGAGGCTCGCAACCTGCTGGTCATTCCAGAAAATCACTCGCGCAACACTTTCTACCTGGCAAACGTGCTCCAACTGGTGCACATCTTCCAGATGGCCGGGCTTAATGTTCGGGTCGGTTCGATAGATCCGGCGATCAAGTCGCCCAAGAAGATCGAACTGCCCAACGGCGAGAGCATTTGCCTGGAGCCGGTGGTGCGTACCAAGCGCCGGCTGGGCCTCAAGAACTTCGACCCCTGCACCATTCTGCTGAACAACGACCTGTCTGCGGGAACGCCTGGCATCCTGGAAGACCTGCACGAGCAATACCTGCTGCCACCGCTGCATGCCGGTTGGTCGGTGCGCCGCAAGAGCAATCACGCGCACAGCTACGAAGAGCTCACCAAGCGCTTCGGCAAGCTGCTTGGCATCGACCCCTGGTTGATCAACCCGATGACCTCCAAGGCCGACGGTGTCAATTTTGCCGAGGGCATGGGGACCGATGTGCTGGCGAGTCACGTCGACGCCATGCTCACCAAGGTGCGACGCAAATACAAGGAATACGGCATCAACGAGAAGCCGTTCGTCATCGTCAAGGCCGACAACGGCAACTACGGCGTGGGCGCGATGACGGTGCGCGATGTCAAGGAACTCGAAGCACTCGACAAGAAGACGCGGGGCAAGATGAGCAGCACTCGCGTCGGCCTCGAGGTCAACGAAGTGATCGTGCAGGAAGGCGTGCTCACCAACGAGCGGGTCCACAACGGCGTGGCCGAGCCAGTCGTCTACATGATGGATCGCTACGTGGTCGGCGGCTTCTACCGAGTGCATGCCGAACGCAGCCCCGACGAAAGCCTCAGCTTGCCCGGTTCGAGTTTCGTGCCATTGGCGTTTTCGGACAGTGCCCACATGCCCCAGCCCGGCGCCAAGCCTGGCGCCAGCGCGCCGAACCGCTTTTACATGTACGGCGTGATCGGCCGTCTGGCGATGGTGGCGGCGAGCTACGAACTGGAAGCGACCAACCCCGACGTCGAAATCTACGAGTAGAAGATGTCGGGCGGAGCGCACAATCCGACTCCTACCAATTCAGCAACGACCGTCCGGGAGGGCGGCCACGTTGCAGTGACGCATGCGCAGCAATGTCAAGTCTTCGGTCGCCGCGCTCACGCTCGGCGCCATCGGTGTCGTTTACGGAGACATCGGCACCTCTGTTCTTTACGCATTCAAGGAAGTTTTTGCACACGGCCATGTCCCGCTGACGCGTGACAACGTGTTGGGCGTACTGTCGATGTTTTTTTGGACATTGATGGTGGTGGTGTCCATCAAGTACGTGGCGCTCATCATGCGTGCCGACAACCACGGCGAGGGTGGGCTGATGGCGCTACTCGCACTGGCGTCTCAATCTGTCAAAGACCGTGAGCGGCTGCGAGGGGTGTTGCTTTTGATCGGCGTGTTCGGCGTTGCGCTTTTTTTTGGCGACGGCGTCATCACGCCGGCCATCTCGGTGCTGTCGGCGGTTGAAGGTCTTGAGATCATCACACCCGCAGCTAAACCGTATGTCGTCCCCATTTCGCTGGTGGTGCTCACGGTGCTGTTCATGGCACAGAGACATGGCACCAGCGACCTCGGGCGCTTTTTCGGACCCATCACGATCTTGTGGTTTCTCGCAATCGCAGCCACGGGCGCAGCGCAAATCATTCGGGAGCCGGCGGTGCTCGCAGCGATCTGGCCCGGTTATGGCGTCCGCTTCGCCTTGGCAAATCATTCCATGGCGTTCATCACGCTTGGCGCAGTATTTTTGTGCGTCACCGGGGCTGAGGCGCTCTATGCCGACATGGGTCACTTCGGAAAATTCCCTATCCGGCTGGCCTGGTTCGCCCTTGTGATGCCGGCATTGGTGATCAACTATTTTGGGCAGGGCGCGCTGGTGATGCTGGACCCCAAGGCAGCTGAGAATCCGTTTTTTCTGATGACACCCGAGTGGGCGTTGGTTCCCATGGTTATCTTGGCGACTGCGGCCACGGTCATTGCTTCGCAGGCACTGATATCGGGCGCTTTTTCAGCCACCAAGCAGACGATCCAGCTCGGCTTCTTGCCCCGGCTCACCATCCTGCACACGTCCGTGCGCGAGACCGGCCAGATATATATTCCGGCCGTCAACTGGGCGCTGTACGTCGGGGTGGTGCTGGCGGTAAGCCTGTTCGGCTCGTCGTCTGCGCTCGCCGCGGCTTACGGGATATCTGTGAGCATGGTGATGGTGATCACGACCGCACTGACCTTTTTCGTGATCCGATACGGTTGGGGCTATCCACTGTGGCTGTGCGTCCTCACCACAGGCTTTTTCTTCGCGGTCGACCTCGTCTTCGTTGCCTCGAATTCGCTCAAAATCATGCAAGGCGGCTGGTTTCCCCTGGTGATGGCGGCCGTACTGTGTGTCGTGCTGACCACGTGGAAAGAAGGCCGTCGCCTCATGGGTGAAGCGCAGCGCAAAGATGCGCTCGACCTCAAATCCTTTTTGGCTTCGGTGTTTTTGAACCGGCCGATGCGGGTCGAGGGGACCGCCGTGTTTCTCACCGCAGACCCGGGTGTCGTGCCGAACGCGCTCCTGCACAACCTCAAGCACAACAAGGTGTTGCACGAGCAAAACTTGTTCGTCACGGTACGCAACCACGAGGTGCCGTGGATACCGATGGACAAGCGCATCGAAATGGAAGCGCTGGGCCACCACTGCTGGCAAATCATCGTGCACTATGGCTTCAAGAACGACGTCGATTTACCGCGCGCACTCCAGCAGGCGCGCATGCGGGGTTGTCAGCTCGAGCCAATGGCCACGAGTTACTTTCTTTCGCGCGACGTGGTCATTCCCACCTTGGGCGGCGGTATGTCGCCCTGGCGCGAAAAGCTTTTTGCGCAGATGCATCACAACGCGAGCGGGGCGGCCGATTTTCTGGGTCTGCCGAACAATGCGGTGGTCGAACTCGGGTCGAAGATCGAGATTTGATCGCGGTCATAAGCCCTGCATGCAGTAGGTGTAGCACTTTGTAACTATTGTGTGAATGTGCACTAAAGTGGGTCTGCCGGCTTTTTAGTTTTCGTTCCAGCGTCGGCTCACCGGTGAGGCGACTTTTGGCAACCAGTACGTTGGCTTTTGGGGTTTTGCGGCTGAGCCGAAGTGCGTTGGCGCTGGGTTTCGTCGCCCTTGTCGCTGCCTGTGGAGGCGGTGGCAGCAGCGGCTTCAGCGCCGGCGTCGCGATTCCGAACACGGGTTTTGCTGCTTCTGATTCCGGTAGTGGTGCCGGTACCGGCATAGCGGCCAAACCCAGCACAGGCCTCAGCGTTGCGCCCGCATCGAAAGCGGCGTCCACGACAGCTGCTTCCAACGCCGCAATCGTCGCGTTGCTACGCACCGCCGACATGCCGCAAGAGGCGTCTCCGGTTCGCAAGCGCACCCCCGGCGCTTTGGGGTCGCTTGCCTACGTCACCCTCGGTGGTTTGAATGCCGAGAAAAAGAGCCTGGTCGCCCGCAAGACTCGACCCATCGCGACCGCATCCGAAGCGATCCCAACGCAAGTCGGCCTGGGCCGCAACATCGACGCCACCGCGACCGAGACGGCCACCTCGCAGATGCTGGTCTGGAACGACTCGCCCACCAAAAGTCGCATTGCCGCAATTCACTTCGCGACGCCGGACGCCAAGGGCGTGCGGCTCGGCGTGCGGATCACCAGTCTGCCGCTGGGCACGATGCTGCGTTTCTACGTCACGGGCAGTGCAACGATGATTGAAGTCTCGGCACAGCAGGTGCTGGCGTCGATTCAGCGCAACCTCGATGCCGGCGAGACAGGCGATGCTGCGCGCACCTACTGGTCGCCCGATCTCGGCGGCGCAGAAATCACGCTGGAGATCGAGGTGCCAGCCGGCACCGACCCGGCACTGGTCCAACTCGCCATACCGCGCCTGACGCACATGTTCGTTCAGGCCGATGCCTTGAGCGCCACCGGCACGCTCGGCAATGCCGCTGCCTGCACGCTCGACGTCAGTTGCACGCACGCCTACGACAACGAGAGCAAGTCGGTGGCCCGCATGACCTTCGTCAAAGGCGGCGACGGCTATGCCTGCACCGGCACCCTCCTGAACGACAAGGCTTCGTCTGGCACGCCGTATTTTCTGAGCGCGTATCACTGCATTTCGACGCAAGCAGAAGCGTCGAGCTTGACCACCGACTGGTTTTTTCATTCGTCGCAATGCGGCAATGGTGTGCTGAGCGATGGCGCCCGAACGGTGTATGGCGGTGCCACGCTATTGCTCGCCAACGCCGACACCGACACATCTTTTATGTCGCTTGCCGGCACGCCCCCACCGGGCGCGGTGTATGCCGCATGGATGGCGACGCCGCCACCAATCGGCAACGACGCTTTCGGGTTGCACCATCCACTTGCCGATCTGCAAAAGTACAGCACAGGCAAGGTGACCGACTACTTTTCGTGCATTGAACACGCCACCGACGGCAGTTGCACCTTCGCCTCAGCTGCGCCCTCGACGGCGCGCTTCATCGAAGTAATGTTGGGCCAGGGCCCGGTTCAGCCCGGCAGCAGCGGATCGGCGCTGTTCGCGACATCGAACGGTACCAGCGTCGTGGTGGGTCAGTTGTTCGGCGGCGCGGCCTCTTGCACCAATGCGATCGCGGTGTACGGGCGCTTCGATGTCGCCTACAACGCGGGCCTGTCCCAGTGGCTCAACGCGCCCGCGCACCCACGCATTCCGATCTATCGGTTTTTCAATACCGACACCTCAACGCATTTCTACACTGGCAGCGCCACCGAGCGCGACAGCGTGCGAACCACGATGCCCAAGTACAACTATGAAGGCATTGCCTTCTACGCCTACCCCGACGGCGGCACCGGTGCGACGGCGCTAGAACGCTTCTACAACTCGAAGACCGACGCGCATTTCTACACGATCAGCGCGGACGAAGCCCAGAGCGTGAAAGCCAACAGCCCGGCCTTCAACTACGAGGGGAAAGGCTGGTACGCCAACGTGGGTGCCAGTACGGGTGCGACCGCGATGTACCGCTTTTTCAACACCCGCACGGGCACTCACTTCTATACGACCAGTGCGGCCGAACGCGACTCCGTGTTGCTGAACTCGCCGGCCTACAACTACGAAGGAATCGCCTACTACGCCTGGACCACGCTCTAAGCTTTAGCTTTCGAGCGATTCCATATGCGTCACGATGGCCCCAGGCGTCGTGAACCAGATCTCGCCGCGATCCCGCGCCGCAGCCAGCGCTTCCAGCGCCCTTCTCAAATGCCGGAGTCGGTACGGCTGCCCGACGATATAAGGGTGCAGAGCCACACCCATCACCAGCGGCTGCATGCGCGCTTGCTCGCGCATCTCGTCGAAGTTGTCGACGATCATCGTCGCGAAGTCCTTCGCGTCCATCTGGCGCGCGATGATCATCGGGATGTCGTTGAGCTCCTGCGGATAGGGCACGGCCCACAGCGACTTGCCGCTGCGCGTTCGCATGCGGGTCGGCTGGTCGTCGTGGCACCAGTTGAGCGTGTAGCTGTAGCCGGTCTCGACAAGCAAGTCGGGCGTCACCGCGCTCTCGGAAATCCACGGGGACAGCCAACCCGCGGGCTGGCTGCCGCTCTCGCCGACGATGCGGTCGCGACAGCGTTCGAGCAGCGCGCGCTCGCCGGCTTCGCTGTAGTCGCCTTGTCGCTCCGCATTGCTGTGACCGTGGCCGATGAGCTCGTCGCCACGCAGCTGCACCGCGCGAAGCAACTCGGGGCAGTGGTCGTACAGGGCCGTGTTGATCAAGGCCCCGGTAGACAGACCGAGCGAGTCGAACAGTTCGAGGCATCGCCACGCGCCGACGCGGTTGCCGTATTCGCGCCAGCCATGGTTCAGCACATCGGGCTCGGGGGAAGGGGGACCGATGCGAGCGCCCAGACCGTCGCCGAAAGCGAAGTGTTCGAGGTTGAAGCCGAGGTACACGGCAAGGCCGGCGCCGTTTGGCCAGCGGTAGTCTTGTCTCCGGTTGATCGGTGAATAGTCGAAGCGGTCGTGCGAGGGGAGCCTGTCGGGCCAGCGTGCGGTCATGCGGTGAGTCTGCAAGAGGCGAGCCACATCCGCAAGGCAAGCCATGAACGGCGGGCACAATTCGAGGATGCGTTTTTTCAAGGACTTGAGCCTGTCGGCTTTCACGGCCGGCTTCGTCGCGGTGCTGGTCGGCTTCACCAGCTCGGTAGCCATCGTGTTTCAGGCCGCGCAGGCGTTCGGCGCCACGCCTCAGATGATCACCTCCTGGATGTGGGCGCTCGGGCTCGGCATGGGCCTGTGCTCCGCGTTGCCTTCGTTGTATTGGCGCAAGCCGGTCATGATCGCTTGGAGCACGCCGGGTGCGGCGGTGCTGGCGGTGGCTGGCGTGGGCTACGGCATGAACGAGGCGGTTGGCGCCTTTATCGTCTGCGCGATGCTCATCACGCTGGCCGGGACAACCGGCTGGTTCGAGCGCGTGATGAACAAGATCCCGATGGCGATCGCCTCGGCTTTGCTGGCGGGCGTGCTGGCCCGCTTCGGGTTGCAGGCCTTCATTGCTGCGCAAACTGCGCTGCCGCTGGTGCTCTCGATGCTTGCAGCCTACCTGATGGCCAAGCGTTTCATGCCGCGCTATGCAGTGCCGCTGACGCTGCTCGTCGGCGTCGTCTATGCGGCATCGCTCGGCCAATTGGCCTGGTCGGCGGTGCACTTCGATATGGCCCTGCCGATTTTCACGATGCCGGTGTTCACCTGGCGCGCAGCGGTAAGCCTGGCGTTGCCGTTGTTCGTCGTGACGATGGCCTCGCAAAACCTGCCGGGCGTCGCTGCGATTCGCGCGGCTGGCTACGACCTGCCAATCAGCAAGCTCATCACGATCAGCGGGCTCGCCACGCTGGTACTCGCGCCGTTCGGTGGCTATGCGCTCAATCTGAGCGCCATCACCGCCGCCATGTGCATGGGCCCTGAAGCGCACGACGACCCGAAGCGGCGCTACGTGGCGGCGGTCAGCTGCGGAGCGATCTATGTGGTGATCGGCTTGTTTGGCGCTGCGGTGGTCGGTGTACTGACCGCATTTCCGAAGGAACTGGTCGCTGCCATCGCCGGGCTCGCATTGCTCGGCACCATCGGCGGCGGCCTCGCGGCAGCGGTGCGCGACGAGTCGCATCGCGAGGCGGCATTGATCACCTTTCTCGTCACCTTGTCGGGCGTCACGCTGGCTGGCATCGGCTCGGCCTTTTGGGGCGTGGTCGCAGGTGCCATCGCACTCGCTGTGCAACGACTCGGCCGGCGCAATCGCTACGAGCCCCATCAAAGCGACAAGAGCGGCCACGGAGGCCGCGACGACGACACTGCAAGAGCCTTCGAGGGTAAGGGCATGGCACCCGGCAGCAAGATCGTGCCCAATGAACAGCAGGCGACCCGCAGCGCGGCCGCCGGAAAGAACTTCTGATGCACAACATCCTCTTTGTCGCCGACCCACTCCATCAATTCAAGATCTACAAGGACACCACCTTTTCGATGATGCGCGAGGCGCAGCGCCGCGGGCATCGCATCGCGGCGTGCCTGCCGCAAGACCTGCAGTGGAAATCGGGCGGGGTGGTCACCGCCAACGTGCAGCAGATCACCCTCACCGGTGAAGCGACGGTCTGGTACCGCGAAGACATCCTGGAGACCAGGGCGCTGAAGGATTTCGACGTCGTGATCATGCGCAAGGACCCGCCGTTCGATGCCGAGTACATCTATGCCACGCACCTCCTCGAGCAGGCCGAGCGCGAGGGCGCGCACGTGGTCAACACGCCGCGCGCCTTGCGTGATCACCCCGAAAAGCTCGCGATCATGGAATTCCCACAGTTCGTGACGCCGACCCTGGTCACGCGCAGTGCCGAGTCGGTGCGCGACTTTCATGCGGAGCACGGCGACATCATCCTGAAGCCACTCGACGGCATGGGTGGCATGGGCATCTTCCGCGTGCGGCAGGACGCGATGAACCTCGGCTCCATTGTCGAGACGCTGAACAAGGGCGGTGCGGAAACGATCATGGTTCAGCGCTTCGTGCCCGAGATCATGCAGGGCGACAAGCGCATCCTGATCATCGCGGGCAAGCCGGCGCCTTTCGTGCTGGCGCGTATTCCGCAAGGCACCGAAGTGCGTGGCAACCTGGCGGCTGGTGGCAAGGGCGTGGCGCAGCCACTGACCGAGCGCAACCGCGAGATCGCAGAAGTCGTCGGCCGCACGCTCGCGCCGCGTGGCCTGCTCTTGATCGGGCTCGATGTGATCGGCGATTCGGTGACTGAGATCAATGTCACCAGCCCCACCTGCTTTCAGGAAATCACCGAGCAGACCGGCTTCGACGTCCCGGCGATGTTCATCGATGCACTGGAAGAATCGGTGGGCCTCAAGCGCCGTTGAGAGCCACTGAGCGTCGCGTTGCGGTCAGCTGCGCGCGTCTGCGGCGGCGCCCTTCCAAGGCACGTTCCGGCTCAAGAGGCGGCCAAGTCTTCGTGTTGAAGGGCGTGTCTGTCCTGCCTTGTGCGTCCAGCACGCCACGCCGGATCGCTTGGCACCGGTGACTTGCCAGTGGCTAAGTGGCTTGCGCCCGGCCGTCGACGAACACCTTGAGTTCCCCTGGCGCGAAAGCGGTCCACGCTTCGTTGGTCGTCAGTGGTGCGGTGACGACGATCGCCACTCGATCGGTCGGCGTGGTGTGCGCCGCGAAGTCGACGGCCAGATCGTCGTCCGACAGCTGCGCCGACACGAACGGATGCTGGCGTTCAAGGTACCAAAGATTGGTCGACGCGTGCGCCCACAACGCCTGCCCGTTCGACAGCATGAAGTTGAAGGTGCCGTACTTCGCCAGTTGCGGTGCCAGTTCGCCGAGCGTGAGCGTGAGCTCGTCGACGCTCGGCACACCGGCGTGCGACTTGGCCAGTTCCTGCATCAGCCAGCAGAACGCATGTTCGCTGTCGGTGCTCCCCACCGGCTGAAAGGCGCCGTGCAGCCGTGGCCTGAAATCGTTCAGGTCGCCGTTGTGCGCGAAGACCCAGTAGCGGCCCCACAACTCGCGCACGAAGGGGTGGCAGTTCTGCAGGTTGATCGCGCCCTGCGTTGCCTTGCGGATGTGCGAGACGACGTTCTGGCTCTTGATCGGATAGCGGCGAATCAACTCGGCCACCGGTGAATCGCACGCCGGCTGATGGTCGACAAAATGGCGCAGCCCGCGATCTTCAAAGAAGGCGATGCCCCAGCCGTCGGCGTGATGGTCGGTGCGGCCGCCGCGCTGCGCGAACCCCGTGAAGCTGAACGTCACGTCCGTGGGGGTGTTGCAGTTCATTCCGAGCAATTGGCACATGGCGGCATTAAACAGTTGTTGGCAGCGGCTTCTTCTGGCGCAGCTGCAGCGCGGCCAGGATGGCCAGCGCACAAAGGCCCGCCAGCATGGCAAAGGCCTCGTCGAAAGCCGCCAGCCGGGCCGCGCTGCTGGCAGGGTTGATGAGCGAGTCGCCATGCACCGCGAGCCGCCACTCCAGCACGATGGCGCACAGGCTCACGCCGGCCGCGCCGCCCAGCATTCGAAGAAAGCTGATGGCGCTCGCGCCTTGCGGAATCAGCGGCTTGGCCAGTGGCCGCATCGATCCGATGTTGAGCGACGGCAGGATGAACCCGAGGCCGATGCGCCCGATGGTCGCGAAGATCACCAGCAGCCAGATGCCGCTGTCGAGCTTGAGCAGGATCATCAGCGCGAACGACAGCGCCAACAACGCCAGCCCGATGCTCACCAGCAGCCACGTCGGCTGGCGGTCGGCCAGGCGCCCGACCAGCGCGATGGTGATGGCCAGCACGATGCCTGCCGGCAGCATGATCGTGCCCACATGCGAGGCTGAGAGCTGCAGTCCGAGCTGCATATACACCGGCAGCAGGTAGGTCGAACCGAACAGCGCCGTGCCGTAGATGAAGGCGACCACGCTGCCCATGGCGAACTGTCGGTACTTGAAGAGCGCCAGGTTCATGAGCGGCTCGCGACCCACTGCCGACATCCGCTTTTGCCACCAGATGAAAGCCAGAAACGAGACGCCGGCGCCGGCCAGCAGCAACGTCGCGTGCAACGGCGAATCCCCGCGCAGCGCGACCAGCCCGTTCAATAGGCACAGCGTGCCGATGGTGCCCAGGCCGAGTCCGCGCCAGTCGAGGTTGCCAGCGCGCGCAGCGACCACGCCACCGGGCGCGGTGGTGGGCACGAAGCGATACGCGAGCGCGATCGACGCGATGCAGAACGGCACCACCATGAAGAAGATCGAGCGCCAGCCGAACAGGTCGACCAGCACGCCGCCGATGCTCGGACCGATCGCGGGCGCCAGCACCACGCCCATGCCGAAGAGGCCGCTCGCGCGCCCTTGCTCATGCGGCTCGAAGGCCCTGAGGATGATGATGGCGGGGATCGGCTGTACCACGCCGGCCGCCAATCCTTCGACCACCCGCGCCACCAGCACCAGCGAAAAGTTGTTCGACAAACCGCCGGCCAGCCCGCCCAGCAAAAGCAGCACCATCGTGCCGACGTAGGTCGCGCGATAGCCATAGCGCCCGAGCAACCATGGCGTGGTCAGCATCGACACCGTCATCGCGACCATGAAGCCGGAGCTGACCCACTGCGCACGTTCCTGGCCGAGCGAAAAGTAGTGGCTCATTCCCGGGATCGCCACATTGACGATGGTCGACGACATGATCGACGCCATCGTGCCGACCATTACCGACAGCAGCAGATACCAACGGTAGCGATCGCCGTACCGGTCGCGCAGGCTGTGGATCGAAGGTGCCGCAGAAAGTGGTGACGTTCCGGCGGGCGGGAGGTCGGAGGACTGGGGGATCTTGGGGTCGGTCATTGGCGCGCGGATGGCCGTTGGGGTTCGGCCGTCCTACAAGGATATCGGCGTTTGCGCGCCTGTGCACATGCGGACGGTGACGCCACGATCACTGTTGCTCGAATTCGTCCCTCAGGCCGCGCTGACACGCGGAAGAACAACAACCATGGAACAGACCTTGCAATCGCAATCCGTCGGCACCGCGCGGGAGCAGTCGAGTCACTCGCTCGCGGTAGACCTCAAGGCACCGACTTTGAGCCGCGCTTACCAGTGCCAATGCGGTCGTCCGATTTTTCTCGGCAACAGCGAGTGCCTCGCCTGCCACACGCCGCTGGGATACGTGGTCGAAAGTCTGGGTGTCGTGCCTTTGGCGCCTGCCGCATTCCCGGACGCTGAGGCCGCTAGCTACACCGTGTTCGGTGACACCAACGGCAAAGCCTACCGGCGCTGCGCCAACCTGATGACGGCGGCCAGCTGCAACTGGATGGTGCCGGCGCCGCGTCAGGGCGACGACGCCAGCTTCAACACGAACGGCCTGGCAACCGGTTACTGTCTCTCGTGCAGCGTGACACGTACCATCCCGGATCTGTCGGTCGAGACCAACGGTGTGTTGTGGCGCAAGCTGGAGCAATCGAAGCGCCGTGTCATCTCGCAATTGCTCGCGCTCGGCCTGCCGGTGGTGAGCCGGCATGCAGACCCGGTGCACGGACTGGCGTTCGATTTTTTGAGCAACATGCCCGGCGCCCCGCATGTGCTGACCGGCCACGAAGAAGGCGTGATCACGCTCAATGCTGAAGAAGCTGAGGACGCTGTGCGGGAGCGCATCCGTGCCGAAATGCGCGAGCCGTATCGCACACTGGTCGGGCACTTTCGCCACGAGATCGGCCACTACTACTGGGACTTGCTGGTCCACCCAACGCACTGGCTCGAAGACTATCGATCCCTCTTCGGCGACGAGCGCGCCGATTACTCTACGGCTCTCAAGACGCACTACGAGCAAGGCCCGGTCGCCGATTGGCGCAATCGCTACGTGACCAGCTACGCCAGTTCGCACGCGTGGGAAGACTGGGCAGAGACTTGGGCCCACTACCTGCACATGGCCGACACGGCCGATACGGCAATGAGCTTCGGAGTCGACGCGACGCGCGCGGAACTCGCAAGCGATTTATTCGAGCCGGCCGACCTGTGGCAGCCCGATCATCCGGACGCGATGAAGTTTCTCGACTTCCTGAATGGCTGGGTTCGTTTGACCAACGTGCTCAACGAGCTGTCGCGCAGCATGGGCCAGCCCGACTATTACCCGTTCGTTTTGCCGCGCGCGACCGTCGGCAAGCTGCAGTTCATTCATCAGGTCATCGCCGATCAACGGTATCGCGTCGGCGCGCCTTCTCCCGCGCCCGAGGCGATGAGCGACCCACTGCCTGTGCCGCCGATCATGGGTCCGACGACGTCGCGGGGGACGTCCACATCGCGACCGTCGCAACCGATGCCGCTGCAGATGCCTCAACCCATTCAGCAGGCGCAGGGCTTCGCGTACGACCACGGTTTCTTTTCGCGACGCTGAGGCCCAGTCAGCCGAACCGTCAGTCGAGCGCAGCAGCGGCGGCGCAGCGGGCGCAGATGCAGGCGGTACCGCGTGCCGCATCGGGCACCTTGGAAAGCAACGCCGCACTGAAGTCCGCCTGCATGCACCAGCAAGTTGCCTGCGCGTTCCCGCTGTCTCGTGCCAACTCGACGGCGCAGCGATTCGCCTCACCGCAGATCGGGCAGCGGGGCGCATCGATGAAGCCATCGGCCTGGACTTCGCATGTGGCGTGCAGCTCCATCAAGCCACCGCGAATGCCGCAAGCTTCTTCGGCACCGACACATTGCTGAGCGTGACGTACACCGGCAAGCCATCGCGGTACGCCGGATAGTCTTCGCCCTGAATCAAAGGCAACAGATAACGCCGGCATGCGTCGGTGATGCCGAAGCCATCGGCTGCGATGAAGTCGCGCGGCATGAACTTCTCGGTGTTGGCGACTGCATCGAGCGGCGCACTGCCGATGCGGTACGCGTAGGGCGAATCGCTGGTGCGCTCGATGGTCGGCATTACCGCGTTGTGCCCCTCGATGGCGAGTTCGACCGCGCGCTGCCCGAGTTCGTAGGCCTGCCTCACATCGGTCGCCGAAGCGATGTGGCGCGCCGAACGTTGCAGGTAGTCAGCCACCGCCCAATGGAACTTGTGGCCGAGCGCCTGCTTGACCATATTGGCGACCACCGGCGCGGCGCCGCCAAGTTGCGCATGACCGAATGCATCGCGCGTGCCTTGTTCCGCCAGGAAGCTGCCGTCAGCGCGATGGCAGCCTTCGGATACGACCACGGTGCAGTAGCCGTGCTGCTTGACCAGCGCATCGACGCGCGCCAAAAACGCCGCCTGGTCGAACGCGATTTCAGGAAACAGGATCACGACCGGAATGCCGTGGTCGGCCACCAGCCCGCCCGCCGCGGCGATCCATCCGGCGTGCCGTCCCATCACTTCGAGCACGAAGACCTTGGTCGATGTCGCGGCCATGGAACGCACGTCGAGTGACGCTTCGAGCGTCGAGATGGCCACGTACTTGGCGACCGAGCCGAAGCCCGGGCAGCAGTCGGTCAGCGGCAGGTCGTTGTCGATGGTCTTCGGCACATGGATCGCCTGCAGTGGATAGCCGAGCGACTGCGACAACTGGCTCACCTTGAAGCAGGTGTCGGCCGAATCGCCCCCGCCGTTGTAGAAGAAATAGCCGATGTTGTGCGCCTTGAAGACTTCGATGAGCCTCTCGTATTCGCGGCGGTTTTTTTCCAGCGACTTGAGCTTGTAGCGGCACGACCCGAAGGCGCCCGATGGCGTGGTGCGCAACGCGGCGATGGCCTCGGCTGGTTCCGCGCTGGTATCGATCAAATCTTCGGTCAGTGCGCCGAGGATTCCGTTGCGCCCGGCATAGACGCGGCCGATGCGGTCCGGGTAGCGCCGTGCTGTTTCGATCACGCCGCAGGCCGAGGCGTTGATGACCGAAGTGACGCCACCGGACTGCGCGTAGAAAGCATTGAGGACAGTCATGGTGCATTGTCCTGCAGCGGCCCCGAGAGGCCAAATCCGTTTTCAACGCCCCGGAAACACCGGCGCCCGTTTCTGCAGGAATGCCGTCACGCCTTCGCTGAAAGTGAGCTTGTCGATCAGCTCGCGTTGCCGCTCGCTCTCGAAATGCAATTGCTCGCTGAGCGTGTGCCGCTCGGAGGCTTCGAACGCCTTGCGGGCTTCGAGCACCGCGTGCGCCGGCAGGCGCGCAAGCCGTTGCGCGATCTTCTGTGCCTCGAGCAATAGCAATTCGTCTTCCACGCTGGCCCAAATCAAACCCCATCGCTCCGCCTGTTCGGCACTCACCCGCTCGTCGAGCAACGCCATGCCCATGGCACGCGCGGCACCGATGCGGCGCGGCACGAACCAAGTGCAGCCGAGGTCCGGCACGATGCCCAGCTTGGGCAAGAACGGCAGATAGAAATATGCGCTGCGGGCTGCGATGGTGATGTCGGCGGCCAGCGCCAGGCCAACGCCTGCGCCCGCCGCCGCACCGTTGACCGCCGCGACGATCGGCACCGGCAATGCGCGCATCGCCTCGATCAGCGGATTGCTGAGCGATTGCATCCACTCAGCGGTCTGCGCACCCAGAGATCGTTGATCTTTGCTTGCACCTTCACCGCCTCCACCAAGAATCGCGCTCAGATCGGCACCCACGCAAAACGCCTTGCCCGCACCTGTGAGCACCACCGCCCTCACGCTGTGGTCATCGGCCACGCGCGCCAGCGCGTCACGCAATTCAAGCTGAAGGTCCATCGCGATCGGGTTCAACCTGGCCGGGATGTTGAGCGTCAGCGTCGCGACGCCGTTTTCCAATTCATACAGGACATGTGACATCAGAGTCTTTCGATGATGGTGACGTTGGCCATGCCGCCGCCTTCGCACATGGTCTGCAGGCCGTAGCGCTTGCCGCGCTGCCCGAGCGAGTGAATCAGCGTGGTCATCAGCTTGGTACCCGACGCACCGAGCGGATGTCCGAGCGCAATAGCGCCGCCGTTGACGTTGAGCCGCGCTGGGTCGGCGCCGAGCGTTTGCAGCCAGGCCAGCGGCACCGGCGCAAAGGCCTCGTTCACTTCGTACAGGTCGATGTCGTCGATCGACATGCCGACCTTGGCGAGTGCGCGCTGCGTGGCTGGCAGGGGCGCCTCCAGCATGATCACCGGGTCGTGCCCCATCACGCTCATGTGATGGATGCGTGCGAGCGGTTTCACGCCCAGCGCCTTCAGGGCGCGCTCGTTGACCACCAGCACGCCGCTGGCGCCATCGCAGATCTGGCTGGCGGTCGCGGCGGTGCAGCGGCCGCCGTCTGCAATCAACTTGACGCCGGCAATGCCTTCGAGCGTGGCCTCGAAACGGATGCCTTCGTCGACCGTGTGCATCTGGCCGCTGCCCGATCCGTCGGCCAGTCGGATTTCGATCGGCACGATCTCGTCGGCGAACAGGCCTGCGCGGCTCGCCGAGATGGCACGCTTGTGACTCTCGAATGCGTAGCGGTCGAGCGCGTCTTTTTCAAGTCCGTAGTTCTTCGCGATCATCTCGGCGCCGACGAACTGGCTGAACTCGACGCCGGGATAGCGCCGCTGCATGCCGGGGCTCATGTAGGTGCCGAGTCCGGCCTTGGCCGGCAGCGAATTGGGCGTGAACATCGGCACCCGCGTCATGCTCTCGACCCCGCCGGCGATCACCGCGTCCATGCTGCCCGACATCACGGCCTGCGCCGCGAAGTGCAGCGCCTGTTGTGACGAGCCGCATTGCCGATCGACCGAAGTGCCGGGTACGGATTCCGGCAGCTTCGATGCCAGCACCGCGTTGCGCGCGATGTTGGTCGCCTGTTCACCGACCTGGCTGACGCAGCCGAGGATCACGTCTTCGACCGCTGCCGGATCGATGCCGCTGCGCTCGAGCAGCGCGTTGATCACCTCAGCCGCAAGGTCGGCCGGATGCCAGCCCGCGAGTTTGCCGCCACGCTTGCCGCCTGCGGTGCGCACCGCGGCCACGATGTATGCCTCTGCCATCTTTGTTCCTTCAATGTTGAAGGCAGATGGTTCAGCGCCAACGCCGCGAGGTCAAGCCGGGGACATCCCGTGCGCGACACCGACTTCAGCGTTCCAGCGCATCCGCCCACATGAGCGCCTGCAGATGCGCCCAGTTGACCTGGTGGTTGGTCAGTTGCAGCTCGTCGGCAGCCTTGGCAAACGCGACGTCGTCGCCGCTTTCGCAGGCCTTGGTAAGTGCCAGGAACGGTGCCAATTGCCCCTCGTTGCGCAGCAGCGCATCGAGCACCGGCTCCGGCAACGTAACCGAGCCGAGCGCTTGGGCCAACGGCATGCCGACCAGCGTGTCGAGCAGCGAGAACACACCGACGACGAAGGCGTTGTCGCAATCCTCCTGTGGCAGGAGCTCGGCGGCGAGCAATTCCATCAGTCGGCCCCGCACTACCGCCGTGGTGCCTGCGGCCGGCGCAGCGCCGCCAGGACGCGATACCGTCATCAGCAAGGTGGCCCAGCGGATCAATTTGTTCAGGCCGAGGATCATCACCGCATGGCGGAACGAGGTGATCTCCACGCTCAGGCCAAAGCCGCAGGAGTTGATCATGCGCAGCAGCTTGAACGACAGCGTCGGATCCTTCTTGATCAGCTCTTCGATGTCGCCGAGATCGGCTTCGCGTCGCACCAGGTTGATCAATTGGATGATCGTGGCTTGCGAGGTCTGCACCGCCCTGTCGGTGATCGCCGAAGGCTGTGCGAACCAGCGGCCCTGGAACAGCTTTACGCCGAAGCGCTTCATCAACTCGTACTGCTCGACCGTGTCGACCTGCTCGGCTACCACTTCAGCGTGGCTCGAACTTTTTGCCAGCTTGACTACGCGCTCGGCCTGATCGTTGGGCATGCCGGCCAGAGCGAGCTTGATGAAGGCAGCGAGTGGTCGCCACGATGCGTAGGCGGGTTCGAGCACGTCCGGACCGAATGCCAGCCGGAATCCGCTCTCGCGAATCTTCGTCAGCGCCAAGCGGCCGATCTCGATGTCTTCTTCGGTGCTGCCTTCGTGTGTCGCCACTTCGAGCACGACCTTGTCGGGGGCCAGCAAATCGAGTTGGAGGCCAGCGAGATTTTCAAAGGCGCAGTGAATGAAGACGAGCTTTTCACCCGCGACGGCGTTGGTGCCGGAGTCGGACAGCGCATCGACCACCACGGTGGAATCGTTGGCACCGTCGCGTGGCTGTTCAAACAGCGCGTAACCGAAAACGGCGCGCCGCTCGTCGACGATGGCCTGGCGCGACAGTGCAGCGCCCACGCCAGCGGGCGCGGCACCTTCGACATCTGGGGCAAGGGCGTGATCAGTAGACATCGAAACTCCGGGGAAAGAAAAACAGGGAAAACACGAAAATCGTTCAGGTGGCTTGCGCCGCCGACAGCCCAGCCGTCTGCAGGCTGCTGCCCGCCAGGGTTCGCAGCAGTGCGCGATTTACGTCTTCGGGCGCCAGGCCATAGGTTTCCCGCACGGCGCGCAGCGGGGCAGGGTCGTCCGATTCGAGCGCGAGAACGGCTTTCAGGCTCGGCGCATACGGTCCGCTCCGGCTCACGATGGCCGAGACGATCCGCTCCGACAACGGGATGCGCCCGAGGCTGATCTTGAGAGGCTCGTCGAGCACGAGGTCGAGCTGTGCGAACAGGCCGCAGAGGTATACCTCGCGCCGCAGGTCGTCTTCGATGCCGGCGTCCATCAAGTGCTCCATCAGATGGCCGCGCAACACCATGGACGCGTTCACCGGCCGAAGCCCCGCATCGTCGGTGGCCTGCGGCAACTGCTCGGCCAGCCACGCGCTGAGCGAACGAAATCCCAGCATCATGAAGCCGTGCCGCAACGACGCGACGCCGCTGCGCAAGCCCAGGCCAGCCGAGTTGAGATACAGCAGCAGGCGATAGGCCAGCGTCGGTTCTTCGCCGAGCAGTTGTTCGATGCGTTCGAGCGATGGCTCGTCGTCGAGCGCGTTCATGGTCTGCACGATGGCGCGCCGGCTCGGTGGCAGCGGCTGGCCGGCATAGCGGTGCAGCGCATCTTCGACCGGCCAGCCGGCCACGGCCCAGGCGCCTTGCTGATCGAGCGCATGCTCGGCCAGCGCGCGGCTCGCGACGCCCTCGACCATTGAGTTCTTCAGCACGGGGCTGCCTTCGGCACGGGTCGCGAGACGGCCCACTGCCGCCGATTCGCGCGCGCGCCGCGCGGCATGCAATGCGGTGCCGGCATCGACCGCCGACAGCGCCGTCATGCGGCGTTCGAAGCAGCGCGCCACGTCTTCGGGCGGGTTTTGCATCACGTCGCCGCGCACCACCATTCGCACGCCGCGCGCACGCGCTGCATGCACGCAAGCGCGCAGCCGCGCGTCGTCGAGCCAGCGCACCGGCACTTCGATCATCGGGTCCGACGAGGTGGCGTGCAGCAGCAGGCCCGTCAGCAGTTCGCGCGACTTCAACGACAGCAGCAACGACGGCGATTCGGCATTGCGCAGCTCCGACAGCATGCGCAACAGGTGATGGCCGTCGACGCCTTCGCTGTCTTCATGCACGAACAGCTGCACACCGGACAGCGTGCGGCTCCGGCCCCACAAGGGTCGGTAGCCGAGGGTCAGGCTGCCTAAGACGGATTGCGCCATGAGGCCTCCCGCTGCATGGGGGTGTGTTGCATCGGACTAGCTGATGAAGTTGAAGAGCGACTGTTTTTGGATCTGCGCGTACGAACCGAGCGCTGCGGAATACGCGGTCTGCTGCGTCTGGAAATCCGAGACCCCTTTCACCATGTCGATGTCTTCGGCACGCGATCGGTCGGCCTCCAACTGGATACTGCGATCGGCCTGTCGCCCCGAGATGTCGTCGACCCGATTGAGCAGATCACCGGCCGTGCCGCGCGACGACTGCAGGCGCGACATGCCCGAATCGATCTGCACCAAGGCCTGCGACACGTTCTGTGCGACCGCGCCCGTGCTGGTGGCATCACGGATTCCGACAATCGCCGCGTCGAGTACGCCAAACAGACTGGAGCGGGTGCTCGGCTTTACTTGCAGGGTCGCCCCGTTGGTCGGCGCTCCCGAAGGCGTCAACGAAATGCCATCGAACGCTATCGCCTGACCTTGCTGGTAGGGCTGCGCGCCCTGCACCGTCGTTCCCCCGCTGGTGTTGAGCACGTTGTAAGTCGTCGCGCCGCCGCTCACTGTGAACACGATGTTGTAGTTGGCGCCGGTCACTGCGCTCGGGTCGGTGACTTTGCCTGCGTCGGTGTAGACGCTGCTTGTGCCGGTTGCCTGCGTGATGGCGAACACGCCGTTCCCGGTGGGTACGCTCATCCAGGTCGCGGCGCCGTCGAGGGTGGCGGGCACCGACACCGCGCCGCCCGCGGTCTGCCCTGCGATGCCGTTGAAAGTCACGCCGCCGCTGGTGTCGGAGAACGGTGCGGCCGTGCTGCCGAGCCCACCGAAAAGCGGCTGCCCGTTGCTGTCTTTTTCATTGGCGTAGCCGAGGATCTGGTCGCGCAGCGTGGTCATCTGCTGCGCGATGCTGGCGCGGTCGGTACCGGTGAGAGACGTGTTGCCGGCCTGCACGGCAAGAGCGCGAAAGTCCTGCACGGCGGTTATCGCATTGCCCAGTGTCGACTCGGCCGTTGCGACTGCGTTGCGTTGTACTTCGAGTGCGCGCTGGTCGGTGGTGACTCGCGCCATGCGCGTGATGGCGCGCTCGGCCTGGGCTGCGCCGCTCGGGTCGTCGCTCGGGCGCAGCACCTTCTTGCCGGCCGTGAGTTGCTCTTGCAGATTCGACATTTGCGATTGCCGTGCGGTGAGTTGGCGCACCGCGTTGTCGTAGGTGTTCGCGCTGCCGAGGCGGGTGGTGTTGCCAGACATGGGTTACTCCGTTGAATTCAGTGCATGCCTTGCAGCAACGTGTCGAAGATGCTTTGCGCAATCTGGATCATCTTGGCCGACGCCTGGTAGGCCTGCTGGTACTTCAGCAGGTTGGCGGCCTCTTCGTCGAGATTGACGCCCGCCACGCTGGTGCGGCTGGTCTCCAGGTTCGTCGCGATCGAGTTGGAGATACCGGCGGCGTACTGCGCGCTCTGCGAACGCACGCCGACCGTCGCCATCAGCGAGGCGTAGCCATCGGACAGCGGTGCGCCGTCGAACACCGTGGCGTCGCGCAGCCCGAGCATGGCAGTCGCGTTGCCGGCATTCAGGTTGCTGTATCCCGGTGTCGCTGCCTGCACGGTGATGGTGTCGCCGGGTTTCGGTGTGCCTTTCAACGTAAGGTTCCAGCCGTTGAAGCTGATCGGCTGGCCGGCCGTGTAGGCGACGCCGGTCGGGTTGCCAGTACCGGTGCCGGCTACATCGAAGGTACCGGCCGCGTTGAAAGTCAGCGTGACGGTGCCCGTCATGTTGGCATCGGCCTTGGCCGGCGCAAGTGCCGACACGGTCACGTTGCCGGTGTTGGTGGTGCCGGCGCGCGCCTCGATCGGACTGGCCGCGGCGAGTGCGCGCGGCGAAGTGATCGCGGTCGCGACCTGAGCCGCAGCGGCGGCATACGGCTTGAGCGTAAAGCTGTCGCCGGCGTTGGCGGTGCCGGTACCCACTGCGATCGTCAAGCCATCCACCTGCACCGGCAGCGGTCCGGTGAAGTTGCTGATCTTGCCGTCCGACAACCGCGTCACCTGCAGGCTGCCTCCCGTGCCGAAGTTGAGCTGGTAGGACGACGCAGCGAGCGTCGACGGGGCGGTCACCGTGGCGCCGACTGTCGCGTTGCCGGTGTTGGCTGTCGCCGGCACCGCGTCGGGCACCGCGATCGGCTGAAAGAAATTGCCGCCCGCATTGCCGTCCAGATCGACACCGAGCTTGTGCTGTGCATTGACCGCGCTGGTGATGGTGGTCGCCATGCGACCCAACAGGTTACGGGCTTCGGCGAGGTCGGTGTTTTGAAAACGCAGCAGTCCGGCCACCGCACCACCGCCCAGCGTTTCGCCCTGGATCGTCGAGCTGGCGTTGGCGCGCGTGAGCGTCAGGGCTTGCGTTCCGTCGGCGCCGGTCGTGAGCGACAGCGGTGCGGCAGAACTGCCGAGCACCAGCGGCTGGCTGCCGATGAAGACGCTCATGGTGCCGTCGTCGGCCGCCACGGTGGTGGTTTGCACCTGATGGTTGAGATCGCGCATTGCCTGATCGCGCTGGTCGAGCAGGTCGTTGGGGGCTTGGCCGCTGCCCTGCGAGCGTGCAATCTGCTGGTTGAGCGCGGCCACCCGCGTGGCCAGGCTGTTGATGGTCGTCACCGCATTGCCCAGTTGCGATTTCACGCCTTGCTGCAAATCGTCGAGCCGGCTTTGCGCATCCCGAAAGCGCGCAGCCATCTCGTCGGCGCGGGTCAACACCACGTTGCGCGCGGTGATGTCGGTCGGCGTGCTCGCCACGTCCGACAGTGAGTTGAGCATGTCGGTCACCGACGCGCCGAGGCCGCTAGCGCCGCCGGTGAAGATGTCTTCGAGTGACGAAAGCTGGTTGGCACGCGTGCTGTCCATCGACGACACGGATGCGGCCTGCGCCGCCTGCGTGGTCAGAAAATCGCTGTGGGCACGCTCGATGGTCGAGACCTCGACACCCTTGCCGATATAGCCGCTGCCGGTGTATTGCCCCGGCACCTGTGACATCACCGCGGTCTGGCGCGAATAGCCGACCGTGTTGGCGTTGGCAATGTTGTTGCCGGTGGTCTGCAGCGCAATCTGATTGGCGAGCAGGGCCCGCGCGCCGACGTTGAGCAGACTCATGCTTGAGACCTTTGCAGTTGCAAGCTGGTGTTGATGGCGCGGCTCAGCTTGGCCGCGTAGGCCGGATCGGTGGCATAGCCGGCGCGCTGCAATTCAGTGGCGTAGGCAGTGGCCGAGCCGGTCTGCGCGCGGGCCTGCGCATAGCGCGGGCTCTCGCCGATGAGCTTGGCGTAGTCGCGGAACGACTCTTCGTACGAACCGTAGGCGCGGAACTTGGCCGTGACCTTCTTGGCTTCGCCGTCGACGTATTCGGTCGTCGTGATCTCGGCGACCTTGCCGGTCCAGCTGCCCGTGGCCTTGATGCCGAACAGGTTGAAAGCATTGCTGCCGTCGGCATTGCGGATCTCGCTCTTGCCCCAACCGGTTTCATGGCCGGCCTGGCCGATCATGAAAGCCGACGGAATGCCGGTGGCCTGCGCCACGCGCTCGGCCGCTTCGGTGTGCTGCGACACGAAGCCGCTTTGCGTCGCGCTCGGATTCGTCGTGGTGCCGCCGAGCGACACCGTCGGCGTGGCGCCGCGCGCATTGCCGGTCATCTGCTGCGTGAGCTGGCGCGTGATGGCTTCGGTCAGGCCGCCGGGCATGCCGGAGAGCTGCACCGCGAACTGCTGGTCGAGCAGGTCGGTGCCCAGCTTTTCACCGTCGCTGTCCATCAGTCCTGATTTCATCGTGGCCTCGCGCATGCTCTTGATGAGCTCACGCATGAAGAGCGATTCGAACTGCTTGGCGGCTTCCTTGACGGCCTTGGGGTCGTTGCTGCCCGCGACCAGCTTGAGCGTGTCGAGCGAACGCGCGTCGGCCGCGAGTCCGCCGCTGCTCAGGGTGGGAATGGATGACGGCGCGGCCATGTCAGTGCCGCCCGGCCGCCCGAAGGCAATGACGCTCCCCCTCGGGGGGCAGCGATACGCGAAGCGATGAGCGTGGGGCCTTCATCTTCAGATGACTTCGAGTTCCGCGTTGAGTGCACCCGAGGCCTTGATGGCCTGCAGTATGGCCAGCAGGTCTTGCGGCGTGGCACCGAGTGCATTGAGCGCACGGACCACGTCCGACAGCAGTGGCGAGTTCGGCACCTGAATGAGGATGCCCGGTTCCTGCTTGATCTGGATGCTGGCCTGCTCGGCCACCACGGTCTTGCCGTTGGAGAACGGCTGCGGCTGGCTGATGATGGGCTGCGAGCTGATTGTGATCGACAGGTTGCCGTGCGCCACGGCGCAGGGGCCCAGCGTGACTGCCTGGTTCAGCACCACCGAGCCGGTGCGCGCATTGATGACCACGCGCGCCGCCGGAATCGGAATCTCCAGCGTGAGCTCTTCGAGTTGTGCGATGAAGCTGACACGGGCGTTGGCATCGACCGGTGCCTGCACCTGCACAGTGCGGCCATCGAGCGCGCGGGCCAGGCCGCTGCCGAGCTTCAGATTGATCACGGCGGCGACGCGGCGCGCAGTTTCGAAGTCGGAAGAATTCAGGTCCAGACTCACGCTGTCGCCGTCGTTCAGCGAGGTCGGCACCGAGCGCTCGACCTGCGCGCCGTTCGGCACGCGACCGGCGCTCAGATGGTTGATCTGCACCTTGCTGCCGGCCGCCGAGGCACCTGCGCCACCGATGATCAGGTTGCCCTGGGCCAGCGCATAGATCTGGCCGTCGGCACCGCGCAGCGGCGTGGCGATCAGGGTGCCGCCCTTCAGCGACTTGGAGTTGCCCATCGACGAGACGTTGACGTCCAGCGTCTGGCCTGGTTGTGCAAAGGCCGGCAGCGTCGTCGTCACGATGACGGCCGCCACGTTCTTCAGTTGCAGCTGCGATGCGGTCGCGGCCGGCAATGTCACTCCCAGCTGCTGCAGGTAGTTGGCCACGCTCTGCGTGGTGTAGGGCATCTGCGTGGTCTGGTCGCCCGTGCCGTCGAGTCCGACGACCAGGCCGTAACCGGTCAATTGGTTGGAGCGAACGCCCTGCACGGCAGCCACTTCCTTGATGCGGATGGCGTGGGCTGGCGCTAGCAATGAAAGGCTCAGCATGAGCAGACCGGAAAGACGAATGGAGAGCTTCTTCATCAGATGCTTAAAAGGGAAGGACGCTCATGAAGAAGCGGTTGAGCCAAGGCATCACTTGCGCTTCCTGCTGCGCACCGCGGCCGCGCGACTCGATGCGCACGTTGGCCACCTGGGCCGAGCTCACCACGCTGCCGGCCTGGATGGAGCGCGGATCGATGGTGCCGGAGAAGCGCAACACGTCGACGTTCTGGTTCACGCCGATCTGCTTTTCTCCCGTTACGACGAGGTGGCCGTTGGGCAGCAAGTCGACCACCGTCGCGGTGATCGAGCCCTGGAAGGTGTTGGCGCTTTCAGTGCCGCCCTTGCCTGCGAAGTTGTAGGTCGAATCGGCCGTTGCGCTGGCGCGGCTGAACGAGTTGCTCTTGAAGAAAGGCATCGCGCTGATGCTGGCGTTGATGTCGTCTTTCTTGTCGATCGATGAGGTGGACTTCTGGCTCGCGGTCACGTTCTCGACGATGGCGATGGTCACCGTGTCGCCGACAAGGCGCGCGCGGCGGTCCTCGAACAGCGGGCGATAGTTGCTGGTATGGAACAGGCTCCCGGTGGCATTGCGCGGTGCGGCGACAGGCGCCGGCACTGCGGGCGGTGCCGTGCTCGGCATGTCGACCTGCGGCGTGTTGGCGAGCGTGGTGCAACCGGTGACGAACACCGACACCGACAACATCGAGAGCACCAAGGCAAGAGAGGCGAGACGTTTCATGAACTGGTTCGACGTGGTCAGAGCTGCGCGAGCTTCTGCAGCATCTGGTCGCTGGTCTGGATCGCCTTCGAGTTCATCTCATAAGCGCGCTGCGTCTGGATCATCGAGACCAGTTCCTGCACCACGTTCACGTTCGAGGTTTCCAGGAATCCCTGCATCACGGTGCCCAGGCCGTTGGTGCCGGCGGTGCCGCCTTGCGGCTGGCCCGACGCGGCGGTCTCGGCGTAGAGGTTCTCCCCACGCGGTTCGAGCCCGGCTGGATTCACGAAGTTGGCGATGGCGAGCGTGCCGATGGTCTGCGGCGCGGCCTGGCCGGTGAGCGTGGCCGACACGGCGCCGTCGGTCGCGATGCTGACGTTGGTGGCACCCGCAGGGACCGTGATGCCGTTGGCCACCGGCAGGCCCGCCGCCGTCACGAGGCGACCTTGCGCATCGACCTGGAACGAACCGTCGCGTGTGTAGCCGATGGTGCCGTCGGGCTGCGTCACCTGGAAGAAGCCGTTGCCCTTGATGGCCAGGTCGAGCTGGTTGTTGGTCTGCTGCATGCTGCCCTGCGTGAACGAGCGACTGGTGGCAACGGTGCGCACACCCAGGCCGAGCTGCAGGCCGGTCGGCAGCTGCGATTGCTCGGTGCTGTTGGCGCCGACTTGCCGCAGGTTCTGGTACATCAGGTCTTCGAACACAGCGCTGGCACGCTTGAAGCCGGTGGTCGAGACGTTGGCAAGGTTGTGCGAGATGACGTCGAGTTGCGTCTGCTGCGCTTCCATGCCGGTCTTCGAGATCCAGAGCGAGTTGATCATGGTGTTCTTTGAGTGGTCTTGACTTGTCTTGGCTTATCGAGGCGTGGGCATCAGCCCACGGCGAGCAACTGGGCGGCCGATTTGTCGGACGCTTCGGCGGTGGTTAGCAAGCGCATCTGGGCGTCGAACTGGCGGGCGGCGGCGATCATGCCGACCATGGTTTCGATCGCGTTCACGTTCGAACCTTCGAGCGCGCCGGTTTCCAGGCGTGCCGTGTTGTCGCTCGGCACCGGCTCTTGCGACGCGGTGCGAAACAAACCGTCTTCGCTGCGCTTCAACGGGTCTTCCTGCGTCGGCGTGGCGAGCTTCAGGCGGCCCAATGTCGACACCGGCTGAGCACCGGTTTTCGAGGTCACGGTGCCGTCGTTGCCGATGCTGATATCGCCACCCGGCGGCACGTCGATCGGCGAGCCGCCGTCCGACAAGATGACCAGGCCCGAGCTGTTGACCAGCGTGCCGGTCGACGACACCTGCAGCGCGCCGGAGCGGCTATAGGCTTCGGTGCCGTCGAGCCCCTGCACTGCGAACCATGCGTTGCCTTGCGCTTGCACGTCGAGGCTGCGCCCGGTGCGCTGCACGGCACCGGGCGAACTGTCGTGGCCCGAAGTGGCTTCGAGTGCGAACACACGGGTGGTGGCGCCATCGCCGCGCACCGGCACCGCACGAAAGGTCGACAGCTCGGCCCGAAAGCCTTGCGTCGAGGCGTTCGCGAGGTTGTTCGCGAGCACGGCCTGGCGTTGGGCGGCCGCGTTGGCGCCGCTCATCGCGGTATAGATCAGGTGGTCCATGGGGTGCCGTGCGTGTGCTTGAAGGTCTTGGCGGACTTATCGATCAGCGCAGGTTCACCAGGGTCGACATGACCTGGTCTTGCGTCTTGATGGTTTGCGCGTTGGCCTGGTAGGCGCGCTGCGTGGTCATCATGTTGACCAGCTCGGCCGTCAGGTCGACGTTCGATTCTTCGAGCGCGCCCGAGCGCAACTGGCCGAAAGTGCCTTCGCCCGGCGCGCCGTGCACCGGCTGGCCCGACGCAGAGGTCTCCACCCAGTAGCCCGAGCCGGTCGGCGACAGGCCCTGCGCATTGCGGAAGTTGACCAATGCGACCTGGCCGGCCGACTGCGTCTGGCCGTTCGAGTAAGTGGCGGTAAGGATGCCGCTGTCTTCGATCTTGATGCCGGTGAGCGCACCCGAGGTGTAGCCGTCCTGCGAAAGATCGGCCACGGCAAAGGCAGAGTTCACCTGCGTCATCTTGCTCAGGTCGAGGGTGATGGGGAAGGTCTGCGCCGGGTCGTTGGGCGAGGCCAGCGTCAGGCTGGGCACGGGTGAGGTGGCGGTATTCAGGCTGCCGTCGGCGTTGAAGTTGACGGTGAAGGGTGTCGAGGTGCTCGGATCGCTTCCGTTCACGCTGGTGTGCACCTGCCAGCTGTTGTTGGCCATCTTGGTGAAATACATGCCGACAGGAACTTCCAGGCCCTGCGCGTCGAACGCGGTGAGCGAAGTGCCGTAGGTCTTGATCGGTGTCGGGGGCGTTGCGGTGGCGGCGATGGGCGCAGCTGCGTTGAGCGTGATCTCGGCGGCCATCTTGGTCGTTTGCTTGGCCGGAATCGGCGCGCCGGTGGGCAGCTTGAGCGGTTGCGCGTCGAAGCTCTGACGTACGCCATTGGCGTCGGTCGGGTAACCCATCACCGTGGCGCCGCTGTTGGTGACGATGGCGCCGGTCTTGTCGAGCTTGAAGTTGCCGGCACGCGTGTAGGCGGTCGATCCGTCGGTCGACTTCACCTGGAAAAACCCTTTGCCGTTGATGGCGACGTCCAGGTCGTTGCCGGTGATCGACAGCGTGCCTTGCGAGAACTGTTGCGCCACCGCGCCCACTTCGACGCCGAGCCCGAGGTTGGTGCCGCCCAGTGCGCCGGCCGAGCTGGCATAGATCTCGGCGAACTCGGCGCGCGAGGACTTCATGCCGGTGGTGCCGGCGTTGGCGATGTTGTTGCCGATCACGTCGAGGCTGCGACTGGCTGCGTTGAGGCCGGAAAGTGCTTGTTCAAAACTCATGGAGTGCTCCTGGAAGGAAGAGGGCGAATCAGAGAACCGTATGGACCTTGGCATACGGCGTGACGCCGGCAGACAGCAGCGTGAGCGTGAGCCCGGCGGCATCGCTGCCGACGGCCACGACCTTGTCGCGCATCAGTGCCGTGGACTGCACCGCGTCGCTGCCGTTGGTGGCGGTGACCTTGAACTGCAGCGCCGCACCGGCCGGGTACTTCGACGCGTCGAGACTGAAACCGTGCTGGCCGGCGTCGAGCTTGCCGAGCGAGACGGTGTCGACGATTTGGCCGCCGGCGGTCATCACTTGCACCTTGACGTCGGTCGCACCGGTGGCGAGCTCGACCGCGCCGACGGCCGTGGTGCCGTCGATGGCGATCTGGTTGCCTTCGGTCAGCACGCTGCGCCCGACCATGTCGCCGGATTGCAGCATTTGCTGCGACGCCATTTGCGCTGCCATCGCCTTCATCGTGGTGTTGAGCGACTCGATGCCGGTGACGGTGTTGATCTGCGCCATCTGCGTAGTCATCTGCGCGTTGTCCATCGGATTCATCGGATCCTGGTTGCTGAGCTGGGCGACCAGCAGCTTCAGGAAACGGTCCTGGATGTCCGCGGAGCTGGTGCTCGTGCCGGTGCTCGCGGCCTTGTCGGCACTCGAGCTGATGTTGTAGCTCGACGTCGAACTGGCAATGGCGGAAGTGGCGCTGGTGGCGGTCATTGACGGAGTCCTTTTCTTACTGGCCGAGCTGAAGCGTCTTCAGCATCAGGCTCTTGGCGGTGTTCATGATTTCGATGTTGTTCTGGTAGGAGCGCGAGGCCGAAATCATGTTGACCATCTCTTCCACCGGGTTCACGTTGGAGTGCGTCACGTAGCCCTCGGCATCGGCGGCCGGACTGGCGGGTTCGTGCACCTTGCGGCCGGGCGTCTGGTTCTCGGAGATCGAGTCGACGCGCACGCCGGCATCGGAGCCGCTGCCGTACGGCACGGTCTGGAATACGACTTGGCGCGCCTTGTAGGCCTGGCCGTCGGGCCCGGCCACGGCATCGACGTTGGCCAGGTTGCTGGCTACCACGTTGAGGCGTTGCGACTGCGCGCTGACCGCACTGCCGGCAATGCCGAGGATCGAGAACATCGACATGGTTTATTGCCCCTGGATGGCAGACATCAAAGTCTTGCTCTGGCCGTTGATGAAGCGCAACGTGGCTTCGTAGCGCACCGCGTTGTCGGCAAAGGCGGCGCGTTCGCGATCGAGGTCGACGCTGTTGCCGTCGGCGGTGGGCTGGGTCTGCACTACGTAGCCCGCGCCGTTGTCGCTGTCACCGATGCCGCCGGTGAGGGGGATGTGGCGTGCGTTGCTGCGGCCGCTGTCGATGGTGTCGGCGCTGGTCGCCATGCGCAGGGGCGAGCCGCTGCTTGCGCTACCCGTCGCACTCTTCAGTGCATCTGCAAAGTTGAAGTCGCGGGCCGCATAGCCGGGCGTGTCGGCGTTGGCGATGTTGCTGGCGATCACGCGCTGGCGATCGGCGCGCAGCACCAGGGCCTTCGCATGGAAGTCCAGTGAGTTCGTCAAGTTGTCCAGCATCGGAAGGGCCTCGGATAGTAGTGGGTGGCCATTTCGGGCCGTGTGGAAATTATGAAAACGCGGCCACTCCGGGAAGCACGGAGTAAAGGGGGGATTCGCGGCCTGTTCGGGGCTTTGTGCGGCGCGACCCTGCCTATATTTCAGTCGCGGCACTGTTGCTGCAGCTTCTTCTTTGGACTTCCGGAAAGGCGCCTCATGCCGTTTCTTCAATTTCGCGGTGAATGCGGTAAAGGCAATCAGCGCAGCTATCGCAACGGCCGCCTCGTCGGTGCTGCGGCGCTTTGCGTCTCTTTGTATGTGGCGGCCTTGTGCGGTGCCGCCCAGGCCCAGCAGGCACCGTCGCAAGGCGCCGAGGTGGTGCCGGAGTTCGTCGCCGCCACGCAGCAGTGGCTCGACGATGCCGTTGCAAGATCGCAAGCCGCATCGGCGTCGCCGCTTCGCATGGAAGTGAGCGTTGGCGCACTCGACAGCCGGCTGCGGCTGGCACCGTGCACTCACGTCGAGCCCTACATTCCGGTCGGCCTGCGCTTGTGGGGCCGCACCCGGCTCGGCCTGCGCTGCACCGATGGGGGCGGTCGCTGGAACGTGTTCCTGCCCGTAACCATCAAGGCCTTCGGCCCGGCCTGGGTGTTGCGCGACAACGTGGTCGCCGGCACATTGCTGACAGCCGCCAACGCCGTCGAGGCCGAAGCCGACTGGGCCGCCGAGCCGTCGCCTGTCGTGGCCGATCCGGCCTTGTGGATTGGGCAGACCGCAGCGCATTCGTTGGTGGCCGGGCAGCCGGTGCGTCAATCGATGGTCAAGCCGGCCCAGGTGTTCGCCGCCGGGGCGCAGGTGCGGGTGGTGGCCATGGGGCCGGGCTTCGAGGTGACTTCGGATGCGCAGGCCATGACGCCGGGTGTTGTCGGCCAGTTGGTGCGCCTGCGAATGGAAAACGGCCGGATCACCACCGGAATCGTGCAGGATTTGCGCACGGTACGGCTTTCGATGTAGTTCAGCCTGAAAAAAGTTCTCAAGTTCCTTGAAGGGGTGCCGAAATTACAGGAACGATGCTTCCACAAGGGGGCACTGGAGTTGAATCATGAAGATCCAAGCGTTGAACGATCCCGCCCTTGCGGCCGCATCGCTCGCAGCCACCAAGGCCGAGCGCGGCGGAGCCTCGAGCGGCACCGGTGCAACCGAAGCAGCAGGCGCTGCCAGCGGTTCGGGTGCGACCGTCACGGTGTCGGGCGCGGCCCGCACGCTGAACGTCGCCTCGGCCGGTACTGGCATCGATGAAGCCAAGGTGGCGTCCGTCAAGGCGTCCATCGCCGATGGCACCTTCAAGGTCGATTCCGGCGCCATCGCCGACAAGATGCTTTCGAATGCCCAGGAAATGTTGAGCCGAGTGAGGAACTGACCATGCCCGATACCCGCAATTCCGCTGAATCCCTTTTGGTCGAAGTCGAGCAGCAGCTCGACGTGGTCGATGCCGGCCTGATGGCCGGCGAACCCGACGCACTGCAGCGCGCTTGCGCCGCCTTGCGCGAGGTCGCCCTGTCTTTCGCCCGTGTGCTCGAAGCGGCCCTGTCGGCCGAAGTGTTCGACCATGCCTTCCGTCGCCGCATTGATGCAGTGGCACAGCGCCTGGCCACGCAACGCCAAAGCATCGCTCGCCGCACCGTGGTGGTGGAGCGCGCGCTGGCTTCTATCTTCAGGCCGCAAGCCGACGCGACCTATGCACGGCTTGGCGACCGCCCGACCTTCGCTTCGCATTGATCTGCTGAACCGCTGCAATCCGGGCGGCAAAAATCTTGCAAGATACGCGCGATGAATTCACTCACCCGCTCCGAACTCACTCGAACCGCGCTCGCCGGCTTGCTGTTGACAGCAGTCGGCGTTTCCGCATCTGCACCGATCGAGTACCTGAAGGAAATGCCTGCGACGGGTACCGTACGCCGCGGCGACATCGTCTATGTGGATGACGGCAAATGTCCCGTTGGCCAGGTGAAGAAGATCGTCGGCGGTGACCAGAAGGCCGGCGTGCCGCGTCAGGTGTCGTGCGTGCAACGACCCGACTGAATCGCGCCGTTTCGGTCTGTTTCTGTTTCTCGCACCGGATCAGTGGCTGCGCATCTTCGCGCGAAGCCGTGCGATCGACTGGCTGTGCAACTGGCTCACGCGTGACTCGGTGATGCCGAGCACCGCGGCGATCTCTTTCAGGTTCATGTCCTGCTCGTAGTACATGCCCATGATGAAGCGCTCGCGTTCCGGCAGACCGTCGATTGCCACCACCAGTGCCTTCTTCAAACGCTGATCTTTCAGCAGGCTCAGCGGGTCGGCTTCCGTGTCGGCGGTATGCCTATCAAGAAAACCGTCGGAGTCCTCGCTGCCGGCGCCGATGTCTTCGAGGTAGACCAGTTGCGTGCCGCGCACGCGACCGAGCAGGGCCTGGTATTCGTCCAGCGGCATCTTGAGTTCGGCGGCAATCTCCGACTCGACCGGTGAGCGGCCGAGTCGATGCTCGAGTTTGTGCACGGCCTGTTCGATTTGCTTTTGGCTCTTGCGCGAGCCGCGCGACAGCCAATCGCCTTCGCGCAGCTCATCGAGCATGGCGCCGCGAATACGTTGCGTCGCGAAGGTTTCGAACTGCACGCCCTGGCTCGCTTCGAAGCGCGACAGGGCATCGGCCAGGCCGATCATTCCGACCTGGATCAGGTCGTCGAGTTCGACGTTGGCCGGCAGCTTCGCGATCATGTGGTGCGCGAGACGCTGCACCAACGGCACGTACTGGCGGATCAAACCGTCGCGGTCGAGTCGGCCTTGGGTGTTGTACATCTGGGAAGCGGTAGCAGCGAGCATTGCGTCGAAGTTCAGGCGCCGCAGTCGGCCGGTGAGAAGTAGCAGGGCATGTCGACCGGCTTCGGGTCGAAGGCCGAGCGTTGGGCTGCCTGCATAGAGGCGCGGACGAGGCCGCGCGCATCGCCGACCTTCCAGTCTTCGGGCACGCGCTGGCCGTTGCCGATGCCGCGCACGGTGAACTCATGGCGCATCAGCACGTCGAGCACCGGGCCGAGCTTGGCGGCTTCGTCGATCTTCGAGACGATGGCCTGACGCGTACCGCCGAGCTTGAATGCGATGGCCATGTCTTCTAGCGTGTCGCCATGCGCGCCCGCGTTGAGGACCAGCACGCGCTTGACGTTCGGCACGTCGAGCATGTCGAGCAGATCGCGGCGACGCGGATCGTGCGGCGCCACGCCGGCGGTGTCGATGATCACGACCTTCTTGCCTATCAACAAATGCAGTAACTCCTGCAGCGCGGCGCGGTCGTGCGCCAGATGCGCCACGACGCCGAGGCTGCGCCCATGGGCGCGCAGTTGTTCGTGCGCCCCGGCGCGTTGTGTGTCGAGCGTGATGAGGCCGACGCCGGAGGGTCCGTGCAATTGCGCGCCGAGCGCGGCCAGCTTGGCGGCGCTGGTGGTCTTGCCGACACCGGTCGCGCCAATCAACGCGAACACGCCGCCTTCTTCAGGGATCGACGGCTGCACGGTCTTGGAGCTGAGCCGGTTCTCCAGCGAGCCGAGCAGCCAGCGCACGGCGTCGCCGGCTTCGAGTGAAGCGGGCATGGCTTCGAGCACCGAGCGCGCGAGGCCGGGCGAGTAGCCGGCACGCACCAGCTTCAGCATCAGGTTCGACTGGATCGGGTCTTGCCGCGCCTGGCCGAGCCATGCGAGCGCACTGAAGCGCTCGTCCATCATCGTTTGCATCGACAGCAGTTGCGCCATCAGGTCCGGTGCTGCGGCCGTGACGGGGTTGGCTGCGGCGTTCAGGTGCAGCGGCATCGGTTCGGTCGGTGCCTGCTCGGGCCAGGTCGGCTCCGGAGCAGGAGCCGGGACGCTGGAGGACGCATCCAACGCCGAAGTGGAGGCGACGAAATCGCTTACCGTCACGGTCATCGCGGGCGACGACTGCACCGAGATACCGACTGCGGAATGTCTTGCCAAGTCGGGTTGCACGACTGGCACCATGACTGCTACTGCAGCAGCCGGCGCGCTCGCTTCGTGTTGTCGGCGCAGCATCCGCTCGCGTACATAGTCCTGGAACGACAGCGTACTCATCGCGAGTTGTTCGGTGTCGGCTTGTACGCCGATATCGAGCGCGGGCGCCGCCACCGGTTCGGGCATCGCTTTAAGCGCTGGAGCCGGCGCTGTGCGCGTGACTTCGACCGATCCGTGCATGGGCGTTTCGCTGTCGATCAGCGCCAGCGCGGCTTCGGTCGCGGCCATCACTTCGACGCCGTCGGGCACCTGGCGGTTCGACAGGATCAGCGTGTCGTCACCGAAGACGGCCCGCGCCTTGGCCAATGCCTCGCGGGCGGTCGGTGCGAGAAAGCGTTGAATATTCATGCGGAAGCACCTCGAAGGATCGGGCCGATGCGGATCGTGTGGGTTTCAGGAATTTCGCTGTGCGCCAGCACTTGCAAACGAGGCGCAACGCGGCGCACCAGGCGTGAGATCGAGCTGCGGATGGCGTCGGGCACCAGGAGGCAGGCGGGAACGCCCAGCTCTTCCTGCTTTTGCGCGACTTCGGCAGCGGTGCGGGTGAACAGTTCGGCCACGCCGGGGTCGAGGGCAGGGGCTTGCGCATTGGCCAGCGCCTGCACCAGCAGCCGCTCGAAGCCAGGCTCGATGGCGATCACGTCGAGCTCGCGCGTCGGGCCGTAGATCTGCTGGACGATGGCCGGCGACAGCGCCACGCGCACGCGGCGCGCCAGCTCGGCCGGGTCGGTGGTATGGCCGGCTTGTTCGGCCAGCGTTTCGACGATGGTGCGGATGTCGCGGATATGAACCGACTCTTCGAGCAGCAGCTGCAGAACTTTCTGGAACGTCGAGATCGGTACCAGCTTGGGTACGACTTCTTCGATCAGCTTGGGGGCCAGCTTGCTCACGTGTTCGACCAGTTGTTGGGTTTCGGTGCGGCTCAGCAAGCGCGCTGCCTGAACCTGCATCAAGTGTGAGAGATGGGTCGCCATCACGGTGGGTGAATCAACCACGGTAAAACCGGCCATTTGCGCGGCTTCCTTCTGGCGTTCTTCGATCCAGTGCGCCGGCAGGCCGAAGGCCGGGTCGGTCGTCGCGGTGCCGATCAGCGGGGTGCTGATGCCGCCCGGGTTGATCGCCAGGTACATGCCGGGAAAAGCCTCGCCCTCGGCCACCATCACGCCACGCAAGGTCACGCGGTAGCCGCTCGGCTTCAGTTCGAGGTTGTCGCGCACGTGCACAGCCGGCGGCAAAAAGCCGACCTCCTGCGCGAACTTGCGGCGCACGCCCTTGATGCGCATGAGCAGGTCGCCTTGGCGGTTCTTGTCGACCAGTGCGATCAGGCGATAGCCGAGTTCGAGGCCGAGCAGATCGACCGGTTGCAGGTCGTCCCACGTGGCTTCTGCATCGGCCGCGGGTGGTGGCGCAGGCGCATCGACTGCCGGCGGTGGACGCCGCGAAATCATCCACGCGCCGTAGCCGAGCAAGCCGCCCATCACCAGGAACACGACATGCGGCATGCCGGGAATGATGCCGAGCAGGATGAGGATGCCGGCTGTCAGCCCCAGCACGCGCGGCGAAGTGAAGAGCTGCTGCACGATCTGTCGGCCGACGTCTTCTTCCTTGCCGACGCGCGAGATCACCATGGCCGCTGCAACCGAGATCAGCAGGCCTGGAATCTGCGCGACCAGCGCATCGCCCACAGCCAGAAGCACGTAGGTGTCGGCGGCCTTGCCGACCGGCAGACCATGCTGCAACACGCCGATGGTGAAGCCGCCGATCACGCTGATGATCAAAATCAGAATGCCGGCCATCGCGTCGCCGCGCACGAATTTGGAGGCACCGTCCATCGCGCCGAAAAAGTTGGCTTCTTCGGCCACTTCGAGACGGCGGCGTCGCGCTTCTTTCTCGTCGATATTGCCGGAGTTGAGGTCGGCATCGACTGCCATCTGCTTGCCCGGCATCGCGTCCAGCGTGAAGCGCGCCGACACTTCGGCAATGCGCTCGGCGCCCTTGGTGACCACCACGAAGTTGATGACCACCAGGATCGCGAACACGATCAGACCGACCGCGAAATTGCCACCGATCAGGAAGTGGCCGAAGGCTTCGATCACCGCACCCGCGGCGCCGGGCCCGGTGTGGCCTTCGAGCAGCACGACCCGTGTCGATGCCACGTTGAGCGACAGCCGCATCAACGTGGTGAGCAGCAGCACGGAGGGGAACGCAGCGAAGTCGAGCGGCCGCACCATGTAGGCCGCGACCATCATCACCATCAACGCGACAGCGATGTTGATGGTGAAGAAAGTGTCGAGCAGCCAGGGCGGAATCGGCAGCACCATCAGGCCGAGAATGGCGACGACGAGCAACGGCGCCGCGGCGCGCTGGAACATCGCGCCCTGCGCACCGAACCATTGGCGGATCATGTCCAGATTCATTCAGTGCCTTCGACGGGTTGCTTCGGATTCTTGGGTTGCTTGGGCGCTTTGTTCAGCGGATCGAGCTCCGGCGGCACGAAAGGCTCCGGCACTACCAGCGGCATTGGCGCTTCACCGCGCAGCGCGGCCTTCAGGCGATACACATAGGCCAGCACCTGCGCCACGGCGGTAAAGAGGCTGGCCGGAATGGGCTGATCGAGTTCAGCATGCGCATACAAGGCACGCGCCAGCATCGGCGACTGCACGATCGGAATCGAATGCTCCTTGGCGATGTCGCGGATCTTCATGGCGAGCAGGTCGGCGCCCTTGGAGATCACTTGCGGTGCGCTCATGGTCTGCTCGTCGTAGCGCATCGCCACTGCAAAGTGCGTCGGGTTCATCAGGATGAAGTCGGCGCGCGGCACGGCGGTGATGCTGCTGCGCTGTGCTCGCTCGCGGGCGTTGCGGCGCATCTGGCCCTTCATCTGCGGGTTGCCGTCGGCTTCCTTGTGCTCCTGCTGCACTTCCTGGTGCGACATCTTCAGCTTAGCGCGATGAAAGTGGTTTTGCAGCGGCACGTCGATCACCGCGGCGGCCAGCACCACCAGCATCACCAGGCTCATGCCGGACACCAGCCAGTCGCCGAGCGCGGCCAGTCCGGCGGGTGATTGCTGCATCGCGAGTTGCGCGATGGTGTGGAGCGAGCCCGCCGCGAACATGTAGCCGACGCTGCCGAGCAGCGCCGACATGAAGACCAGCTTGGCGACGTTGACCAACTGCTGTTTGGACACCAGATTGCCGATGCCCGACAACGGATTGAGCCGACTCAGGTCGGGCGTGATCGACTTGATGCTCGCGACCCAGCCGCCCGTCGCGATGGTGCCTGCGATGGCCGCGAACAGCACGATGGCTGCAAAGATCGCGCAGGCCGCAAGCCCGAGGTTGGTATACGAGGTGAGGCGCGCCAACATGTCGGCGGGCTGCGCGATGCTGTGCGCGTCGAAGTGAAAGGCATGTGCCAGCGTGCTGCGCATGCGCTCGAAGGCGGTCGGCGCCAGCAGCAGCAGCGCGACCGAGCCGGTGCCGAGCACGATCAGGTGCGGCAGGTCTTTCGAGCGCGCAGCCTGGCCGTCGCGGCGAGCCTGGTCGAGCTTGCGTTGCGTGGCGGGGAGGCGGCGGTCCTGACTGCTGGATTCCATGGCGGGCTTTGGGTGTGCCAGCCATTGTCCGAAGCGGGAGCGAAAACGAAGCGCCGATAAGCGGCGCGAGTGCCGGTCAATTCGCAGCGACGCGAGGCGAGCCGCCGCTTACGGCTTGTCTGTAGACGCGCCCTTGTCGTGGTCGCGGGCCAGCTGTTCGTTGATGGCCTTCAGCGCATCGGGCGCATCCAGGCGCGGCGTTCCGAGCAGGCGCGATTCAGCCTCGTGTGTCAGCACCGTGATGCTGATGCGGCGATTCACCGGCGCCATCGCGTTACCCTTGTCGAGCAGGTCGCTGGCGGCCAGGCCGACCACGCGCACCAGCTTGTCGTCGGGCATGCCCGAGGCGACGAGTTCGCGGCGCGACGCGTTGGCGCGATCGGCCGAAAGCTCCCAGTTGCCGTAGCCGCGATCGCCGTTGCCGTATGGCGTGGCGTCGGTGTGGCCGGCCAGGCTGACCTTGTTCTCGATACCGTTGAGCGCGCTGCCGATCTCATGAAGGATGTCGCGCATCTGCGGTTTCACCAGCGAGCTGCCGGTGTCGAACATGGGCCTGTTCTGGTCGTCGACGATCTGGATCTCCAGGCCATCGATGGTGACCTGCATCTTGATCTGCGAGCGGTACTCGCGCAGCTTCGGGTTGGCGGCAATCAGCGCGTCCATCTTGGCGCGCAATTCGTTCATGCGGCGCGCATCCTGTTTGGCTTGTTCCCGTTTCGGGTCTTCGATGTTGAGAGGCGCGCTCTCCTTGCCCTTGCTGCCGTCGTTGCGCTTGACCGCGCCGACCGTGCGCGTCAAGTCTTTGCCACCGCCCGTGACGATGCTCGAACTAGCACCGGCGCCAGAACCGCCCGCCATCTCGACCTTGAGCGGCGACTGAAAGTAAGAGGCGATGCCCTGCAGATCGCCCTTGGCCGTGGAGCCCAAAAGCCACATCAAAAGAAAGAACGCCATCATCGCGGTCACGAAGTCGGCGTAGGCGATTTTCCAGGCGCCGCCGTGATGCGCATGCGCGGTCTTCTTCACCCGCTTGATGATGATCGGCTGGAGCTTCTTGGTGCCGGGACTGGTGGCCATGGGGAGTTTCTGCCTACTTCTTCTTCACGTGGGCTTCGAGCTCGCTGAAGCTCGGGCGGTCGGTCGAGAACAGCACCTTGCGGCCGAACTCGATCGCGGTCGTCGGGTTGTAGCCCTGCATGCTCGCGAGCAGGGTGGTCTTGATGCACTGCAGTTCCTTCGATGCGTCTTCGGCCTTCTGCTCGAGCAGGCCGCCGAAGGGCTCCACGATGCAATACGCCATCAGGATGCCGAGGAAGGTGCCGACCAGCGCCGAGCCGATCATGGCGCCGAGCACCGCCGGTGGCTGGCCGACCGAGCCCATGGTGTTGACCACCCCCAGCACGGCGGCCACGATGCCGAAAGCCGGTAGCCCGCCAGCCAGTCGCGCGATGGCCGCGACGGGCGCGTGCTCTTCCTGGTGATGCGTTTCGATCTCGCTGTCCATCAGCGCTTCGATCTCGTGGGCGTTCAGGTTGCCCGACACCATCATGCGCAGGTAGTCGGTAGTGAACTCCACCACGTGATGGTCTTTGCCCACGGTCGCGTACTTCTGGAAGATGGCCGAGTCCTGCGGTGCTTCGACATCTTTTTCGATCGACATCAGTCCGTCCTTGCGCGCCTTTTGCAGGATGTCGTAGAGCAGCGCCATCAGCTCCATGTAGCGCGCCTTGGTGTATTTGCTGCCCTTGAAGGCTTTGGGCACCGCCCTGAGCGTGGCCTTCAGCACCTTCGGCTGGTTGTTCACGATGAAGGCGCCGATGGCACCACCGCCGATCACCATCATCTCGATCGGCAATGCATGCAGCACCACGCCGATGTTTCCACCGTGGATGATGTAGCCGCCAAAAATGCAGCCCAGTGCGACGACGTAACCGATGATGACGAACATGTGGCGGTGATCAGTTCAAGGCACGAGTGACCTGTATGACATGTGAAAAGCGGCAGCAGACAGTGCTCCGCGCATGCAGCGATTTGGCACATATCGCACTTGCCGCACTCCATTGAAAAGGGCCCGTTCAGGGGCCCTTATCGAATCTTTGTGACCGGCACGACCTCGCAGAATTACTGCAAATGAATGCCGCCCGCCGCCGCCCCTTTGCCCGCTCGCGCTGGCGGCACGCACATGCCGCAGACGTAGTGCTTGGCGTTTTCGTAGGGCTCGGTCACGAAGTGGCCGCCGCATTTGGAGCACT
>JANXTS010000084.1 GCA_025352265.1 Variovorax sp. | reverse complement strand
CCGGCGCGTGCGTCGATACCTTCACCCACGAAGGCGTGCTGACGACTGACGTCGCGGTGCTCGGCCCCGCCGATGCAGAGCGCGCGCTGCTCGTCATCAGCGCCACACACGGACCCGAGGGATTCGTCGGATCGGCCGCGCAGATCGCGCTGCTCGACTATCTCTCGACGTCGGCGGCGGCGCTCGACGTGCGCGTGGTGCTGGTCCACGCGGTCAACCCCTGGGGCTTCGCCCACACGGTGCGCACCACCGAGAACGGCGTCGACCTGAACCGCAACTTCATCGACTGGTCGCAAGGCGTGCCGGCGAATCCGCTCTATCCCGAGCTGCATGCGCTGCTCTTTCCGCCCGACTGGCGCCCCGAAGCCGGCAGCGCGGCCACCAATGCGGCCTGCGACGCGTGGATCGAGCGCCACGGCCGCGCTCGCTACGTCGACGCCACCAGCAAGGGCCAGTACACGCACCCCGATGGCTTTCACTATGGCGGCACGCAACGCGAGTGGTCAAACTTCACGCTGGAGACCCTCATCGAGCGCCACCTCGCGGGCGTGCGCAAGATCGCGCTGATCGACTGGCACACCGGCCTGGGTGAACGCGGCGAGCCCTTCTTCCTTTGCTTCAACGAACGTGCCGGCGCGGCCTGGCAGCGTGCTTGCGCGTGGTGGGGCAAAGACCGCGTCGAAACGCGCGGCGGCTTCGGTGGCGTCGACCGACCCGCCTACACCGGCCTGCTATTCGACGGCGTGCAGCGCTTCGCGCCAGCGGCCGAAGTCACCGGCGCGGTGATCGAGTTCGGCACGCTGCCGAACGACGAGATGCGGCATGCGCTGCAGATCGAGCGACATCTCAAGCGCTCGCCCGACCTGCCGCTCGCCGAAAGCGAGCGCATGCGCGAACAGGTGGCCGACGCCTTCTCGCCGAACTCGCTCGCCTGGCAACGCAGCGTGCTCACCCACGCCATCGAAATCCAGCAAGCCGCATTGGGCGGCCTGCACCACTGGGACTGACAAATGTTAACTATCGACCATCTTCTCTGGGCCGTGCCCGACCTGCGCGCCGGCATCGACTTCTTCGAGGAGCTCACCGGAGTGCGCCCCGTCGAAGGCGGCTCGCATCCCGGCAAGGGCACGCGCAACGCGCTGCTCTCGTTCGGCGATGGCCGCTACATCGAGCTGCTGGGGCCAGACCCGGAACAAGACCTCGCCACGGTGTCTGGCGGCTTCGTCAAGGACATCATGGCGCGCCCGGGACCAGGGCTCTTGACCTTCGCGATGCACTGCACCGACATGAACGCCCTTGCCGCAGCCGCTGCCAGTGCCGACCTGCCTTTTCAGGGTCCGTTCGACTCGAGCCGCGCGCAACCCGACGGCACGAAAATTCACTGGACGCTAAGCCACACGACCGGTTCTGCCTTCGGCCTCTATCTGCCCTTCTACATCGATTGGCTCGACACCAAACATCCGTCGGTCACGGTACCGGGCGGGCTCGAACTGCTCGACTTCGAAGTGGTGCATCCACAAGCGACCGAACTGCGCACGCTCTACGAAACGCTCGGTGTGGGCGTGCGGGTACGCCGCGGCGACAGACCCGGCATGCGCGCGCTCATCAAGGCTGGCGGCACCGAAGTCGTCCTGAGCAGCTGAGCCCGCGCTCCGTCACACCAGCTTGAGATCTTTCGGCGTAACGCCGGCAAAGACCTTGTCGAGCTGGGCCGGCGAAAGCCCGTACATGCGCGCGAACAACCCGCCGAACACGGCGCGGTATTCGTTCAGCACCGGGTAGTCGCGGTTCTGGAACAAGTTGGTTTGCGACACCTCGACCTGCTCACCCAGCACGCGACCGCCAGCCTGTGCCGCGAGGCCGCCGCCGAGCACCCAGTACACGGTGCCGTGGCCATGGTCGGTGCCTTTATTGCCGTTTTCACGGAAGGTGCGGCCGAACTCGCTGATGACCACCACCACCGTGTCGCGCCAGGCGTCGTCACCCATCTCTTCCGCAAAGCCGGCGACGCCACGGCCGAGTTCTTCGAGGCGGTTGGCGAGGTAACCAGCGCCGGCGCCCTGCCCCACGTGCGTGTCCCAGCCGCCGACATCGACGAAGCCGAGGTCGAAGCGTTCGCGCATCAGCCGTGCCATGCGTCGAGCGACCAGCTCGAAACCTTTCGCCGTCATCGCGTTGCGGCTGGCTGCTTCCATTTCTTCCTTGACGGCGCGCTGTACTTCGTCACGCACCGCAAAGCCTTCGACCACCGGCTGCGCCAGCTGGGTGTTGCGGTACATCGCCTCGATAACCTTGCTCTGGCGCGCGTCGATGGCCTGGCGGCCGACCGAGCCGAGCGCCATGTTGGCGGCCTTGGCGTCGCCCCTGAGCGCGATCGGTAGCTGGTCGGTAAAAGCCATCGGCGACACCGCCGTCAGCGGTCCGGCACCGAGCACGCTGGCCAGCCGGTTGAGAAAGCCCGAGCGGTAGTCGCGGCCGCGGTCGAGGGCCTGGCCGAGCTCGATCGAGTCCTGCGTTTCGAAGTGACTGCGTGTGAGGTCGTCGGTGCCGGCGAACGGAATGAACGCCGCCTGCTGCTTCTGGAACAACGGCATCACGCTGGTCGCGAGCACCGGGTGCAGGCCCCAATGCGCATCGAGCGGCAAGGCGCCATTGGGCTGACCCGGCCGCGGCACGGCGATGGTCGGCCGCGAGGAGCGATAGAAGTCATCGGACGTTCCCGAGGCGATCGGCACCAGCAGGTTGGCGCAGTCGTAAGCGCCGCGCAGAAATACGACCAGCAGCTTCGCATTGCCTGCGGCGGGCGCAGCCATGAGCCGGCCCGCAGCGCCAGCGAACGGCATGGCGCCCATGAAGTTCAAAAGGTGTCGGCGTTGCATGTGCATTCCCAATCCGCGTTCAGCGATTCATCAATTCAGGCGATGCCAGCAGGAAGGTGTTCCAGTCCTGCTGCGACCGCGCATCGGCCAGCGCGGCCCGCGTGTTGGCGCCAAAGCCCGGCAGCGCCGCACGCACCGCACTCGACTCGGCCAGCGCTGGAAACGTCGGGCGCTCCAGAGGCGCTGCATCGTCGGTACGAAACAGCACTGCGCCGTTGGCACCTATGGCGCGCGCGATCTCGAAGCGCGTGGTCATCTGCCCGGCACTGGCCCACGCCGATTGCGTGAGCGGATAGCCGTCTGGCGTCTCATGACCATACAGCGGCTCGCCCATGCGGGTGATCCAGCCGAGCAGTGGCGCCGTGTTCGTCACCACGCGATCGTCGTAGGCCAGCCGTACGCCGGCCAGCGCGTAGTGCACCGGATCGCGAAACTTGTGGCCGAGCGACGCGCTGAACTCGGGCGACGAGAACATCGTGGCCAGCGTCACGGCGATGTCGCCGTCGCTCCGCACGAAGCTGTCGACCATGCGATCGACCAGCACCTGCGACGGGTCATCTGCAACGAAATACACAGCCAGCTTGCGCGAGATGAAGCGTGCCGTGGCCGGCGCGCGAGCGAGGCGGTCGAGTGCCTCGTCGACTTCGGCCATGCCGTGACCAGTAATCGGTCGGCCCAGCAAGGTCTTGCTGCCATAGTCGTGGCGCTGCGGATTGAACTCGAACAGCCCGCGGCGCACGTAGTCCTCTGCAAGAGCAGGACGCATGCGCGGCGCTGGTTCGTCGGTCGCGCGCAGCGTCACACCGACGCCGGTGAGCACTCGGGCCA
>JANXTS010000075.1 GCA_025352265.1 Variovorax sp. | reverse complement strand
GCCCCATGGCGGCCAGTTCCCGCAGCAGCGCTGGCGTGAGGAGTGGATCGATGTTCTTAAGCATGCGGCCCTTAGAGTGATTTGCGTGTCAGGCCCATGCGTGACAACGGAGTTTGCTGGAGAAAAACGGCAACGATGATGATGATTCCCTTCAACAGCAATTGCGTGTTGCTGTCGATGTTGTTGAGCAGCAAGATGTTGCCCAGAAACCCGAAGATCAGCACGCCCGCAATGGTTCCCGAGATACGTCCGGCGCCTCCCATCAAGGTGGTCCCGCCGATCACAACGGCGGCGATCGCATCGAGCTCCCAACCCAGTCCAGCATCGGACTTGCCTTGTCGAAACTGCGCAGCGAACAGCACACCGACCAGGGCCGATAGCAGGCCCGAGATGGCATAGGTCGCGATCTTGTGGCGGTCGACCCGCAGTCCCGACAGGCGTGCGCATTTTTCGTTGCCGCCGATGGCGTAAAGGTACTTGCCGAAGACGGTGCGGCTCAACACGAAGCCGAAGATCAGCGCGGTGCCCAGGAAAAACAGGGCGGGCACCGGCACGATGCCGAACAACAGGGCGCGCAGGGCCTCGATGTCCGTGGTGGCGTTGGTGCCGCTGTAGATCGCATGCACCGCCGTGTCCTGACCGGAGATCAGGCGCGTTGCTCCGGTGATGGCGACCATGCTGGCCAGCGTGACGATAAACGGTTGCATCCTGCCTCGCGTGATGATCCATCCGTTCAGCATGCCCATCGCGCAACCGGCGAGTGGCACCACCAGCAGCACCAGCCCCAACGGTAGCTTGCCGGGCAACTTGACGGCGATGACGATGGCGATGGCCAGGCCAAGCCCGGCGACCAGGGCGGCGATGACGGCCACCACGACCTTCGGGTCGGAAGCGCCCCGACTTTCATTCGGCGCTGCGGTCGTTGCTGTGTTCGAGCGAAGATAACGCGCTGCGACCCAGGCCAGAAGGCCGACCACGGGCACGCTCGCTGCGAGGCTGAAGCTCGACGCGCCGGTCCAGCCGGCTTGCGTCAGCAGCATCGCCGTCAGGACACTGCCCAGGCTCATGATCGAACCGACCGAGAGGTCGATGCCACCCGCGATGATCACCAGTGTCATGCCGATCGAGATGATCCCAATGTTTGACACCTGCCGAAACACATCCGAAAGATTGGAGCCGCTCATGAAAATGTTGCTGCCGTCGGCGTCATGGGGCGACGCCAGCACGCCGATCGCCAGCAGCACGATCAGGCCGAGGTAGTATTTAGCGCTGGCGAGCAGGCCTTTGATTACGCTGGATTGCATCAACATCAAGAAGTCCCGGTATGGCCGGCGGCAAGCCGGACCAGTGCATTGGCTGAAAATTCGGAGCGTTGCAACGTGCCCGTGGCGCGGCCGGCGCACAACACCACAATGCGGTCGCACAGCAGCATGAGTTCGTCGATTTCTGCACTTGCAATAAGCACGGCGAGCCCGGCGTGCGTGGCGGCTCGAATGAGCGCATAGATCTCGGCTTTGGCCGCGGTGTCGACACCTCGGGTCGGCTCGTCAAGCAGCAGCAGACATGGTTGGCGCAGCAGCCATTTGCCGATGATGAGCTTCTGCTGGTTGCCGCCGCTGAGCGTGCCGCTGGGCTGTTCGATGAACTTGTAGCGCACGTTGAAGGTCGTGGCATTGGCGATGGTTCGGGCGCGTGCCAGGCGCCTGCGATAGAGCGGATAGCCCGGTAGTTGCCCGAGGTTGGGCAGGAGGAAGTTGGCCTCGAGGTCTTGCTCCAGCAACAGACCGTCGCGCTTTCGATCTTCGGTCACCATGCCGATGCCGGCCTCGACGGCATCGCAGGGCTGCCCGAATCGGACGTCCTGGCCTTGGTAATGAATGCGACCTTCGACGCGGTGCGGCGAAATGCCAAACAGCGCCTCAAGGATCTCGGTCTTGCCCGCGCCGAGCAGGCCCGACAGACCGACGACTTCGCCCGCGCCGACGGTGAAGGAAATATCGTCGACCATGCTGCGCGCCGGAGTGGCCAAGGCCAGGTGCTCGACCGTCAGCAAGGGCGCGACGGTCGGCCCCGGCAATGCGGACTCCTTGTCGCCGAGTGCCGAAAATTTCTTCCCGATCATCAGTGACACCAGGGCTGAGGGGGATTCGATCTCCGAGGTCGCCCAGGTCCCGATCTTCCGGCCGTCGCGCAATACGCTGATGCGATCCGCCAACAGAAACATCTCCTCTAGCCGGTGCGTGATCAGCACGATGCCAATACCTTGCGCGCGCAGTCGCCGGCACAACACATAGAGCGCCTGGGTCTCGGTGTCCGACAAGGCCGACGTTGGCTCGTCCATGATCAACACCGTCGCGTCGGCGATCAGTGCCTTGGCAATCTCCACCAGTTGTTTCTCGCCCATGCGCAGACCACCCACCGGTGCTTGCGGGTCGGCGGGGAAGCCCAGCGAGCGCAGCACGGTGGTGGCCCGGGACCGCATGCGCGGGCGGTCGGGCAGTCGCCAGCGCGTCAGCAGTTCCTTGCCGAGGAAGACGTTTTCGACAGCGCTGAGCGAGTCGATGAGATTCAACTCCTGATGGATCGTGGCAATGCCTGCGGCTTGCGCGGCGGTCACCCCAAAGATCTGGTTCGGCTCGCCGCGCAGGACCAGCTGACCGCGGTCGGGCTGATAAATGCCAGCCAGGATTTTCATCAACGTCGACTTGCCCGCACCGTTTTCGCCGGCGATGGCATGGATCTCCCCAGGCTCAAGATCGAAGTCGACGCTTGCCAGCGCCTGGGTGCCGCCGAACGACATACTGATGCCGGTCATGCGAACGAGGCAGGCCCGGGCGGTTGTCATTGTCAGCGCAGGTTCGGCCATGCGCGAATCAGTGCGAGGCGATGAAGGCTTTGGCGTTCTCCTTGAAAACGCCTTCGGTCTCGAGAGTCACGTTGGGAGGAATCTTCTCGCCCTTCAGCATCTTGAGTGCCTGCCGGATTCCCTCTGCGCCCGGCGTGGGATAGAGAAAAGTCGCGGCCAACTCGCCGTTGAGGACCCAGGTCGCACCCTCTTGCGGCAGCGCGTCGGCGCCGATGAACTTGATCTGCTTTTCGCGGCCCAGATCCTTGGCAGCAAGGTAGGCGCCGTACGCCATCGGATCGTTCTGCGCATAGACCACGTCGATCTTAGGGAAGCGGCGCAGCATCGTCTTCATGTACTCATAGGCCTTGTCTTGCTTCCAGTCGATGTCGACTCGCTCGTTGAGCAACGTGATGCCTTTTTCCTTGCCGACCGATTCGAAGACGCCGTTGTGCCGATCGTGCGCAGCCTGAACGCCTTGATTGCCCCAGATTTCGATCAGGTTGCCTTGTGCCTTGCCCGGACCGCCAAGGACCTCGACGACGTACTTGCCGGCTGCGCGACCGATGGCGACGTTGTCGCCACCGATGTACTGTGTGAAGGCCTTGCCGTCTACGTTACGGTCCAGCACGAACACGGGGATGCCGGCTTTGGTGGCCTTTTCGACCACACCGGTCAGTCCGGCAGATTCTTTTGGGGAGATAAAGATCACGTCCATCTTCTGCGTGATGAAGTTATCCATGTCGGCAACCTGCTTGTCGGTGCGGTCGCCCGCGTCCGCGATGATCAGTTCGACCTCAGGATGTTTGGCGGCCTCGGCCCGCATGTCCTTGTTGAACTGGACCCGCCAGGGTTCAAGCGTGGTCACTTGGGAAAAGCCGAAGCGGTATTTTTTGCCCGGTGCCTGCGCGTGGCTGGACGGTATGCCCAGCGCTAGTGCGGCGAAGGCAAGTGCGCCGTTCACGAGAAGTCTTCTGGAATATTTCATGGGTTGTCTCCGGTCGGTTTGTCAGATCTGCGTCTAAATATAAAACGTTTCACTTTTGTTTCAACATAGGTATCGTTCCTTGTGTGAAGGGGTCAAGAAGTGCGCTTTTTCCGGGCCGGATGGGCTGCCGTGGTCTCACGTGGCAACAGCTCCGCCTTGAAGCGCAAGTGCGAGAACGGCTGGGTTTGTTGGCCCCGAAGTCCGGCGAGCATGAGTTGCCAGATGGCGTGACCGATGGCTTCGATGGGTTGCCGAATTGAACTGATGCGGGGCTTCAGCACCGACATCCAGGGCGCGTCGTCGAAGCTCAGCAGCGACAGGTCAGCGGGCAATTGCAGGTTGGCGTCGCCAATGGCTCGCAGCGCTGCGAGCGTCAGCACATTGCCGGCGGTGAAGAGGGCGGTCGGCCGCTTGGACTTCATCAGCATGTCGAGCATCACCGGATGGGCCTGGGCAGCATTCATGCCGCACATGACAATTTGGATGTGGTCGGCCAGATCGGCCTCCTGCATCGCCTTGATGTAGCCATCGGCCCGGTCCCGGCTGTTCACGAGGTCGAGCGTGTTCACCGCAAAAGCAATGCGCCGGTGGCCAAGTGACAGCAGGTATTGCGTGCCCATGTGTGCCGCATGCAGGCTGTCGGTGGTGACCGTGTTGACCGGAAAGCTGTCGTTCACGCGGTCGGCCATGACCACCGGGACGTTGCACTGCTGCAGCTCTTCAAGGGCATGGTCGTAGCCCAAGCAAGGGATCAGGATCATGCCGGCGACCTGGCGTGACAAGACGAAGCGGATGCGGTCCATTTCGATTTTCGGATCTTCGTCGGCATGCGCTAGCACCAGGAAGTAGCCGTTGGTCGAAGCGAACTTTTCAAGCGCGTGCACGAGCTCGAGGAAAAACGAATTGAGCAGGTCAGGAATCACCAGTCCGATCGATGTCGAGCGGTTGCGCCGCAGATCGGCCGCAATGCCGTTCGGCCGGTAGCCCAGGGTTTTGGCTGCAGCACGGACGCTTTCGCTGCGTCGCAACGAGACACCAGCTTTTCCAGCAAGCACCTTGGATGCGGTGCCGACCGAGACGCCCGCCGCGTTGGCAACCTCGCGCAGGGTCACGCTAGGAAGAGGGGGTGCGTTGTCTGCGTTCATGAAATATAACGTTTCAATAACTGTGCGTGAAAGCTTTGCTACGTACAAGGGTCGCCGCTACTGGTTTTCCCCGAGCGCTCAGGTGGCGATGAGCCTTTGCACCAGTTCTGCCGTGGTCGACGTGCTGTACCTTCGCATCAGCCGCGCCCGATGCAACTCGACCGTGCGATGACTGATGCCGAGCGCCTTGCCGATCTGCTTGGAGGTGAGCCCCTGCATGACATGCGCTGCCACTTCACGCTCGCGCGGCGTGAGCTCGGCCGTCACGGACCGGCGCGAGCCAAGGTCTTCGAAGGTCCAAATGCCAGACTCGTGCGGCGCTGCCCGATTGAGTGCACGCCCGGTCACGTGGCACCAGAAGGTTTCGCCGCGCAGGGCTCCATACACCCCGTCGAGCCGCTTCATCATGCGGTTGTCGGCGTAGCGGCCGCTGGCGTTCAAAATCGGTTCCATGCGTTTGCCGATGCGCTCGAACTCGGTCACGCTCGGGTACGGCACTCGAAACGACTGGCCGACCAATGCCTCGCGCGGTGCGCCGAACATTTCGCAAAGCCGCGCGTTGCAGTCGACCATGGTGCTGTCGCGCTACAGCACCATGCCGATAGGCGCATGCTCGAAAGGTAGCCGGTAACCGGTAGCCGGTAGTCGATGGGCGCCGGAGCGGGGTAGGGTGCCGCGATTACGAATTACTACGTACAAGGCTACGTAGTATCGTTCCGGGCAACGCTGCCCTGGACAGCATTCCCGGCACCCCTTTCCGTTTCTTTTTATTTACCGAGCAAGGATCACAGGCCATGGCGAACAAAATTTATCCGTCCGCTGACGCAGCACTCAAAGGCGTCGTCGCCGACGGGCAAACGCTGGCGGTCGGCGGCTTCGGCCTCTGCGGCATTCCCGAGGCACTGATCGATGCACTGCACGATTCGGGCGTGAAGAACCTGACCTGCATTTCGAACAACGCCGGCGTCGATGGCTTCGGCCTCGGCAAGCTGCTGGACACGCGACAGATCAAGAAAATGGTTGCGTCGTATGTCGGCGAGAACAAGGAGTTTGAGCGGCAATACCTGGCCGGCGAACTCGAGCTCGAATTCACCCCGCAAGGTACGCTGGCAGAAAAGCTGCGTGCGGGTGGCGCCGGCATTCCCGCTTTCTTCACCAAGACAGGCGTCGGTACGCTGGTTGCAGAAGGCAAGGAGCTGCGCGAGTTCATCACCGACGGAGTAAGCGAAACCTACGTGATGGAGCATTCGCTGGTGCCGGACGTGGCGCTGGTTAAGGCCTACGTTGCTGACACCTCCGGCAACCTGCGCTTTCGGCTGACGGCGCGCAACTTCAATCCGGCCGTTGCCATGGCCGGAAAGATCTGCATCGTCGAGGTCGAGAAGATCGTCGAAGTCGGCGAACTGGCACCCGACGACATCCACCTGCCGGGCATTTACGTGCACCGCATCGTGCTCAACGCGACGCCTGAAAAGCGCATCGAAAAACGAACCGTGAGTGCCGCTGCGCCCGCCGATGTGGCGGCCGCCAAAGAAGAGGCAAAAGCCGTGATCGCACACGCTGCCGCCGTCGGCGCCGAGATGCCTGTTCCCGTCGTGCCTGCCGGCACCAGCAACAAAAAAGAAGGAGCCTGACATGCCCTGGACGCAAGATCAAATGGCCGCCCGTGCGGCACACGAACTCGAAGACGGCTTCTACGTGAACCTCGGCATCGGCATTCCGACGCTGGTCGCCAACTTCGTCGGTGACAAGGAGGTGTGGCTGCAGAGCGAGAACGGCATGTTGGGCATTGGCCCGTTCCCGACCGAAGAGATGGTCGACGCAGACCTCATCAACGCCGGCAAGCAAACCGTGACCACGCTGCCAGGTAGCGCGATCTTCGGCAGCCACGACAGCTTTGCGATGATTCGCGGCGGCAAGATCAACCTCAGCATCCTGGGTGCCATGCAGGTGAGCGCCAAGGGCGACCTCGCCAACTGGATGATCCCCGGCAAGATGGTCAAGGGCATGGGCGGCGCGATGGACCTGGTGGCCGGCGTCAAGCGCGTGATCGTGCTGATGGAGCACGTCGCCAAGAAGAAGGACGGCACCGAAGACCTGAAGATCCTCGAAGAGTGCACGTTGCCCTTGACGGGCGTGGGCGTGGTAGACCGCATCATCACAGACCTCGCCGTGCTGGACGTGACGCCTGAAGGCCTCAAGCTCGTCGAGCTTGCCGATGGTGTGACCTTCGAAGCCCTTCAGGCCAAGACCGGCGTCAAGCTGATTCGATAGTCTCTACAGCCGAGCAAGAGCGACGACAGTTGGCGCCTACAGTTGGCGCCAAAAAATAGCGCCCAGCGCCCTGCGCATGCAGATGTTCAGGGCGTTGTTTTGGGCGCTGCGGGGACGTCCGCGGCAGCGGGCGCAGGGCCTGGCGCGGTCGGCTGCACGGTAGCTGCGGCCGATGCTGGCGCCACTGCCGTCACCGGCGCTGGATTCGAAGGGATCTGATAGCTCCACGTTTCGCTGATCGGCTTGTCGCCCTGCCGCAGCGCAGCGCGCATTTCCACTGGTTGGTCGGGGTTCTTTACCTTCACCCGCAATGTGAGTCGCCAGCCGTTGATTGCAGTGTTGCGCTGAAGCACGTTCTCCAGCAGCTCAGCGTTGTCGCCGACGCTGACCTGCGCCGTTACCGCGGCATCGGCCGGCAACTTGGCCAGTACCGGCCCTTCGAAGTCGACCAGCAGCGCGGTGCTGCCATCGAGCTTGCGGATCAGGTTGGGCTGCATCAACTCGCCGGCGGTGTTGAATGTCTGCCGCACCCAAGCGTTGTCCTGGCCGTGCAGGGCGGCTTCGTCGGTCGTCCAGTGCATGCGGTAGGCGTACTGCATGGCCTGCCCTTTTTTCGGCTGCACGTCGGGCGTCCAGAAGGCGACGATGTTGTCGTTGGTCTCGTCCGGCGTCGGGATTTCTACCAGCTCGACCTTGCCCTTGCCCCACTTGCTCTGCGGCTCGATCCAGGCGCTCGGGCGCTGGTCATAGCGGTCTTTTAAATCTTCGAAGCGCGAGAACTCGCGGCCACGCTGCAGCAGGCCGAAGCCCAACGGGTTCTCTACCTGGAAAGTGCTGATCGACAAATTGCGCGGATTGTTGAGCGGACGCCACAACCATTCGCCGCTGCCGGTGTGGATTGCCAGCCCGTTCGAATCATGGATGGCGGGCCGGAAGTTGCGCTTTTCGCTCTGCTGGTTCGGGCCATACAGGAACATGCTGGTCAAAGGCGCGATGCCGAGCGTGTTGACGTCGCCGCGCATGAACACGTTGGCTTGCACATCAAGCACCGCATCCTTGCCGGGCGTCAGAATGAACTGGTAGGCACCCGTCACGCGGGGTGAATCGAGCAGGGCGTAGATGACCAGCTGCTTGTCTTGCGGGTTGGGCCGCTGAATCCAGAACTCGCGAAAGTTGGGGAACTCTTCAGGTGCCGGCAATGCCGTGTCGATGGCCAGTCCGCGGCTCGACAAACCATAGACCTGGCCCTTGCCGATCACGCGGAAATAGCTGGCGCCGAGAAAGCTCATGATCTCGTCGTCCTTGCCGTCCTGGTTGATCGGGTACATCACCCGAAAGCCCGCATAGCCGAGCTTGGCGGTGGCGTCCTTGTCGAACTTCAGGTCGCCGAAGTCGAAGCGGCTGGCGTCGTACTTGATCTCCTGCACGTCGCCGCCGACGATCTCGCTGATCTTGACCGGCGCGTTGAACTGCATGCCCTGGTGATAGAAGCTCAGCTTGAACGGCGTGCCCTTGTCGCGCCACTCGAACTTGTCGATCAGCGGCTGCATCTTCTGGTAGTCGGCGAACTGCATGTTGCTGAACACCGGTGGCAGGTTGCTGGCCGGCGCGACGTACGGCTTGTCCATCAGGTCGCGCGCCCTGGCCGTCACGTCGTCCAGCGAAAACGCTTGTGCGCGGCCGGCGATCAGAACACTCGACAAAGCCATCAGGCAAGACAGTACGAAGGGAACAGAAACGAAGCGGGCAAAAGGCTTTGTTCTTCGGAGTGCGGCAGTGGGCAACATCGGATAGATCCAGAAGGCGCGATAGACAAGGCGCGATGGCGTAGGGCAGGGTCGCGTGCGGTTGCGAGCATCTCGCAAATTCGAGGCCAGCCATCGGTGACTGCGGGTGACTGCTGGCGGTATAAGTCTTTAGCTTAGCATCGACGGATTGCCCAAAGAGACGCACCGGCACTGCGAGACAAGTCTTTAAGCAGCTGCCGATCACAGAAGGTTATTTGATGAAGTTGTCGTTCAAGTTGTCCGCGAGTTTTTCTTTGTCGATGGCCTTGCTGGCCGGTCTCGCCAGCGCGCCGGCTTTCACCCAGACAGCGCCCGCCACGGTGCCTGCAGTCTCCATGTCGGACAAGAGCGCCTTCATCGCCGACCTCATCGGCAAGATGACGCTCGATGAAAAGGTAGGGCAATTGCGCCTGATCAGCATCGGCCCGGAAATGCCGATCGCGCAACTGGCCGACGAGATCGCTGCCGGCCGGATCGGCGGTACCTTCAACTCGGTCAACCGCCCGCACAACCGCCAGCTGCAAGACGCAGCGACCCAGCGAAGCCGGATGAAGATCCCGATGTTCTTCGCGTTCGACGTGATCCACGGCCACCGCACTACGTTCCCAATCGGGCTCGGGCTGGCGTCGAGCTGGGACATGGACGTGGTGACGTCGATGGCGCGTACGGCAGCCAAAGAAGCGAGCGCCGATGCGGCCGACATGACCTTCGCGCCAATGGTCGATATATCTCGCGACCCGCGCTGGGGACGCACGTCGGAAGGCTTCGGCGAAGACCCGTACCTCGTCTCGGAGATCGCCAAGACCGTGGTCCGGGGCTTCCAGGGCAAGCTGCCGATCGGGCCCAACAACGTGATGGCGGCGGTCAAGCACTTCGCGCTATACGGTGCGGTCGAGGGCGGCCGCGACTACAACACGGTCGACATGAGTCCGATGCGCATGTACCAGGACTACCTGCCGCCATATCGCGCGGCCATCGATGCGGGCGCGGGCGGCGTGATGGTGGCACTCAACTCCATCAACGGCGTGCCGGCGACATCGAACACCTGGCTCATGCAGGACCTGCTGCGCAAGGACTGGGGCTTCAAGGGCGTCGCAGTCAGCGACCACGGCGCCATCGTCGAGCTGACACGTCACGGCGTCGCCAAGGACGAGCGCGACGCCGCCAAGCTCGCCATCAAGACCGGCATCGACATGAGTATGGCCGACTCGGTCTACCTGAAGGAACTGCCGGGCCTGGTGAAGTCGGGCGAAGTCAGCATGACGGAGATCGACAACGCAGTGCGCGAAGTGCTGGGCGCCAAGTACGACATGGGCCTCTTCCAGAACCCTTATGTGCGCATCGGCGTTGCTGCGGACGATCCGCCGGACCTCAAAGCCGACAGTCGCTTGAGTCGGCCCGCGGCGCGCGATGCCGCGCGCAAATCCGTGGTGCTGCTGGAGAACCGCAACAACACCTTGCCGCTGTCGAAGACCGCCAAGGTCGCGCTGGTCGGTCCGCTGGGAGATGCACCGATCGACATGCTGGGCAGCTGGTCGGCGGCTGGCGACTACAAGGCTTCGGTCACGTTGCGAACCGGGCTTGCCAATGCGATCGGCAAGAACCTGATCTATGCACGCGGCGCCAATCTCACTAACGACGAAGAGATCGTCAAGTACCTCAACTACCTGAACTGGGATTCGCCCGAGGTGACGCAGGACAAGCGTGCGCCTGCCGCAATGATCGCGGAGGCAGTGAAGGCGGCACGCCGGGCCGATGTGGTGGTGATAGCAGTGGGTGAGTCGCGCGGCATGTCGCACGAATCGTCGAGCCGAACCAGCCTGGATCTGCCGCAGAGCCAGCGCGCCTTGATCACCGCGATGAAGGCCACCGGCAAGCCGATCGTGCTGGTGCTGATGAATGGTCGACCGCTCGCACTGCAACGCGAGCAGAAAGAAGCCGATGCCATTCTGGAAACCTGGTACACCGGCATCGAGGGCGGCAACGCCATTGCCGACGTGCTGTTCGGCGACTACAACCCGGCCGGCAAGCTGCCCATCAGCTTTCCGCGCTCTGTCGGCCAGATCCCGATCTACTACAACCATCCGCGCCTCGGCCGCCCGTTCACGCCGGGCAAGCCGGGTAACTACACCTCGCAATATTTCGAGGAACCCAACGGCGCGCTCTATCCCTTCGGCTACGGCATCAGCTACACCGACTTCAGCGTGTCCGATGTGACGTTGTCGAGCGCGACGATGGCGCGCGGCGCCAAGGTGGAAGCAAGCGTGACGGTGAAGAACACGGGCCAGCGCGCAGGTGAAACCGTTGTGCAGCTGTACATCCGCGATGTCGCTGCATCCGTCGTGCGGCCCGTGAAGGAACTCAAGGACTTTCGCAAGATCATGCTGAAGCCGGGCGAAGAGAAGGCCGTCCGCTTCACTGTGGACGAAGAAAAACTCAAGTTCTTCAACGCCCAGCTGCAACGCGTGGCAGAAGCGGGTACGTTCACGGTTCAGATCGGCCTCGATTCGGAGGCCGTGAAGGAAAAGAACTTCGACCTGCAATAGGGCGAGAGCAGACGCAGGTCGCAGGGCGCAGGTCGCACTTCGCAGGTCGCGGAACGCAACAGGAGATCGCACGTGAACGTTCCTGACATTCTCGGCAAACTTTGGGCCGACGCCGGTCTGCCCGCCGAGGCGCTTGGCTGCGCGCATCTCACGGGCAGCGAGCCGGTGTTCCCTTCGTCGTTCGCGGTCGGTGCCGCGGCACAAAGCACCATCGCCGCTGCGGCTCTCGCGGCCTGCGAACTCGGCCACTTGCGCGGCGCCCCGCGCCAGCAAGTAGCGGTCGACATGACTCACGCCGCGGTGGAATGCACCGGCTGGTTCAGCATCGACGATGTATCGCCCGACCCGTGGGACGCGTTCTCCGGCCTCTACCGTTGCGCCGACGGGCACGTGCGCGTGCATGCCAACTTCGCGCACCATCGCGACGGCGCACTGGCGCTGCTGGGCTTGGACCCCACGACCGCGCAGCGCGCCGATGCGGAACAGGCACTTCGGGACTGGCGTGCGCTCGATTTCGAGGAAGCCGCGGCGCGACGCGGCCTGGTGGTCGCAGCGCTGCGCAGTTTCGACGAATGGGATGCCACCCCGCATGCGCAAGCTTTGGCGCGGCAGCCGCTCTTCACCATCGAGCGAATCGGTGACGACGCCGGACTTAACGCCGCGCGGCCGATGGCGTTGCCGCCACTGCGTGCAGGCCAGCGACCGCTCGGAGGCGTGCGCGTACTCGACCTCACACGCGTGCTGGCCGGACCGGTCGGAGGCAAGGCACTGGCGGCTTATGGCGCGCAGGTGATGCTGGTCAATTCGCCGACGCTGCCCAACATCTCGGCCATCGCCGATACCAGCCGGGGCAAGCTCTCGGTGCATGTCGACCTGCGCACCGATGTCGGCCGCGCCGCTTTGCAGCGGCTCATCGGTGGGGCGCATGTCTTCGTGCAGGGCTATCACCTGGGCGGCCTCGCCGCGCTGGGTTTCGGGGCGGCCGATCTAGCTGAACTGCGACCCGGCATCGTCTGCATATCGTTGTCGGCTTACGGCACGCAAGGTCCGTGGGCCGATCGCCGCGGTTTCGATTCGCTGCTGCAGACCGCCATGGGCTTCAACCATGCCGAGGGTGAGGCCGCCGGCGACGGCAAGCCACGCCCGATGCCGATGCAGATACTCGACGAAGCGACCGGTTACCTCATCGCTTTTGGCGCGGCGGCGGCCCTCTGGCGCCAGCAACGCGAGGGCGGCAGTTGGCATGTGCAGGTCTCGCTCGCGCAGACCGCGCAGTGGTTGCGCTCGCTCGGCCGCGTGCCGAACGGGCCGTCGGCACCGCGGCCGGAGCTGGCACCGTTTTTGGAGACGTCGGAGTCGGGCTTCGGCCTGCTCCGGGCTGTGCGACACAGCGCGCAGCTGTCGCGCACGCCTGCGTTGTGGCGCAAGCCATCGATGCCACCGGGGAGTCATTCGGCGAGCTGGCTTTGAGCTTTACGCCCGCTCGCTGCGCGCTCAGTCCGGCAGCAGCACGTCCCTCTGCTCTTCGGCGGTCTGCCGCAAGAAATCCCACACGGCCCGCATGCGCGCAAGGTGTTTGGTTTCGGCCGGCATCGACATCCAGAAGCTTCGGGTGAACTGCGCCTGCGGCTGATCGGGCAGCACGTGGCGCAATGATTTGTCGCGGCCCGCGATAAACGCCGGCAGTACCGCGATTCCTGCACCTGCCGCGGTGGCTTCGTACTGCGCGAGCACGCTTGTGCTGCGCAACGCGAAGGCATCGGGCTTGTACAACTCGTCGAGGTATTGCAGCTCCTTGCTGAACAGCAGGTCGTCGACATAGCTGATGAAGGTGTGGCCGCGCAGGTCTTCGCGCGCCTTGATGGGCGGGTGCTTCGCCAGGTATTTCTTCGATGCATAGAGCCGCAGCGTGTAGTCGGTGAGCTTGGTCACGAGCACCGGCCCGCGGGCCGGGCGTTCGAGCGAGATCACGATGTCGGCCTCGCGACGCGACAGGTGCACCAGCCGCGGCATCGCCAACAGGTCGATCATCAGCTTCGGATGTTGCCCCGCGAAGAGCGCGAGCTGCGGCGCCAGCACGATGGTGCCGAAGCCTTCGGTCGCGCCGATGCGCACCACGCCCGACAGGCCTTCTTGCGATGCGGGTGCCGCGCTTTCGACGGCGCGAAACGCGCCTTCCATCGCCTCGACTTGCGGCTGCAGTCGTCGACCCGCCTCGGTCAGCCGATGTCCATCAGCTTCGCGTGAAAAGAGCGGTGAGCCGACCTGCTTTTCAAGCGCCTGGATGCGGCGCGCGACGGTCGTGTGATCGACCTCCAGCCGGCGCGCGGCACTCTGCAAGGTGCCCGAGCGCGCGAGTTCGAGAAAGTACCGTAGGTTGTCCCAGTCCATCTCTGCAATTATGCAGAGGTCGAGTGCGTATTTGTCTATTGCTATCGCAAATCTGCAAAGCTAGGATGATGGTCAGCGCATGCGCTGCGACAACTATTTCAGGAGACAAATTCATGGACGCCAAAGTCAAACCCGCCACCACGGTCGCCACCGTCAAGCTGCTTATCGGCGGCAAATTCATCGAATCGAAAACCACCGAGTGGCGCGACGTGGTGAACCCGGCCACGCAAGAAGTTCTGGCGAAGGTACCGTTCGCGACGCCGGCTGAAGTCGATGCCGCGGTCGCCTCCGCCAAGGACGCATTCAAGACCTGGAGGAAGACCCCGATCGGTGCCCGTGCCCGCATCTTCCTGAAGTACCAGCAGCTTATTCGCGAGAACATAGCCGAGCTCGCTGCCATCCTCACGGCCGAGCAGGGCAAGACCTTGCCGGATGCCGAAGGCGATGTGTTCCGCGGCCTCGAAGTGGTCGAGCACGCCTCGGCGATCGGCAACCTGCAACTCGGCGAAATGGCCAACAACGTGGCTAACGGCGTCGACACGTACACGCTGCTGCAACCCATCGGTGTCTGCGCCGGCATCACGCCGTTCAACTTCCCCGCGATGATCCCGCTGTGGATGTTCCCGATGGCGATCGTCACCGGCAACACCTTCGTGCTGAAGCCGTCGGAGCAAGACCCGATGGTCACCATGCGCCTGTGCGAATTGGCGCTGCAAGCCGGCATCCCGCCGGGCGTACTGAACGTCATTCACGGCGGCGAGGCGGTGGTCAACGCTATCTGCGATCACAAGGACATCAAGGCGATCTCGTTCGTCGGCTCGACTAAGGTCGGCACGCACGTCTACAACCGAGCCATCCCTACCGGCAAGCGCGTGCAATGCATGATGGGCGCGAAGAACCACGCCATCGTCATGCCCGACGCCAACAAGGAGCAGACGCTCAACGCACTGGCCGGGGCAGGATTCGGTGCCGCCGGTCAGCGCTGCATGGCGGTGTCGGTTGCGGTGTTAGTGGGTGACGCGCAGAAGTGGGTGCCCGACTTGGTCGCCAAGGCCAATTCCCTGAAGATGGGCGTCGGTACAGAAAAGGGCGTCGATATCGGCCCGTTGATTTCCTCTGCTGCCCATGACCGCGTCAGCTATCTGATCGAGCGCGGCGTGGCCGACGGCGCCACACTCGCACTCGATGGCCGTAACCCGACGGTGCCCGGCTACGAAAAGGGCAATTTCATCGGCCCGACGGTCTTTGCCGACGTGAAGCCCGGCATGGTGATCTACGAGCAGGAAGTGTTCGGCCCGGTACTGTGCACGGTAAATGCCGCGAGCCTGGACGAAGCCATTGAGATCATCAACGCCAACCCGAACGGCAACGGCACGGCCATCTTCACCCAGTCGGGTGCGGCCGCGCGCAAGTTCCAGGAAGACATCGACGTCGGCCAGGTCGGCATCAACGTGCCGATTCCCGTGCCGGTTCCGATGTTTTCCTTCACCGGATCGCGTGCGTCGAAGCTGGGCGACCTGGGCCCTTACGGCAAGCAGGTCATCATGTTCTACACGCAGACCAAGACCATCACCTCGCGCTGGTTCGACGACAGCACGGTGAGCCAGGGCGTCAACACGACCATCAGCCTGAAGTAACTGCACCGGATGGACTTCGAACTATCGGAAGAGCAACGCGCCTTCGCCCAGACCGCGCGAGACTTTGCGCTGAGCGAATTTGCCCCACACGCGGCCCGGTGGGACGCCGAGGCGATCTTCCCAAAAGAAGCGATCACCAAGGCCGGCGAACTCGGCTTCTGCGGGCTCTATGCGCCTGAAAGCATCGACGGGCTAGGGCTGCCGCGTCTCGACGCCACGCTGGTGTTTGAAGAGATGGCGGCCATCGATCCGTCGACAACCGCCTTCATCACCATCCACAACATGGCGACCTGGATGCTCGGCACGTGGGGCGGCCCTGCGGTCCGCGAGCGCTGGGGTGCAGACCTCACGAGCGGCCGCAAGCTGGCGTCGTACTGCCTCACCGAGCCGGGCGCCGGGTCGGACGCGGGCTCGCTGAAGACGCGCGCCGAGTTGCAAGGCGGCGAGTACGTCATCAACGGCGGCAAGGCGTTTATTTCGGGTGCGGGCGCGACCGACGTGCTGGTGCTAATGGCGCGCACAGGTGGCGGTGGCGCGGGCGGCATCTCGGCTTTCGCGCTGCCGGCCGATGCGCCGGGCATCAGCTACGGCAAGAAGGAACACAAGATGGGCTGGAACAGCCAGCCCACGCGCGCGATCAGTTTCGACAATGTGCGTGTGCCTGTCGACCACCTGCTCGGCAGCGAAGGCGAGGGCTTTCGCATCGCGATGAAGGGGCTCGACGGTGGGCGCATCAACATTGCGACCTGTTCGGTCGGGGCCGCGCAAGGTGCGCTCGACGCGGCGCGCCGCTACCTGCACGACCGCCAACAGTTCGGCAAGCCGCTGGCCAGTTTCCAGGCGCTGCAATTCAAGCTGGCCGACATGGCGACCGAGCTCGTCGCGGCGCGCCAGATGGTGCGCATGGCGGCGAGCAAGCTCGATGCAGCGCACCCCGATGCCAGCACCTATTGCGCGATGGCGAAGCGCTTTGCTACCGACGCCGGTTTCACCATTTGCAACGATGCGCTGCAACTGCACGGTGGCTACGGCTACCTCGCCGAGTTCCCGCTGGAGCGGCTGGTGCGTGACACGCGCGTGCATCAGATCCTCGAAGGCACCAACGAAATCATGCGGGTCATCGTCGCCCGCAAGCTGCTCGAAGGCGACGCGGACATTCGTTGATGGCCTTTGCACCCACTCCTTCGTGGTTTTTTTTGCTCTTGATGTTCGTGGTGCCCGCGATCGCTGTGGTGGCGACTGTCGTGTGCATACCGGTGTCCTTGCATTCCCGCTGGGTGGGCCGTGGCACATGGTGGCCTGTGCCGATGCATCGTCGCTGGTACGCGGGTTTCACACTGCTCGTTCTCTGTGACGGCTGGGTGCTTTTGCTTGTTCAGGGAGGGCGAAACCTGGATGCTGCGATAGCCAGTGAAAGTGCCAACAGAGCCGCCCGTGCCGAGTTCGTACTGCTGCAAGACGTTCAGCACGGCGAGTTGCTCTTTCCGTCAGGCACGTGGATCAAACGCTACGACCCATTCGACAATGGTGAGCCTGTGCGCGCCTTGAAACTGACTGGATTGGAGCAAGCGCATTTTTCAAAGCCGCTCGATATCGCAGGGGTAGTCGCTGTGTCGCTGGACTTCAGCGGGGGAGCTCAAGCCACCGTTGAACTGGCGCACGATCAAAGGGTACGTGGGACTGAATGCAAAAAAGGCCAGATGGCGTTGTTCTCTGTGCCGCCTATCGACTACGACATCGTCGCAGAGTTCGGCAAAGAAGCGCCTGACGGGCCTGGCGCACGGTTCAAACCCGGTCAATGGAAGTTCGATCGATGCACGGGCCAAGCTGTGGTGCTTGACTCTCCCACCAAAGAGCCAAGACTCTGATGAAAGGCGCTGACAGTCGAGTCAGCCACATCGAGTTTCATCTCCATTTTTTACGTCATTGATGCTTGAACCTATGCAAACGCCTGCTGTTATTTACGCCGAAATCCCTTCTGTCACTGGTCAGCGATTCGGCATTGCCACGCTCAACGCGCCGGCATCGCTCAACGCGCTGTCGGTTGACATGGTCCGCCTGCTCACGCCGCAGTTGCGCCAATGGGCGGCCGACCCGGGCATCGTCGGCGTCTTCATGGATGCTGCGGGCGAGAAGGCTTTCTGCGCCGGCGGCGACCTGCGTCAGCTGTACCAGACGCTGCTCGAATGCGGCCCCGAGCGCAACGAATACGCCGAGCGCTTCTTCGGTGAAGAATATGAACTCGACTACCTGATCCACACCTTTCCGAAGCCGTTCCTTTGCTGGGGCCAGGGCATCGTGATGGGCGGCGGCATCGGCCTCATGGCCGGCGCGTCGCACCGCGTAGTGACCGAACACAGCCGACTCGCCATGCCCGAGGTCAACATCGGCCTGTACCCCGATGTGGGCGGCAGCTGGTTCCTGCGCCGCATGCCGGGGCGTGTGGGGTTGTTCCTTGCCTTGACGGCGGCCAACTTGAACGCGTCCGACGCGATTTTTTGTGGGCTTGCCGATGTGCTGATTCCGCACGAGCGCAAGGAACGCGTGCTCGACGCGATCGCCTCTGGCAGCTGGACGGGAAACGCGCAGGTTGACCGCGCGACGCTGTCGAACATCTTGGCCGACGCGGCGGACACGGAAGGCACCCCGGCCGCACCGCACTCCAAAGTGCGTGAGCATTTCGACGTGATCAACACGCTGATGTTTGGCGACGACCTGCATGAAATCGCGGCGCGCCTGCGTACGTTGCAAAGCGATGACTCATGGTTGCTGACGGCATCGAAGACCTTTGCCAAAGGCGCGCCGAGTTCGGCTGCGCTCAGCTTCGCGCTCTGGCAGCGCGTGCACCGCATGTCGCTGGCGGAAGTGTTTCGCCTCGAATACCGGGCGTCGTTGGGTTTTTGCGCTCACAAGGATTTCGCAGAAGGCATTCGTGCGTTGCTGATCGATAAGGACCGCAACCCGAAGTGGAACCCGGCAACGCTCGAAGACATAACGCCTGCGTTCGTCGAAAACCATCTTCGATCGCGTGGCGACATGGCACCTGAACTCGTCGACCTGAGCTGAACCGCACTGCACATCTAACGAAATCACGGAGACAAGCATCATGAAAATCGCATTCATCGGCCTCGGCAACATGGGCGGCCCGATGGCCTTGAACCTGCACAAGGCCGGCCACACGCTCAGCGCATTCGATCTTTCGGCCGACGCTTGCCGGAAGTTCGCCGCTGAAGGCCTGCCGATCGCAAATTCCGCAGCAGCGACTGTCGACGGCGCCGAAGTCGTCATCAGCATGTTGCCTGCCAGCGCGCATGTCGATGGTCTCTACTTCGGCAGCGGCGAGCAGGCGGGGCTGCTTGAAAAGATACCCGCAGGCACGCTGGTCATCGACAGCAGCACCATCGCCGCCGCCACTTCGCGCAAGGTCGCTGAAGCGGCTGCGAAACGCGGGATCGCTGTCATCGACGCGCCGGTGTCGGGCGGCACGGGCGGCGCCATCGCGGGCACGTTGACCTTCATGGTCGGAGGCGAAGAAGCCGACCTCGAGCGCGCACGCCCGGTTCTTGAAAAGATGGGCGCCAACATCTTCCATGCAGGTGCCGCCGGTGCCGGACAGACTGCCAAGATATGCAACAACATGCTGCTCGGCATCCTGATGATCGGCACCTCCGAGGCGCTTGCACTCGGTGTTGCGAACGGGCTCGATCCCAAGGTGCTGTCGGAAATCATGCGGCGCAGTTCGGGCGGCAACTGGGCACTCGAAAAGTACAACCCGATGCCTGGCGTCATGGAGACGTCGCCCGCATCGAAGAACTATGCGGGCGGCTTCGGCACCGACCTGATGTTGAAAGACCTGGGTCTTTCGCAAGAGAACGCGGCGGCAGTTCGTGCATCCACGCCGCTCGGCGGATTGGCGCGCAGTCTGTATGCGGCGCACAGCCTTGCCGGCCACGGTGCGCAGGACTTTTCAAGCGTCATCAAACTGCTTCAGACCAAGGCGAATTGACCGTAATGCAATGGCCCGGTCCATCGGCGCCAGCCCGCAATTCGTGCAGGGCAGCAGTCTTTTTTTCGGCATGTACTGCAATGCAAGTCCTATGGTGTCGGCCACGTGCTCCCGCGTTTCGACGGTGTCGCTCGCGACATTGATCACGCCGACCATCACGACCTTGCCTTCGAGCAGCCTCACAAAGATCATCGCCATCTTCACGCGATCGTCGTAGAACCGGTCTGCCACGGTGTCGACGATGGTTTCTGGGCCAGGCCGTATGAACTTGATCTCGCGATCGGTGTGGGCTTGCAAGATCTGCACTTCGGTTGCGTATGCGCGACCCTTGAGCCGCAGCGCCGCCACCACTTGGGGCACTTGCGCGTCGTAGCGGTTGTTGCGCATGCCCATCGTGACTTTGTGCTCGAAGTCGCTGCCTTGGACCTGCTCTGTATGGCAGCGCACGGGTTCCTGGTGGAATGTCAACGGCGCGTTTAACCCTACTGATTTATGCGCCTATTGTTTCCAAAACGCGAACACCGAGGTTCTTTTATTGAGGGTTTCTACTTAGTCATTCGGTTCAAAATCCATACCAACAGATCGGCACATCAACCGGTCTGGGTGAACAGGGCCCCGAGCGAGGAGGCCGCCATGAGCAAGGCGGGTACTCATTCAAGACCGGTTCGAAATCATCCAAAAACGTATTTGAAGGAAACTGAAATGACTGTATCAAAACTCCTCTCCGCCATTGCCCTCGCCGTGATCGCCGCTTCGGGCGCTGCTCACGCTGAAACGTACGAAGGCGTCGCCAGCGTGAACTCGCAGCAAAGCCGCGAAGCCGTCAACGGCCAGGCCGTCGTCGCTGCTCGCAGCGGCAACATCTACGGCGACGCAGCCGGTGAAGGCGTGACCCAGCTGTCGGGCCGCTCGATCGACCGTGCTGTCGTTCGTGCCGAAGCCGTTGAAACCGCTCAAGCGGCCAACCAGAACCTGGATCGCAAAGCCTTCGTGAACAGCGTTGTGCCTACGCAGTACAAGATCCAGCGCACGAACACGCGCCAAGCCGGCCTGTAATCGGCCGAGGCGCTGCCCGGCGCCTTTGAGCAAAAACTGAAATAGCGGCCTTACGGGGCCGCTATTTTTTTGCGCTACGCCGAGTCAGGCCGAGTGACGCCGAAAGCAATCGACCGAATGGTCGTTGACCACGCCGGTCGCCTGCAGCCACGCATAGACGATGACTGGCCCGACGAACTTGAAGCCGCGCTTCTTAAGCTCGATCGACATCTGTTCCGAGAGTTCGCTCTTCACCGGCCGTTCCAGTCCGGTGCTGCGAATCGGTTTGCCGCCGGCCATGCCCCAGACGAACTCCGAAAAGTCTTCGCCTGTTGCCTGCATCGCCAGATAGGCCCTGGCGCCGCCGATGGTCGCCAGAATCTTGGCCCGCGAGCGCACGATGGCTGCGTCCTGCATCAGCCGCTCCACGTCGGCGTCGTCGAAACGCTCGACCTTCTCCGGATCGAAATTCTCGAACGCCTTGCGGAAGGCATCGCGCTTGCGAAGGATGGTCAGCCAAGAGAGGCCCGCCTGGAAGCCGTCGAGCATCAACTTCTCCCACAGCGCGCGACTGTCGTGCTCGGGCACTCCCCATTCGACGTCGTGATACGACTGCAGCAGCGGGTCGGTCCCGGCCCAGGCACAGCGGTGTGTCACGTACGCCTTCGCGGCGTCGGCGTTCCCAGCGCTCAAGACCGGCCCTGCGCGTGGAGCACCGCCTTGAGTCGGCGCACCTCGTGCCGCAGGTCGAGAATCAACGCCGCGGCATCGAGCCCGACGCCGAAGTCGCGCTCGAGCCGCCGCGCTTCGAGTGCGTGCTGCAGCGCTGCGCTGTGAAAGCGCCAGTCGTCCGTTCGGGCTGGAACAGGCGCCTCGACTTCGACGATGCCGACTTCGACCAGTTGAACAACCCAGTCGATTTCGGCGCCCACCGCATGTGCGAGTTCGCTCGCCGCCAGTGGCCTTGCGCCGCCGATCGCGGTGGACGACGTCGTAACGGTTTGGGTGGTGATGGTGTAGCTGGCCATGCTCAGTCTCCCGAAATGCCGAGGTGACGGCGTGGATCGAAGGGTGCCGCCTTTGCGAGTTGCTCGTAGGCCTGTCGTGCCGCGTCGGTGTCGGCCGGCGGCAGGGCGATCTCGAGGAGCAAATAGAGATTTCCGCGCGGCTTGCCCGGCAGGCCGCGCTCCTTGAGCCTCAGCTTGAGGCCGTTGCGGGCGTTGCGCGGCACTGTCACTTCCACAACGCCGCCACCGGGTGTCGGCACTTTCACCTGCGCACCCAACGCCGCCTCGGTCGGCGTCACCGGCAGCGTCATGTACAGATCGCGTTCTTCGATCCGGTAGAGCTTGTGCGGCGCGATGCGCACTTCGAGGTACAAGTCGCCAGCCGGCTCGCCGCCCTGGCCAGGCATGCCATGACCTGTCAGGCGGATGAACTGGCCGGGATGAACGCCCGCCGGAATCTTCACGCTCAGCGTTCGATTGACGAAAGCAGGCTGACCCTGCGCATCGGTGTCGAGCGCGCGCAGAGTGATCTCGCGCTCTGCGCCGTTGATGGCGTCTTCGAGCGAAATCTCGATCGCAGCATGATGGTCTTCGCCTTTTGCGCGGTGATTGCGGCGCTCGGCACCGCGGCGTTCTGTGGCACCGAACATGGAAGAGAAGAACTCGCTGAAATCGGCATGGTCGGCCGGACCTTGGTGCGGCCCGCGATGGAACTCGAAGCCTTCGTCCCAGCCTGGCGGCGGCCGGAAATCGCCTCCTGAACCTGTGCTGCCGCTGGCGCCTTCACCGCGCGCTACACGTGCCGCCAGCGCATCGTAGGCAGCGCGCTTTTCCTTGTCGCGCAGCACGTCGTTGGCCTCGTTGATGTCGCGCATCTTCGCCTCGGCGTCGGTCTCCTTGCTGACATCGGGGTGGTACTTGCGCGCCAGCTTGCGATAGGCCTTGCGCACCTCGTCGTCCGACGCGGTGGGCGCGAGACCAAGTGCCTTGTAGTAGTCCTTGAATTCCATTGAGTGCTCTGGTGTGCCGCTGAGGCTCTAGGCGATGGCGGCGCCGCCGTCGACGTTTTGCGCCAGCGCCCGAGCCGTCCATTGGGCGCCCGTTCGCTCGAACTTCAATGGCTGCGCGTTGCCGAGCACGTCCGGGCCGATGGCGACGCCGAGCAGCGCCGCCAGCACGTACAACGTGCCCCCATGCGCCACCACCAGCACGGGCGCCGGCTCGGCCAGGGCCGCGGCCAGGGCGCCGCGCTTGCGCTCGACGAAGCCCGCCAGCGTTTCACCGTTCTCTGGTGCGCAAGCCCAGTCGATGTTGGCCGACGAGGTGCCGATCAAGTCGCCGAAGTGGCGCTCGCGCAGGTCTTCACGTTCGAGCGGCACGAGATCGAGCGTGGTGCCCACGGTCTTCGCGGTAGTCAACGCGCGATGCGCGTCGCTCGCCACCAGCGTGCGGATCGGCTCGCCCGCCAGCACCGCGGCCGCGCGCGCCGCTTGCTGCAACCCGAGTTCGCTCAGGGGCTCATCGACTGCCTGAAAAATGCGCAGCGCGTTGCGGCCGGTCTGGCCATGGCGCAAAAAGTAGAAATGATCGCAGCTTAGGTTCAAAGGCTGCACGGCAGCGAGGCGCACGAGTTCTTCGTAGCCCGAAGGATGCTCGACAGTGAAGTGAGGGGAGGTCATCAAGGAGGTCATCGAGGAGGTCATCAGTCCATCATTTCAATAGAGAGGTTGGAGAGGCCGACCCTGGCGCTCAGAACTTCGGAATTCGCAACGTCTTGCTGATCATCAAAGTGCCGGAAAGGCCGAACAGCAGCGTGAACGGGTGCAACACCCACGGGCCGATGAGCCAGGCACCGCCCCACACCGCCTCGCCGATACGACCCTGCCAGGCTGCCAGTGCCAGCAAACCCACGAGAGCAACACTGGTAGGGATCGGCGTGCCTTCGAAGTACTTGACCTTGTCAGCGCCTTCCGAGAGCGCCTCGGCGGTGACGTTGTAGCGCGCGAGCCGGCTGACGCCGCAGCACACGAAATAGATCAGCAGCAGGCAGTCCCAGCCGCCCTTGAGCCCGCCCGCAAAGGCCAGTGTGGCGGGCGCGACGCCGAACGAAATGATGTCGGCGAGCGAGTCGAGCTCGCGGCCCAAAGCGGAGTGGGTCTGGCGCCAGCGGGCGATGCGACCGTCGAACACGTCGAAGATAAAAGCCGCTGGCGCCAGCGCGGCAGCCCAAAGGAAATGATCGATCGACTGGCTCGCCACGAAAGCCATCGCGAGGAAGACGCCGCCCACGCCGCACGCCGCATTGCCGAGGGTGAACACGTCGGCAAGATGGAAGCCGCGAATCATCGAGAACTGCTTGCGCGCGAGCGGCGCGGTAGTGGGCGTAGACATGCAGGGCTTTTCGACAGAAGAGGTGGAAGGCACCTTAGCGCAAACGCAAAGGCGTTTCTGTAGTCGCGTTCCGATGTTCGCGATACCGGTTGCAGGACGTGCGGGACTGTCAGCCCGGCCGCGCAGCGCCGGCGTCGTGTTCTTCGGCGATGTGCGCGAAGCGGCCGAGCAACTGCGCGGCGATGGCGGTGGCCTTGACGCGGTCGCGCAAAGACGCCACATCGACGCCCTGGGCACCCAATTCGTCGGCCATCGAATCGACATAGCCGCGCATGGTGGCGGCGTCGAACTCGGGATGGAACTGAAGGCCCCACGCGCGCTCGCCGAGCCGGAATGCCTGGTGGGATTCGTGCGCGCTTGTGGCCAGTAACACCGCGCCATCGGGCAGCCGCAGAGCGCTCTGCTTGTGCGCGGCATGTGCGTCGAAACGGGGGGGCAAGTCGCGCATGAGCGCGTCGCCGCGTGCAGCTTCGGTCAGCGCGATGTCGACGGTCCCGATCTCGATGCCGCCTGGATGGTCACCTGCTTCGCCGCCCATGGCGTGCGCGAGCAACTGATGGCCAAAGCAGATGCCGAGCAGCGGCGTGCCGTGCGCGACCAGCCTCGCAAGCCACCGCGCAGTTTGCTCGCTCCACGGTTCGCGGTGCGAGACCATCGCATGCGATCCGGTGACGATGGCGCCAGCGATGGCGTCGGGCGCAGGCAGGGTGTCGCCGAACCGTGGATCGAGTACCAGCAAGGGCAAGGACGTGGCACCCAGACCGTCGACGATCCAGTGCTCGAAGTCACCGCGGTCCTCGCTCAGGTGCGGAAAGGTGTCGCCGAGTTTGACGATGACGAGCGGGTGTGGACGGACGTTTTCCATCAACGGAATGATGCCCGAAGCCGCGTCAACTCGACAGTGCGGCTTCGAGCGGCAAGGCGACGTAGGCGACCAGCACCGCGCGGGCGGCCGGTGCGGTCCAGCGCCAGCGAGGAGTGCTTTCCCACTCGGGGTGGCTGCGCGCCGGACGTGCTGCGCGAACTGCCGTTGCGACGTCGCGATCGGCGTTGCCGTCGATCGCAATGCGTTCGGTCGCCGCATGGCCGCGACGCTCCAGCGCCTGCGCCAACTGGATCTGCCACGCAGCCATCACGACCAGCACGCTGTCTTCGATGCTCAACTCCCGTACGTCTCGCATCATGTTCAACAGCTTGCGGCCGAACGGCCCCCAGCCTTGCGATACGGCGCCACCGATTGCGCCGCCCAGCGCAGCACCGGCACCGAGCGAGAGTCCGGCCAGCGCGAGGTCGGCCACGACGCCTACCGCAGCGCCCGCGACCACGCCTTTGCCCATCAGTAGGCCGGCGGCCTTCATGGCTTCAGGCTCGAAGAAGTCGAGCGTCCAGCGTCCCTCGATGGACCGTAGCGGCGCCTCGTCGGCATCGCCTTGCCTAAATCCGTAGAGCGCGAGCAGGTCGTCCGTACAGCGCTGCGCCCGGTCGGTGATCGACTGGCGCAGCGCTGCGACCAGCGCTTCGCGTTTGGCTGCGTCGGCAAACTCCGCAGCGGATGCCGTGCGACGTACCGCCGCCGCGTCGACCAGCAGTTCGGCGATGCTGGCCGCCGCGGCATGGCGTCGATCCATCGCTTCGGTTTCGAGTTGCTCGACGGCCCCGTGCAGCAGTTCGCGGTGATCCCGCAGCAAGGTCGCGAGGTCGCGGTAGAGATCGCGCTCGGCACCGGTGAAGGGCGCTGCTGCGTCGAAGCGCACCAGCACGTGCAGTCCGTAAGCCGACAACAGATCTTTCCAAGCAGGCTCACGGCTCGCGGCATCGCGCACGAAATTCAAAACGGGCAAGACCGGTCGAGCGCACGAGTTCAGCAGCTCGATCTCCGCGCGAAACTTGGGCAGTACCGGCTCGCGTGCATCGATGACCAGAAAAGCCGCGTCGACATCGAGCATCGCGCGCAGCACCTTGGCCTCTTGCTCGAACGTGCCGTGCGCCTCGGGGCTGCGAAGGAATTCGCGAATGCGATCGGGCGGTGTTTGCGTGCTGTCGAAGGCTTCGAGATGCTGCCGGAGCGACACCGCGTCTTCGAGCCCCGGCGTGTCGAGAAATCGAACGACGCTGTGGCCGTCGATTTTCAGATCGATGCTCTCTACATGGCGCGTGGTTCCAGGCCGTTCAGACACCTCGCCAAAGTCGATGCGGCGGGTCAGCGTGCGAAGCAGCGAGGTCTTGCCGGCATTGGTATGTCCGACCACGGCGATGCGGATGGCTTGCTGGCCGCGATGGTTCCCGGCGGTCTTGTCACTCATGGCCGCGCGCTCGTTTCGCTGGGACCAGTGAGCGCAGCCGTGCCTGCATTCAGATCGGCCGGCGCCGCACAATCGTCCTGCCACTGCGTAATGCCGACCTCGACCATCCAGTCGCGCCAGCGTGCCGGCGTGGTCGACACGCCCCACAGCCAAAGTCGGCATTCGCCGCACCGGCTCTGCACTTCGCGTACGAAGCGTTCTGCACCACGGTCGGGGCTCGACGCGCCATTGCAAACGACGATCACCCGTGCCGGTCGCGCGCCGGCCAATGCCGCGAGTACCCCGGCGCGCTGGGTTGCGCCGCCATCGATTCGAACGCAGTGGGCGGCAGGCGGCACCGTCAGGACGGGTGGCCAGGGCGCCTCATCAGGCAGCTCGAATCCGATGGTCCAGAACGTCTTCAACGTGTCGCTTGCAGAGAGGCCAGCCACTGCGCCTTGTCGCACGCGCCCAGCGTCGGCATCGACTATTCGAGGCGGCTGCAGCGCTTCGAAGCGCACCAGCAACTTCAGGTAATACGCATCGCGGAGGTCAGGCCGCAGCGCACCCTTGCGGGCCTGCCAGACAGCTGCGCTCAACATCATCAGAAACAAGCGAGGCAAGAGGCCATAGACCACGACGCAGCCGGTCAACCACAGCGCCCAGGTACGCTGGCCAACGAGCGACTCCGCATCCGGAGCCGACAGCACCGTCCGCGCATCGGGCACCGGAAAACCGAACCACGAAGGCGCAGTGCCGAGCAATTGAACGCTGCGAACGAAGAATCCCGGCTCCAGAATCGTGGTCTCCCAATTCAGCGTGTAGTTGCGAAACGCCAGCGCGAAGAGGAGGGCGGCCACGATGACCGCGAAAGACAAGGTCCAGATCGTGTGGCTCACGAAACCGAGCGCCCAGGGCAGCAGCCGCGCTCGCGTCAACAGGCCGGTGGTCGCGCGCAGCAACACCGGTGCTTGCCCGCGCTTGCCGCCGGCGACACGCGCGGTGAGTGCAAGCCAGATCGCGCCGAACGACGGGCTGAACGAACCGAATGAGCCAAAGGGAAATACCAGCCCGATCAGCCACACAAGCAGCGTCAGCAAGTGCAGTCCGAGCAGGCTGGCCAGCGCGACCATGACATTGATTTTGCGGTCGCCGCCGATCACATTGCCTGCAACGCCGAGTCCGGCAAAGACGACGACGGTCACCAACGCCAGCAAGATCCAAGGCGCCCATGCCCGCCCGCGCGCGAGTTCGTTTTCAAGCCCGATGCGGCGCCCGAGAATGTGGGCGCGTTCGGTGATCCGAGCGGAATCGATGCTTTGACCTGTGCCGCCGACATTCGACATGGACATCGCTGAACGCACCGCTTCCGCGTCGTCCAGCGGACCGGAAACTTCTACCCACCGCACCGATTCGGTGACGACCGCGTCTTTCAGTGTCGGGTTCAACGAATTCCTTGGTCGCTCTGGGTCGTGATGGGCGCGCGCGGAAATTATGCCCGGCTCACAACGGACAACGGGGCCGCGAACGGCCCCGTTGAATGCCATCCCTTGCGGGACCGCGCTGCTCGGCTTGTGCTTTCGATCCGCTTTCAGCGAAGCCCGAAGAAAGAAAGCACTGCAACAACGACGACGACCAAACCGACGATGTAAATGATGGAATTCACAGCAACTGCTCCTCTTTGTGTAGAACGCGTTGACTGTCGCGGCAAAGGCTTTGCCAGGTTGTCGGCGGTGGTCTGCGCATGCTGTAGGACTTGCAAAGAAAACACTGGTCGATGGGCATCGAGTCAAGCGTGAAACGGGATCGGATCATCACGATCGGTCGTCGCCGCCGCTGTCGCCCTCAGCCCCATCGCCTAGAAAGCCGCCACTCTGGTGCGCCCAAAGACGCGCATACAAACCGTTTTGCGACAACAGCGTCTTGTGATCGCCTTCTTCGACCACACGCCCCTCGTCCAGCACGATCAGGCGGTCCATTGCCGCGATGGTCGACAGTCGGTGGGCGATGGCGATCACCGTCTTGCCCTCCATCAACGTGTACAGACTTTGCTGGATTGCCGCTTCTACTTCGGAGTCGAGCGCGCTGGTAGCTTCGTCGAGCAGGAGGATCGGCGCGTCCTTCAACATCACGCGCGCGATGGCGACCCGTTGACGCTGGCCGCCCGACAACTTGACGCCGCGCTCTCCGACGTGCGCTTCGTAGCCTTGACGTCCCTTGGCATCGCCGAGCGTCTGAATGAACTCGTGCGCCTCGGCACGCTCGGCAGCAGAACGCACGGCGGCATCGCCTGCGTCGGGCCGACCGTAGTCGATGTTGTCGGAGACAGAGCGATGCAGCAGCGACGTGTCTTGCGTGACCATGCCGATGTGGCGACGCAGCGAATCTTGCGTGACCTTGGCGATGTCCTGCCCGTCGATCAGGATGCGTCCGCTCTCCAGATCGTGAAAGCGCAGCAGCAGGTTGACCAACGTCGATTTGCCGGCACCCGAACGGCCGACGAGACCGATCTTTTCTCCCGGCGCCACGGTGAGCGTCATGTCGTTTATGACGTGACGGCCTGCGCCCGAGTAGCGAAAGCTGGCGTGGTCGAAGCGCACTTCGCCGCGCGGCACGACGAGTTCCGCTGCGGCCGGAACGTCGAGCACCGTGCGCGGCAGCGACAGCGTCTTCATGCCGTCCTGCACCGTGCCGATGTTCTCGAACAAGCTGGTCATCTCCCACATGATCCAGTGCGACATGCCCTGCAGCCGCAAGGCCATCGCGGTCGATGCCGCTACCGCTCCGATGCCGACCGCGCCGCTCGACCACAACCACAGTGCCATGCCGCACATGCCGGCGGTGAGCCCCATGCTCAGTGCGTGGTTGGTGATCTCGAAGAGGCTTACCAGCCGCATCTGCCCGTAGCCGGTGTGCATGAACTCGCGCATCGCGTCACGAGCAAAGCCGGCCTCGCGCTGCGTATGCGAGAACAGCTTGACAGTGGCAATGTTGGTGTACGCATCGGTGATGCGGCCGGTCATCAGGGCGCGCGCGTCGGCCTGCGCCTTGCCGACCTTGCCCAGTCGCGGCACGAAGAAAGCGAGCTGCGCCAAATAGAGCGCGAGCCAGATCACGAAGGGCCATATCAATTGCGTGTCGAGCACGGCGACCAGCACGATCATGGTCGCGACGTAGACGCCCATTGCCACCAGCACGTCGGCTAATACGAAGACGGTGTCGCGCACCGCCAGCGCCGTCTGCATCACCTTGGCCGTGATGCGACCGGCAAACTCGTCTTGGTAGAAGGCCATGCTCTGACCCAGCATCAATCGGTGGAAGTTCCAGCGCAGCCGCATCGGCAAATTTACCGCCAGCGTCTGGTGCTTGACGATGGTCTGCAACGCAACGACTCCAATGCTCGCCGCGAGAGCGAAGCCTAGCCACATCAACGTGGTGCCGCGCTCTTCCCATAACCGCGCCGGCACCTGGCCACCCAGCCAGTCGACGATGCGGCCAAGCATCGCGAACAGCAACGCCTCGAAAGACGATATGGCTGCGGTAAGCAGTGCCATGGTCGCGATCTTGCCGCGCACGCCATCTGTGCAGGCCCACAGGAAGGCGAAGAAGCCGTGCGGCGGAAGCGGCGGTTCGGCGGGCGGATACGGATGGGCAAGCTTCTCGAAAAAGCGGAACAAGGCAGGCAAAAGGATCTATCTCCAGCGTCGACGCGCAATCTTGGAATTGTCCGTGATGGCGGGCAAACGGCGAACACATACGGCTTTACGGCGTTCAAACCGTTTCTCAACCAGTACGGCATACGTACCGTGTTGGTTTGAGCAGCGAAGCTCTGGGCGACACCGCAAATGACACCGCAAGCAGGGGCATCAAGTTCGAAATCGTCCTCGAAGCGCGCATCGAACTGGCAACGCCGGCAGCTGCCGACACCCTGTGCGGTGTCGCGACCCTCACACCGCTCGACATGATCACCAGCTAGCTGATGGCGAACGCCGATCGCTGTGCCGACGACAGCGAGTTCAGCCGCGACCTGATCGACCTCGCGGTGCAAAAGCTGCTGACGCGCGATGGCCGGCTGGAGCGCTGCATGCAGATGATGCAAATGACGATGCCGCCGGCCCTGCTGCGCCAGCACATCAAGGCGCTGATGCCGAAAGCTGCTCGCTCAAGAAATCAATAAAGCTGCGCAGCTTGGGCGCCATGTACTGCCTGCTGGTGTACACCGCGAACAGCGTGACGGCGGGCGCGGCGTACTCCGGCACCAGCCGCGTCAGCGCGCCGCGCGCCAGGTCGTCGTCAACAAGCCATTCCGGCAAAAACGCCATTCCCATGCCGGCGCGAACCGCGTGCAGCGTGAGCGTGGTGTCGTCGGAGAGCATCACGGGCCGCAGGCGCAACGGCGCCTGTCGTCCGCCTGAACCCTTCAACGCAAGGCCTTCGATGTTGACGTAGCTCGGCACGATGGCATTCAACTTCGCCAGGTCGGCCGGCACCGATGGCTCGCCGGCTCGAAGCACGTAGTCGGTGGCCGCGACCAAGTGGAACTGAACCTTGCAAAGCGCCCGCGCGATCAGCGCGGGCGAGGGCTCCTGCGTCGCGCGCAACGCCAGGTCGTAGCCATCGGCAGCCAGATCGATCTTGCGGTTTTCCAGATGGATGTCGATGAGGACCTCGGGGTAGCGCTGGCGATAGTCGGCGAGCACGTGCGCGAAACGGGGCGTGGCGCACCAGACCGGCGCGCTCACCTTCAATCGGCCGCGCGGCGTTTCGTTGCGCTGGCTGATCGCGGCTTGCGCGGCGTCGAGCATGTCGAGCGCCTGGCCGCTCTGCTCGTACCAGGCGGTGCCGGCTTCGGTCAGGCTCAGGTGGCGGCTGGAGCGGTTGAGCAACCGCGCACCTAGCGATTTTTCTAGCTGCGCGATGTGCTTGCTGACCATCGGCGGCGACATCGAGAGCCGATCGGCCGCAGCGGTGAAGCTGCCCGACTCGACAACGTCGCGGAACACGCGAAGGCTGGTCATCCGGTCCATCGATGCTTTCTTTGGAAGAAACCGATCATTGAATGCACGGCTCTCGAATTCTGTAAGGGAAATCACTACATTCGATGCAAAGGAGCTTTGCAATGACCAATGCTGCGACAACGACAACGACAACGACAACGACATCGTCGAACACGACCGCCCCACGCTTGCCGACCTACTTCATCTCGCATGGCGGCGGCCCCTGGCCCTGGATGAAGAAAGAGATGGGCAATGCCTATTCGCAGCTCGAAGCCTCGCTGGCCGACATGCCGCGCCAGATCGGCCGCAAACCGCGCGCCATCCTGATGGTTTCGGCCCATTGGGAAGAGTCCGCCTTTACCGTGATGGGCAGCCCGAGACCGCCGATGATTTACGACTACGGCGGTTTTCCGGCACACACGTACACGGTGCAATACAACGCGCCGGGCTCGCCGACGCTGGCGCGCCGAGTGATGGAACTCATCGACGGTGCGGGCCTGCCGGTGGCAATCGATGTCGACCGTGGCTTCGACCATGGCACGTTCTCTCCGATGGTCGCGATCTATCCCGAAGCCGATGTGCCGATCGTGCAGTTGTCGCTGATGCGTGGGCTCGATCCGGCCGCGCACCTGGCGCTGGGCCGCGCGCTAGCTCCGCTGCGAGACGAAGACGTGTTGATCATCGGCAGCGGCCTGAGTTATCACAACCTGCGCAACTTCGGGCCGCAGGCGCACGAAGTTTCGAAAGCGTTCGACGACTGGCTCGACGATGCGGTGGTGCAGGGCGCGCCTGCCGATCGCGCCAAGCAGTTGCAGGTCTGGTCGACGGCGCCGGCCGCGCGCGTCGCACATCCGCGTGAAGAGCATCTGATCCCGCTGATGGTCGCCGTCGGCGCGGCCGAGGGTGAGGTTGGGGATCGCGTCTATCACGAAGACGCATTCATGGGCGGGCTGGTGGTGTCGAGCTTCAGGTTCGGAGAGCCGGCGAACGCCTGAGCGGCCCTCAACTGCGCCGCGTGCCGCCGTCTTCGTCCACCAGGCCGACGCGCGTTTGCCGGCCCCACGTGCCGCGCCCAGTCAGAAAGGTCCACCAGCCCCACGCGGCGCCGGTGTGCCGAAGAAGCTGAAAGGTAAAGGGTTCGACGATGGCGGCCAGAAAAGCCTGCAGCATGTTCGCTTCGCTTTGCTGACCGATCCAGCGCCGATACAGGTGCACCGACCACAGGTGGAACAACAGGTCGAGCACGATCTTGGCGCCGATCACGCCCGCCGCCGGCGCCAGCGCACCGAGGTTGCCCTCCACGATGTACACCAGCAGCAAGGCGAAGGCAGCCAGCCCGTACAGCGGCTGTAGCGTGTCGATGGCCTTCACAGGCAGCATCAGCGTGCCGAGCCAGCCGTAGCGCCGGTCGCCGACCATCGCGCGATACCAGTATTGCGTCTGCAGGAAGCCGCCGAACCAGCGACGCCGCTGGCGCAGAAAAGGCATGACGCCGCTCGGTGCATCGGTGTGCGCCTGCGCATCGCCGAGCACCCGCACCGTCCAGGGCAAGCCATGCGCCTGGGCGTAGCGATGCAGGCGGTGAATGAGTTCGTAATCCTCGACCAGGCACTCGGTGTCGAAGCCGCCGACCGCCCGCACTGCATCGAGCCGAAAACCCGCGAACGCGCCGGAGATAAGCAGCAGTCCATCGACCCGCATCCACGCATAGCGCGATAAAAAGTTGCGGATGTATTCGTAGGTCTGGAACCACTGGAAGCAGCGGCCAGCCAGCGTTCGGCTGCACACCGGCGTGATGACGCCCGTCGCGGCCACGAGATTGGGCTCGGCCGAAAACGCGTTGCGTACGGCGCCGATGGCCTTGACGTCGAGCAAGGTGTCGCCGTCTACCGTGAGCACCGTATCGGTGTCGATGCACGCGATGGCAGCGTTGAGTGCCGCCGCCTTGCCGCCGTGTGCAAGCCGCAGCCAGACCAGACTCGGGTGCGTCGCGCTGACCGCGCTCAACTGGCCGAGGTCGGGCACCGCAAGGCCGTAACGTGCAGTAAGCAACTCTGCCGTTCCGTCGGTCGAGCCATCGTCCGCGATGACGATCCGATCGGGCACATCGGTCTGGCCGAGCAGCGCCGCCAGCGTCACCGGCAACACCGCGGCTTCGTTGTGAGAGGCGACGATCACGCCCAGCGAAGTGCGTCGCGTGGTTGCATCGCGAGCGGCCGCAGGCTGCACGGCAGGCCGACGCAGGATGGGCAGGGTGTGCCAACCTACAAAGAGCAGCAGCACGGTGTCGTACAACACATAAGCCACCCCGACCGACCAGCCCCACACGCCGCCGACCTTGAAGGCCATGGCGAATAGCGCTATCCACAGCAACAGCACGCTGCCGTGAATAAGCACGCTGATCAGCGGCGTGGGCGGCGGCGTGAGCCGCGGAGAGGCCGCAACAAACGCGCGTCGGAGTGAATTGTTCAAAAAAAAGATGCTCGGATGAAGGCTCGAAGCGAAGCTCGAACGCAAGGGACAATTGCAGAAAATGTCCCGGTTGAATGAACTGACTCGGTTCTGGCCTGAAAATTCCTCAATGCTCTCAAATGCCCGTTACACCAGGACCGCGATGCTGTTGCATTGGCTCATCGCCTTGCTGATGGTCGTCAACATTGCGTTGATCCTGCTGGTCGATTACTTGCCAGACAATTGGGTGCGACCTACGGTCGACACCCATAAGTCGATTGGCATCACTGTGCTGGGATTGGTTATCTTGCGGCTTCTGTGGCGCTTTACGCACCGGCCACCAACGATGCCCCTTTCTTACAGTCGGCTCGAACGCTTCGCCGCACACGCTGCACACGGCACGCTGTATGCACTGATGATCTTGCTGCCGCTGTCGGGCTGGATGCACGATTCGGCCTGGAAAGATGCGGCCACTAACCCGATGCAGCTCTTCGGCCTGGTGCACTGGCCGCGTATCGGATGGATCATGAATATCGAGCCTGCCACCAGGGAAATGCTGCACGACTGGTTCGGCGCGCTGCATATCTGGGCCGGCTATGTGCTCTATCTGTTGTTCGCGCTGCATGTCGCGGGTGCGCTCAAGCACCAGTTCATCGACCGGGAGCTTGAACTGCAACGCATGCTTCCATGAATTTCGCGCCAGATTCAGACCCCGCGACGCGCACTTTCGTCGAGCGCATCGACGTGCTGTCGACGCGCCATGATCCAGTGCATGAAGGCGTACATGTGCGTTGGCGCTGTTTTAAAGGCGACGGCGTCGACCCGACCCGCCCGCCCATAGTCCTGCTGCACGGTGGTCATGGCAGCTGGATGCACTGGATTCGCAACGTCGAGGCGCTGTCGGCCCGGCACACTGTCTGGCTCCCCGACATGCCCGGCTTTCTCGATTCCGACAAGCCGCCGGCGCCTGTCGGAGGCCAAGCGCCGATCGATCCATTGCTGAATGCGCTGGGCGGCACCCTCGACCTGCTGATCGGTGCCGGCACGCCTGTCGATCTCGGCGGGTTTTCGTTCGGTGGTTTGGTGGCGTCGACCTTTGCCACGCGGCATACGGTTCGTCGTCTGGCGCTGATCGGCAGCGGCGGCCATGCCTCGTTGCGCCGGCTCACGCTGGACATGATCAACTGGCGCCGCTCGGTCGATCGCGCAGCGCAGCGTGCTGCCCTCAAGCACAACCTCGACGCACTCATGCTGCACGACAAGGCCTTCGATCCGCTGGCTTTCGATATCCACGACCTTTCATGCCACGGCACGCGATTCCGCAGCAAGGATGTGTCGATGGCCGGTGGGTTGCAGGCGGCCATCGACACGCTGACGTGTCCTTTGATGCTGATGTGGGGCGAGTGCGACGTCACCGCCGATCCGCGGCCGCTGGTGGCGCGATTGACCACTGGTCATCCGAATCGTGAAGGCGCGGTGGTCGATGCCGCCGGGCACTGGGTGCAGTACGAGCGGGCCGACGAGGTCAATCGGTTGCTGCTGCGCTTCTTCGATTGATCTGCTGAAGGTCTAAATCGCCATCGACCCCACGTTGCGGCGCCAGAAGGCGGCATTGCGGCAAGCGCTGGTATTCAGCGCTGCCTGGAGAGCGGTCGAAGCCGATCCAGGTGCCGCAGCCGACGACGGAGAGTGCTGTACCGAGGCGCAGGAAGCTTGCACGGGTCAAACGATGCGACCGATCGAAGGGCGGAGTAAGTGAATCGGGCATCGAGCCGGCAATGATCGCCTGGGACTGTTGCAAAGAAGTGGTTGGGGTTTTCGGAATACTGTATAAAAATACAGTTAACGATTCATTATGGGCCTCCTCTCCTTCGACTCCTTTTCCCCGTCCGCGCGGCAGAATCTCTGGCGCGGTGACGAGCTGGGCAGCGCCGACATGCCGGTGCTCGGCACCGGCCACCCCGCGCTCGACGCCGAGCTGCCGGGGGGCGGCTGGCCGATCGGCGCGATGACGGAGGTGCTGCAAGCGGCGCCCGAAGCGCATGTATGGCAACTGCTGCTGCCGGTACTGTCGCGCGCGGTCGAAACGCGGGGCGGGCCGGTGGTGCTGATCGGTGCGCCTTACGAGCCCTTCGGCCCGGCGCTCGCCGCAGCCGGGTTGCCGGTCGAGGCGCTGATGTGGGTGCGCAGCGAGGCGTCCGCCGCCCGGCTTTGGGCTTGTGAGCAGGCCCTGCGTTGCGCTGACGTGGCCGGCGTTTTGGCCTGGTTGCCACAGGCGCGCGTGGGGGAGTTACGCCGGCTTCAGCTCGCTGCTGCCCAACATGAAGGTTTGCTGTTCGTCTTCAGGCCCGAATCCATGGCGCAGTCAGCTTCCCCGGCACGGTTGCGGCTGCAGGTGGTGCCCGCAGAAGGCGGGCAAATGGACGTCCATTTGCTCAAGCGCCGTGGCCCGCCTCTGGCGATGCCGTTGACTTTGCCTGCTCGAAGCGAACGCATGACGGCGTTGCTGGCGGCCAGCCAGTTGCGGCGCAAGCGGCGCATGCAGGAACTGCAAGGCGCGCAAGAAGAAGCAAATCCCGGCGCAACCGTGGTCCGCCTGGACTTGCGGAGGAAGGAGGGGCAATCGCATGCAGTGGATCGCGTTGCGGTGGCAGCCTGAAGAGGATCCGGCGCCTGTGTCTGCAACGGCAACGGCAGCGGCAACGACGCTTGGCGCGCCAGCCGCCGACAAGACTGTCGCTGCGCCCCCTTCCATCGAAACCCTCGGCTGGTGGGCGCTGCAGTTCACGCCACGTGTCACCTGGCTCGACGAAGCGCTGCTGCTCGAAGTCTCGGCCTGCGAGCGACTCTGGGGTGGTCAGCAGTCGTTGATGCGCCTGATGACGGCGTGGAACCCGGCGCCCGGCACGCGCATCCAGAAAGTGCAGGGCGCCAACGGCTTGATCGCGTTGGCACGGCTGCGGCTTTTTGCGCGCGGCCACAAGCCGCCCGTTGATGTGCCGGCCGCCTTGCCGCTCGGCGCGCTCACGGTTGCGCGCGAACATCTCGACGTGCTGGAACGCATGGGTTGCCGCACCTGGGGCGACGTGGCGGCGCTGCCGCGCGGCGGTCTTTCGCGGCGCTTCGGCACGGCGCTGCGCGAAGCGCTCGACATGGCATGGGGCCTGCGCCCAGAGAAACACACGTGGCTCACCTTGCCGGAGGTGTTCGACCAAAAGTTGGAGCTCCCTGCGCTGGCCGAGAACGCGCACGAGCTCATGTGGTCGGCCAACCGCTTGCTGTCGGCGCTGCAGATCTGGCTGCGTGCGCGTCAGCGCGGCGTGTTGGCGCTGGAACTCGAATGGACGCTCGATTTGAGGCGCTTCAACGGGGTGAACCTGCCGCCGTACCAGAACGTGACGGTGCGAACGGCCGAGCCCACGCAAGACATGGCGCATCTGCGCAAGTTGATGAGCGAGCGACTGGCGTTGACCAAGCTCGGTGCGCCGGCGAGCTGGCTGCGATTGCGCTCGCTCGATACATCGCCCTGGGCCGGCGCGAGCACGAGTTTTCTGCCTGAAGACAACCGCAAGGGGGACAAGTTGCACGAGCTGGTAGAGCGGCTGAGTGCGCGGTTGGGGGCGCAGCAGGTGCAGGTGCCGGTGGCGCGTGCAGACCATCGGCCGGAGGCGATGCAGGAATGGGGGCCGGCGTTGCGGAAGGTGCTTGCGTCGGGGCGCCGCGGGGGGAGCCCCCGTCCCTGCCTTTCCCCCAAGAGGGAAGGAGTGAGCAACTTTCCGCCCTGGCTGCTGCGCCAGCCGATGCGTCTCGAAATGCGCGAAGGGCATCCCTGGTATCACGGGCGGTTGCGGCGGATGGTCGGTCCGCAGCGGCTCGAAGGCGGGTGGTGGGCCGATGACCGCAACGAAGGCGGCGAGCCGGTGGTGCGCGACTACTACGTGGCCGAAAGTCCAGAGGTTGGTTTGGTCTGGGTTTATCGCGAAAGAATTTCGGCCTTGCGCGAAACGAATGAAACACGCTGGTTCTTGCAGGGAATCTATGCCTGAACTCAGCGACAAACAATTGATGGCGCGCCGTCCGGTCAAGCTGCATTCGCTGCCACCAAAACCGCCGAAACAAAAGCCCACGTCATCGACGCTGCCCGACTACGCCGAGCTGCATTGCCTGACCAACTTCAGCTTTCAGCGCGGTGCCTCTCGACCCGAAGAGTTGGTGACCCAGGCCTATCACCTGGGCTACAAGGCGCTGGCCATCACCGATGAATGCTCGGTCGCCGGTATCGTGCGGGCGCATGTGGCGTTGCGCGAGCACCCGCAGGCGCTGGCCGACCACGAGCGTGAGCACGCCGACGAACCGCCGCTCACGCGTAACCCCGATTTCCGGTTGCTCTTCGGCAGCGAATTCAACTTCGACCGCTTCAAACTGGTGGCAATCGCGCACGACTTGCAAGGCTGGGGCAACCTTTGCGAATTCATCACCGCGGCGCGCACCACCAGCGCGCCCAAAGGCGAGTACATCGTGACCTGGCCAGAGGACGTCGGCGATGAATTTCATGACAACGAAAAAAGCAAGGAGAGCGACGTCGCATCGCTGCAGCACTGCGAAATTCTCCTGGTGCCGCATCGCACGGTCGATGTCGAAGCGTTATCGGCTCACGTCGCACATGCCAAAACCCTGTTCGGCGATCACGTCTGGATCGCCCTCGAACTGCTCAACGAGATGGACGACGACCTGTGGCTGCTCACGCTGGAGCAGGTCGGCGAGGCCACCGGCGTGCCGCTGGTCGCGGCCGGCGACGTGCACATGCACAAGCGATCGCGCAAGCCGCTGCACGATGTGGTCACTGCGATCCGCGAGGGCAAGAGCGTAGCGGAATGCGGCTTCGCGCTGCAGTCCAACGCCGAGCGGCATCTGCGGCCACGCTTGCGGCTGGTCGATTTGTATTCGCCCCAACTGCTCGCTAACACGTTGGTGGTGATGGAGCGTTGCCGCTTCGACCCTGACGAAATCAAGAAGCATTACGCGTACCCGCTGGAGCTGCTCGGCAACGGAGAAACGCCGGCGCAAACGCTGATGCGCAAGACCTGGGAGGGTGCAGCTGGCCGCTATCCGGAAGGCGTGCCGGATCGGGTTCGAACGCAGGTCGAGCATGAACTCGCGCTCATCGCGGAAAAGCGCTATGAGATGTTCTTCCTCACGGTCGAAGATATCGTGCGCTTTGCCAACGAGCGAAAAATCCTGTGCCAGGGTCGCGGCTCGTCCGCCAATTCGGCGGTCTGCTATTGCCTGGGTATCACTGCCATCGACCCGATGGTCGGCCATCTCTTGTTCGAGCGTTTCCTGAGCCGAGAGCGCAACGAACCGCCCGACATCGACGTCGACTTCGAGCACCAGCGGCGCGAAGAAATTATTCAGTACATCTACGAAAAGTATGGCCGCGAGCGAGCCGCCATTGCCGCCGTTGTGATTTGCTATCGCTCGCGCAGCGCGTTGCGCGATGTCGGCAAGGCGATGGGCATCGACGAGCGCCTGGTCGACGAATTCGCCAAAGACCATTACTGGTTCGACACCTCCGTCCTCGATCAGCACCTGGCGCTGGCCATGGAACGATCGGGCGTGCACGAACCACCGCGCAAGTTGGCGCAATGGCTTGAGCTGACCAACGAGCTCAAAGGATTTCCGCGCCATTTGAGTCAGCACGTCGGCGGCTTCGTGCTGACCCACACCAAGCTCACTCGGCTGGTCCCGGTCGAGAAGGCGTCGATGAAAGACCGCTCGATCATCCAGTGGGAAAAGGACGATCTCGAAGCGATGGGCATGCTCAAGGTCGATGTGCTGGCGCTCGGCATGCTGAGCGCCATCCGCCGCGGTCTCGACTTCATGAACCAGTGGCGCGGCACGGCCGTCGAGATGCATCAGATTCCGAACGACGACCCGAAAGTGTTCGACATGATCTGCGCGGCCGACACCGTCGGCGTGTTCCAGATCGAAAGCCGCGCGCAGATGTCGATGCTGCCGCGCCTGCAGCCGCGTTGCTTTTACGACTTGGTGATTGAAGTCGCGATCGTGCGGCCAGGACCGATTCAGGGCGGCATGGTGCATCCGTACCTGAAAAACCGCGAGAAGCTGCGCCGCGGGGAAGAGATCGAATACAAATATCCCGACCTGAAGAAGGCCCTCGGCCGCACGCTCGGCGTGCCGATTTTCCAGGAGCAGGTGATGCAGATCGCCATGATCGCGGCGCGCTTCACCCCCGACGAAGCCGATGCCTTGCGGCGTGCCATGGCGGCCTGGAAGCACACCGGACACATCGAGAAGTTCCAGAACAAGCTGATCGACGGCATGGTCGACAACGGCTACGACCGGCCCTTTGCGGAAGCCATCTTCAGCCAGGTCAAAGGCTTCGGCGAATACGGGTTTCCTGAAAGTCACGCGGCCAGCTTCGCGTTGCTGGTGGTCGTGAGCAGTTGGCTCAAATGCTACGAGCCGGCCTGCTTTCTGGCTGCCATGTTGGACTCGCAACCGATGGGGTTTTATTCGGCGTCGCAGTTGCTGCAGGACGCACAGCGCCATGGCGTCGAGGTGCGGGCGGTGGACGTGACCGTCAGCGAAATGGACAGCACGCTGGAGGTTGCATTACCTCGTTCTCCTGGTCCTTTTCCGAACAGTGAAGCAACAAGACAAGGGCAGCCAGCGATAAGGCTCGGGCTGCGCCGCATCGGCAACTTGAGCGCAGCAGGTGCCCAGCGCCTTCTCCAGGCTCGCGCATTCGCCCCCTTCACCAGCACCGAAGACCTGGCAGTGCGTGCCGATCTCGACGCGCGCGACATGGCCGCACTCGCCGCCGCCGACTCGTTGATGGTGTTGTCGGGTCATCGCCGCCAACAGGTATGGGACGCCACGGCGCAGCGCCGCGCACCGGCCTTGCTCAAAGGCGTGCCGATCCACGAAACGCCCTTGCTGTTACCACCGGGCATCGAAGGCGAAGAGATCGTCGGCGACTACGCATCCATGAACCTCACGTTGCGCCGCCATCCGCTGGCGCTGTTGCGGCCCCGCATGGCGCGCCTTAAGCTTCTGAGTGCTGCCGAGTTGCACGATCTGCCGCACGGCCGCGTGGTGCGTGCCTGCGGCATCGTCACAATGCGTCAGCGACCGCAAACAGCCAAGGGCACCATCTTCGTCTCGCTCGAAGACGAGACCGGCATCGTCAATGTCATCGTCTGGAACGATCTGGTCGAAGAACAGCGTGAGCCGTTATTGAAGTCGAAGCTGCTTGCCGTCAAAGGCGTGTGGCAGCGCGACGTGGCCAGCGGTGGCACCGTGCGGCATTTGCTGGCCCAAGGTTTTAAGGACCTTACGCCGTGGCTCGGGCGGCTCGCGGGCCAAAACAAGAGCCGTGATTTCCATTGACCAGACAACGTCGTTCACCTCGCACCATGCTTGCCGAATCCATCGCCCACCAAGTCCCGGTCGAGCCATCGTCTGGCGACACCGTGCTCAGCCGCACCCACGCGCGCCGCCTGCGCGAGATGTACCGGTCGGCCGGCTGGCCGTGTTGCGACGCTATTGAAATCGATCTGCTCGCGGTCGGTCTGCTGGAGCGAACGCGGTCGGCGCTCGGCCACGAAACCCTGCGCGTCACCGACCGCGGCATCGCGCACATCGCCGACAGTCTGGTCCTCAATCGTGCCGCGTTGTCGGCGCACGAGGCGCTGGTCGAACGTGTGGCACGCGAGATGACGCGTGCCGGCCGCATTGCCTGGCGCACCCTGAGTTTGCGTGCGCGGCTGGCAGGTGCCAACGAAGGCGATCCGCATCGCTGGTGTATTGCGCGGCCGGATGTTTTTTCTATTCGAAACACCAGCGTCGAGGCGTATGCGCAACCGATCGTTCACGAAATCAAGGTGCGTCGCTCCGACCTGATGGCGGACTTGAAGAAGCCCGACAAGCGCGCGGCGTACCTCGATCTGGGCGGCGAGTGCTGGTACGTCTTGGGGTGCGATGCGCGCGGCCGTCCGATCGGGTCAGCGGACGAAATTCCAGTCGAATGCGGCGTACTGATGCTGGAAGGAGAGCGGCTCGTGGTGGCGCGTGCGGCAGTGCATCGCTCGCAGGCCCGCATTCCTTTCGCGGTGTGGATGGCACTCGCCAAAGCGCAACCCGTGGCCGGCTTCGAAGAAGATTTGCAGGTGCTGCTGACCGATTGCGCAATGCCATCTTCGATCTGTTGAATCAGGCTTGTTTTGCTTGCATGGCGCTTCTGTCCGACTCCCTCCCTTCCGGCGTAGCAACGCCGCCACCTCCGGCGTTCGAGCTGACGGTGTCCGTCAAGTCGCTGTGCGCTTTCGCAGCGAAGAGCGGCGACCTCGATTTGCGATTTGCGCCCGCGCCCAGCGCGCAAGAAGGCATCGCCGGCCATCACCTCGTTCAATCGCGGCGCGGGCCCGGCTTTGAGGGCGAGGTTTCGCTGTCTTCGACTTTCGGCGGCCTGCGCGTTCGGGGGCGTGCCGATGGCTTCGATCTCGACCTCGGCCGGGTCGAAGAGATCAAAACGTTTCGCGGCGAATTCGACGCGATCAAGGGCAACCACCGCGCGTTGCACTGGGCCCAGGCTCGCACCTATGCGGCCATGCTGTGCGAGAAGCATTCGATGGCCCACATCACGGTCGCGCTTGTCTACCTGGACATTCACAGTGGCGACGAAACCGCGCTCGAGGAGCAACGTACCCGAGCCGACTTGCAACACGAATTCGAAACGCTCTGCGGCCGATTCATGGTGTGGGCGAGGCAGGAGTCCTTGCATCGCACTGCGTTGGCGCGTGGCTTGTCGTCGCTCGTCTTTCCGCATGCCGGCTTTCGACCGGGCCAGCGTGAACTGGCAGAAGGCGTGTACCGCGCAGCCGCTTCCGAGCGCTGCCTGATCGCGCAAGCACCGACCGGCATCGGCAAGACCGTCGCAACGCTTTTTTCGCTGCTGAAAGGCTGGGCGTCGCATCGCACCGACAAGCTCTTCTTCCTGACCGCCAAGACCTCCGGCCGCGCAGTGGCGCTCGATGCGCTGCTTGTGCTGCGAAAAAACTGCCCCACGTTGCGCGTGCTCGAACTCGCTGCGCGAGAGAAGGTTTGCGAGTATCCAGGCCGCGCCTGCAATGGTGATGCCTGCCCATTGGCGGCCGGCTTCTACGATCGCTTGCCGGCTGCACGCAGCGAGGCGATCGGGCAGACCTGGCTTAACCGCGAAGCCGTACGCAACGTCGCTGCGGCGCACCGCGTCTGCCCGTACTTTCTCGCGCAGGAACTCGTGCGCTGGACCGATGTCGTGGTCGCCGACTACAACTACTACTTCGACGGCAGTGCGTTCCTGTACGCGCTGATGATCGACGAAGAGTGGCGCGCCGCGGTGCTGGTCGACGAGGCGCACAACCTCATCGAGCGGGCGCGCAGCATGTACTCAGCCGAGCTCGACAGCGGCGCGCTCGCCATTGCGATGCGCGTGGCGCCGCGCCATATCAAGCAGGCGCTCGGCAAGCTGGAGCGCGAATGGGATTCGCTGCAGCTGGCGCAGCGGAGCGATGTGCCGAGTGCGTACGCCATCCGCAACGAGATTCCCGAGCGGCTGCACCGCGCGCTGCAAGAAGCGATCGGCACCATCTCTGATCACTTCGCAGATCACCCTGCAGAGGCGAATGGCCCTATGCAGCCGTTCTTCTTCGACATGCTTCGTTTTGTCCGGCTGTCGGACGAGTTCGGCGAGCACTCCGTTCTTGAAAGCACGCTCGATGTAGATCCGGACGGCCCGCGAGGCCTTGCAATACGCAACCTCATCCCGGCCTATTTTTTGAAGCCGAGGTTCGAACGCGCGCTCTCGGTCGCCTGCTTCTCCGGAACGATCGCGCCTTTCGCGTTCTATCGAGACGCGCTCGGCATGCCGCACCACACTGCCCAGCTCGATGTCGGGTCGCCTTTTCAAACACACCAGCTCACAGTGCGCGTGGCGATGCAGATATCGACCCGCTACCGCGACCGCAGCCGATCGCTGTCGCATCTCACCGACATCATCGCGGCGCAGTACCACCAGCGACCCGGCAACTATCTGGCGTTTTTCAGTAGCTTCGACTACCTCGACAGCGCTCGCGATGCGATGGCTGCGCGCCATCCCGGCGTGCCGATGTGGGCGCAGTCACGCGGCATGCGGGAGCCCGAACGCGAGGAGTTCGTCGCACGCTTCGTGCCGGGCGGGCAGGGCATTGGCTTCGCTGTGCTGGGCGGCGCCTTTGGTGAAGGAATCGACCTCCCCGGGGAACGTCTGGTCGGCGCTTTTATCGCAAGTCTCGGCCTGCCGCAACACAATGAATTGAACGACGTGATGCGCAAGCGGATGCAGGAGCGCTTCGGCCAAGGCTACGAATACACCTACCTCTATCCCGGCCTGCGCAAGGTGGTGCAGGCCGCCGGCCGCGTAATTCGCACCGAGCAGGATGCGGGTGTGCTGTACCTCCTCGACGATCGCTTCGCGCGGCCCGAAGTGCAGCGCTTGCTGCCGCCGTGGTGGCACATTGAGCACCTGTGACGGTCCGACGCTGAACGCGGTCTTTTTCAAAGTGCTGCATGCAGCGCGGTCCACCTTCGTCGGGAATGGACCGATTACCGCCGCGGATGGCGCGACTCAGAGTCAGTCGGTTAGGCGCTCAAGCAGGTCATTGCACGCCGAGATGCGTTCGCACTTCGTCGGCTGATGTGCCCACCTCTGCCACTGCGAGACGCAGTTCCGCCTCGGTCACGCCGAGCTGCTTGGTCCACTGTTCGACCGCGACGAGCTGCGTCACATCGACTGCCAAGTCTGCGGATTGGTCGGCTGGCGGGCCGACCACGGTCTCTTGCACGGGGTTGAACATGGCTGACTCCAAAGAGTTATCTGAGGGTTACACTTATCTAAGAGTGCGCCGCATGAGTTTGGCGGTGAGGTGTGGGCCGCCCGACAGACGCGAGCGACGGACCATGCAGGAGAACACCGCGCGCCCAGTGTTGGTGCCCGGCTGCGTGCACCGGTCACCCGCTTAGCGGTAGCCCGCTTCGTTGGGGTTGTGGATGATCCAGATCAAATAACCATTCGAAAAATCGCCCATGCCGCCGCCGGCAAAGATCAGCCGGCCCTGGCCCTTGTAGGTCATCTCGAAACGATGGCGGTCGGCACCAAAGTAGAAAGGAATCCAGGCCTTGCCAGTCATGTAGGCGCCCTGGTCTGTGGGTGGGCCGGCAATGTCGGTGACTTGTTTCGTCGGCATGCCGATCTGCAGCTTCGTGAACTTGCTGCCGGGCGCCGGGTTGCCGGTGATCTCGCCCTCGTAGTCGTTCAAGCCCTTTACCGTTCGGCCGCTGCCCGCTTCGACCTTGGACGAATCCGTCACGTTGCCTTTTGCGTCGATGCCGGGCTTGGCGCCGCCGGTGTAGGGCGCAGGCGCTGCAGCAGCAGGTGCTGGCGCGGTCGCCATCGGTGCAGCGACTGAAGCGGATTCAGGTCCGCAGCGGTCGAGGTCGACGATCTTCTGTTTGCTTCGGGGCAGATAGCGGTAGTCACGGACCTTGGCGGTTACAACGCCTCCCGTGTAGCCGGGCGCGACGGAGCGGCACACGAAGAAGGTCTGGTCGGTGCTGTCCACCGCGTAGGAGCCCGCAGGCACGTTGCGCCCGGTGGCTTTGACAAGGTCGATGCTGACCGACTTGCCGATCAGGTCTTGCTTGACCTGCTTGCCGGTGCCTTCACCGATGAGGTCCGACAACGCTGCATATTCCATACCTTCGCGCGCCGGCTTCATTGGCTGTGCGGCGGTGCCAGCCGGTGCAGTTGCGGCCTGCGCAGTCGATGCAGACGCGTTGGCAGGTGCCGGCGAGCGCGTGCCGCAACCTGCGCATAACGCCACGATAGCGGTGGCAACGGTCATCGCGGATCTTGATCCAGAAGGCGGGGTCATCAGGGTCACAGTGATTTCCTTTTGTGGGCTGTCGCGCTGTGCATTTTGCCGATTTGTACGGCGCACCAAACAAAGGATTCACGCGCCAGAACGGCGCAGACCTTCGATGTTCGTCGCCTTCATCGCTTGAAAAGGTCGGCATGGATGTTGCTTACATTGCTTTAGTGTTTCCACGGCATCGTCGCCGCGGTCAACACATTGCCTCCGCCAATGACGGCGGGATCCGAACGAACTGAGAGTAACGAAGCTCGACTGTTTGTCAGTTCCAACCCGATTTGCATCCGCTTCCAGCGGGGGCCGCGCCGACTCTGTCCTGGCAGCGTCGACCCCTGCGCCCCTTCAAGGGGGCGGGTGCGTGCAGGACACGAAATGAAAATTGCAGTGATTGGCCATGGCATGGTGGGCCACAAGTTCCTCGAGCAGCTCGACGAGCTCGGCCTCGCCGATGTTGAAGTCACGGTGCTCTGCGAGGAGCCTCGCCCGGCCTACGACCGGGTTCATCTCTCCGAATTTTTCGCCGGCAAGACGGCCGAAGATCTGTCGCTGGTGGAACCCGGCTTCTTCGAGCGAACCGGCTTCACCTTGCGCCTGACCGCTCGCGCAGTTGCCGTCGAGCGCCGCGCCAACACCGTCACCACGGCCGACGGCGAAGTGGTGCACTACGACAAGCTGGTGCTGGCCACCGGCTCGTCGCCCTTCGTGCCACCGGTGCCCGGTCGCGACCGGGCCAATTGCTTTGTCTATCGCACCATCGAAGACCTGGAAGCGATGAAGGAATGCGGCGCCCGTTCGAAGACCGGCGTGGTGGTCGGCGGTGGCCTGCTGGGCTTGGAATGCGCCAAGGCGCTGCGCGACATGGGCCTGGAAACGCATGTGGTCGAGTTCGCACCGCGCCTGATGGCAGTGCAGGTCGACGAAGGCGGTGGCCGCGCATTACGCAGCAGCATCGAAGCTCTCGGCCTGCATGTGCACACCGGTCGCAACACGGTGGAAATCGTCGATGGCGCGACGGCGCGGCACCGCATGGTGTTCTCGGACGGCACCTGGCTGGAGACCGACATGATCGTGTTCTCCGCCGGCATTCGTCCGCGCGATGAACTGGCGCGCCAGTGCGTGCTTGCGCTGGGCGCACGTGGCGGCGTGGCGGTCGACACCCACTGTCGCACCAGCGACCGCAACGTCTACGCGATCGGTGAATGCGCGGCCTGGAACGACCAGACCTTCGGCCTTGTCGCACCGGGCTACGACATGGCGCGCGTGGCCGCCAAGCACATCGCCGGGCAGCACGATGCCGCCTTCACCGGCGCCGACATGAGCACCAAGCTCAAGCTGATGGGTGTCGATGTGGCTAGCATCGGAGACGCGCATGGCAAGACGCCCAAGTGCCGCTCGTACCAGTACATCAACGAGCACAAGCAGATCTACAAGAAGATCGTGGTCAGTGAAGACGGCAAGCAATTGCTGGGCGCGGTGTTGGTCGGCGATGCGGTCGAATACGGCACCTTGCTGCAACTGGCGCTCAACGGCATCGCGCTGCCGGCCGAACCGGAGTTTTTGATCCTGCCGTCGAGCGACGGCAAGGCCAAGCCGGGGCTCGGCGTCGATGCGTTGCCCGACACGGCGCAGATCTGCTCGTGCAACGACGTCACCAAGGGCCAGATCTGCGCCGCGGTGGGCGAGGGCGTTTGCACCGCCGCGGGTATGAAGGCCTGCAACAAGGCCGGAGCCTCGTGCGGCGGCTGCGTGCCGCTGGTCACGCAGGTCATCAAGATGGAAATGGCCAAGCGCGGCATGGCGGTCAATAACCACCTGTGCGAGCACTTTCCGTATTCACGCCAAGAGCTATATCACCTGGTTCGCGTCGGCGAGATCAAGACCTTCAACGACCTGCTCGCAAGGCACGGCTCGGGCCTGGGCTGCGACATCTGCAAGCCGACCGCGGCCAGCGTTCTCGCCTCGTGCTGGAACGACTTCGTGCTCAAGAAAGACCTGGCCAGTCTGCAAGACAGTAACGACTACTTCCTCGGCAACATCCAGAAAGATGGCTCCTATTCGGTGGTGCCGCGCATGCCCGGCGGCGAGGTCACGGCCGACGGCCTGATCGCCGTGGGGCAGGTCGCCAAGAAGTACGGCCTCTACACCAAGATCACCGGCGGCCAGCGCGTGGATTTGTTCGGCGCGCGCGTCGAACAACTGCCGCCGATCTGGGAAGAACTGATTGCCGCCGGCTTCGAGTCCGGCCACGCCTATGGCAAGTCGTTGCGCACGGTGAAGAGCTGCGTCGGCTCGACCTGGTGCCGCTACGGTGTCGACGACAGCATGGGCATGGCGATCGAACTGGAGAACCGCTACAAGGGTTTGCGCACGCCGCACAAGATCAAGTTCGGCGTGTCGGGCTGCACCCGCGAGTGCGCCGAAGCACAGAGCAAGGATGTCGGCATCATCGCCACCGAAAAGGGCTGGAACCTCTACGTCTGCGGCAACGGCGGCATGAAACCGCGCCATGCGGAGCTGATCGCTACGGACCTCACCAAGCAGGCCCTGATCAAGCTGGTCGACCGCTTCCTGATGTTCTACGTGCACACGGCCGACCGGCTGCAGCGCACCAGCACCTGGCGCGACAACCTCGAAGGCGGGCTCGACTACCTGAAGGACGTGCTGATCCAAGACACGCTGGGACTCGGCGCGCAACTTGAAGCGGAGATGCAGCACGTGGTCGACACCTACCAGTGCGAGTGGAAGACGGCGGTCAACGACCCGGTCACACGTCAGCGCTTTCGCTCCTTCGTCAACAGCGACAAGAAGGACGAGCACATCGTGTTCGTGGAAGAGCGCGGCCAGATCCGACCCGCGCGTTCAGAAGAGCGCGAAGCCGAAGTCATTGTCTGAACACCCGATGAAATAAATCATGACCACAGAAACTCTGCAATGGACCGCCGTGTGTGCGGCCACCGACATCCTCCCCGACACCGGCGTGTGCGCACTGGTCGACGGCGTGCATGTCGCGATCTTCCACATCGGCACGGCGCAGCACTTCTTCGCAATCGACAACGTCGATCCCAAGTCCCAGGCCAGCGTGTTGTCGCGCGGACTGGTGGGCAGCCTGGGCGACCGCATCGTCGTCGCCTCGCCGCTCTACAAGAACCACTTCGACCTGCGCAACGGCGAATGCATCGAGTCGCCCGAGTACTCCGTGCGGGCCCATGCGGTGCGTGTCGACCAAGGCCGCGTGCAAGTCGCGCTGGCCTGAAGCACACGCTCCTTTTTCTCCGGCTCTCTTTCTCCTGCTTTACCTCTCACCGTTTCCAAGGAACCCCATGGCCTACCTAGCCCCCGCCGAGTTCGTGACCAAGATGGTCGATGCCGGCGAATCCAAGCTGCTGATGTCGACCCGCGACACGCTGATTCGCTCGTATATGGCCGGTGCCATCCTCGCGCTGGCGGCGGCTTTCGCGGTCAGCATTACTGTCAACACTGGGAATGCACTGGTCGGTGCGATGCTGTTTCCAGTCGGCTTCATCATGCTGTACCTGATGGGCTTCGACCTGCTTACCGGCGTATTCACGCTGGCGCCTCTGGCTGTGCTCGACAAGCGCCCCGGCGCCACCTGGGCGGGCGTGCTGCGCAACTGGGGCTTGGTGTTCGTCGGCAACTTCGCTGGTGCGCTGACCGTGGCCGTGTTCATGGCGATCATCTTTACCTTCGGCTTCAGCGAGGCCCCCAACGCAGTGGGCGTCAGGCTCGGAGGCATCGGTGAGGCGCGCACGGTTGGCTATGCGGCGCACGGTGCGGCTGGAATGCTCACGCTGTTCATCCGCGCGGTGATGTGCAACTGGATGGTGTCGACCGGCGTGGTCGCGGCCATGATGTCGACCACCGTGTCTGGCAAGGCCATCGGCATGTGGATGCCTGTGATGATCTTTTTCTACATGGGCTTCGAGCATTCGATCGTCAACATGTTCCTCTTCCCCACAGGCCTGATGTTGGGCGGCAAATTCACGCTGATGGACTATTTCATCTGGAACGAGTTGCCGACGGTGCTGGGCAACTTGGTCGGTGGCTTGACCTTCGTCGGCCTGACGCTGTACGCCACGCACTACAAGACCGCACCCAAGCGCGTCATTGCCTGAGCTGTCCTTGCGCAAAGCACTGCGCGTGACACTCGGCCAGCACTCGCTGGCCGGCGCAAACCGGGTCAACCAGGACTTCTACGGCGCGATGCTGCCAGAGGGATCGGCGCGAACGTCGAAAGGCATCGTGGTGGCGCTTGCCGACGGCATCGGCTCCAGCCGCGTCAGCCAGGTCGCCAGTGCCGCGGCGGTGCGCGGTTTTCTCGATGACTACTACGCGACTTCCGATGCATGGTCGGTGCGCCGATCGGCCCAACGGGTGCTGGCCGCAACCAACTCCTGGCTGCACGCCCAGACGATGCGCAGCGACGCCCGCTTCGACAAAGACAGCGGCTATGTCTGCACCTTCAGCGCGCTGATCTTCAAGGGCCGCGACGTGCACATGCTGCACGTCGGCGACGCGCGCATCTATCGCCTGCATCCGCACGCGTTGGAGCAATTGACCGAAGACCATCGCGTTCATCTGTCGTCCGTCGAGTCGTACCTCGGTCGCGCGCTGGGTGCCGACTCGAACGTGGACATCGACTACAGCGACTGGGCCGCAGAAGTCGGTGATATCTATTTGCTGGCGACCGACGGCGCCTATTCACATCTGGATGCAGCGGCGGTGCACGACGCGCTCGCCCGGTGTGGCGACGACTTCGACGAAGCGGCGCGGCTGCTGGCGACTGCGGCACGAGACAAGGGCAGCGACGACGATGCAACCGTGCAGCTGTTGCGCATTGACGAACTCCCTGCGGCTGACGCAGCACAGCTGCAACTTCAGCGGCAGGCCTTGACGATATCGCCGCCGCTTTCACCCCGGGCGCGCTTCGAAGGCTTCACCCTCGTGCGCGAGCTGCAGGTGAGTGCGCGCAGCCATGTGCACTTGGCCGTGGACGACGTCAGCGGGCAGCAGGTGGTGCTCAAGCTGCCGTCCGTCGACATGCGCGAAGACGCCGACTATCTCGATCGCTTCGTGCTCGAAGAATGGGTGGCGCGGCGTGTCGACAGCCCGCATGTGCTGAAGGCGAGCGCGATCGACCGGCCACGCGAGCATCTGTACGTCGCGATGGAATACGTCGAAGGGCAGACGCTGGCGCAGTGGATGATCGACCATCCGAGGCCGGGCCTGGACAGCGTGCGCCCCCTCATAGAGCAACTGGCCTTGGGGCTGCAGGCGCTGCATGGCCGGGAAATGCTGCACCAAGACCTTCGCCCCGAGAACGTGATGATCGACCGGACCGGCACGGTCAAGATCATCGACCTCGCATCGGCCCATGTGGCAGGCCTGGCCGAAAGCGCCGGCACGCGCGATGCGATCGCCATCGTCGGAACCTTGCAGTACACGGCGCCCGAATACTTCGTCGGCCATGGCGGCAGCGTTCGCTCCGATCTGTTCTCGCTGGCCGTTATCGCCTACCAGATGCTTACGGGCCAACTGCCCTACGGTCTGCAGGTCTCGCGGGTTCGTTCACCCGCGGATGTGAATCGGCTGCGCTACATGCCGCTCAGGCACGTCCGCCCGGAGCTGCCTGCATGGGTCGATGCAGTGCTGCAAAAGGCCTTGAATCCAAATCCGATCAAGCGGCAGCAAGCAGTCTCCGAGTTGGCGCACGACCTGCGCGCGCCCGCGCCGGAATTTCTGCATCAGCGAACCTTGCCGCTCATCGAGCGACACCCGGTGCGCTTCTGGCAATACACCACCGGGCTGCTGGTTGTTATCGTCGTCCTTTTGCTAGGGCTGCGCGTGTTGAGGCACTGAGACCTGCTGCTTGGGGATGCGCGTAAGGCGCTTGTGATGGAGCCTGTGATGGAGCGGGCGAAGAGAATCGAACTCTCGTCAGTTGCTTGGGAAGCAACAGCTCTGCCATTGAGCTACGCCCGCGTTCGAGCGGAATTCTAAACGGGCGACTCGGCTTGGATCTTGCGCCTCTGGCTTCAGACCAAACGGGAGGTCAATAAGAAGTCATTTCAAAACCCGGTAATCCTCTGCCGAGCCGCCTGCAGTTGGCGGCAGGGCGCTGCGAACGAGCGAAAAGCACGTTCTTAACCGCCGTTGCAAGCGTATACAGCGCGCCCAACGCCAACGCAACTCTCATTGCCACCCTGCGCTTTGCAAGCTTCACACGAGAGAACGGCAACAGCGGCCCTGCGGCAAAGTGATAGAACCATTCACCAGCCACATTGGGCGGTCTGCCTTGAAGCGCACGCCTCACGTGATGCCCTTGCCATGGCTTGAACGACCCGACTGCGTGCGACAGATGCTTGCCGCCCGGTACCAGGTCCATCGCTTCCGGCCCAAAGGTTTCGAGGCGGGTCGTGGAGAGCGACAAGGTGAAGTTCAGCGCATCCTCATCCGCTGAATGGAAGAGGTGATCGCGCTCGCCGACCCGGCGCTGCTGCGGCGATCCGCCGCTATGAACAGCCACGATCCCGCAAATCAGCTGCCATGCGCGCAGCACGTCGATCTGCGCTCGTGCAACCCCAACGAAGCCCGCGTTGTAATACCGCTCCAGCGGCCGCACCGGCTTCACTCCGTGGCCAGCGAAGAAGGCCTGCCACCGTGCTCGTTTCGGGTGCTGCGAGGGCATCGACCAGTTCACGTCCTCGACCAAAGCAACCCCGTCCGGCGTGATCCATTGCTCGATTTCGGTCCAGTCGCATTTCACGACCATGTCCGGGTCCATGTAGCTCACCGCACCCACATCGGGCGCGAGCCGTTCCAGGACGTCGAGCATGAAAGTCGGCTTGTAGAAGGTCAGACTCACCGGCGGATTCAGCTCGACGGTTTGTATTTGGATCGTTGGCGTGACTCGCAGGCATTTCGTGGCGCTGTCGAACCCGTCCCCATCGACGATCCACGATGGCAGTGGCCCCCGATGCCCGACCCAGACCGTCCCTTGGTAGCCCGCAGCCGAAAGCGAATTCACCAGCCCGGCAACGCCGTAGTGGTAGTGACCTTCAAAGAGGGTGCAAACAGCAGTTTTCATCGGTGGAAACAGGTGCCGCAAATGTGACACAGCAAGGTGATTAAATTTGCAGTGTTTCACCGTTAAGTGAGCACAAAATCAAACAAATTCACAGCGCAATGTTGTTTACCCTAACAACTAGCTCCGCTGACACAAAATTTGCACTTTAGTTCTAACGAACGTCATAAACTGTTAACCGGCTCTAGCCCCCCGCCACTTTGCATAGACCTCACGGAAAGTTTGGATGCCGTCTACCTCTGCTTCTGGATTTCATGAAAGTCCTTTTATCGCGCTTGGAAGGATTAACCCGTTGTTGGGCCTCGCCCTGCGGGGTGGCGATCTTCTTATTTTTGTGACCAGTGGCTTGCTCGCTTTCATGGCGCGTTTTGGTAGCGCGGAGATAGGTGCCGATTACGTGCACACGATCAGCCGTGGCGTGCTGTTCGCCGTCATCGTGCTGAACGGCAGTTCGCTGTACCGCCGCTGGCGCGGCCGCTCCATTTCAACGGAACTGTTGAAACTCGCGACCTTGTGGCCGCTTATGTTCTGCCTGATGGCGGTTTATGCGCTTGCCATGAGAGACGGCCACAACACGTCCCGTCTCTGGTGGGCTGGCTGGTTCGGTATCAGCATCACGGGCGCTTTGCTCCTACGAATGGCAGTTGGAGCCGCCGTTCGCTGGGTGAGCATGCAAAGAATTGATACGCGTGTGTCGGTTGTCGTGGGTGCGAATCCGGAAGCGCAGGGCCTGGTCGACGCCATCAGGCGCGACGACTCGTGTGGCATTGAAGTGCGCGGTTGGTTCGCCACGCATGCAGACCGTGGCGAACTCACCGGGGCACCGATGCTCGGTCGGCTCGATACCCTGGGGGCTTATGTCGAGTCTCGGAACGTCGACCTGGTCTGGTTGGCGTTGCCCATGCGCGATCAAGCAAAGATCTCCTTTGCACTTGACCAACTCAAGCACTCCACTGCGGACATTAAATTGGTACCCGACTTGTTCGGGTTGCACCTCTTAAATCATTCGGTTGAAGAGATAGCGGGACTGCCCGTCATTACACTGCAACAAACTCCGTTGCTGGGAAGAGCACGTTTGATCAAGGCCGTGGAGGACTTCGTGTTATCGATGTTGATTCTCGTGATGATCTCTCCGTTGATGATTGCGATTGCCATTGCGGTCAAGCTGAGTTCTCCGGGGCCTGTGTTCTATCGGCAGCAGCGGGTAAGTTGGAACAACAAGACGTTTGACATGATTAAGTTTCGATCGATGCCGACCGATGCAGAGCAAAAGACCGGAGCGGTATGGGCCAGAGCCGGCGAATCGCGCTCAACGCGAGTCGGCGCTTTCCTGCGCAAGACAAGTCTCGATGAGTTGCCTCAGTTCCTCAACGTGTTGTTAGGCGATATGTCCATCGTCGGACCGCGTCCCGAGCGACCTGTGTTCGTCGAGCAGTTTAAGAACGAAATCCCTTCTTACATGAAGAAGCACATGGTCAAAGCCGGGATCACCGGCTGGGCACAGGTCAACGGCTGGCGCGGTTCCACGGATTTGACTAAGCGCATCGAGTGCGACATTGACTACATCGAGAACTGGTCGCTGGCCTTCGACTTGAAGATCATCGCCTTGACGCTGTTCAAAGGCTTCATTAACAAGAATGCCTACTAGCGTGAAGGTTGCCATCGTTCACTACTGGCTGGTTGGCATGCGCGGTGGTGAAAAAGTTGTAGAAGTGCTGTGCGATCTGTATCCCGAGGCAGACATCTTCACGCTGGTGTGCGACCCGGCGGCCATCTCCGAGAAGCTCAAGCGCCATCGCATCACGACATCGTTCTTGCAAAAACTAGGCGGCGTGCGGCATTACCAGAAGATGCTGCCGTTGATGCCTTATGCCCTAGAGTCTTTCGACCTCACTGGCTACGACTTGATCATCTCCAGCGAGTCAGGTCCGGCCAAGGGCATCATTCCCGGCCCGGATTCCACTCATATTTGCTACTGCCATTCGCCGATGCGCTACATCTGGGACTTGTATCCGCAGTACCGTTCCGCGGCGGGATCTTTGACTCGTGCCTTGATGTCGCTGACTGCGCCGTCGCTGCGCCAGTGGGACGTAAGCACGTCGCATCGCGTCGACCATTTCATTGCAAATTCCGCCTATGTGGCGCGAAGAATCGAGAAGTACTACCGACGCACTTCCCATGTCGTGAATCCGCCCGTCAACCTCGCACGCTTTGCGCCTGTCGATGCGCCGGGAGACTATTACCTGTGTGCAGGTCAGATCACGCCTTACAAGAAGGTTGAGATCGCCGTGGAGGCGTGCACCCGCATGGGTAGGCGGCTCGTCGTTATCGGGTCGGGTGCAGGCCCAGCGCTCCGGCAGCTTGCTGGCCCTACCGTCGAGTTTTTGGGCGCTGTCGACGACGCCACCATGACGCATCACTTCGCTCATTGCAAGGCGCTTCTTTTCCCTGGGGTCGAAGACTTCGGGATCGTTCCTTTGGAAGTGATGGCGAGTGGACGGCCCGTTATAGCCTATGCAAAAGGCGGCGCACTGGAGACAGTCGTCGAAGGCAGTACGGGCTTGTTCTTCGCCGAACAAACCACAGAAGCCATGGTCGATGTGATAGGGCGTTTCGAGACTGTTGCAAGCTCATTTCGCTCCGAGGTGGCTCACTCGCATGCAGCCACTTTTGATACGGCCGTATTCCGGGCAAGGATGGCCGAGCTTATCGGCTCGTTGGTTGCCACGCCCCCTGGGCTTGCAACCTGACAGGGCGGCCACATGGAGCTAATCCCGGTCGGCATATTCTGGAGCGTTGCGCTGTGGGCCTTGTTCCAGAAGAAGCAGGTGTTGATTTACCTGTTCTTCGCATCCATGCCGTTCGGTTCTTTTGCTGCAATCCCCACCGAGTTGACCGCCGGACTGACCCTGACGCCAACACCTATTGTCGCCATGATGCTGATAGCGCGTGAACTTGGCAACGCACGCGGTTTGACGAAAACGCTAGACGCTGCCTTGAGGCCATCCGGCTTGCTGCTGCTGTTTCTTTTTTGGCTCGTGGCCGCTATCGTCACCCTGTTCATGCCGCGCTTTTTTGCCGGTCAGGTCGAAGTGGTGCCAGTGCGCGCGGGCGCATTGGCCTCGAATACGGTAATGCTCGCGCCCACTGTTCAAAACCTATCGCAGTTGGTCTATGTCAGCATCTCGGTACTGGCCGTTTTTGCCTTCGCAAGTGTTTTGCGCGGCGAGGGCATGCGTCGGCACGCCCTGCGTGGTTTGTGCCTGGGTGCGGCCTTCACGGTCTTTACGGGATTTCTTGATTTTGCGTCGCAATACTTGCCTCTTCAGTCGTTCATGGAAGTCTTTCGCACGGCCAGCTACGCGCTTATCACCGAGGCAGAAGTTCAGGATGTCAAGCGCGTCGTCGGCTTGATGCCTGAGGCATCGTCTTTCGGCAGTCTCTCTTTGAATTTTCTGACGTCGCTCTACTTTTTTCGACGGGCGATGCGGTCCGGGCATCTTCGTGATCGTGTGGTTCCAGCTTTGATGGGCTTGCTGCTCCTGCTCGTGTGGATGTCGACCTCATCGGCAGCGTATCTTGGTCTGGGCCTGTTCGGCGCGGCAGCGGCTGCGGAGTGGTGTTGGAGATTCTTCGCGTCAGACCGCAATCACTACCTTCGCCATGGTCTCATGGGCGAGTTTTGGTTGGGTGCCGTGGCCGTGTGGGCCACTCTTCTGGTCGTTATCGTTGTTCCCAACGTGCTGACTCCACTGCTAGACATGGTCAACGTGACGGTGCTGCAAAAGGCGAATACCAGTTCGTTCGAAGAGCGAGGAATGTGGACCCAAATGTCTTGGAACGCGCTGTTGGCAACTCACGGTTTGGGAGTCGGTCTGGGCGGCAGTCGCGCGTCGAATTTTGCAGTGGCGCTTGTCAGCAATGTGGGATTGGCCGGCGCAGCGCTCTATTTCTTTTTTGTTTTTCAGTGTTTTTTTGTACGGCGAGCAGGGCGTAGTGACGCTGAGGGGAGTGCTCTTTTATCGGCCGCCCGCTGGTCATACATACCCATGTTTTTTGTCAGCCTGACTATTGGCACTACGCCGGACTTCGGTTTGTCCAATGCGTTCCTGTACGGGTTTGCGGTAGCAATTGCCCACAAGGGCCTTGAACGCGCCGTCTGGCCCACTGAGGTTCATCGGCTGTTGAGCACCCCGCGCTTCAGGGCTTCGCAAATGCGCAGCGGACGGAGTGCCCGCATTGACTGAGCAACCGAGCATGGCGAGCCGTGCAGTGGGGGCGGGCGTCTGGACGGTGGGTACGCGTCTGGCCACGAAGTTGATCGATCTAGCGATGCTGCTGTGCCTCGCTCGGTTTTTGGGGCCGGATGAATTCGGTTTAGTTGCAGTGGCGATGGCTGCGGTCGTTGTCATAGAAGCCTTGTTCGAGCTGCCGATGGCAGCCGCGTTGATTCGTGCGCCTGTTCTGGTTGCAGACATGTTGCACACCGCTTTCACACTTAGCCTGCTTCGCGGGCTGGTTATCGCTGCTCTGCTGCTTGTTATTTCCTGGCCGTTGGCAGTGTTCAACGAAGAGCCTCGACTGACAGCTTTGCTGGCAGTACTCGCGCTGGCCCCGGCATTGCGCGGGTTGGTTAGCCCGCGAATGGTGGAATACGCGCGCGCCTTCAACTTTCGCCCCGATGCGATGCTGGAGCTGGTGGGCAAGGCCGCGGCTTTCGTCATCGCGGTCGCCATCGCTTTCAATACGCGGAGCTATTGGGCGATTGCTGCTGCGACCGTGTGCGGACCGCTGGTTACAACGTTTATCTCGTATTTCATAGCACCGCTGCGACCACGTTTTACGCTGACGCGCTGGAAGGATTTTTCGAGCTTGATCGGCTGGAATTTCCTAGCCCAGTTGGGCTCGGCTCTGAACTGGCAGATCGATCGGCTCCTTCTTCCGAGACTGATTACGACCTCGGCGTTTGGGCAATACGCTATGGGCAAGCAGATATCGGAGCTCCCGATTCAGGCGCTCGTTCAGCCATTGGCTCGTCCCAGTATGGCGGCATTGGCGTCGGCCGCCGAAAGTCGAGGTTCGCGCTACCTGCAGTTGTCTCATGGGATCGCATTCGTCATTGCGCCGGTACTGGGGCTGATGCTGGTGTGGCCAGAAGTGCTTGTTCGCGTCACATTAGGAGAGAGCTGGTTACCAGCCGCAGAGTGGATTCGCTGGAGCAGCGCATCGTCGGTGCTGGGGCTACCCGCCATTCTGTTGGGGCCGCTCGCGATGACGCTGGACCGCACGCGATGGTTGGCTGCACGGACGCTCATTGAATTACTGGTCAGGCTACCCCTGGTATGGATGGGCGCTTTACGATTCGGGATTCCGGGCGCTATCGCCGGCAGTGCAATCGCGACTGCCATCGGTACTTTTACGGCGCTATTCATAGTGCGGCGTCTGAGCGGTGCGGGGGTGATCGCTCAATTGGTGACGCTCTTACGGCCGCTGTTGGCGGTATTGTTGGCTGGCAGCCTGCTGTGGCTGACAAAGCCCGTCGCGCTGGGCGCTTCAAACCTGCCACAGCTGTTGGTAGCTGCCGTACCGATCGGCATCGTTTATCTGGTTGTCTACGGAATGTGTGCAATGCTTGCATGGCAATGGGCAGGGCGGCCGGCTGGACTCGAACAACACTTGCTCGAGCTTATCCGCAGCAAGGTCATGCAGAGGCCGAGTCAAGATGCGACTGGGCCTGTGCTCGGACAAGTCAAAACAAAATGAAGTCCTGAAATCGATGCCAAGAAGCCTCAATGACACAGGCGCAAAGGGCGCTGCCGTAACAAGGCTTGCCATCAACGGCAAGTTCCTTCAGCCGAGAACCAGTCGATCCGGAGTCAACCGTGTAGCTCGCGAACTCCTGCGGGCCCTTGACAAAGCACTTGCGGACAATCCCGTGCTTGCGGCTGCTGTGTCGTGCCGTGTGATCATGCCTGCAGGGCAGCACGGTGACCTTCCGCTTTCGCATATTCGAGTTGAATTGAACGATGGGTCCAGCGAAATGGGCTCTTTTATGCGCAAGCTGAATGGGGCGTTTTGGGAGCAACTCGTTTTGCCCCGGCGCATCAAAGGCGACACCTTGATCAACTTTTGCAACACGGGGCCGGTGCTTCACAAAGATGCGTTCACCATGGTTCATGATGCACAGGTATACCTGTCGCCCGAATCGTACTCCTTTGCTTTTCGCACTTGGTATCGACTCGTGTTGCCCTGGCTGGGTAAACGCAATACGGCATTACTCACTGTGTCGCAGTTTTCGCGAGAGCAACTGGACCATTTCAGGGTCGCTACATCAGCGCGTATTCGGGTGATACACAACGGCTGCGACCACGTGCTTCGGCTTGTTCCTGATTCGACGAAAGTGGCGGCGTTCGGCTTGGCTGGAAGCCGCTATGTCGTAGCGCTCGCCAACGTCCAGCCTCATAAAAATATTCAGGTTCTCCTGAAGGCTTTTGGGTCACCAGCGTTGCGTGACGTCACTCTCGCTCTGTTTGGTTCGGCGACACGTGAGGACTTTGAGAGTCATGGTCACATCGTTTCCCCCAACGTCAAATTTCTCGGATTTATCAGCGACGAGCAACTGGTCGGGCTGCTGGAGCAGGCCAAGGCGTTGGCCTTTCCCTCCACGACGGAAGGCTTCGGTCTGCCACCGCTGGAGGCGATGGCACTGGGGTGTCCGGCAATCCTTTCGCCCTGCGGCGCACTACCCGAAGTGTGCGGCGATGCTGCACTGTGGGCCGATCCGCTGGACCCGGTGCAATGGGAGCAGCAGATTGTCCGCCTGTGCAACGACAGCCTGCTGCGCGCCGAGATGCAGCGACGTGGACGAGCGCACGCTGCTCAGTTCACATGGGAAAAGGCGGCACATCGGTTGCTCAAAATAGTGCTGGGTAAACCCTGACCGATTGCGCGCTGATCCAGTCGATGTTGATATGTCCTGTTCCCTACTTACAAACATGCGCCTGCAACGCAGCATCTTTTCTTTTTCATGAACTCAGAGACTGTTCCCCTGAAAATCGCCATTGCCATTGCCACTGCAGGACGGAGGGAAGTGATCGCGGAAACGATCGTCCTCCTGGCCAAACAATCGCGCATCGCTGACGAGCTGCTAATTTGTCCTGCGCGGGACGAAGATTTCGATTTGGCTTGCTTGCAGGATTACCCTGGAAAAGTTCGCGTCTTGCGCGGGCCGGTGGGATCTTCTGCTCAGCGAAACGTGCTGCTCGACACCACGGCAGCCGACATTGTGATTTTCTTCGACGATGATTTTTTGCCTGCGAACGACTACGTTGAAGAGGTTGGACTGCTGTTCACCGTGCATCCGACTGTCGTGGTGACGACAGGCAAAGTCCTGGCGGATGGAATCATCGGTCCTGGCCTTGGGCATGCAGATGGCTTAATCATTCTCAAAGAATCCGAGCCGAACAGCGAGACAACAACCTTGGTGCCGGCATACAACGGATACGGATGCAATATGGCCGTTCGAATGCAGGTCGTGCGCAACAATCGAATTCGCTTCGATGAACGGCTTCCGCTCTACGCATGGCTCGAGGACGTGGATTTCTCAAGACAGCTCGCGTCATACGGAGAAATCGTTCAAGCGGCGCGCCTTCGGGGTGTTCATCTTGGTACCAAGCGATCGGGCCGCAGTCCCGGACGACGTCTGGGCTATTCCCAGGTAGCGAACCCTTTGTATCTCGCGCGCAAGGGCACCATGCACTGGCCTCGCGCGCTGAAGCAGATTGCGAGAAATCTGCTGGCCAATGCTTTCAGGAGCTTTTCCCCTGAGCCATGGGTTGATAGGCGCGGACGTTTGCATGGAAATATGCGAGCGCTCCGCGATTTAGTCGCAGGGGCAATGTGTCCGGAAAGAGCCGTGAGTGCGTAGCGTCAGCCCCCTAGACTACTGTACCGATCACTCGTCGCTCTTGTGGAAAACACGGCAAATAACATGCGCATTGCGATCGTCTCCAAAATTCCGATGTTTCCCACCACCGGCGGGAATCGGGCAAGAGTCCTGAGTCTTGTGCAAGCGCTCCATGCAATGGGATGCGAGGTATTTTTCATACTCATTCCATCTCGACAGCTTGCTGCATTCGATGAAGAAAAACATGTTGAACTGGTAGGGGCACACAGATTCGTACAAATTAAATTCACGCCGCTGGCGCGAATAAGAGATGTTGCAAAAAAATCTTTTTACTCGATTCACTACAAACTGTATAAGAAATTAAAAAGAAAAGCCGTGCTACAAAATAGTCCAGATTATTTGTTTGAGCGAGAAATCACAACCTCCATCAACGAATGTTTTAAATTTTGGCAGCCTCAGGCGGCAATCATCGTCTATGTTCATTTTTCTGCGATATTGGACTCATTGAACTCATCTATCTACAAAATTATCGATACGCAAGATGCGTTTTTCAATGAATTGACAGCTGAAGCAGAATCGAAAGGCTTGAATCGTGCAGACAAAATTATCGCCATTCAAGATAAAGAAGCCAACTACTTTAGGTCAATACTTCCGCGTGCGAACGTGGACAAGGTGGCGACAATTGGCCACATCACTACTTCCTCCGCGCGGGCCGTCCTCACACAAAATTGCGCTGCTTCATTTGTCGGATCGTTATTCGAAGCAAACATAATTTCAATACTCTACTTCGTCAATGACGTTCTGCCAGTCATCTTGAAAGAAGTTCCAGACTTCAAGCTGTATGTAGGTGGGTCTATATGCAACATCCTCCAAGGTAAAGAAGGTGTGATCTCTTTGGGCAAGGTGGACAACCTTGTCGATCTGTTCGAAAAAGGGCCGATCTTGATAAATCCTATTCGGGCTGGCACCGGTCTGAAGATTAAGTTGATCGACGCTATGGCACTGGGTTTACCGGTAATTAGTACTGTCCGTGGAGTAGAAGGATTACCACACGACATGGTTCAATGCGTGGAGGTCATCGATGATGACGACGCGACGGCATTTGCAGCGGCCGTAATCAAAATGTGTCTAGATGAGAGCTCCAGAGTTACAAAGGGCGCCCAAGCCTTTGAATGCTCCAGATTCTGGAATGAACGGCAGCGCACCGGCCTCCGCACGATTCTTGAAGATGTTAAGAGCTACTCAGCATAGAGTCTAGTGCTTTTCAGCTAACGTCCAAAATTCTCCGCGGATGGAGTCGGCCTCTAATCAAGTCGCTGATGGCGGCAAGATTTCCTTTAAGTCGACCCCGACGATCAACCCAGGGTTCCGGGTTTACGCAACGCGCAAGATTCGCAGCCATATTGCGGCACATTTGAGAGAAAGCACGTGACCATGCGAACGTTCCCTTTTTAGCTAAATATATGGGATTGGCAATCTGCGAGTAGCCAAAGCGCACTCCAGAGGTTCGGCCGCGTTTAGTGGCCAAGTGCACACCTCGAAGCGATCGACTCTGTCCTATGGCACCCTCGGCAGACATTAATCTTGAAAAATCAATGTCTTCCAACCATGAATAGAGCGGAAGATTCTCGTCGAAAGCCGCATTGGAATTTTGAATATTTGATACGCGAAATGCCATATTGCAACCATAGACGTTGTAAATAGTACTTGGTGTGAGATCAGTGCATTCACTGTCTGAATTCAAAATTCTCAGCGCTTCGTCGTGCTCTATACCAGGGCCCAAAGCCCCATCCATGATGACTATCCCTGTCATTGCGACAAAATCTGGCGAGGCCAAAAAACAGCTGATTGTCTTTTCCAAAAAATCTCCTGCCGGATAAAAGTCATCGTCAAAAAAAACAACTAGACCACCGTTAGAGATTTTTTTAAGTATCAGGTTTCGCTGTGCACAAAGTCCGCGCGCGCCGCGCACGACTTCAATTGGATAGGGCAACTTCGAGATTATCGATTCATCGAAATCGTGATCGTTAGCAGGGCAAATAATTACGCGGTCAGGCAGTTTGTGTTGCAAAGTCAATTGCCAGAGCATTTTGTCGAGTACATCTCGCCGGCCGGCAGTAGCGATGCCGACAACGATATGCTCGTTGGCATTGGTTTTCATTCGGGGTAATGCCAATGTTCGAGAACGACAGGTGCAAAACAAGAGATTGCGATGTCTTCTTCAGGAGTGCTGATGCCTAAAGCGAGCCGCGTGAGCAACACATGGCGCAAGCCAAAATCTTTGATCATGAGGCCGGCATTTGTCAGATGGGATCGCCTTGCAATTTGAAGGTCGCGATCTCGACCGACCACTGCAGCCGCCCGAATGGCAGTCGCCAATCCGATCGTATCGCCCGGCTCTACATAATGAGCCGTGCCCCCAAAGTAATCTTCAATACCGCCAGTACGGGTAAGTACCACGGGACGGCCAGCGTTAATGCTTTCCATTGCCACGGTAATCCCGGAAGCGTGCAGGTTGCCTAGGAGCGGAACTGCCACGACATCTGCGTCAGTGTAGGCGGCTATGAGATCCTTGATGCCGACAGCGCTGCGCACGACGAAGTTTGGAACGTCAGCGGATACCAGTCGACTTGCCCGCCGACGCTTAGAGAGCACGACGATCTCTATGTCCGAATTGTCGCGGGCGACTTTCTTTAGTGTGTCCCAGTCTCTGTGCCGGTCGTTCCCAGGTGCAACCACTCGCAGCCTGCCATCAGCCCGAGGTTGCGAAACTGGTACCTCGAATGTCGGCTCGATACCAAAGGGAACTTTAATAACTGAGCGCCCCAGCACTTCAGTGCCAAGTTTCGAGTTCAATGCGCTGTGAGTTGTCGCTACGGTCACCTCTTCGAGCAGCCAATGATGGAAGCGTTTGCGCAAAGGGCTCCATTTCGGCCATTTGTCCCATAACCAAACACTCTGTCCAACGAGCGGAATCCGCTTCATCAGGTGTAACTTCATCAGCAAGGCATCTGCAAGATACTCACCCTCCGTGTGGGTCCATATGACGTCGGCCGAATCGGCACATCTGCGATTGCGAAATGCGTGTATTAGATCGAAGCCAAACAAAAACTTGAGACCGCGACGAAGCAAGGTCACCGCCTTTGGCTCGGGAGCATCAGCAGAATAATTGAGATTAACCCAAGTCTGAGCCCAGTGATACCCATACGGTTGTTCTTCGAGCACAATGCCTTTTTGGTACGCCTTAGCCCATGTGTCCGGATTGCGTCCGTAGTCAAGATGGACATAGGCCGACGGACGGTTAAACGTCTTAATGGCAGTTAATTCTCGCTCGGTTTCTGGTGTATTTATCCGTCCAATATGACCGTCGCCCTTTGTAGCCACCGTACTCATATTCGCAAGCCTCTAAAGAATTCTCGGATTAGCGTGGACGGCATACTGGTGTGCAGCATGTTGGTAGAGCCGGTGGCTATAGCCGTAGTCTCCGTTATACCTTCGATTGAAGTTCATTCCATTGAACAACACACCATTGATCGGCGCGCCGGCTTGGGCTAGCCGGCGCATGCTCTCGTTGAGTTCTCCCATTTGAGTTTTCTCGGCCCGAGCTACAAGTAGTACTACGCCGCACGCGGGCCCTACCGCCGCAGCATCTGCCGCCACAAGCACTGGCGCGGTGTCGATTACCAAATGGTCGTAGCGCGCAGAAAGCATGTCGAGCGCTAAGAGGAATGCGTTCGACTCCAGCATATCAGCAGGCATTTTCGGCAGTTTGCCAGTAGTTAAGACGTCAAGGTTAGGACGGACTTGATTGTGGATAACCTGCTGTACATTGAGCCTTCCGGACAACAATTCCGAAAGACCTCCTTCCTGTTTAAGTCCGAATGCTCCGAAGGGTACCCTTTTGCGAAGATCTGCGTTAACAAGTAGCACTCGCTTGCCCGTTTGTGCAAGCAACAGCGCAAAGTTACTGGCTATAAAGCTTTTACCGATTCCAGGCGTGGCTCCTGTGATAAGGATGCGGTTGTTGGCTGCCGCTGCCATTGAAATCTTGAGACCGACACGCAAGCCTCGCAAAATCTCTACTGGATGGCTATGAGGATAGATATCAGCTAACAAGTTACCAGCAGTCGCCTTGTTTAGTCCTTGATCGAGCAGAAGTTGCTCAGGGCTGTGAGGGACCACTGCATAAACTTCCAAACCAGTTTGGAGTTCGATTTCGTTCGGACTATGCACGCCAGGCCTGGAGCGCGTGCGCACCAACGCAATCGCAGGTCCAATCAAAATTCCCATCATCAATGCGAAAGCGAGCACCAGAAGCTTCTGCGGCTTGACCGGCACTTTGGACACGGCAGCTTTATCAAGTAGCCGCACATTGCCGATCTTGCCCTCTTTCAATAATCGCATTTGCAATGCATTGTTTTGCATAGATTGATAGAGTGCGCTATTGACGCGCACTTCGCGCTCCAGTCGCAATGCGTCACGCTGAATATTAGGCATTCCTGCGATTCGCGTATTAATGGAGCCTAATTCGCTCTGCACCGCACCGATCTGCTTGTCTAATGTCTGAACCTTGTTGCTCTGGTCCGAAAACAATGGTTCGGCCTCACGACGCTTCTGTTGCAGATCAAGTAGCGTGCTCTGCAAATCGGCTGTCTTTTTCAGCCAGACTTTTGCTTCTTCGTCGAACGCGATTGTTCCGTTTTGATTTCGAAAGCGCGCGAACGCGTCTTCAGAGGTTTTGAGCTGATTTTCAAACGTCGGAAGCTGCGCATCGAGAAAGGCGAGAGTTTTTTCGGCCTCGGCCGATTTGCGCGCCATGTTCTGCTTTACGTATTGCTCCCCAATCGCATCGAGAACACGGGCCAGTCGCAGACGGTTGCTATCTTCGAGGCTCACACCGATCACGTTGGACTGCCGGCCTTGTTCAGCCAGCTGCAGGCGCCCCTGCAGCTGCTCAATGGCGCGATCGCGAGACGACACAAAAACAGTGAACTTGGCGCCAGGTCTGCCTGCTAACTGGCTCAGTTGAATGTCCAGGACGCCATCGGACAAGGTGTAGCGCAGCGGTTGCCCAAGTACGCCGTTGAGCGGCGCTTCGAGCATTTCGTGGCGCACTGTATAGCGGCCCCCGCCTTGTGTGGTGACGATGAAGGGACCGGTGTCTTCCAGTGAGGGAGGCACATTGAAGCGAGTCACATCGATGCGCTCGGCCCCGGTCACATAGCCGCCAAGAATGGGCATCGAAAGGCCCACATCATGGCGTGCGAGCCATGCGCCCACTAGGGGTAGATAGCGCGGTTGGGCGCTGACTTGGAGGTCTGCCTGGCCGGCTGCTGCATTCAACACCATGCGGGAACCAAGGACCTGAAGTTCGCCGGTGAGCGGCGTTTTGACCTCGAACAACCCGGTGGTCTCGTTCAAGAAACTCTTGCTGTCGGGAGCGGAGTCTTCGATCTGAATCAGGAGGTTGGCGCGGTAGATCGGCGTGGCCAGCGTCACGTAGACGAGGCCCACCAGCAGGGCGAATGCAACGATGCCGCTGATCAGCCATTTGTGGTCGAGCAGGATGTCGCTGTAAGCCGAAAGGCGTGGCGCGTCATCTGCATCGACCATCATGATGGCCTCGCCGGAGGCCGCCAACGCGCGCTGCCGGGCATCTGGAGTTGAAGTGATGGGTGGACGGCTCATGCTGGATTAGGGGGGGTTCAAACGAAGCTGTTGGCCGGCAGACTTGCTGCCGGTACGAGGCCTGCACAGCCGGGGTCGCTGGCCACTTGGGTCGATGTCGTGTGAGTGACCAGGTCAGTCACGCTTCTTAGGGTGCGCCCCATGGAGATTTTGAGAGTCATAGCGTAGTGATTCCGGGCAAACGGCGCCACAACAGCGCAAGATCTGTGCTCGATAACAACTTAAGTTTACATTTTGTGCCAAATGTAAACCAAAGCGTTTCGTTTGTCCGACGTCCATTAGTCGATGGTTTCGGAAATTACTTGACTTGGGTTGCACGAAAACCATGTGGCGCGGCGCACGCATAGACACCCACCCCGGCGAGATCGACCACCGGGGGTGACGGAGGGGCGATTGCCTTTTCCAATGAATGTTTCAAGCCGTGCGCCCGAGCGCGGATCAATCAGTACTGCGCCACCAAAATAATAATTGCCATCGAGTGGCGTGCAAATTAATTAAATCAAAACGATACAACTGGAAAAAACATCACGGTGGAGAGTGACGTTGCTAAACCGAATTAGGTGAAAGACCAGTATTTAAGTTTGTGTTTAATGTTGATGCGATGGACATTGAAATTATTGCTTGTGAATAAATAGAAATTTAAAAACAGCCCTAGGGATGGTCTGCATAAGTCCACCGCAGCATCTTTCTGAACGTTGACCACAGATGACTCAAATCAGCCTTGGCACCAGTGGGTTCGAGCTCTCTACCAAGAGGACACGCAAGCGCGAATTCCTCGATGAGATGAACGTCGTGGTGCCGTGGGCCGAGTTGGTCGGACTGATCCAG
>JANXTS010000044.1 GCA_025352265.1 Variovorax sp. | reverse complement strand
TCCGCTACACCTCGATGAGCCTGCCGTACCACATCGGCAACGGCTGGTTCGGCGGCCTGCTGCCGGCCACCGCGCTGGCGATCGTGGCGCAGACGGGAAATATGTACAACGGGCTTTGGTACCCGATCGTGATCGCTTTGATCACCTTGGTGATCGGCGTCATATTCGTCCGCGAAACCAAGGACGTCGACATTTACGCGAACGACTGATTCACGCTGAATGCGCGAGAGCCCCGCGACCGAAAGGCCGCGGGGCTTTTTTTATGGCGTCGGGGCTGACAGCAGCCTGCGCAAGACCCTGCCACGGCGCTGCCACAGCACGCTGCCCATAATGTCGGCCCCACCTCCAGGCAAGCAATGACACAGGGCTCCATTCGCATCCGCGGCGCACGCCAGCACAATCTCCAGAACATCGACATCGACATTCACACGGGTGAAATGACGGTGGTCACTGGCCCGAGCGGTTCGGGCAAGTCGAGCCTCGTGTTCGACACGCTCTATGCCGAAGGGCAGCGCCGGTATGTCGAGACCTTCTCGGCCTATGCGCGCCAGTTCCTCGACCGCATGGACAAACCGGCCGTCGACAAGGTGGAGGGCGTGCCACCCGCCATCGCCATCGACCAGACCAATCCGGTGCGCTCGTCGCGCTCCACGGTCGGCACGATGACCGAACTCAACGATCACCTGAAGCTGCTCTACGCGCGCGCATCGCAGTTGTTCGATCGCGAGACGTCGTTGCCGGTGCGGCACGACTCGCCCGACTCGATCTACACGGCGTTGGCCGAGCGTGCGGCGGCAGCGGGCGACCCACGCGTGGTGTTGACGTTTCCGGTCGAGTTGCCGGCGGCGACGAGCGCCGAAGAGGTAACGCAATGGTTGTCGGCCAGCGGTTTCACCCGCGTGCAGGCCGAGCGCGAAGTGGCGACGCCGACCGGCCCGCGCAAGGTGCTCGACGTGGTGGCCGACCGTTTCCGCATCGCCGGTGCCGAAAGGGCGCGCGTGCTGGAAGCGATCGAGACCGCGCTCAAACGTGGTGCAGGGCGGTTGACGGTCTATGCGTCGCTGCCTGCGCCCGTTCCCGCAGCAGACGGCATCGTCGAAGGTGCTGCGGTTCCCGAACCGGTGCCCGAAATCTGGAAGTTCTCGACGGGCCTGCATTGCCCCGAGAGCGACATCCGCTACACCGACCCGATCCCGTCGATGTTCTCCTTCAACTCGGCGGTGGGCGCGTGCGAAACCTGCCGCGGCTTCGGCCGCGTGATCGGCGTCGATCTCGGCCTGGTCATTCCGAACGACAGGCTCACGCTGCGCGCCGGTGCCATCAAGACCATTCAGACGCCCGCGTGGAAAGAAGCGCAAGACGATCTGATGCGCCATGCCGAAGCCGCCGGCATTCCGCGCGACACGCCGTGGAACAAACTGACCGACGAGCAGAAGCAATGGGTCATCGAAGGCTCGCCCAACTGGAAGGGCAAGTGGAACCAGCAGTGGTTCGGCGTCAAGCGCTTCTTCGCTTACCTGGAGAGCAAGGCCTACAAGATGCACATCCGCGTCTTGTTGTCGAAGTACCGCAGCTATACGCAATGCCCGACATGCGCTGGCGCCCGGCTGAAGCTCGACAGCCTGTTGTGGCGCATCGGCAGCAAGGCCGATGCGGATGCGGTGCTGCCGCCGGAGAAGCGCTTCATGCCGATGGGCGTGAAGTGGTCGCGCGCGCAGCTCGAAGCGCTCCCGGGGTTGTGTCTGCACGACCTGATGATGTTGTCGATCGAGCGGCTGCGGCGGTTCTTCGATGGGCAGCGGCCATCGGCTGAACGCCCCCATCCCAACCTTCCTCCAGACGGGGAAGGCGCAAGCCACGGCGATGCCCAGGCCCTCAAGCTCCTGTTCGAAGAAATCACGACGCGCCTTCGCTACCTGCACGACGTCGGTATCGGGTACCTCACGCTCGATCGGCAGAGCCGCACGCTGAGTGGCGGCGAGGTGCAGCGCATCAACCTTACGACGGCTCTTGGCACGTCGCTGGTCAACACGCTCTTCGTGCTCGACGAGCCCAGCATCGGCCTGCATCCGCGCGACATGAACCGCATTACCGAAGCCATGCTGCGGCTGCGCGATGCGGGCAACACGCTGGTCGTGGTCGAGCACGATCCGGCCGTCATGCTGGCGGCCGATCGTGTGATCGACATGGGCCCGGGCCCTGGCATTCGCGGTGGCCAGATCGTGTTCGACGGCACCACCGACCAGCTGCGCGATGCCGACACGCTGACCGGCAATTACCTCGGCGGCCGCAAGAAAATCGGCATGGGCTTCAAGCGGCTGGTGAGCGAGAACACGCACCGACTCATTTTGGAAGGCGTGCGCGAGCACAACCTGCAGAACATCACAGTCGAGCTGCCGTTGCAGCGGCTGGTCTGCATCACCGGCGTCAGCGGCTCGGGCAAATCGACGCTGGTGCAGGACGTGCTGGCGCCGGCATTGATGCGGTACTTCGGCAAGACCACAGAAGCGCCCGGCGCGTTCGACCGCATGCTCGGTGCGGACTACCTGAGCGACGTGGTGTTCGTCGATCAATCGCCGATCGGCAAGACGGCGCGCTCCAACCCGGCGAGCTATGTCGGCGCGTGGGATGCCATCCGCGAAATCCTCGCTACCGCAGCGTTGTCGCGGCAGCGTGGCTACACCGCGAGCAAGTTCAGTTCCAACTCCGGTGACGGGCGTTGCCCGACCTGCGGCGGCTCGGGCTTCGAGCACGTCGAGATGCAGTTTCTGTCGGACGTGTACTTGCGTTGCCCGGACTGCGACGGCAAGCGCTACCGGCCCGAGATTCTCGAGGTGACCATCGAGCGCGGCGGCAAGAGCTACAACGTCGCCGACGTGCTCGACCTCACCGTCGCCGAGGCCGCTTCCGTATTCGCAGCCGACCGCGAAGTGCTGCGCGTGCTGCAACCGATCATCGACGTGGGGCTCGATTACGTGAAGCTCGGCCAACCGGTGCCGACCTTGTCGGGTGGCGAAGCCCAGCGGCTCAAGCTCGCCGGCTTTCTGGCCGAAGCCGCAAAGAGCGCGACATCGAGCAAGCAGTTGGTGGCACGAAAGGGCACGCTGTTTTTGTTCGACGAGCCGACCACAGGGCTGCACTTCGACGACATCGCGCGCCTGATGCGTGCCTTGCGCAAGCTGCTCGACGCCGGCCACTCGCTGGTCGTGATCGAGCACAACCTGGACGTGATCCGCGCCAGCGACTGGTTGATCGACCTCGGCCCTGAAGGCGGCGAGGGCGGTGGGCAAGTGGTCGCGACGGGCACGCCCGAAGCCCTGCGTGAAGACCGCGCATCGCTCACCGGCGCAGCATTGGCCGACTACGAACTGGCGATCGGTCCCGACGCCTACAAGGTGGCCGAACGCAATGCGCGCCGCTATTCGGGCAAGACGAAAACGAAGGTGCCGGGCAGCAACGCGATCCAGATCGTGAATGCGCGCGAGCACAACCTGAAGAACCTTTCCGTCGACATCCCGCGCGGCAAGTTCAGCGTGGTGACCGGGGTGAGCGGCTCGGGCAAGTCGACGCTCGCCTTTGACATCCTCTTCAACGAAGGCCAGCGGCGCTACCTCGAATCTCTCAACGCGTATGCGCGCAGCATCGTGCAACCGGCCGGCCGGCCCGAAGTCGATGCCGTGTACGGCATTCCGCCGACGGTGGCGATCGAGCAACGCCTGTCGCGCGGAGGGCGAAAAAGTACGGTTGGCACGACCACCGAGGTATGGCACTTTCTGCGACTGCTGTATGTCAAGCTTGGTATTCAGCATTGCGTCAACGACGGTGCCGCGGTGCAGCCGCAAACGCCCGACAGCATCGCGGCGCAGTTGCTGAAAAACTTTCGCGGCCAGCACATCGGCCTGCTTGCGCCGTTGGTGAGCAACCGCAAGGGCGTGTACACGGAACTGGCCGATTGGGCGCGGCCGCGCGGCTTCACGCACCTGCGGGTCGATGGCGCGTTCTTGCCGACGACCGGTTTCCCGCGCATCGATCGATTCAAGGAGCACAGCATCGAACTGCCGGTGGCGAGCCTCGATGTATTGCCGGAGAACGAGGCCGAGTTGCGCGATGCGCTACGGCGTGCGCTGGAACATGGCAAGGGTGTCGTCCACGTGCTGAGCGATCTCACTGGCCTGCGCGCCGCGATGATGGCCAACGCGCCGACCGATGGCATCGGCCACGTTCACGTGTTCTCGACGCTACGCGCCTGCCCGATTTGCAGTACCAGCTATACCGAACTCGATCCGCGGCTTTTCTCGTACAACAGCAAGCACGGCTGGTGTCCCGATTGCGTCGGCACCGGGGTCAAGTTGAACAAGGACCAGCGCAAGGTGTTCGACGACTCGGTGCTGGGTGCCGATCAAAAGGGCCGCGAGCAGACTTTTGCCGAACCGGAGGCCGAAGACGTCGGCGATGTCGCCTGCCCGACGTGCGAAGGCACGCGGCTGAATCCGATCGCGCGTGCCGTCTTGTTCGGTGTCGCGAATCCGTTCGGCCTCGGTGGCGTCGGCATCACGCAGCTCGCGCGCATGAGCGTGATCGAGGTGCGTGAGTGGTTCGAGACGTTGCAACTGGTCGGGCGTGAAGCGGAGATCGCGCGTGACCTGGTGCCGGAGATCAAGAGCCGGCTCGATTTCCTCAAGGAGGTCGGACTCGGTTACCTCACGCTCGACCGTGGCGCGCCCACGTTGAGCGGCGGCGAGGCTCAACGCATTCGCCTCGCGGCGCAACTCGGCAGCAATCTGCAGGGCGTTTGCTATGTGCTCGACGAGCCGACCATCGGCCTGCATGCGCGCGACAACCAGATCCTCCTCGACGCGCTGCACAAGCTCGGTGAAAAGGGCAACACGCTGGTGGTGGTGGAGCACGACGAAGACACCATCCGGCGCGCCGACCACATCATCGACATCGGCCCGAGCGCGGGCAAGCGCGGTGGGCGACTGGTGGCCGAGGGTTCAGTCGCCGACATCGAGGCAGCGGCCGATTCGCAGACGGGTCGCTATCTGCGCGATGCCATCAAGCATCCGCTGCAGGAGCGCCGCCCGGTGCCGGCGCCCGAAGTGGGTGCCCCCGGCTGGTTGACGGTGCGCGGTGCCGATCTGCACAACCTGCAGGAGGTGACGGCGTCGCTGCCGTTGCATCGATTGGTCGCCGTCACCGGCGTCAGCGGCTCGGGCAAGTCGACGCTTGCGCGCGACGTGCTGCTGGCCAACGTCTATGCCATCGTGGTGCAGCGCATGACCAAGGCCGGACGCGACAACGACGCCGCGGGCAAGCGCGCCAGGTGGGCTGGATGCAGCGGCGTCGAGGGCTACGAAACCATCGACCGCGTGCTCGAAGTTGATCAGACGCCCATCGGCAAGACACCTCGCAGTTGCCCGGCGACGTACATCGGCTTCTGGGACACCATTCGCAAGCTCTTCGCAGACACGCTCGAAGCCAAGGCGCGGGGCTATGGTCCGGCGCGCTTCAGCTTCAACACCGGGGAAGGCCGCTGCCCGGGCTGCGACGGTGCCGGCGTGCGCACCATCGAGATGAGTTTTTTGCCGGACGTGAAGGTGCCATGCGAGGTGTGCCACGGTGCCCGCTTCAATCCGGAGACGCTGGCGGTGAGCTGGCGTGGCAAGAGCATCGGCGAGGTGCTGCAGATGGAGGTCGACGACGCGGTCGAGTTCTTCGCGGCGATGCCGAACATCAGCCACCCGCTGCAGCTACTGAAAGACGTAGGGCTCGGCTATCTCACGCTGGGCCAACCGTCACCGACGCTGAGCGGCGGCGAGGCGCAGCGCATCAAGCTGGTGACCGAGCTGAGCAAGGTGCGCGACGACATCACGCGCCGTGGGCAGAAAGCGCCGCATACGCTGTACGTGCTGGACGAACCGACCGTCGGGCTGCACATGGCCGACGTCGAGAAGCTGATTCATGTGCTGCATCGGCTGGTGAACGCGGGCCACAGCGTGGTCGTGATCGAGCATGACCTCGACGTCATCGCCGAAGCCGACTGGATCATCGACCTCGGGCCCGAAGGCGGCAACGCCGGTGGTCGTGTCGTGGCGGCAGCGCCGCCGGAGGAAGTAGTTCGGCTCGGTACGCACACGGGCGTCGCGCTGGGGCCGGTGCTGGCGCGAGCATAGGCGCGATAGGTGGCGCTGTGCTGGAGGGGTTTGCGCCGGCGGCGTACCTGCCGCTGCGCATCAGGGTGCGCACGTCGCGGGCGGGACTTCCCGATTGCTGACCGGAAGCTGGCTCGGTCCAATGTGGGCCCAATCAAGGAGCCTCCCTCATGTCCTCGGCGCAGTGCACCCAATTTGCGCAGGACACGATGGCGCGGGAGGAGGTGTTGATCGAAAAGCTGGGGCTGGCGAAGGGGCAGTAGGAAAGGGGCGTTACGTGCATGGATTTAGCCGTTTTTTAAACACGTCGGCGTCAATGTGTATAGAAATTCAATTTTTCTATGCATGTCGGGGATAACATGCGAGAAAACTTTAATCCAGTCTGATGCACAGCCTCCAGCCCCTTGAGCAGCTCGATGCCGGGCGTTTTGACACGCCGGCAATCCTGAAAAAGCTCGCCAGCGCGAGCCGACAACTGGCCGAACTCAAAGGCATCGCGGCGGCGATCCCGAATCAAGACATTCTTATCAACACGCTGGGCCTGCAGGAAGCCAAAGCCAGTTCCGAGATCGAGAACATCATCACGACGCACGATGAACTGTTCAAGGACGATGTGCTGCCCGAGGCCTTTGCCAACCCGGCCGCCAAGGAAGTGCTGCGCTATCGCCAAGCGCTACGGATCGGCTTCGATCTGGTGCGAAGCAGCGGGTTGATCACCTCCAATCAGATCGTCGAGATCCAATCGGAACTGGAGCGCAACAACGCCGGTTTTCGCAAGCTGCCGGGCACGGCCCTGAGGGATGGCGCAGGCCGCACCGTCTACACGCCGCCGCAAGACCCGGCCGAGATCGTCGCGCTGATGCGTGGGTTGGAACGCTTCATCAACGAGCCCGACTTGTTTGCTGTCGATCCCCTGATCAAGATGGCGCTGATCCATCATCAGTTCGAGAGCATTCACCCGTTCTACGACGGCAACGGCCGCACCGGGCGCATCGTCAACGTGCTCTACCTGGTCAAGGAGGGGCTGCTCGATAGCCCGGTGCTCTACCTGAGCAGCTACATCATGCGCAACAAGGCCGACTACTACCGCTTGTTGCAAACAGTGCGCACCGAAAACCGTTGGGAACAATGGGTGCTTTACCTGCTGGAGGCGGTGCAACAGACGGCGGCGCAGACCATCGGGACCATCAACGCGATCAAGGCCGCATTGGCCGACTACAAGCAACGCATCCGCGCGGGCTACAAGTTCTACAGCCAGGATTTGATCAACAACCTGTTCATGCACCCGTATACCAAGATCGATTTCATCCAGCGCGACTTGCAGCTGTCACGCCTGACCGCGACCAAGTACCTGGACGCCCTGGCCGAGGGCGGGTTCGTGCAAAAGCAGAAGGTCGGGCGCAGCAACTACTACGTCAATCTGGCGCTCACCGCGATCCTGCAGGGCGACGATGCGTGAAAGCCAAAGCCGGGGTGCGCTCAACAAGTCCTGGCTTCGTCGATCCACTCGGCCCCAGCCGTGGCCAAGTCCGAACCTCAGCGTACGCCCCGACTTTGCAGCACCGCCCGCGCCACTTCGCCAAACCCCGCGCCGCGCTCCCCCTGCGTGATGTAGCGCGGCAGGTGCGTCAGCTTGGGCACGAAGCGCTGCACATTCGCCACGCCGATGCTGTGCGCAAAGGCTTCAAACATCAGTTGGTCATTGGTCGAATCGCCGACATAGGCCCAGCGGCTGATCTCTGGGTCCAGCGCGCGGCCCCACAGTTCGCGCACGATCCAGCGCGCGCCGACCAGCTTGTTGTGGTTGCTGTACCAGCCGTTGATGTGGATGCTGCTGACCGTCGCGTGCAGGCCTTCGCTGCGCATCAGCGCGACCACGGCGGCGATCTGCGCCTCGCTCAATCGCGTGAACTCGCTGTGGTCGATCGCGATGTCGCACTCGCGGCCCGGTGAGTCGGTGGCGCGCTGCACGCCGGGGATTTCGTGCTCGATGCGCGCCAGCACGCCTTGCATGCGCGTGAAGTTGACGGCGCGCGTAGTGGCGTCTTGTTGGTAGCGCTTGATTAACATCCCATCGGCATCGACGGTCAGCGCTACCGCGCCGTTCTCGGCCACGATCGCATCGACCGGCCATGCAGCCGCGAAGGGCGCGCTCCATCCGACCGGCCGTCCGGTGATGGCGACGACGTTCATGCCAATTGCCTTCAAGTCATGCAACGCCTGCAGCGCGTCGTCGGTGATCGCGCCTTCGGTCGTCAGCGTGTCGTCGATGTCTGTGAATACGCCGATCAGCCCGCGCCGTGCCTCGGCGGGCCAATCGGCAAGCGGCAGCATGGCGCGCTGCACTCAGCCTGCGCTCTGCAGCGCCAGCCCGGCGTGCTCGCGCAGCGGATGAAAGTGGACCTTGGGGAAGCGCTCTTGCGCCAGCCGCACGTCGTAGGGCGAGGTGCACAGGTACGCAAGCGTGTTGGCCGCGTCGAGCGCCATGCGTGCCGGGTAAGCGTTGACGAAGTCTTTAAGTTCCGCCGGCGTGTCGGCAGTGATCCAGCGCGCGCCGGTGTACTGGCAGCTCTCCAGCCGCACGTCGCAGTCGTACTCGCCCTTCAAGCGGTGCTGCACCACTTCGAACTGGAGTTGGCCGATGGCGCCGAGCAGCATCGGGCCGCCGACTTCGGGGCGGAAGACCTGGATCGCACCTTCTTCTCCGAGTTGCGCCAAGCCTTGTTGAAGCTGCTTGGTACGTAGCGGGTTCTTCAGGATCACCGTCATGAAGAGTTCGGGCGCAAAGAAGGGCAGGCCTGTGAACATCAGGTTGGCGCCGTCGGTGATGGTGTCGCCCAACTGCACACCGCCGTGCGTGGTGAAGCCGACGATGTCGCCGGCATAGGCTTCTTCGACCGCCTCGCGGCGCTGGCTCATGAAGGTGACGACGCTGGTCGGCCGCAGTTCCTTCGACGTGCGCTGCACCTTGAGCTTCATGCCCGGGGTGTACTTGCCCGAGGCCATGCGCACGAAGGCGATGCGGTCGCGGTGCGATGGGTCCATGTTGGCCTGCACCTTGAATACGACGCCGGCGAAGTCCTTGTCGTCGGGCTGTACTTCTTTCACCACCGGCTGCCGGTTGACCAGCGTGGTGCTGGTGCGCGACTGCGGTGGCGGCGCCAGATCGACCAGCGCATCGAGCACTTCCATCACGCCGAAGTTATTGACGCCGGAGCCGAAGAACACCGGCGTCTGCTTACCGGCAAGAAAGGCTTCCCGGTCCCAGGTCGGCGAGGCGCCTGCCGCCAGTTCCATGCTCTGCTCGGCAGATTCGAACTCGCTTCCGAAGCGCTTGATGAGCTCGGTGCGGTTGTCTAGGCGGATAGTTTCGAACTCCTGCGGCAGACGCTCCTTGCCCGAGTCGAACACCGTCATGGTCTGCGTGCGCAGGTTCATGATCCCGCCGAACGACTTGCCTTGGCCGACCGGCCAAGTCATCGGCACGCAGGGCATGCCGAGTTCGCGTTCGATCTCGTCCATGATGTCCAGCGGCTCGCGCACCTCGCGGTCCATCTTGTTGACGAATGTGATGATGGGTGTGTCGCGCTGACGGCAAACTTCGATCAGCCGGCGCGTCTGCGCTTCGACGCCGTTGGCCGCGTCGATCACCATCAGCGCCGAGTCGACGGCCGTCAGCACGCGGTAGGTGTCTTCCGAAAAGTCCTTGTGACCGGGCGTGTCGAGCAGGTTGATGACGTGGTCGCGATACAGCATCTGCATGACCGACGAGGCCACCGAAATGCCACGCTGCTTCTCGATTTCCATCCAGTCGGACGTGGCATGGCGCGTCGCCTTGCGCGCCTTGACCGACCCTGCAATCTGGATGGCGCCGGAAAAGAGCAACAGCTTTTCAGTCAGCGTGGTCTTGCCGGCGTCGGGGTGGGAAATGATCGCGAAAGTGCGACGGCGGCGGGTTTCTGAGGCGAGAGACAAGGTTGGCAATCTGCAAGGGGATTACCTGATTTTACGGAGCCGACATCCGTCGCCTTGCTTGCAAGGCCAGAGCAGCGCCAACACACCCGCAACGAAGCGCCGTTGGCACGCCCAAGAACGCAAGAAAAGTCGAGGTCTGCCGGTTGCGACGCGCGCGCCGACAGCCTGCCTTACTTGCGCTGCAGCAGCTTCGTCACTTCATCCACGTTGTCCTGAACGCGCTGGCGTACGACCTCGAAAGCGTCCTTTTGCGACTTGGCTGCCAGATCGGCCAGCTCCTTGATGTCGTCGATGGCGCGCTGAAACGACGCACGGCCGAGCTCATCGAGCTTGGCGAGATTTTCTTTTGGATCCTTGCCGGGCATCGCCTTGGCCGCGGACTGCCATTCGGTAATGGCGCTTTTGATCAGCTCGGTCTGGCGTTGCACCACCGTTTGCAAGCCTTTGTACGATTTTTCGTTGGCCTGCATGACTGCCTGGAGATCCTTCCGGCCGCTGTCGAGCAGCTTGCTCCCTGCGCCGGTGAGGTTGACGTTTTGCAGCCGTTCGGCCATGCCCTTGAGCATGTCGGCCGGGCTGGTGCTGTTCGAGGCGGCGGGCTTTGCCGAGGATGAGGCGGCGGCTTTCTTGGCGGTGGCCATGGGCGGATCTCCTGATGTTTGAGGTCGTGGACACCGCGCGTGGCGACGGCGGAATTCCGTCGCCACGATACGCCGCGGCGGTACGGCTGCGGTGCTCCGCGCCTCAAAAAGTTTGCGGGATTTCCCTCGGTCCACAACGCGCCGATGGCTGCCCTCTCGTGGCCACCCCCGGCGCGCGTTCGACCTGTCGCAGCCTTCCTACATCGGTGGCGTGAATCCGTTGCGGCCGGCCAGTACGCGGAGTGCGGTCGGTGTGCCGTTGCGTTCTTGCGCGTTGATCAGCACCTTGGCGCCAGGCACGAGCAAGGCGTCGGTGCCGGGACGGAAGGTCACGACCGGAACATTCGCCGGGACGATGAGGGTCTTTTCGCCGCCTTTGTAGCTGAGTTTGAGTTGCTGGCCGCCGCGCACGTTTCGAGGCGCTGCAGCCAGGTCAGCCACGGTCGCGTTGGTCATGGTGCTCTGGGGTTGCAGGTCCCAGGGAAAATGGCCTTCCCCCGTGCCGCGGGCGGCTTCAGGAAACACCAGAACTTCCAGCGCCTTCTGAGTGCCGTCCGGCTGGGGCATGGCGGCAGTTCCAATGAAGCTGCCCTGTTTGATGTCGCTCAGTTTGATTCGATAGACCTCGGAGATCGGCATTTCGGCCAGCCGCGTCAGGGAAACGACTTCCCCGCTGCGGTCTTTTACGACGACCTTTTCCCGGTCTGCATAAACGACAGTGCCGCGGATGCGCACCGTTGGCGCTGCTGCGGCGCTTTGCGCACCGGCCGTGACCGGGAAGATCGCGACTGAAAAGAGCGAAGCCGATGTAAGAAGGATGGCCGCGATCGGCGAAAGCCTGCGAAAGGAAGAGGCGGAGGTAATGTTCATTGTTCGAGCCTAATGCGCCTTGAGAATTTCAGCTTGTGGGAGTAAACGCCGACCCTTCCGGACGGCTGCACACCGATTTATGTGTCTGGGCTAAAATCGGCGTTCCGAGGAGCGTTGCAGCGCCATCAGGCGTGAGGCTCGGACCACATCGCAACCACGCTCAACCGCTGTTCTCGCGGTGAGTCGATCTACAGGTCTACCTTCCGGAGCGCAGCGGCAATTCTCAAACTTGTTTTGGAGTTCTCATGAGCGCTGTCCTCGAATCCGCATCCGCCGTCGCAATCCCCCTCAAATTGACCGACCAGGCCATTGCCGACATCACACTGGCCGCTTGGGGCCGCAAGGAAATCCGCATCGCGGAAACCGAAATGCCTGGCCTGATGGCCATTCGCTCCGAGTTCGCGATGGCGCAGCCGCTGAAAGGCGCGCGCATCACCGGCTCTATCCACATGACGATTCAAACCGCGGTGCTGATCGAAACGCTTCAGGCACTCGGCGCCGACGTGCGCTGGGCATCGTGCAACATCTTCTCGACGCAAGACCACGCAGCCGCTGCCATCGCAGCCGCCGGCACGCCGGTGTTCGCCGTCAAGGGCGAAACCCTGGACGAGTACTGGGATTACACCCACCGCATTTTCGAATGGCCAGCCGATGCATCGGGACCGGTCTACTCGAACATGATCCTCGACGATGGCGGCGACGCCACGCTGCTGCTGCACCTGGGCACGCGCGCCGAGACCGATATCTCGGTGCTG
>JANXTS010000050.1 GCA_025352265.1 Variovorax sp. | reverse complement strand
CGCCGAGCCACGCGTGGAATCCGGATCAGCTGGCGGCCGCCACGGCGCCATTGCGGCCCGACATGGCCATCGAGGTGGTCGAACAGATCGACTCGAGCAACACCGAGTTGATGCGCCGTGGACGCGCCGGGCAGCTTGCGCCCGTGGTGCTGGTCGCCGAGCGCCAGACCGCCGGACGCGGCCGTCTCGGACGCCCATGGCACAGCGCGCAGCTGGCTGAAGAGCCTGCATCGCTGACTTTTTCGATGGGCTTGCCGCTGGCGCCCCGCGACTGGTCGGGGCTGTCTCTGGCGGTCGGGGTCAGCGTGGCGGAAAGCCTCGATCCACAGCGCACCGCACGCCTGGCCCTCAAGTGGCCCAACGACCTCTGGATCGACGACCGCAAACTGGGTGGCATCCTGATCGAGACCGCGTTGCCGCATGCCACCATCGGCGATTCAGCGTCGCGCTGGTTGGTGATCGGTATCGGCCTGAACGTTGGCCCCAGGGCAGCGACGGGCCTCAACACCGCGCCGGCCTGGGTTCAGCAATGGCTGCCCGAGGCCACGCCGCCGACCGTGTTGCAGCTACTGGTCGCGCCGTTGCTGCGCGATGTGCTGGCTTTCGAAGCGCAGGGCTTCGCGCTCTTTGCCGAACGCTTTGCAGCGCGCGATGCGTTGCAGGGGCGCGAAGTGCAACTCAGCGACGGCACCGTCGGCCGTTGTGAAGGCGTTGGCTGGGGGGGCGAACTGCTCGTGCATACTGGAAACGGCATGCAATCCATCTCCAGTTCCGAAGTCAGTGTGCGCCCTTGTGGACCGGCGGTCTGAAGTCATGTTGCGCTGGATATTCTTCGCCCTCGTCGCTATCAACCTGGGCTATCTTTTGTGGTCCGGCGATGGTGGGCCGGCGGCTGGCACCGAGCGCGAGCCCCAGCGTCTCGATAAGCAGGTGCGGCCCGAAATGCTGCAGATTCGCAAGGGCGACGCAGCGGCGCCGACAACCTCGACCCAAGCGCCCAGTCCTGCCTCTCCGGCAACGGAGGCGAACACCAACGCGACTCGCTAGGCCCGTCAGGGCTTGTTGGTGTCGAAGCGCACGCTGAAGCGTGCACCCGGCGGCTGCGCCCCCGAATGCGCATCCTCTAGAGTGACCGTCGCCCGATGCTGCTTCGCGATCTCCCGAACGATCGGCAAGCCCAACCCAGAGCCGTCGGCCTCGTTGCCCAGAACCCGATAGAACGGCTCGAACACCAACTCGCGCGCCGACTCTGCAATGCCCGGACCGGAGTCCTCGACCTGCAGCAGCACAATGTGCCCGAACGGATCGGCCAGCACGCGCGCGGTGATGACGCCGGGCCGGTCGAGCGACGACGGCGTGTAGGCGATGGCGTTATCGACCAGGTTGCGCACCAACTCTTTCAACAGCGTCGCGTTGCCCTCGAGCATGACCCCTGGCGCGCCCGGCTCGACGCCGTCGTAGCCGAGGTCGATGCGCTTTTCGATGGCGCGCGGCACCGCTTCGCGCACGACCTCGACGGTGAGCCGCGCCAGGTCGCACGGTTGCCACGCCAGCGCGCCGGCGCCGCCTTCGGCTCGGGCCAGTGCCAGCAGCTGATTCACCGTATGCGTAGCGCGAATGCTCGAGCGGCCGATCTGCTTGAGCGATTGCTTCAGCTCATCTGCGTTGGCGCCTTCGCGTTGTGCCAGATCTGCCTGCATGCGCAAGCCGGCAAGCGGCGTTTTGAGCTGGTGCGCTGCGTCGGCCAGAAAGCGCTTTTGCGTGGCGATCGACTCCTTGAGCTTGGTCAGCAGCCCGTTCACCGAAGCGACCAAAGGCGCCACTTCGTATGGCACCGACCGATCGTCGAGCGGGCTCAGGTCATCGGGCTTGCGCTCGCGGATTCGTTCTTCCAGCTCCGATAGGGGTTTGATGGCGCGCACCAGTGCAAGCCAGATCAGCAGGATCGCCAGCGGCAGGATGGCGAACTGCGGCAGTAACACGCCCTTGATGATCTCGGTTGCCAGCACCTGCTGCTTTTCGCGGGTTTCGGCCACCTGCACCAGCACCAGCGGTGCTGTTTCGAGCTGTGGCTGAACCCATGTGTAGGCCACGCGCACCGTCGCGCCGCGCATTTCAGCGTCGCGCATGTGCACCGAGCCGACGGGGGCGGATTCGTCGTCGGGCGGGGGCGGTATGTCGTGGTCGCCACCGAGCGATTCACCGCTCGATGTCAGCACCTGGTAGTAGACGTGGTCGGTGTCGTCGGCGCGCAGGATCTCGCGCGCCGGCTGCGGCAGATTGAACAGCACGTGGTCGCCCTGCACCGTGACCAGCTTGGCCAGCGTCTGCACGTTGGACTCGAGCGCGCGATCGAAGGGTGCGTTGGCGATCCCCTGCGCTACGAGCCATGTGAGGCCGATGCTGACCGGCACCAGCAGCAGCAGCGGGGTCAGCATCCAGTCGAGGATTTCCCCGAACAGGGAGCGCTGGCCGCGCTGAAAAAGCTTCACGCCGGGATTTTTTCCAGGCAGTAGCCCAGGCCGCGAACCGTCGCGATCCGCACCGGACCTTTCTCGATCTTCTTGCGCAGGCGATGGATGTAGACCTCGATGGCGTTGAGGCTCACTTCTTCGCCCCACTCGCATAGCCGCTCGACCAGCTGGTCTTTGCTCACCAGTCGACCCGCACGTTGCAGCAGCACTTCGAGCAGGCCAAGTTCTCGTGCCGAGAGTTCGACCATCTTGCCGTCGATGGTCGCCACGCGACCGGCTTGGTCGTACACCAGCGGGCCGTGCTTGATGGCGTTGCTGGTGGCGCCCATGCCGCGCCGCGTGAGGGCGCGCACGCGGGCTTCGAGTTCCTGCAAAGAGAAAGGCTTGGCCATGTAATCGTCGGCGCCGTAGTCGAGGCCCTTGACGCGCTCTTCGACGCTGTCGGCTGCGGTGAGCACGAGCACCGGCAACTGCGAGCCGCGGGCGCGCAGGCGCTTCAGGATTTCGAGGCCGTGCAGGTTCGGCAAGCCGAGGTCGAGGATCAACAGGTCGAATTGGCTGTTGGTCATCAACGCCGCATCGGCCTGCGAGCCTGTCGCGACGTGGTCGACTGCCGCACCCGAGGTGCGCAGGCTGCGCAGCAGGGCATCGGCCAGCACCTGGTCATCTTCTGCAATCAGAATCCGCATCGCCACCTCCGGCTTGTTGCGCAAATTTTAGGTTGCGGCATAGGCTTCGAGGCCGATGGTTACCACTGTGGCGATGTCGATACCAACACTGGCTCGAAATTCGGCTTCCGCTTGCGCGACGGCTTTGCGAAAGGCTTCGAGCCAGGCCAGTCCGTCGGCGGTGAACTGAACGCGCCGCGCGCGCGCATCGAGCGGATCGGGGCCGCGCGTGACCAGGCCCCAAGCCTCGCACTGGTCGACCAGCGTTCCCATGGCCTGCTTCGTCATGCCGGCGCTCGCGGCCAGTTCGGTGAGTCGAGCGCCGTCGCGGGCCAGGTGACGTGTGATGTGAATGTGAGCAGCGCTGATCTGCGAGCGTGCCGCCAGATTCGAAAGCGCCAGCGGTACGTCGATGTCGTGCGCCATGAGCGCCAGCACGCGTTCGTCGAAGCGGCGCATCGCATCGCCGAGCAGCCGCCCTAAATGAGTCTGTCGCCATGCGTTTTCGGGGTCGAGCGCCATGTCTTGAATGGTAAATCAAACTGACTAAAAAATGGGTTTACTTCATTCAATGAGCCTCTACACTACTGTTCAAGTATCCAGCCTGTAGTTAAAAGCAGATGGATCAAATTTATTCCAACCCGTTGATATTCAAGGAGATTTTCAAATGGACGCACTCGTCAAAGGCACCAGCATTTCCATCGCCGGCAGCGAAAAGGCCAAGGCGCTCCAAGCCGCGCTGGCGCAAATCGAAAAGCAGTTCGGCAAGGGCACCATCATGCGGTTGGGCGAAGGCGAAGCGCTCGAAGACATCCAGGTTGTGTCGACTGGCTCGCTTGGCCTTGACATCGCGTTGGGCGTCGGCGGCCTGCCGCGCGGCCGGGTCATCGAAATTTACGGACCGGAATCTTCGGGCAAGACCACCCTCACGCTGCAGGTCATCGCTGAAATGCAAAAGCAGTCCGGCACCTGCGCCTTCGTCGACGCCGAACACGCGCTCGACGTGCAGTACGCACAGAAGCTGGGCGTGAACCTGTCCGACCTGCTGATCAGCCAGCCCGACACCGGCGAGCAGGCGCTGGAAATCGTCGATTCGCTGGTGCGTTCGGGTGCCGTCGATTTGATCGTGATCGACTCGGTTGCCGCACTCACGCCCCGCGCCGAAATCGAAGGCGACATGGGCGATTCATTGCCCGGTCTTCAGGCCCGGCTGATGAGCCAGGCGCTGCGCAAGCTGACCGCCAGCATCAAGAAGACCAACTGCATGGTCATCTTCATCAATCAGATCCGCATGAAGATCGGCGTGATGTTCGGCTCGCCTGAAACCACCACCGGCGGTAATGCGCTCAAGTTCTACGCGTCGGTCCGGCTCGACATTCGCCGCATCGGTACCATCAAGAAGGGCGAAGAAGCCATCGGCAACGAGACCAAGGTCAAGGTCGTCAAGAACAAGGTCAGCCCGCCTTTCAAGACGGCGGAGTTCGACATCCTGTTTGGCGAGGGCATCAGCCGCGAAGGCGAAATCATCGATATGGGCGTGACCGCCAAGATCGTCGACAAGTCAGGAGCCTGGTACGCCTATAACGGCGAAAAAATCGGTCAGGGCCGCGACAACGCACGTGAGTTCCTGCGCGAGAACCCGACGCTGTCGCGCGAGATCGAGAACAAGGTGCGCGAATCGCTGGGCATCCCTGTCCTGGCCGAGCTGGTTGAAGCCAAGCCCGTGAAGGCATCCAAGGCTGAAAAGGCTGAAAAAGCCGAGCAAGCCGACAAATAAGAAGGACGGCGACGCAGGTTCCGGATGGCTTTTGCTGCCCCGTCTCTAAAAGGTCGCGCCCTGCGTTTGTTGAGCCAGCGCGAGCACTCGCGCCCGGAACTCGAACGCAAGCTGAAGAAGTACGAAGAAGAGTCCGGCACGCTGGCGACAGCGCTCGACGAGCTTCAAGCCAAAGACTTCATCAGCGAGCCGCGCGTGGTTCAGTCGGTCCTGAACCAGCGAGCGCCGCGCATGGGCGCGATGCGCGTGCGCCAGGAGCTGCAGAAAAAAGGCATTGCACCCGAGGCAATCACGGAAGCGGTCGCTGGGCTCCAAGACACCGAGCTGGCCCGCGCCCGCGACGTTTGGCAGCGCCGCTTCGATGCAATACCGCTCGACGCAAAAGAGCGAGGCAAGCAGATGCGCTTTTTAATGGCGCGGGGCTTTGCCGGCGGCGTCGTGGCCAAGGTCCTGAAAGGGACGGTCGATGAGTGAGTTCCTCCGGGCATGATCCGCGTCGTCACACATCGGAATGCAGCGCATGTCGAAAACAAAAACACCCTTCTCCCAATCCATCGCCCGAACGGGCTTCAAAGCAGGTGCGGCATTTGCCGGGTCCGTTGCAATCGGCGCGGCACTGGCATTGCTGCTGGGCGGCGGTTTGTTCTTTGTGTACGTCGGCCGGTTCAACGGGCCCGGTATGGCGGGCGCTCGGGCGGGCGGCGCCGGTGCCCTGCTCGCGCTGCTCACCTCTCCGGCCTTGTTGGTGGCGGTGCTGCTCGTAGCTTTCGTGCCGCTGTACGTGATGCTCGGCGTAGCGCAGGGGCGCCGCAGGGCGCTCAGACATGTCGTTGCGGCGCATGGCGACAGCCTGAGTGAGCGGCTGTCGGCAGCCATCGCCGGCCGCATCGAGGCCATGCCTCGTGTCCACGGTGCACTTCAGCATGCGGGCGAGACGTTGTCAGCCGACGCGCTGGCAGACCAGCTCGCACCGGCGCTCGGCACCAGCCGCGCGGTGCGCCGGATCATCGCCTTCGTGGTCAAGCGCCTGCCGCTTTCTGAGTTGCTGCGGCAGTGGCAGGCGCAGCGGGAGACCAGCGCGGTGGCCGAAGCTGGCAAAGAAGATCCAGCTTTGCGCGCGATGCTGCATCAGCGTGTTGGCGATGCATTGCGCGACATGGCCATGCCCTCGCAGACACCGTTGTGGATTGCGCTCGGCGCGCATGCGGTGCTGTTCGGCCTCGGGCTCTGGCTCACCCGTTAATTGCTCGGCAAGGCCGAGCGCGCTTCGCTTAAAGCCCCAGCATCAACTTCAAATTCTGCACCGCTGCGCCGCTGGCGCCTTTACCCAGGTTGTCCAGCCGCGCGATGACCACCGCATGCCGATGGTCCTCGTTCGGAAACACCCGGATTTCGAGATAGTTGGTGTCGTTGAGGGCCAGCGCATCGATCTTGCCGTCCTCGGTCGGCGGCAACACCTTGATGAACTTTTCTGGTGTGTTGCTCGCCGCGTAATGCATGGAGAGCGCGTCGTGCAGATCACCTGCTTTTGGCTTACCCGGCAGATCGTCCAGATGCAACGGAAGCTGCACCAGCATGCCCTGCTTGAAGTTGCCTACCGACGGAATGAAGACGGGCCGGCGCGTGAGCCCGGTGTATTTCATGATTTCCGGAACGTGCTTGTGCTTCAGGCCCAGCGCGTAGATTTCAAACGGCGGCGCGCCACCGTTTTCGTACGCTTCGATCATGGTCCGGCCGCCGCCTGAGTAACCACTCACCGACGGCAGCGCGATTGCGAAGTCGGCAGGCAGGATGCCGGCATCGACCAGTGGACGCACGATAGCGATCGAACCGGTCGCGTAGCAACCCGGATTGGCCACGCGATCTGCTTTGGCCACGGCTTGCCAGTGCCCCGCCACCAATTCCGGGAAGCCGAAAGCCCATGCCGGGTTGGTCCGGTGCGCGGTCGAAGCGTCGATGATCTTCGGCTTCTTGCCCGGCAACTGATCGATCAGCGCGACCGATTCGAGGGCCGCGTCGTCATGCAGGCACAAGACCACCAGGTCGACGCCGCCCATCAGTTCGCGTTTGGCGTTCACGTCTTTTCGGAACTCCGGCGCGATGCTCACGACCTCGATTTGCGGCATCTGTTGGAGCCGCTCGCGAATCTGCAAACCGGTGGTACCGGCTTCACCATCGATGAAGACTTTGGGCATGGCTTTTGTCGGGAGAAAGTACGTATTGACCGCGGCGCAAAGCGCGAGTTGGTGCGGCGCACCATGATACAGTCCGCGATTGCTCGCCGCCCCCAACCGTCAGGTTGCCGTCGCCCGCGGACAACAGCCGATTCAGTCTCCAGATCTCCCAGTTCTCAACCCCCTTCCGAGAAACACCCTCATGAAGATTCACGAGTACCAGGGCAAGGAAATTCTTGCCAAGTTCGGCGTGCCGGTTCCCCGCGGCATCCCGGCTTACACGGTCCAGGAAGCGGTTGAAGCCGCTCAAAAATTAGGCGGCCCGGTTTGGGTCGTCAAGGCCCAGATTCACGCAGGCGGCCGCGGCAAGGGTGGCGGCGTCAAACTGGCTCGCTCGATAGATGAAGTGAAAAAGCTCGCTGGTGAAATCCTCGGCATGCAGCTCATCACGCACCAGACCGGGCCTGAAGGCCAAAAGGTTCGTCGCCTGCTCATCGAAGACGGCGCCGATATCAAGAAAGAGTATTACGTCTCGGCCGTGACCGACCGCTCCACGCAGCGCGTCGCCTTCATCGTGTCGAGCGAAGGCGGCATGGACATCGAAGGCGTCGCACACGACACGCCTGAAAAGATCCACACCGACTTCGTCGATCCGGCCCTCGGCCTGACTGTCGAGCAAGGCACCAAGCTGGCAGCCAGCATCGGCGTGCCCGAGGCGTCGCAAGCGCAAGCGGTCGATGTGATGCAGAAGCTCTACAAGATCTACATGGAGACCGACGCGTCGCTCGTAGAGATCAACCCGCTGATTCTTGAAGGCAACGGCCACATCAAGGCGCTCGACGCCAAGTTCAATTTCGACCCGAACGCGCTGTTCCGTCACCCTGAACTGGTCGCCCTGCGCGACCTCGACGAAGAAGATCCGGCCGAAGTCGAAGCCAGCAAGTTCGACCTGGCCTACATCAGCCTCGACGGCAACATCGGCTGCCTGGTCAATGGCGCAGGTCTGGCGATGGCCACCATGGACACCATCAAGCTGTTCGGCGGCGAGCCGGCCAACTTCCTGGACGTGGGCGGTGGCGCCACACCAGAGAAGGTGACCGAAGCCTTCAAGATCATGTTAAAGAATAAGAACGTCAAAGGCATTCTGGTCAACATCTTCGGCGGCATCATGAAGTGCGACACCATCGCTACCGGCGTGATCGCCGCGTGCAAGGCGGTGAACCTCAGCGTTCCGCTCGTCGTGCGCATGAAGGGCACCAACGAAGTCGAAGGCAAGAAGCTGCTGGCCGATTCGGGCCTGCCCATCATCAGCGCCGACACCATGGCGGACGCGGCCCAGAAGGTCGTGGCAGCAGTCAAGAAAGCCTAAGGAAACGTCATGTCGATCTATATCAACAAAGACACCAAAGTCATCACCCAGGGCATCACTGGCAAGACCGGTCAGTTCCACACTGAAAAATGCCAGGAATACGCCAACGGCAAGAACTGCTTCGTCGCCGGCGTGAACCCCAAGAAGGCCGGCGAGTCGATCTTCGGCATCCCGATTTTCGGTTCCGTCAAAGAAGCCGCATCGCAAACCGGCGCCACCGTGTCGGTGATCTACGTGCCGCCACCGGGCGCCGCCGCTGCCATCTGGGAAGCTGTAGAAGCCGACCTCGACATGGCGATCTGTATTACCGAGGGAATTCCTGTTCGCGACATGCTCGAAGTGCGCAACAAGATGCGCGCCAAGGAAGCTGCTGGCGGCAAGAAGACGCTGTTGCTCGGACCCAACTGCCCCGGCCTCATTACGCCGGATGAAATCAAGATCGGCATCATGCCCGGCCACATCCACCGCAAGGGCCGCATCGGGGTGGTCTCGCGCTCGGGCACGCTAACCTACGAAGCTGTTGCACAACTCACTGAAATCGGCCTGGGCCAATCGTCGGCAGTCGGCATAGGCGGCGACCCGATCAATGGCTTGAAGCACATCGATGTGATGAAGGCCTTCAACGATGATCCCGACACCGACGCGGTCATCATGATTGGCGAGATCGGCGGCCCCGATGAAGCCGACGCGGCCCGCTGGTGCAAAGACAACATGAAGAAGCCGATCGTCGGTTTCATCGCTGGCGTTACCGCGCCTCCCGGCAAGCGCATGGGCCACGCCGGCGCACTGATCTCCGGTGGTGCCGATACTGCAGACGCAAAGCTCGCCATCATGGAAGAGTGCGGCTTTACCGTGACGCGGAACTTCTCCGAACTGGCCAAGCTCCTGAAAGCGCGCCTGTAAAAAGCCCCCGCTTTTTGCAACGATTCGACGAACAAAGCGCTCGCAATTCAGGTTGCGAGCGCTTTTTCAATCAATAAACGTCGAGACGACAGATGGATTTGATTCAAAGCGCTGATTTCTGGATCGGCTTGCTAAAGATCGTGTGGATCAACATCATCTTGTCGGGCGACAACGCCGTGGTCATTGCCATGGCTGCCCGCTCGCTTCCGCCAGCGCAGCAAAAAAAAGCCGTTTTGTTCGGTTCGGGCGCCGCGGTGGTGTTGCGAATCGCACTTACGGTGGTCGCTGCAAAGCTGCTTGTACTGCCGTATTTGCAGATCGTCGGCGGGTTACTTCTGCTCTACGTCGGCGTTCAATTGTTAAGTGAAGGTGACGAAGAAGAGGGAGAAGGTAAGGAATATGGCACGATCGGTGCTGCCGTTCGCACCATCCTCATCGCCGATCTGGTCATGAGCTTGGACAATGTGATCGCGGTGGCCGCTGCTGCACAGGGCGACACCACGCTGCTGATTTTGGGTTTGGCCATCAGCATTCCTCTCGTCATCTTCGGCAGTACGCTCATGATCAAACTCATGGAACGCTTTCCAATCATCGTCATGCTCGGCGCCGCGCTCATCGGTTGGGTCGGCGGTGAAACGATCGTCGGCGACGTGATTTTGCGTGACATGCTTGTTCCGATGCCTTGGCTCCACTACGTCTCAGCGGCGTTGGGAGCAACTTTCGTGGTGCTGGCCGGACGATTTTTGCAAAAGCGGGCGCATGCCACCGCACACTGATTTCGGAGCCTGAATCCTGTCTATGGTGACCATTGCTGCCACTCCTCCCACCGCCGGCAGCACGCTGACCTGGGACTACGCCGCGCTGACCGACTCCGGTCGGGTGCGCGCCAACAACGAAGACGCGATTGCGTTCGACTCCACCTTGGGCCTCACGATCCTGGCCGATGGCATGGGCGGCTACAACGGCGGCGAAGTTGCCAGCGGGATGTCGATCGCGTTGTTGCAAGCCAGCTTCGGTCGCTGGTTGGCACATTCCGGCGCTTCGGCGCATCCGCGTGCGATGCGGCGCGCAATGCAAGCGGGCGTAGACGAGGCAAACCAGGCGATTTTGGAGGCAGGTGTTGCTAATGTGCAACTGCAAGGTATGGGCACGACATTGGTCGTTTCGGTGTTTGGACCCAACCGCGCCATCGTTGGCCACATCGGCGATTCGCGCTGTTACCGGCTCCGCGACAGCCAGCTCCATCTGCTCACGCGCGACCACTCTTTGCTGCAGGAACAACTCGACGCTGGAGTCATCACGCCAGAGCAGGCGGCTCAGTCGCCGCACCGTAATCTGGTGACTCGCGCGCTCGGCATCGAACGGCATGTAGAACTCGAAATGCACGAGCACGACGCCCTGCCTGGCGACCTGTTCCTGCTGTGTTCCGATGGCCTTAGCGAGATGATTTCCGACGCGCAGATTTTCACGCTTCTGTCACAAGATAGAGACCTCGTGGAGAAAGCGGCACTTTTGGTTGCAACGGCAAACGACAATGGCGGCAGGGACAATATTTCGGTAGTTTTGGCTCGAGCAAACGCTGCTGCGCCAGAAGCCATGGATTGACAGTTTCCCAAGAATTCTGCGTCCCTCAATCAGGAGTCGGCCATGCCGAAAGTGATCGTTTCGATCGATGGTGTCGTAATCAAGGAAGTGACGCTCGCCAAAGATCGCACTACCCTGGGCCGGCGACCGTACAACGACATCGTGATCGACAATCTCGCGATCAGCGGTGAGCACGCCGTGCTCCATATGATCGGCGCCGACGTCTATCTTGAAGACCTCAACAGCACCAACGGAACCTACGTCAACGCGCGTGCCATCAAAAAGCAGGCGCTGGAGCATAACGACGTCATCGAAGTCGGCAAGTACAAGATCCGCTATTTGTCGGCTGCCAGCGCTCCCGAAGCCGCCGTGGTACCGAGCAAGCCAGCGGCTGTCGCGTACCCGTCCGCCCCGATCCCGCTCACTTCCGCGCCGACGGTTTCAGCGCCTCTTGGCGGCACTGTCACCTCTGCCGTCATCCGCGTGCTGTCCGGCACCGGCGCCGGGCGAGAGCTCTCGCTGCAAAAAGTCGTCACCACCATCGGCAAGCCCGGTGTTGCGGTGGCGGCCGTCACCCGCCGTATCCAGGGCTATGTGGTTGCCCCGATCGATGGCGGCACGACACTCAACGGCGAGCCTCTCGGCACCGAGGCGGTCGCGTTGCAAGACGGCGACGTGCTCGAGCTCGGCGGTACCAAGATGCAGTTCGTCAACGCCTGAAGCACCCGCCTTCGGGCGCGTTGACCGATGACCGCGAGAACGGCGGTCGGGCAACACTGGCCGCGCATCGCGATCACGCTCTTGCCGGTCTTGCTGGCGCTGATCCACGCGGCCGGCGTCTACCGCTTCCCCTTCGTCGAGCAACTCGATCTTTCCATCTACGACGTCCGGCTTCGCGCCACGATGCCACGCACGCTCGATCCCCGCGTCGTCATCGTCGACATCGACGACCCCAGCCTTCAGGAATTGGGCCAGTGGCCCTGGAGCCGCAACAAGCTCGCGGCCCTCGCGACCGAGCTGATCGACCGTCAGCAAGCCGCCGTGCTTGGCTTCGACGTGATGTTCGCCGAGCCCGATGGCAGCTCCGGGCTTTCTGCGCTGCGGCAAATCGCTAGCGGCCCCTTGCGCGAGGTTCCGGGCTTTAAAGAACAAGTCGATCAGCTTGCGCCCGAACTCGACAACGACGCGATTTTTGCCAACGTGCTCAAAGGCAGGCCCGTCGCGCTCGGCTACTACTTCACGCAGACCGAGCAACCGCGCGGCAAGGGATGGTTGCCCAGCCCGGTGTTTTCGCTCGACGCGTTTCCGCCCGGACAGGAGCGCGCGACGTCCTGGAACGGCTTTGGCGGCAACATTGCTCCGCTCGCAGACGCCACCTCGCACGCGGGCTTCCTCAATGTGTTGATCGATACCGATGGCGACGGCAGCGTACGCGCTGCCCCGGCGCTGGCAAAGTACGACGGCACGGCGGCCAAAGCCGGCTACTACGAATCGCTCGGACTCACGATGTACCGCATGGTCGACGGTATGCCGCCACTCGTGGTCGCCAACGGGGACCTGGTTTTGGCCAGCGGTGGCTCGCGGTTGCGCATTCCTATCGACGCCAAAGGCAGCATGCTGGTGCCCTACCGCGGACCGGGCGGCGCGCATGGCGGATCGTTCCGGTACGTGGCGGCAGCAGACGTGCTCAACGGCAAGCTCGCGGCCGGCGAACTCAAGGGAAAAATCGTGCTGGTCGGTGCCACCGCGCCCGGCCTGCAAGACTTGCGCTCCACACCCGTAGCCGCAGCCTTTCCTGGCGTGGAAGTGCACGCCAACATCATCTCTGCTTTGCTCGATCGGCGGCTGCCTGAAAAGCCCGACTACGCCGCCGGGTACAGCGTCGTCGTCATCACCCTTGCCGGTTTGGTCCTGGCTTTCGGCTTGTCGATCGTCTCGGCCGCGCGGGCGGTGCTGATCGGCGCTGCGACGGTCGCGGCCGTCGTCGGGCTCAACACCTGGCTTTGCGTGAGCGCCGGCCTCGTGTTGCCGCTCGCCGCCGTGCTGGTGATGTGTGCTCTCGCTTTCGTACTCAACTTGAGCTGGGGCTACTTCGTCGAGGCGCGGGAGCGGCGCAACCTTGCGCAACTGTTCGGCACCTACGTGCCACCTCAGCTGGTGCAGGAGATGCTGGCCTCGCCCGGCCGTTACAGCATGCGAGCCGTCAGCAAGGAACTCACGGTGTTGTTCTGCGACATGCGCGGCTCTACCGAAATATCCGAAAGCATGGCGCCTACCGAGCTACAACAATTCTTGAACAGCGTGTTCAGCCGCCTCACTGAAATCATCAGCGCGCATCGCGGCACCATCGACAAGTACATGGGCGATTGCGTCATGGCTTTTTGGGGAGCTCCAGTGGACACACCCGACCACGCCGACCTGGCCGTGGCGGCCGCGCTCGAAATGGCGGCCGCCGTGCACGCCATCAACGATGCGCACCGCGCCAGCGGCCAGCCGGCCATCAGCGTGGGTATCGGCATCAACACCGGCGTGATGAGCGTCGGCGACATGGGCTCGGCAGTGCGTCGCAGCTACACGGTGGTGGGCGACGCCGTCAACCTGGCGTCGCGGCTGGAAAGCCTCAGCGGCATCTACGGCGCCGAAGTCGTGGTGAGCAACGCGACGCGCCGCGCCGCGCCCGCCTTTGTTTGGCAAGAACTCGATCGCGTGCGCGTCAAGGGCAAGGCGCAGAGCGTCTCCATCTTTGCGCCACTGGGCCGGGCCGGCTCCGCCGACACGCTGGACAGCGAACATCTGAACGTGTGGCAACAGGTGCTGGCCGCCTACCGCGCGCAAGACTGGGCTTCTGGCCGCAGGCTTTTGACTCCGCTGCTGGCCTCGGGCGTCAAAAAAGTCCTTTACCAGCTGTATGCCGAGCGTTTAGCCTCAATGGCGTTTCGCCCTAAAGATCCCGATTGGGACGGCGCGACCCGGTTCGAATCGAAGTGAACGCAAAAACAAGAGGGAGTCAAAAAATGCAGGTGCGCGTGTTGGGCTGCTCAGGCGCTATCGCTAAAGGCTGCCGCACGACCTCGTTTTTGATCGACGACGACCTGCTCGTCGATGCCGGCACCGGCGTGGGCGACCTCACCCTCGAAGAAATGGCAGCCATCGACGACGTCGCGCTGACCCATTCGCACCTCGACCACGTCGCGGCACTCCCGTTGATGATCGATGCCGTCGCCAGCCGCAGAAGCCAGCCCCTGCGCGTGCATGCGCTGCGCGCCACCATCGAGGCCCTGCGCGCCCACATGTTCAACAACGTGATCTGGCCCGACTTTGCCAACATACCGAGTACCGAGTCGCCCTTTGTCACGTTCCACGATCTCAATGTCGGTCAGACCTTGGCGCTGGGCACACGGCGACCTAAACACATCGAGGTTTTGCCCGCCGTGCACACCGTACCGGCCTGCGGCTACGCCATTCGCTGCGTCGAAGGCAGCAAGCACTGGGTATTCAGCGGCGACACAGAACGCAACGCGCCCTTTTGGAAGCGTGTGAACGAACTCGACGTCGCCATGCTGGTGATTGAAACGGCTTTTAGCAACCGCGAGCAGGCACTGGCCCAACGCAGCCTGCACTTGTCGCCCGCCACGCTGGCCGACGAACTGGCCCAGATCGCCAGAGGCAAGACCTACCCGATCTATATCACCCACACTAAGCCCGCCGAGACCGAAGAAATCATGAGCCAGATCGGCGCCTTTGCCGAAGGCTGGGAAATGCATGGGTTGGAGCAGCGGGATATTCGGTGGCTGGAGGCTGCGGCGCTTCTGACGCTTTGAGGTCGACAGATCTGGTCAGAGTGACAAAATTTGTCATGCGACCGTAAGGCAAAAGCAACAAGTTCTGTCACACGTTGTAACCCGGGCGTGAACAAGTACTCAGATTTTGGCTGTTGGACGAGGCTGACAGGGTGGCACAGATGCTGCGGATAGATAAGCGCACCGGGGAGCTTCCCGGGCCTTATCAACCAACCTGGAGTTTCTCAAATGAACCGTCGCAATATTGCTCGCCGCGCACAAGCAGGCTTCACCCTTATTGAATTGATGATCGTCGTGGCGATCATTGGTATTTTGGCTGCTGTTGCGTTGCCGGCTTATCAGGACTACACGGTGCGCGCGCGGGTCACAGAAGGTTTGGTGCTCGCGGACAGCGCCAAGACCGCTGTTTCTGAGAATGCGGCGCAGGCCGCTGGCTTTGCTTCCGGCTGGACCGTTCCAGGGGCCACCAAGAATGTTTCTTCGATCGGCATTACGGACACTACCGGCGTCATCACAATCACCTACACAGCTGCAGTCGGTGGCACCGCTGGTCAGACTGTTACCCTGACGCCGACGTCTGGCGGAAGCGCGCTTGCCGGTATTGCACTCACTACGGCACCTACCACTGCAGTGGCCGGTGTTGGAGGTTCTTCGACGGTACCACAGGGCGGTTCTATTACGTGGGTATGTCTCAACGGAACTTTGGCAGCTAAGTACGTGCCAGCGAACTGCCGTTGATTATGCGCCACAGGAAAAGCCGCCTTCGGGCGGTTTTTTTGTTAGCGTGATGAAAATGCAAATTAAATATCTCTTTGTCTGCGTTAGTGAGCTGAATTTGTTGAATGGAGTTGAAGCCGGCGCGCTTGCAACGCATCTTCCGTAGGCCGCTGAAATACTTCCTACACCCGTCGGTATCTGGTACTCCTCTAACCTGGACTGTGATCGATTTTTTAATTGCCAAAAGACTTCAGGTCATTCGCCGTCTGAAGGGCTTCGGGCCGACCGACCATTTGCCGCGCCCGACCCGGGCCACGGTCAACCCAGCGCCGGTCAAGATGGACCGTCTGTTCGCTGGGATGTACTAAGCCGAGAGCATAAAGGTGGTCACCCCAGCATCGCTCCCGAGAAACTCTTGCGCAGCCATGCTGCTGCAGGTGGTTCACAGCCGAGCGCTCCGAACGCCAGCGCATGGAGCAGACCCAAACCAACCGGTTGTTCCGCTGGTTCTTTGGTGTGGCAATGGACGATGCTGTCCGCGCGTCCCGCGTCTTTAGCAAGAACCGCAAGCGCCTGATCGCGCACGACGCGGTCGGGTGCGTGGGAGGTGCGGGTCAGCGTCGCTCCATTGCAGCGCTGCGGGCATGTTTGGTGGGTGTAGAACGTGCACGCGGAGATTGGCTGGTCCGGCGTAACCGGATGCCGGTCCCGCTGGCACGACTGCATCAATGCATCAATGCATCAATGCATCAATGCATCAATGCATTGTTAGAGCGAAGCAGCTTGCAATGCGTTATCGCGGCCGTGGCTATGGGGGTCGGGGCTTCGATGTGCGGAGCCAAATACCACGCCACGGTCACCGCAGAATCAATGGGCCGGGACAAACTGGTGACCTTATTCCAAGTCCCAAGTCAATTGACACCGCTTCACCAGCAACCCGTCGTCGACAACGCAGTACCGCCACTGTCCAGATTCGATTGAGCGCCGGATTGATTCACTTGGAATGAATAGCACTTGCTGTCTGCAGTTTGAGGTGTTATTGGCGTTGCAATGGCGACAAAGCCTGCAGGGGTACTCGAAACGGTGGCTGTGATGGTGTAGTAGCTTCTCCCGCTCACGGTGACGGGGACTGGAAACGCAGACGGGGTGGTGCCGTATCCCAGCGCGGCTGGGCTCGAGCTGTAAGAGTTGTTCACGCTAAAAAAACGCTCTTGTCGACTTGCCAGATCGAGCACGGAATTTCTAGCATCGGCGCGACGCGATTTTAAAATGTACTGGTTGTAGGAAGGGTATGCAATGGCCGCAAGTATGCCAACGATGGCGACAACGATCATCAGTTCGACCAATGTAAAACCGCGTGCATCTTTCGAGGCATGGTTGCAGCATTGACTGGAGTTATGCGGCAGATGCATCTGTATTCCTTTTGGCTTCTTTGCGAAAGTCATGATCATCGCAGCTTGATCCAAGTCACCCGTCCGCCTTTGCTATTGGCGCCGGGATTGACTTGAGTGACCGATCCGACGCCACTGACAGTTTGATTGACGAGATATTTCTTGGTCGCAGTTGTCACGAACGATGGCGAACCCACCGCGCTCAATCCGACGCCACTCAATACCAATCCGTTTGTCGTGACGTAATTGTTGCTGGCGTCTGCGAAATAAGACGATGTCGCTGCCGCGCCGGTGTCTGCTGTGATCGCCATGGTGTAGCCGGAAGCGGGCTGTGAACCGCAGGTCAGCGCCTGCGTGGCGCCGGGGATGGCGGTGTTGACTACGAACATCCCGTCCGAAAGAACCGGGTTGTAGACGACTTGCTCATTGGTACCGGGCAGCGCGAGCTTCCAGCCGAACTGGGTATTGCCGCCCGCACAGGTGGTCGCGCCTTTCCAGCAGATCGGGTATTGCGTCACCGTGCGCACGCCTGAAATACCGCCGGTGCTGTAGGCGAGGGTCGCAGTAGTCTGCGTTTGCAACACGGTCGCGTTGACTGTCTGGGGCGAGGCCAAGCTGCTGTACTGAACACCGCTAAGCGAATTCCAGCTGGCCATATCCCAGTCCCAGATGCCGAATATATATTGAGTGCCGCTGACAGGAGTCGCCGCCGCAGTCTGTGTTTGCGGAAAGATCTGGCCGGTCCCAAAACCTACGATGACCCGCGCCGTGCCTGAAGAAGTGGCTGCGGTATTGACCGTCGCGCGCGTGGTGATGGGAAGTCCACCAGTGTTGAAGATAGGCGTCGATCGCGCTGACCAGCTGCCACCGGTTGCACCGGTCACATCAAAGCGCCACATGTTGCCGAGCACGTCACCGGCGTACAGATAGTCCGTGACGTGATCGCCATCGAGGTCGGCAGACGCGACGTAGGCGATGCCGTTCCGCGCAGTAGCGGTGCCCACACCGGTGTCGAGGTAGCGAAAGCTCTTCGCACCGGTGGTCTGGTCGACCGTCATGACAAACACGCCCGCCTTGCCGCTTTTGCTGTTGAGGCCGTTGCCAAAAATCACAGCCCAGTTGCCGTCGTGCAGGCGGCGGATGATGGGGGTTCCGAAAGTACTTCCGAGGTTGTCGCGGCAAAAGGTGCTGGCGGTGTCGGTCGGGCAGGTCAGGCTCGCGGAGGTGGAAGTCCAGTCGCCGATGACCAGGCTGGCGGCGTTCGCCCCGCTGAAATTTCCTGGGTTGGTGACGTCGAGGACGTAAAGGCCGCCGGTTGCCACCGTGGTGTTATCGCCAATGACGCCGCCGGCGTTGCCGCCGTCGCCGAGGCCACCTGCGAGCCAGGTGTGCCAGCCCCCCTGATAGTAGAGATCGCCCGTGCCGGGCGTGGCATCCACGAAGGCGTTGTGGCTGTACTGGGGCGAGGAGTAGTCGAGCGAGGCGGCTGTGGGTGGGGTGGCGTGGATGGTGTTGAGGACCTGCGCCGGCATGTATGCCAGTAGCTCATTGCCATCGTTGGCCGCTGCCGTGTTGAAGTTGCCGCTCGAGTCGTAGGCGCCGGCACGGAACCCGTGCAGCAGGCCATCGTTGGCGCCTGCGTACACCACGTTGGTCCGCGTCGCATTGCTCGTCGCGTAGGCGCCGTAGCTCGATCCCTCTGGCATGCTCGTGGTCGGGCGGAGCGCGTCTTTCCAGATGCCTTTGTAGGGCAGGTTAGGTGCTCCGACCCATGTCGGGCTGCTACTGACGATGTCGCCAAGCACGCTGTTTCGCGCGCGGAAAGGACCCCCGGGCGTGCCACCTACTTCTTGGGTTCGATCGCCTCGAAGATAGTCAAGACGCGTCGAGCTGGTGGCTGTTGTTCCAGCCGTCGGGTCCAGTGCACTTTTCTGCGCGGCGGAGAGACCGAGCCACAGCAGCGGAATGCCTACGCTGCCGTTCCAGGTCAGTACGCTGCGCGCCGAGGAACCCTGAGCTGGAGCCGAAGGGTTGGTCGTGCCGGTGGCACTGCAAACGCCACCGGTCAGCACACAGCTCGCATCCCAATTGGCGACGGGATTGATCGAGACTGTCGACGTCGTTGCGTCTTCGACCAGATTTTGCGCAGTCAGTTGGCCCCACCAGTTCACCGGGTGGTAATAGGCAAGGTAGACCTGCGTGCCGACTTGCACTTTGGCCGATTGCTGGATATTGATGCCGGCCGAGCTTGCAGCCGCATTGATCTGTGCTGCCTTGAAGCACATGATTTCATGCACATTGTTGGAGCCGCCTGTGCCTGCGGAGAAGCCGAATCTAAAAGACGCAGGTAGCGGGCCGTTCGAGGCGGTGATGGACTGGTTTGTCATTACGTTCTGCGCAATGCCACCGTTGACGCTGTAAGAGAGGCTGAGCAATCCGTCTTGCGTGAGTTTCAGGCCGTACGTAATTGGCGTCGCGTTGCTGCGGAGCGGCATGTTCATGCCTTGCTGATTCGATATGCTGAACCC
>JANXTS010000008.1 GCA_025352265.1 Variovorax sp. | reverse complement strand
CGCCTTGGCTTCGCCGCCAAACTTGGCGGACAGCACCGTGGCCAGGGCCGCGGTCAGCGTGGTCTTGCCGTGGTCGACGTGACCAATGGTGCCCACGTTGACGTGGGGCTTGGTACGGGCGAATTTTCCTTTTGCCATTTTTCAATCCTTGAAAGAGCAGGCCCGTGTGAGGTTTAACGTTTGCACCATGTTGCTGAATCTCTCGCCACGGGCAACGAGAGGCACACAGTCGCAGACAAATCGATGAAATTACTTGGTAATGACTTACTTGGCGCGAGCAGCGACGATTGCTTCGGCCACATTGCGCGGAGCTTCAGCGTAATGCTTGAACTCCATCGTGTAGGTGGCGCGGCCTTGCGACATCGAACGCAGCGTGGTCGAGTAGCCGAACATTTCCGACAAAGGCACTTCGGCCTTGATCGTCTTGCCGCCGCCCATCATGTCTTCCATGCCCTGAACCATACCGCGACGCGATGACAGATCGCCCATCACGTTACCAGCGTAGTCCTCAGGCGTTTCGACTTCCACCGCCATCATCGGCTCCAGAATCACGGGGCTCGCCTTGCGGGCGCCTTCCTTGAAGCCGAAGATCGCAGCCATTTTGAAGGCCATTTCGTTCGAGTCCACGTCGTGGTAAGAACCGAAATGCAGCGTGACTTTCACGTCGACAACCGGGTATCCGGCCAACACGCCTTGAGTCAGCGCTTCGATCACGCCCTTTTCCACTGCGGGAATGTATTCACGCGGCACAACGCCGCCCTTGATCGCATCGACGAACTCGAAGCCCTTGCCGGCTTCTTGCGGCTCGAGCTTGAGCACAACGTGGCCGTACTGGCCCTTGCCGCCGGACTGACGGACGAACTTGCCTTCGGCATCTTCGACAGTCTTGCGGATCGTCTCGCGGTAAGCCACTTGCGGTTTGCCGACGTTGGCTTCCACACCGAATTCACGGCGCATGCGGTCAACGATGATTTCCAGATGCAACTCGCCCATGCCGGCGATGATGGTCTGACCCGACTCTTCGTCGGTCTTGACGCGAAACGAAGGATCTTCTTGAGCGAGGCGTTGCAGCGCGATGCCCATCTTTTCTTGGTCGACCTTGGTTTTCGGCTCGACGGCTTGCGAAATCACCGACTCCGGGAACACCATACGCTCTAACGTCAGGATGGCGTTCGGATCGCACAGCGTTTCGCCGGTCGTCACTTCCTTCAAGCCAATACATGCCGCGATGTCGCCGGCGCGAATTTCGCTTACTTCGACACGGTTGTTGGCGTGCATCTGCACAATTCGGCCAATGCGCTCTTTCTTGCCTCGAATCGGGTTGTAGACGCTGTCGCCCTTGGACAAAACGCCTGAATAAACGCGCACGAAAGTCAACTGGCCGACGAACGGGTCGGTCATGAGCTTGAACGCCAACGCGGAGAACTTCTCGCTATCGTCGGCTTTTCGGGTGGTCGGTACTTCGTCTTCGTCCATGCCCTTCACGGGAGGAATGTCAGTCGGCGCAGGCATGTATTCGACGACAGCGTCGAGCATCGCTTGGACGCCCTTGTTCTTGAACGCGGAACCGCACAGCATCGGCTGGATCTCGCCAGCGATGGTGCGCTGACGAATACCAGCCTTTATTTCGACTTCGGTCAGTTCCTCGCCTTCGAGATACTTGGTCATCAGCTCTTCGCTAGACTCAGCAGCCGCTTCAACAAGCTTTTCGCGATATTCCTTGCAAACTTCCGCAAGGTTCTCAGGAATCTCGTGATACGTGAAGGTCACGCCCTTGTCGTCATCCCAGATGATTGCTTTCATCTTGACGAGGTCGACAATTCCCTGAAATCGCTCTTCGGCCCCGATTGGGATCTGGATAACGACCGGGTTGGCCTTAAGTCGGTCGACCATCATCTGGCGCACGCGGAGAAAGTCGGCGCCGGTGCGGTCCATCTTGTTGACGAACGCAAGGCGCGGGACTCTGTACTTGTTGGCTTGACGCCAAACGGTCTCCGACTGGGGCTGCACCCCGCCAACCGCGTCGTACACCATGACGGCGCCATCAAGTACACGCATCGAGCGCTCGACTTCAATCGTGAAGTCGACGTGGCCGGGGGTGTCGATGATGTTGATGCGGTGCTCGTCGAAAGTACCCGCCATGCCCTTCCAGAAACACGTAGTGGCAGCCGAGGTGATCGTGATGCCGCGCTCTTGCTCCTGCTCCATCCAGTCCATCGTCGCCGCGCCGTCGTGCACTTCGCCGATCTTGTGGTTGACACCCGTGTAGAACAGGATGCGCTCGGTCGTTGTGGTTTTGCCAGCGTCGATGTGCGCAGAGATACCGATATTGCGGTAGCGCTCGATGGGGGTCTTGCGTGCCATGAAAAATTACTCCGTTAACGGATGAAAGCCCGCCCACCACACGGTGGGTCGGGCTTCCAGCCAGTCTGATTTGAGGGGACGGTTTAGAAGCGGAAGTGGCTGAAAGCTTTGTTGGCTTCGGCCATGCGGTGCACTTCGTCGCGCTTTTTCATGGCGCCGCCACGACCTTCCGTGGCTTCCATGAGTTCGTTGGCCAAACGCAGGGCCATCGACTTTTCGCCGCGCTTGCGAGCGGCTTCCTTGATCCAGCGCATCGACAGCGCCAGGCGACGGACCGGACGAACCTCGACAGGCACCTGGTAGTTTGCACCGCCCACGCGGCGCGACTTCACTTCGACCATGGGCTTCACATTGTTAATGGCCATGGTGAAAGCTTCGACCGGGTCTTTGCCCGGGTTCTTCTTCTCGATTTGCTCGAGGGCACCATAAATGATGCGCTCAGCGATCGCCTTTTTGCCGCCTTCCATGATCACGTTCATGAATTTGGACAGCTCGACATTGCCGAACTTCGGATCCGGCAGGATTTCACGTTTGGGGACTTCGCGACGACGTGGCATGTTACTAACCTCTTTGCTTCAGTTGGCACCGTCTCCGGCGCCGCGAGAGCCAACAAGAACTCTCACTTACTCGACCCAGAATCGGGTCACTTCGTTCGATGCACCCGCCAAGGCACGCCGAACACCGTTTGTTTTGCAGAAAGCCTTGAGCCTTCTTGGAGCCGAAAGGCAGTTAAGCCTTTTTGGGCCGCTTTGCGCCGTACTTTGAGCGCGACTGCTTACGGTCTTTCACGCCTTGCAAGTCGAGCGAACCGCGCACGATGTGGTAGCGAACACCGGGCAAGTCCTTGACGCGACCGCCACGAACCAGCACGACGCTGTGTTCCTGCAGGTTGTGGCCTTCGCCGCCAATGTAAGAAATGACCTCGAAGCCGTTCGTCAGGCGCACTTTGGCAACCTTACGCAGCGCCGAGTTCGGCTTTTTCGGGGTCGTGGTGTAGACCCGAGTGCAGACACCGCGACGTTGCGGTGAGTTCTGCATGGCAGGGCTTTTCGAATTGATCTTTTCGACCGTTCGACCCTGACGCACCAGTTGATTGATGGTTGGCATGAATGAATTAGTCCCAAAACGGCATCCTGGAAGAATTCCTCGTCGTGACGCGAGGGGCCAGAGATGCAAAAAACGTGAAACCCTTCGAAATAGTGCCGAGCGCCGTCGAAGGCACCTCGGAGATTTCCGAAAAGCCCACGAGTATAGCAGTCCGGCCCGTGCCGGCCAACCCTCGTACCTACTTGATCCAGAGCCGCATAGCGTCCCATGCGCGCCCGAGGATGCCAGCTTGCCCGACCGGCTCCAGCGCAACCAAAGGAATGTCGGCTACCGATTGGTCGCCGAGAGTGACCTTCAACGAACCTACCGCCTGGAACTTGGTGATCGGCGCCACCAGTGGGTCGGGTCGGGCCACTTGCGTCCTGATCTTGCTGGCGGAGCCCGACGGCACCGCGACCACGATGGCTTCGGGCCGGCCAAGCTTGACCGTGTTGACCTTACCCTTCCAGATGGCGGGCATGGCCACCGGCTGATTCGCATCGAAAAGACGAACGTCGTCGTATGCGGTGTAGCCCCAGTTCAACAGCTTTTGCGACTCGTTTGCACGTACGGTTTCGCTGGATGCGCCCAAGATGACTGAAAGTAGCCGACGGCCGCCCGGCAAATTCGGAAAGTCACGCTTGGCGGTGGCAATCATGCAAAAACCTGCGGCATCGGTATGCCCGGTTTTCAGCCCGTCGATCGTCGGATCACGAAACAAGAGAACGTTGTGATTGGTGTCGTTGGTCGATGGCGTGCCCGGGTAGCGGTACTTCTTGATGGCGTAGTACTTGGCTTCTTCGGGGAAGTCGCTAATCAATCGCATGGCAAGGATGCTGAGGTCGCGCGCCGTGGTGATGTGGCCCTGTACCGGCAAGCCTTCCGGGTTCTTGTACGTCGTGTTCTTCATGCCGAGCGCCATGGCTTGCTCGTTCATCAATTCCACGAAATGCTCCAACGTTCCCCCGATACCTTCGGCGAGCACGTTGGTCGCGTCATTACCCGACTGAACGATCATTCCCTTGATCAGATCGTCGACCGGCACCTGCATTTTCGGGTCGATAAACATGCGCGAGCCTGGCATCTTCCAGGCATGCACCGACACAGGCATGGTCTGGGTGAGCAGGATCTTCTTGGCGCGCAATGCGTCGAAAACCAGATACGCTGACATCAGCTTGGTAAGCGACGCGGGCTCGACCGGCATATCGATGTCCTTTTGCGCCAGCAACTGGTTGGCCGTTACGTCGAGTAGCAAATAGCTGCGCGCAGCGACTTCTGGCGGCGCAGGAAGCTGCGCGGCCGCGATCAGGCTGAACGATGCGGCGGCGGCGGCCAGCACCAGCGCGCGTAGCGCGATGGAGAAACGATTCATTGGGGGGTCGAAAAAGACGAAAACTAATCCACGCGAAGGTGGCGCACGACTAGCTGCTTGAGCAACGGCAATTGGCCGTGAAAGAAATGGCCGCCTCCGGGAACGACTGTGATGGGAAGTGATTGTGGCCGGGCCCAGTCCAGCACGGCGGCCAGCGGAACGGTGTCGTCATGCTCGCCATGAACGACCAGCGTGCGCTCGTGCGCTGCCTCAGGCAAGGGTTCCGGATGCACCCGGGCTACGCTCGCCCCGACCAGCGCCACGCGCTGGATATCACGTACCTCCCAAAGTACGTTCAGCGTTTTCATCGCCACGAAGGCGCCGAACGAAAAGCCAGCGATGGCCAGCACGCCGTCTGGCGCGACTTGTTCGATTACAGCGCTCATATCGTCTGCCTCGCCACACCCTTCGTCATGCACGCCTTCGCTTGCGCCGACGCCACGAAAATTGAATCGCACTGCCGTCCAGCCCGAGGCGATGAAAGCGCGCGCCAGTGTCTGCACGACCTTGTTGTCCATGGTGCCGCCGAAGAGCGGATGCGGGTGCGCAATGACCGCGACACCGCGCGACCTCGTACCGGCAGCGGCGGCGTCGCGCTGCGCTTCGATCGCGCCCGCAGCCCCGCGCAAGCTGAGCTTTTCGGTTTGCAAGTTCACGCTCAACGACCCACGTCAGGCGGGAGCACGAGGCGATCGACGACACGGCCATGCTTGAGGTGCGACTCCACGATTTCGTCGATGTCTTCGTTGTCGACGAAGGTGTACCAGACAGCCTCAGGATAGACGACCGCCACCGGGCCGCCGGCACAACGGTCGAGACAGCCCGACTTGTTCACGCGCACTTTGCCGGCACCAGAAAGCCCCGCTTCCTTAACCTTCGATTTGCAACGATCGAACCCTTGTTGCGCGCCATGCATGGCGCATGAGTCCTCGCCGCTCTTGCGCTCGTTGAGACAAAAGAAAATGTGGCGTTCGTAGTAGCCTTGAGCGGGACCGCCAGTGAGAGCGATCGACGAAGAATTTTGGGGACTGGACATCGGCAGATTCTAGGATTGCCGCGGCCGGCGAGACAGCGCCAGCAGCACGTAACCCAGGGTCACGAAAGGCCAGAGCCAACCCAACCACTGCGATAGCCCGTGAAAACGGATGAAGCGCCCCTGCTCCCACGTCGCCAGCGTCTGCGCGAAGTACGCGCTCTCAGGCGCCTGATTCAACAAGCTCAGGTGCAGCACCAATGCAATCAGGAGCAGCGCAGCCAGAAAGCGACGCGGCGCAGCGAGCAGCAGCGCGCCCACGAAAACCGCCGCGGCAAAGCCGATTTGCACTGGCAAACTTAACCAGGCCCACGCGTGCTCGGGCCCATAGCTCAACGCCGCAGACAACGCGGTCGTCGCCGTCCCGACGCAGAGCGTCAATGGCAGCAACATGGCGCGGCGCACGACCGAGCGTGTCACTGTGAAGGCAAGCAGGCACGGCACCAATGCGCCGAGCATCACGCACAGCAATTCAACGCCGGGCACCAGCGGTTCGAGTTCGAATTGGCGGACCGGCATCCAGTCGATGAAAGGCGTGTCTTGCAGCCACTCGGCGATGCCCGCCTCCACGCGTTCGAACACCTGGCCCAACCCGAACGTCACAGCCGCCGGGAACAGCAGCGCAGCCGGCCACAACGCGAGCAACACCAGCGCGCCACGCGAGTCTTCGACAAACCATGCGGAACGGGCACGGCTCCAGTGCGCCACCGCTCCGAAACGCTCGAGCCCGGCTGCTACCGTTGCGCCGGCCAGAGCGCCCACCGTGTTCAGTCCGAAATCGACGTTAGAGGGGATGCGCGCAGGCAGGTAGCTCTGCAATGTTTCCATTGCGAAAGAGATCGCACCGCCCGCCAGCGTGGCGCGCAGTACGGCATTGAAACCGCGGGAATCGGAACGCGCCCGAAGCACCGCCAATGCCATCAGAAAGCCGAGCGGCGCGTAGCCGACAACGTTGATGCCCAGGTCGAAGCCGGTCCAGTATTTCGGCCACGGCGCCGTCAGGTATGCCCACGGTGCGATGCCCTGGTCGCGCCAGTCTGCAAATGGATAGAGACTCGCATAGACGATCAGCGCCGCGTAAGTCAGGGAAAGCGGTAGCGCGGCGGTCTTGTGCGAATCCGCCACGTTCAAAAGGGTTTGACGACAACGAGGATTACGATGCCCGTCAATAGCAAAACCGGTGCCTCGTTGAACCAGCGATACCACTTGTGCGAATGCCGCGCCGTGCCTGCATCAATGCGCCGCAAAAGCACGCCGCAGGCGTGGTGATAGCCGACGGCGGCGAGCACCAGCACCAGCTTTGCATGCATCCATCCATTGCCAGGCCCCAGACCGATGCCGTAACCCAGCCAAAGCCAGAGTCCGAAGATCAACGCCGGGACTGCGAGCAACGTCGTGAAGCGGAGCAGCTTGCGCGCCATCATCAGCAGCCGGGCGCGTTCTGCTACAGATTCCGGCGGCACCATCGCCAAATTCACGAAAATCCGCGGAAGATAGAACAAACCGGCGAACCAGCTGGCGATGAACACGATGTGCAGCGATTTGACCCAGAGCATCACGGCAGTTTAGTGGCGCCGCGGACAAAAAAAAGCCCGGCGTCAAAACGCCGGGCTGGGAAGCCCTTTTGCTGTCACACATCAAGGCACCCGCTCAGGGAGGAAAAGCGGGGAGTGGCAAGCCACCCGACACGGAATTTAACAAAGCGCAAACAACCTATCAAGCTTTGGGTTGACTATTTTTTGACATTTCGTGCGGGAAAGACAATACGAAAGCCTTCAAATTCATCGTTTTACGCGGTGAATAGTCGCCCAAACGACAATTCCCGCGTCTTTCCAGTTCGGGCACAATTTTCTGCATGACTTCTCACGCCTCATCTTTTGCCGCATTTCCGGCCGGTCGGCCACGCCGGTTGCGTCGCGACGCCTTCTCGAGAAATCTCGTTCGTGAGAATGCGCTCACAGCGCACGATCTGATCTACCCGGTCTTCGTGCAGGAAGGAACTCAGCGCAGGGACGCAGTCGCATCGATGCCGGGGGTCGAGCGCCTGAGCCTCGATCTGCTGCTGCCAGTCGCCGAACAATGCGTCGAGTTGGGCATTCCGGTGATGGCACTGTTTCCGGTCATCGACGCCAAGCTCAAGACACCGGCGGGAGACGAAGCCTTCAATCCCGACGGTCTCATCCCGCGCGTAGTTTCGGCCTTGAAGGCACGCTTTCCGGAGCTGGGTGTGATGACCGACGTCGCCCTCGATCCGTATACCAGCCATGGCCAGGACGGCTTGCTCGACGACACCGGCTACATCCTCAACGACCCGACCGTCAAAGTATTGGTCAAACAGGCGCTTGCCCAATCGCAAGCCGGGGTCGACATCGTCGCGCCAAGCGACATGATGGACGGGCGCATCGGTGCCATCCGGATGGCGCTTGAAGCCCGAGGCGACATTCACACGCGAATCATGGCCTACAGCGCCAAGTACGCGAGCGCCTTCTACGGCCCTTTTCGCGACGCTGTCGGCTCGGCTGCCAACTTGGGCAAGAGCAACAAGAAGGTCTATCAGATGGACCCAGGCAATAGCGACGAGGCGCTGCGTGAAGTCGCGATCGACATTGCGGAAGGCGCAGACATGGTCATGGTCAAGCCTGGCATGCCGTACCTGGACATCGTGCGCCGCGTCAAGGACGAGTTCCGCGTGCCGACCTTCGCCTACCAAGTGAGCGGCGAATACGCGATGCTGAAAGCGGCGGCGCAAAACGGCTGGCTGGATCACGACGCAGTCGTGCTTGAAAGCCTGCTGGCTTTCAAGCGTGCCGGCGCCGACGGTGTGCTGACTTATTTCGCGCTCGACGCTGCCCGCTTGCTGCAAAAACAATAGCGCAATGCGCATCTTTAAGATCACCGGCTCGCGGGTCGAAGAGCACGACACGCTGACGCCACTGGCCGCACCCGGCGCGTGCGACGACGACAGTTATCTTTGGCTGTCGCTCACCCGCGATGAATTTCGCGCGGCGCTCGTCGCGGTGCAGGGCATCCTGCAACGAGTGTGCGGCACCCAGTTGGTCGATCTGCATGTGGCGGATTTGCTCAACGATCAGTTGCCATCGCACTACGACTACACGTCGCTGTACGACGTACTCGTGTTTCGTCGGCTGGCTGCACGGGACGGTGTGATGCCCGGCGCATCGACCCGGGCGAACGCCGAGCCCCCGCCCGCATCTTCACCCGCGACGCGCGGTGGACCGCCGGTGCTGCGGCGCATCGACACCCGACCGGTCGGGTTCGCTGTGTTCGACCGCGTGCTGCTGTCGGTGCATCCGTTCGACGCCGCTGTGCGCGACGCCTATGCCGCCAAGCTGATGGCCGCCGCATCCGACGGTGCAAATGGCGGGAACGGCACAAGTGGAGGCAGTGACGGCAACGGCTTGACTGGCAAGCACAACGCAGCCCCTGCGCTCGACGCGCGTGCCGTCAGTACACGCGTGCCTGCCAGCCCTGCTGACCTGATGCTGCGTATCGTCAATCACATCATCGACGGCTACCTCGATCTGCGCCGTGACCTAACCGCTCAACTCGACCATTGGCAAGCCGAGTTGATCGAACCGAAGAGTCGTTTCACCAACAAGGGTGCTTTGATGGAAGCGCGCCAGTCCTTGCGGCAACTTGGCGACATCGGCGAAGACCAGCGCGCCGCAGTGCAGGACTGGATCGATTCTCAGGAAACCCTGCCCGAACCGGGAACCAAGCCAGCGCAACGCGAGCGCGAACTGCTCATGGTCCGCAGCCGCGATGCGCTTGAACACATCGAGCGCGTGGTGCACCACGTGCGGCGGCTCGAGCAAAACGCGGAGACCGCAGTGCAGATGCACTTCAGCATTCAAAGCCACCGCACCAACGACATCATGCGAGTACTGACCGCACTCACCGCCGTGTTCCTGCCGCTCAACCTCATTGCCGGCATCTTCGGCATGAACTTCGAGTTCATTCCACTGGTGCACAAGGCCGATGGCTTTTGGATCGCCATGGCTTCGATGGCGAGCATTGCAATCATTCTGGTTATGGTGTTCTGGCGCAAACGCTACTTGGCGCGTACCGCCAACTGACCACCGTACGCAGCTCTTCGTCGCCCATAAGAAACGGACCCGAAGGTCCGTGTCTTCGATCGACCGAAAGGGTCGAATCGTCGGAATTACAGTCCGGCCTGAAGGGTGAACGCCACCGTGGGCTTGCGATATTGGGCGGGCACTTGGTCACGATAGAACGCGCGGCGATCGAGGCTCTGCAGCGGGTTGTGCGCCGTGGCGACTGCCTCCGAGCGAACCACCGCGCGGTCGGCCGTCGAAGCGACTGCCTGCACGCCGGAATTGGCGCCTTCAGCGTACGGGTTGTCGCCATGGGCGGCCACTACAGCTTGCGATTGAATTTCGGCACGGCTGGCAATCGATGTCGGCGCATGAACGCCTTCATAGGTTTCGGCTTGAGCGCCGGCAGCAGCCAACAAAGTGAGTGCGGCGGCAGCGATGATTTTCGAGGTCTTCATTTCAAATTTCTTTCAACGGTGTGGATGATTTCGAACCGGTCTTGGGTGGGTGTCGCTTCCTGCTTTGAATGCGACCTCCTCGCTCGGGGCCCTGTTCACCCAGATCAACTTGATGGCTGGTCTGTGAGATGAAGTTTGCGTCGAGAATGGTCGGGAAAACCCTCGAAAAATGAACCTCCGTGTTCACGGCCTGGAAACAATCGACACCACTTCGGACCTTCAATGGACAGCTTCGACCTCATCAAAACCTTCCATGAAGTGGCTGCGCGTGGCAGCTTTTCCCGCGCCGCGATAGCGCTAGACATGTCGAAGGCGACAGTGAGCAAATACGTGGCGAAACTCGAAACGCGATTCGGCGTGCGCTTGCTCAACCGCTCGACCAGATCCGTCAGCCTGACCGATGCCGGCCAGCTGCTGCTAGAGCGCAGCAAGCCGGTCATGGAAATGGTGGCGCTGACGACCGCCGAGTTGCAGGAGCACGCCAGCAAGCCCCGCGGCCGGCTGCGTGTCTCGGCCCCGCACGGCATGGGCCAGGGCGATCTGCCCAAGCTCATCGGGCAGTTCATGGGCTACTACCCTGACGTCAGCATCAGCCTGCACCTGAGCAACCGCACGGTCGACATGGCAGAGGAAGCGATCGATGTCGCGCTGCGGTTCGGCCCGATCGAAGACGACAACCTCATCGTGCGGCGGCTCATGCTGATGAAACTCGTGTTGTGCGCGTCACCGCGCTACTGGAAGAAGCACGGCAAGCCAACGCATCCGTCGGAGCTGACGCAACATGACGCGCTCACCCACTCACGGCTCGGGCTACATCCGCACTGGCGCTTTCAGGTCGGTGGCAAGCCACTCGATGTCCCGCTCAAGACGCGGATGGACGCAACGGAAGCCGGCCCACTCATCGAGGTCGCGATGCAGGGATTCGGCGTGACCTATCTGCCCGCACTGATCATCCAGCCGCACCTCGATCAAGGTGAACTGGTACCGGCGCTCGAGGAGTTCGTGAGGGACGACATGTGGCTGTCGGCTGCATACCTGCAACGACGCCACAACAGCGCAGCCCTGAGGGCGTTTCTGGACTTTCTGGAAACGCGGATCGGGGCGCGCAGCACGACCAGAAAGCGTGGAGCGGTGTGACCGACTCAGGTCAGGTGCTTGGCGAAGAATGCCAGCGTGCGTTCTTTCGCAAGCTTGGCAGCTTCCGCGTTGTACGAGCCACGCTGTTCGCAATTAAAGCCGTGACCGCACGCATACACATGCACCTCGACATCGGGATGGGCCTTCTTGAAGGCATCGACGGTGTCGAGTGGAATCCAGTGGTCGTTGTCACCGAAATGCGCGAGCACCGGCATCTGCGGTGCCAGCGCGCTTTCCTCCGGCGTCGTCATGCCGCCGCCGTAGTAAGGTGCGGCGGCCGACAGGCCCGACACTTTGGCAGCAGCACGCCAGGTCAGCAAGCCGCCATAGCAGTAGCCGACGATGCCAACCTTGCCGGCACGCGCCGCGTACTCCACCGCAGCCTGGATATCCTGCTGCACGCCCGGCTTGGGCAGCGCTTCGGCGGCGGCCTTCAGTGCCGAGCCCGCCTTCATGTCCTCATCGGAATAGCCCAGCTCGACGCCCGGCTGGATGCGCTGAAAGGTCGCCGGCGCCACGGCCAGATAGCCTTCGGCGGCATAGCCGTCGGCCACTGAACGGATGTGCGAATTGACGCCGAAAATTTCCTGCAACACCACCACGGCGCCCTTCGGCGTGCCCTTGGGTTCTGCCACGTAGGCCGGGAAGGTGAAGCCGTCTTTGGCGGTGAGATCGATGAATTGACCCATGGTCATGCTCCTTTGTTGAATGGATTGTTCAGGTGCAGCGCCCGCTCGACAAAGTCGAGCCGGTCCTGGCCCCAGAAGATTTCGCCGTCGATCACGTAGCTCGGCGCACCGAAGATGCCCATGTCGATCGCCGCCTGCGTGTAGGCCTCGTAGTGCTCCTGCACGGTTTGACTTTGCGATTGATCGTTGCGTTGCGCCGGCAAGCCGCATTCGGCGACCAGCTCGGCCAGCACCTTCGGGTCGCCGATGTTGCGCTCTTGCGACCACACCGCACCGAAGACGGCAGCGCACAGCTGCATCGCGGCCGCGGTGCCGTCCTTTATGTCGACCGCGATGATCAGCTTGGCCGCGTCGTCGCCGGCCACCGGAAAGAACTTGGGCTTGGGATGCAGCGGCACGCCCAGGTGATCCGAGTAGCGCGCGAGTTCGACGATGCGATAAGCCTGACGCTGCGGAGCCCGCTTGCCCAGTGGCAATCCGCCCGATACCGGGTACACGCTGCCGAAGTCGATCGGCCGCACCCGAACCGCGGCACCGGCTGCCTCGGCGATGGCGGCGAAGCGCGCATGACCGAGGTAGGTCCAGGGACTCTGCGGCGCGAAGTAGTAATCGATCGTGCGTGTCAAAGCTGCCTTCATGTGTTGTCCCGGTGATGTAATCAGTTTTTAACTGACGCGCAGCTTTTGTGCAGGAGGCAGGATTTGGAACAGGTGCTATTGATCACAGGTGGCAGTCGCGGCATCGGCGCCGCCACCGCCCTGCTCGCGGCGCGCCGCGGCTATGCCGTCGCCGTCAACTACGCCAGCCAGCCGCTCGCTGCCGACGAGGTGGTGCGCGCCATTCGCGCCGAGGGCGGCACGGCGATCACCGTGCAGGCCGATGTCGGCGACGAAGCGCAGGTCGTGGCAATGTTCGCGAAGGTCGATGCCGAGCTCGGTCGGCTCACCGCGCTGGTCAACAACGCAGGCGTGGTCGACGTGCAGGCGCGCGTCGACCAGATGTCGGTCGCGCGGCTCGAACGCATGCTGCGCATCAACGTGATCGGAAGCTTCGTTTGCGCTCGCGAGGCGGTACGACGCATGAGCACGCGGCACGGTGGTGCGGGCGGTGTCATCGTCAATCTGTCGAGTGCGGCGGCACGCCTCGGCGGGCCGGGCCAGTATGTCGACTACGCCGCGAGCAAAGGCGCCATCGACACCTTCACCCTGGGGCTGGCGAAAGAGGTGGCCGACGAAGGCATTCGGGTCAACGCAGTGCGGCCTGGCTTGATCGACACAGACATCCACGCCTCCGGTGGGCAGCCCGGCCGCGCCGCAGAACTGGCACCCGGCGTCCCGATGAAGCGCGTCGGCAGCGCGCAGGAAGTTGCCGAAGCGATCGTTTGGTTGCTGTCGCCCGAATCGAGCTACACCACCGCATCGATACTGGACGTCGCCGGAGGACGTTGATGGCAAGCCCGACGATGGACCTCATCAAGCCGATGATCACGTTGCTGGCCATCGTCAACCCGCTCGCCATCGTTCCGTTCTTCATTCACTACACGCAGGAGTTCAACGAAGCGCAAAAGCGACGCACGGTCATCGTGGCATCGTTCAGCGCGTTTGTCGTGATCGCGGTCAGCGCGCTGCTCGGGTTGCAATTGCTCGGGTTCTTCGGCATCTCGATCGCGAGCTTCCAGGTTGGCGGCGGCCTGCTACTGATGATGAGCTCGTTGTCGATGCTCAACGCCAAACCAGCGGAAGACAAGACGACCAACGAGGAAATCCGCGCAACGGAAGTAAAGGCGTCGCTCGGCGCATCGATCGCGGTCGTGCCCTTGACGATTCCGCTGCTCACCGGCCCAGCCACCATGTCGACCGTGGTCATCTACGCCGAAAAGGCCCGGCACCTGTGGGAGCTTTTCGTGCTAGTCGGCTACGGCGCGGTGATCGCACTGGCCACAGCCGCCGCCTTTTCGCTGGCCGAGCCGATCGCCAAGGTGCTGGGCCGCACCGGCATCAACATCATGACGCGGCTGATGGGGTTGATACTCGCGGCGTTGGCCGTCAAGGTGATGGCCGATGGTCTCGGCAAGCTGTTTCCGGTGCTGCTATCGCACGGCGCCTGAAAACGCTTGCTCGCGATCGACGGCCGTGGGCTACCGCGGTAGCTGATCGACCCACGCGACCATCTCTGCGATGGCCGCGTCACTCGCAGCGGCCAGTGCCTTCACGCCGCCTGCCGCATCGCCGGTCGGTGCCGGCCGCTGCGCGATAAAGCTGCGCTGGCCCAGCACCCGATCGCCGCCCGCCGTACTCTGGACCAGCGTCGCGCGCAGCCGCACCAACCCCACGCTCGACGCTGGAGATTCGAAGTACTGGCTGAACTCGTCGAGCGAGATCCGCAGGGTGTCCGGCACCTTGCCGTCGCGGCGCGCGATGGTTGCGCTTTCTTCCGGGCCCAGCACGGTGCGACGTGCCGACAGCGCTTCACGCAGACGCTGCCGCAGCAACTGCGCAGGTGCCAAGCTCCAACGCGACTGCCCGTACGGCTTGAGTTCATTGGCATCGGCATAGCCCAGGCGATAGCTCAGCTGCGTTCCGTCGAGCCGGGTGTTGGCATCGATCTCCGGCAGCGAGATGGGCGGCATCGCGGTGCTCGATGCGGCAGGCGGCGTATCCAGGCCCGGCCCGAAGTCGTAGAGCGCCGCGCGCTGTGGCTTATCGGGCAACGCGCCGCAGCCTGCGATCAAGAGCGCGAGCAGAGCCGGTGCGAAGGCGGAGGGTCGCGCAAGGCGAGCGACTGGATCGATTGCTTTCACGTGTTCCCTTTCAAGGGCGCGCTGCGCTGTTGGCGGCCGGCACAGCAGAAGCCGGCGGCACTGCGAAACCGGCCTCGCCCGGACCAGCCGTCGCACCACCGTTGCCAAACAGAAGCGATTGCGGGTTGTCGTTGATGCCGTCGGCCGCGCGGCCGAGTCGACGCACCGCACGCGAAGTGTCGTCGGCCACGCGATTGACGCGCGGCAGCGTCGCGGTATTGAAAGAATCGACCGCCTGGCCCAGCGCCTGCGTACCGCTCGCCAAACGGTCGAGCGCACCGTCTTTCTCGTTGACGCGGCTCACCGTCGAATTGAGGTTGTTTGCCACACGCGACACATCGGTGGCCGCCGTCTTCACGCGCGTCAACGCATCGGGCAGGGCCTTGAGCGCCGGATCGAACGATGTCTTGACAGTGTTGTCGAGTCGCTTGGTCAAATCGTTGGCGCTGCCAGCCGCCTGCGCGATGTTTTCGAGCGCGTCTGCAAAGCGCTTCTGATTTGCATCGCCGAGCAAGGTGTTGGCACGCTTCGTCACTTCCTCGACCTGATTGATGATGGCTTCGCCACGGTCCTGCAACTGCGCGAGGGCCGATTGCTTGAGCGGCAGGCGCGGCGGATCATCGTTGTTGGGCACCAGCGCCACGGTCGATCCGCCCTTGTCGTCCAGCGCGATAAACGCCAATCCCGTGACGCCTTGGTAGCTCAGCGTCGCGTAGCTCGACTGCGTGAGCGGCACGCGCTCATCGACGCTGATGCGCACCCGCACGTTGCCTTTGCGCTTCGGGTCGAAGTCGATGAGTGTCACCTTGCCGACCGCGATGCCGCGGTAGCGCACCATGGCTTGCGGCTGCAGGCCGCTGACCGCATCGCTGGTCGACAGTTCGTAGATATTGCGCACGGTGTTGTCGCGCGTGAACCAGACAACCAGTGCCACGAGCACGGCGATCAGTCCGAGCACGAAGGCGCCAGCGGCTATGGCATGAGCTTTGTTTTCCATTGGCGGTTTACCTTTCTCTTTCAGCTCGCGCTGGCGGACGGTGCAATCGGAGGCGCCGCGCGTTTTTCGTGCAGTGCCTCCATGGCCCGCTGGCCGCGTCCACCAAGAAAATAATGGTGGATGAACGGATGCGGATAGGCGATCACGTCGCGTGCCTCACCGGTCACGATCACCTTATGGTCTGCCAGCACGGCGATGCGAGTGCTCAGGTCGAATAGCGTGTCCAGATCATGCGTGACCATTACGACGGTAAGGCCGAGTTCGCGGTGCAGGCCACGCAGCAGGTCACAGAGCTCGTCGGCGCTTGCAGGATCCAGGCCGGCCGTCGGTTCGTCGAGCAAGAGCAGCGGCGGATCCATGATGAGCGCACGCGCGAGCGCCACCCGCTTGATCATGCCGCCCGACAGTTCCGACGGACTGCGAAAAGCGTTTTCTGGCCCCAGTCCGACCATCTGCAGCTTGACCATCGCAGCGTCGCGGATGAGTTCGTTGGGCAGCAACTTCAATTCCCGCAATGGAAACGCAATGTTTTCCAGCACGCTGAATGCAGAGAACAGCGCCCCGTGCTGAAACAGCATGCCGACGTTGGCGGCACCCGTTGCGCTGAGCTTGCCGGGCGCTTCGCCCAGCACCTTGACCTCGCCCTTCGTCGGTTGCTCCAGCCCGAGCATCTGTCGCAGCAGCACGGTCTTGCCGGTACCCGAGCCGCCTACGAGCGACAGCACCTCGCCACGCTGGATGACGAGGTCGAAATCGCGGTGCACCACCTGGTCGCCTTCCGGGCTCTTGAACACCGTCCAGAGCTTGCGAATCTCGACCACCGGGACATTCGAATCGACGAAGCCCGTCATGAAGAAAACCCTACGCTCCGGAACAGCACCGCGAACAGCGCGTCGACCAGGATCACGATGGTGATCGAGGTCACGACCGACGACGTCGTGCCCTTGCCCAGGCTCTCAGTATTGGGTTTGACCTTCATGCCGAAGTAGCAGCCCACAAGCGCAATGAGAATTCCGAACACGGCCGACTTGGCAAGCGCCAGCCACAGATTGCCGATCGGTACGGCACGCGGCAGCGCCGACAGAAAGAAGGCGGGGGCGATGTCGAGGGAAGCCTCCGCAGCCAGCATGCCACCCGCCAGCGCGGCCATCGACGTCCAAAGACTGATGAGCGGCATCGCAATGGCCAGCGCCATGACGCGCGGCATGACCAGCCTGAAGCCATGCGGGATACCCATGACGCGCATCGCGTCCAACTCTTCTGTCACGCGCATCACGCCGATCTGCGCGGTGATCGCCGAGCCGGACCGTCCCGCGACGAGCACCGCGGCGAGCACCGGCCCCAGCTCCCGCACCAACGACAGTCCAAGGATGTTGACGATAAAAGTCTCGGCGCCGTACTGCCGCAACTGTTGCGACGTAAGGTAGGCCAGCACCACGCCGATGAGCAAGCCGACCAGTGCGGTGATTGGCAACGCAGTGGCGCCGAACTGGTACAGATGCCCTGAAAAATCGCGCCACGGTGCCCGGTGCGGCGCGCTGATGAGCTTGCCGATATCGAGCGCGAGTTGTCCGATCATTCGGGTGAAATCGGTCGCCACGATCATCAGGCGCGGGCCGTTGAGCGCGAAAGCCTTGAGGCGGACCGACAGCGTCTTGGGTGGTTCGTCTGGCGTGCTGCAGGTGTACCGCGCGACTTGGTCGAGCACTGCCTTCTGCTTTTCGGACATTTCCAGCGATGCGGGCCACGTGTTGTTCCAGTGGCTCCACAAGAGCTGAGCGCCGATGTGGTCGAGTTGCTCGATCGGACGCAAATCCCAAGCGGCTTCGTCGTTGGCCGGCGTACCTTCAAGGCTCTTCGACAGCGCCTCCCAAGTCGAGGTGCGCGACATCGCCAATGCGGTCCAGCGGCCGCTCGCGACGTTCAGCTGATGGCCTTGCTCGTCGCGCCGCACGACACGCGGCAACACGCTTTCGGCGTCGGGCGCAGGGATCGGCGCAGCGGCAGACGGCATGGGTTCGGTTGGTTCCTGAGGCAGCTCGTTGAAGGCGGGGTTCATCGTAACCGCAGGGTGCGTCAGGGCTTCGCGGAAAAGCCGGGCGCGAGCGCACCACGCAGCCAGTCGACGAAAGCGGCGACCGCGCGCGGCACATGCGTCGCATAGGGCCGGATTGCGTAGAGGTGCTCGCCGAAGGCACCGACCGGACGCCACTGTGCCAACACCTCGACCAGCTTGCCCGACTGCAACGCCGACTGCGCGCTGAAGTCGGGCATAAGTGCAATGCCCAGACCCGAGAGGGCAGCATCGCGCAACGCCTCGCTGTTGTTGGCCGCGAGCGGGCCGGACACAGGCACGGTGACGCGCAGCCCGGCCAACTTAGAAACCGCGGACTTCGGCTCAAAGTGCCAGGCCGGTGCGTCCTTGATCCGTGGATAGTGCAGGCAGTCGTGCAATGCGAGGTCGTGCGGTTCGCGCGGCACGCCTCGACGCCGCAGATAGCCCCGGCTCGCGACCAGCACCGAGCGCGTGGTGCAGAGCGTCCAGGCCACATGCGTATCGGGCGGCGCAGCGGTGTGTCGGATGGCGAGATCGAAGCCTTCCATCGCCAGCGAACTGAGGCGGTCCGACAGATCGAGTTCGATGCGAACTTGAGGATGTGCACGGAGAAAGTCAGCCAGTCGCGGCACCAGCTGCTGCCGCGCAAAGGCGACCGGTGCGGTCACCCGCAGCAGCCCCGTCGGCACGCCGGCCAGGTCGCGCACGCCGGCGAAGCTGTGCGCGATCTGCTCGAAAGGCGCGCGCATATCGTCGACCAGGCGCTGCCCGGCTTCGGTGAGCCGCACGCTGCGGGTGGTGCGCTGCACCAGCTGCACATTGGCGGCGCGCTCCAGATCGGCGATGCGCTGGCTCATTGCTGCCTTGCTCACACCGAGCCGTTGGGCCGCAGTTGTGTAGCTGCCCTGTTGCGCCAGCACCGTGAGCCAGTGCAGGTGCGTCCAGAGCGCTTCGATCTTTTGCGTTTCCATCCTCATATTGTTCACCACAGCGAACAATGCGTTCAGCTTTTGTGTCTAGCCGATCAGGCTCACGTTGCCTAAACTCCGTGCACCACCCCTATTCCCACCGAGACACCCCGATGCAAATCACCAAGACACCGATCGATCACTTCATCAACGGCCGCATGGTGGCCAACACATCCGGGCGCAGCCAGGACGTGACCAACCCCGCCACCGGAATGGTGACCGGCGCCACCGGCCTGGCAGGCGTCGCCGAAGTGAACGCGGCCGTGGCCGCAGCGCAGGCCGCATTCCCCGCCTGGGCCGACACGCCGCCGATTCGCCGCGCCCGGGTGCTCTTCAAGTTTCTCGACCTACTCAATCAGAATCGGGACGAACTCGCCCACCTCATCACCGCCGAGCACGGCAAGGTTTTCACCGACGCGCAGGGTGAGGTCTCGCGCGGCATCGACGTGGTCGAGTTCGCATGCGGCATTCCCCAACTGCTCAAGGGCGACTTCACCGACCAGGTGTCGACCGGCATCGACAACTGGACGCTGCGCCAGCCGCTCGGCGTGGTCGCGGGCATCACTCCCTTCAACTTTCCGGTGATGGTGCCGATGTGGATGTTTCCCGTCGCCATTGCCGCGGGCAACACATTCATCCTGAAGCCGAGCCCGACCGACCCGAGCGTCTCGCTGCGCATGGCCGAATTGCTGACACAGGCAGGCCTGCCCCACGGCGTCTTCAATGTCGTGCAGGGCGACAAGGTAGCGGTCGATGCGTTGCTGGAGCATCCGGACGTCAAGGCCATCAGCTTCGTCGGCTCGACGCCCATCGCCAACTACATCTATGAAACCGGCGCGCACCATGGCAAACGAGTGCAGGCTCTCGGCGGCGCCAAGAACCACATGGTCGTGATGCCCGACGCCGACATCGACCAGGCAGTCGATGCGCTCATCGGCGCCGGCTTCGGCTCGGCCGGCGAGCGCTGCATGGCGATCAGCGTGGCGGTGCTGGTAGGCGACGTGGCCGACAAGCTGATGCCCAAGCTGATCGAACGCACCAGGACACTCAAGGTGCTCGACGGCAAGAACCTCCAAGCAGAGATGGGCCCGATCGTCACCCGTGCTGCGCACGAACGCATTACCGGTTATATCGACCTAGGCGAGAAAGAAGGCGCCGAGCTCGTGATCGACGGCCGCCAATTCGACGGCGCCAAGGCCGGCGAAGGTTGCGACGGCGGCTTCTGGATGGGCGGCACGCTGTTCGACCACGTGACGCCCGAGATGCGCATCTACAAGGAAGAGATCTTCGGCCCGGTGCTGTCTTGCGTTCGCGTGGGCGACTTGAAAGAAGCGGTCGATCTCATCAATGCACACGAATTCGGTAACGGCGTGAGCTGCTTCACCCGCGACGGCAATGTGGCGCGCGAGTTCAGCCGCCGCATCCAGGTCGGCATGGTCGGCATCAACGTGCCGATCCCGGTGCCGATGGCATGGCACGGCTTCGGCGGCTGGAAGAAGAGCCTGTTCGGCGACATGCACGCCTACGGCGAAGAAGGTGTGCGCTTCTATACGAAGCAAAAGAGCATCATGCAGCGCTGGCCAGAGAGCATCGGCAAGGGCGCAGAGTTCGTCATGCCCACAGCAAAGTAAGCTCCGACCTCAGCCCGAGGCACGGCACACCGTCCCGGGCTTTTTTGTTTGATCTGGAGACAACGGCTTGAGCAACGACACCACTTTCGACTACATCGTCATCGGCGGCGGCACGGCCGGCGCATTGATGTGCAACAGGCTGACTCGGCAATCGCAAAAGCGCACGCTGCTGATCGAGGCGGGCCGCAAGGACGACTACCACTGGATTCACATCCCGGTCGGCTATCTGTATTGCATCGGCAATCCGCGCACCGACTGGCTCTACAGCACCGAGCCCGATGCGGGCCTTAATGGGCGCACGCTGCGCTATCCCCGTGGCAAGACGCTCGGTGGTTCATCGTCCATCAACGGGATGATCTACATGCGCGGGCAATCACGCGACTACGACCAATGGGCCACGCTCACTGGCGACGACGCCTGGCGCTGGAAGAACGTGCTGCCCGCATTCAAGGAGCATGAGGACTACTACCTCGGCGCCGACGAAATGCATGGCGCCGGCGGCGAATGGCGCATTGAAAAGCAGCGACTGCGCTGGGACATCCTCGATGCTTTTGCGCTGGCGGCGCAAGAGGCCGGCATTCCGCACAGCAGCGACTTCAACCGCGGCAGCAACGAAGGCGTCGGCTACTTCCAGGTCAACCAGAAGAACGGCTGGCGCTGGAACACGGCCAAAGCCTTTTTGCGGCCGGTTTGCTATGGGCGGCCCAACTTCGAGATGTGGGTCAGCGCGCACGTGACCAAGCTCATCATCGAAAAGCAACCCGATGGCAGCCAGCGCTGCACCGGCGTCCAGGTGTGGGACGGCCACGAAATGGTCATTGCGCACGCTGCGCAAGAAGTCGTGCTGTGCGGCGGCGCCATCGGCTCTCCGCAAATCCTTCAGTTGTCGGGCATCGGGCCGGCCGCGCTGTCGCAGGAACATGGCATTCCGGTCGTGGCCGATTTGCCGGGCGTCGGCGCGAACCTGCAAGACCACTTGCAGATTCGCGCGGTATTCAAGATAGAAGGCGCGCCAACGCTCAACGTGCTGGCCTCGTCGCTCTTCGGCAAGGCAAAAATCGGCCTCGAATACGTGATGAAGCGCAGCGGCCCGATGAGCATGGCGCCATCGCAACTCGGCGCCTTCACACGCAGTTCACCCGAACACGAATGGCCGAATCTCGAGTACCACGTGCAACCCCTGTCGCTCGATGCCTTCGGCGAACCGCTGCACAAGTTTCCGGCCTTCACCGCCAGCGTGTGCAACCTGAATCCGACCAGCCGCGGCACCGTACGCATCAAGAGCAATCGCTATCAGGATGCGCCGGCGATCTCGCCCAACTATCTAAGCACCGAAGAAGATCGCAAGGTGGCGGCAGATTCGCTGCGCGTCACGCGCCGCATTGCAGCCCAACCGGCGCTGGCCAGATACAAGCCCGAAGAGTGGAAGCCCGGCGTGCAATACCAGACCGACGATGAACTCGCGCGCCTTGCTGGCGACATCGCCACGACGATCTTCCATCCGGTCGGCACCGCCAAGATGGGTGCGGACAGCGATCCGATGGCCGTACTGGATTCACGCATGCGTGTGCGCGACGGTCGTGGCAACCTGATCCACGGCCTGCGCGTGGTCGATGCCAGCGCGATGCCGACCATCACCAGTGGCAACACCAACAGCCCAACGTTGATGATGGCGGAAAAGGCGGCGGGCTGGCTGCGTGAAGACGCGACGGCCCGTGCGAGGTCTGGTGCGAACGCGGCCGCAATTTAGCTCCGCTTCAGCAGCGGTGCGTCACCAGCGTCGCGCGCCCGACGCGGGATGCATGGTCGCAAACGTGACGCCGTGCACGCTTTAGAGCGGGTTACTCCTAATGCACTACCTCGGTGCGACAAACTAAAGTCTCGCCACTCGCATGCGGGCCTGCCCCGGCTGTCGAGGGTCTGAGGAGACAAAGCTTCCGACGTTTAAACAACAAATATTCAAGGCTCCATCCGAGATGTCTGAATAGCTTTTCAAAGCGCTGCTGGTCAGCGCTTTTTTTTGCGCGTTTTTTAACCATGTTCAGGATGGCCTAGCACAGCGGCGCGTCCTGGCCGGATGGTCAGCACTTACCAACAAACGGCCTTCTAACTTTCCGACGGTGCTAGACCATCCGCGGTCAAAGGAGCGGCCTTGTTATGTGGAATGGACAGTGCCAAGGCATTGGCTTTCAGAGCTCTAAGCTGACTACCGATGAACAACCTCGAACTTGCAGTTTCGGCCAGAAGCGTTCTATATAAATTGGCCACGATTACCCACCTGAAGGAACCCCTTATGTCCAAGTCCGTTTCGACATTTTTTTACGGGAGCTTCATGAGGCCAGATGTCATGGCTCAGTCCGCAGTCAATCCAGCGAAAGTGGATGTTGCCAAATTGAGCGGGTATGACATTGCTCTTGATCCGCACGCCAACATTTTTCCGCACCCGTTCGCTAGCGTGTACGGCATCCTGGTTCAAGTTACTCACGAGGAACTGAACCGTATGTATGGTGTCACCGGTGTGGGAGTGTTCTTGCCTGAAGCAGTGTTGGTCACGGTAAACGACACTAACTGGATTCCCGCTCTTTGCTTCATGCCACCCTGCCGCAATGAATTAAGCCCCGATCAAGCTTATCTTGACCGCCTGATCGAAGCCGCTATCCTGCGCGGGTTGCCGCAGGATTACATTGCGCGTCTGAAAAAATTCAAGCGCCTTGAGGCAACCGCATGACCTTTATCGGTAGTCAGATCGCAGGCCACTTTTAGGGGCGGATGACAACACCATTTGGTGCGGCGGTGTTGCGCAGACTGTGGACCAGTCAGGCCATGGCCTCGATGCCATCCGGTGCGGGCATTGATCGATGAAATCGCAGGTGGCAGCCCGTGCCCAAGGACGTACTAACGCCAGGGCTCGCCGCGTGCAGCACTTCCATTGCCCCGGTGCCCGAGTCATGCTTGCAACTCGAACAGGCCCGGTGGCTCCCAGGTATTGAACAGCTGGCTGGCGATGGTGGCACGGGCGCGATGACTGGTGATGCGACCCAGTGCGTCCTCAAGCGGCACGCCGGCCTTCCTGCACAAGAGGGGGATGCGTGCCAATGCGCATGACAGGCCAAATTCACGGCAGACGTGGTGCCGTCGTTACCGACGGGCGGCGTGGGCCTGTTGTTCATGGCCTACAACCACGAGATCGGCGACTTGTTCGAGTTCACTCAGCAGACATGGGTCAGCCTGACCCAGTTTCCGCTGCAACCCGGCGGCCCGCACGGCATCGACCCGGTTATCGGGCAGGGACCGAACAATCCGGGCGACCAAAAGCTGCCCAAGACCTGGGACGACACAGCGGCGGCCTTCGCCAGCAATGCGCCGTTCGCAGGCTTCGTGAAGATGGAGGGCGGCGCTTACTTCTTCTCGCCCAGCCTGACCTTCCTGAAGAACCTTTAGGCGGTCAGGGCGCGGTCGCCGGTGTGGATGCCACTGTGGGCCATGCCATCTCGCTGGCGACACGTGGCTTGCCTATGGGCGCCGCGGCCTTGCCGGTCTTGATGGCCTCCATGTCGGCTTCGCTCGGGTACTGATCCATCAACCAGTAGTCGAACACCCGACGCGCGATCGGCGCTGCGGCACCGGCGCCCCATCCTGCGTTTTCGACCACCACGGCGACCGCGATCTTCGGGTCGTTCGCCGGCGCGAATGCCATGAACAAGGCGTGATCGCGCTGGTGTTCTTCGAGTGACTTCGCGTTGTACTTGGTGTTTTGCGCCTGCGTCACTGCCTGCGCCGTGCCAGTCTTGCCCGCCGCAACATAGCCGGCGCCCGTGAAAACGCTACGGGCCGTGCCGGCGGAAATCACCGCCATCAATCCGTCGCGCACCACCGACACGTTGGCAGCGCTGAAGCCGAGGTTGATGGCCGGCGGCTGCACCACCGACGTCATCTGGCCCGTGACTGTGTCGCGCGTGCCCAGCACGAGGTGCGGTTGGTGCTTGATGCCGCCGTCGGCCACGATCGACGTCGCCTGCGCCAGCTGCAGCATGGTGAAGCTGTTGTAGCCCTGCCCGATGCCAAGAGAAATCGTCTCGCCGGCGTACCACTTTTTGGCCTCCGGCCGCTTGTAGGCGTTGCGCTTCCATTCCTGGCTCGGCAAGACGCCGCGCAGCTCGCCGCCCAGGTCGATGCCGGTAATCTGGCCAAAGCCGAGCGGCTTCATGAAGTCGTGAATAAGGTCGACGCCCATCTCGTTGGCGAGCGAATAGAAATAGATGTTGCTCGACAGCTGGATAGCGCGCCGCATGTCGACGCCGCCCAGATTGCCTTCAGGGCTGCCGAAGCGGTGACCGGCAAAGTTGTAATAGCCGGGGTCGTTCACGATCACGTTCGGCCCACGCTTGCCGGTCTGCAGGGCAGCCAGTGCCATGAAGGGCTTGTAGGTCGAGCCGGGCGGGTACGTGCCGCGCAGCGCACGGTTCAGCAATGGCTTGTCGAGCGACTCGCTCAGCTCTTTCCAGCTTTCGGTGTCGATGCCTTCGACGAACAGATTGGGGTCGAAGGTCGGCTTGCTGACAAAGGCCAGCACTTCGCCGGTCTTCGGATCGATCGCCACCAGAGCGCCACGCCGGTCACCGAACATGTCTTCGACCATCTTCTGCAGCTTGATGTCGAGCGCCAGCATCACGGTGTTGCCGGGCGTCGCCGGGTGGCCCGCCAGGCGACGCACCGCCCGACCACCTGCCGATGTCTCCATCTGCTCGACGCCGGTCAGCCCGTGTAGTTGCTTTTCGTAGCTTTGCTCAACGCCGAGCTTGCCGATGTACTCGGTTCCTTTGTAGTTGGCGAAGTCTTCGTCTTCCCAATCTTCCATCGCCGCTTTTTCGGTCTGGTTGATACGGCCGATGTAGCCGAGCACATGGCTCGCGATCTCGCCATTCGGGTAGTTGCGGAAAAGGCGTGCCTTGATTTCGACGCCCGGAAAGCGATAGCGCTGCGCCGCGAAACGCGCCACTTCTTCATCGCTCAGGCGGGTGCGAATCGGCACCGAATCGAAACTGCGCGAGTCTTCTCGCAGGCGCTTGAAGCGGCGGCGGTCGCGTGGCGTGACGTCGACCACCTCGGCCAGGCCATCGATCGTCGCGTCGACATCGACGGCCTTGGACGGCGTGATCTCCAGCGTGTAGGCCGAGTAGTTCGACGCCAGGATGATGCCGTTGCGGTCCAGGATGAGGCCGCGGTTCGGCACCACCGGCACCACGGCCGTTCGGTTGTTTTCGGCCTGCTCGGCCAGGTCTTCGTGCCGCACCACCTGCAGGTACGCGAGCCGCATGCACAGCAGCCCAAAGGCCACCAGCACCGCGATTCCGGTGACGATGATGCGGCGCTTGAAGCGCGCGACCTCGGCAGCGACGTTGCGTATTTCGGTCATTGGGCAAGCAAGCTTAGGCGGGTTGCCACGTCAGGGCAAATCGAAGGCAGACCGAACAGACGCGAGCGTTGCTCACAGCGGACGGTTGGCGTCGGGCTCGGGCGTACGACGCTGCGGCGCCAGCAACAGCACGCTCGCCAAAGGCCAGAGCAGAGTTTCGATAACCGGCGACACCAGCAGGTTCCAGCCGGGAAACACGCCGCCGCCGATCATGCGAATTGCCAATTCGATGACGTGCGACAGCGCGAAGAGTGGCAGCACCTGCAACGCCTGTGAGGCCACCGGATACCAGAGCAGCCGCCGATGAATCGCGATGGCGAAGTAGCCAAGGGTGGTGTACGACAGCGCATGCTGGCCGAGCATGGCCGACTGATGCACGTCCATCACCAGCCCGAAAGCAAACGCGACGCCGATGCCGATACGGGTCGGCTGATGCACGCTCCAAAAGACGATTGCCAGCGCGAGCAGATCGGGCGTCCAGGCCGCGCGTCCGATCGGGATGATGTTGAGCAGCAGTGCCACGAACAGGCTGGTCCACATGAAAAGCGGACTCAAGGGAAGCAGTAACTGCTGCTGGCCAGGTCGCATGATCATGGTTGGCGCTCCTTGGGTTTCGGCTTGGCGGCGGGCTTCTTCTCAGCTGCTTTTTCCGCCGCCTTGTCGGCCTTTTTCTTCGCGGCCGCTGCAGCCGCTGGCGCTGCGGACGGTGCCGGCTTCGGCGGCGTGTTGGCACCGGTCGGCGCCAGCACCAGCACATAGCGCGCCGAACTCACATGGGCGAGCGGCAAGCAATGGATGCGCGCGAAGGCGGAGTCGGCGCGGCGCTCGATGCGGTCGATCTTCGCGACCGGCAAGCCGGCCGGATAAACGCCGTCGACGCCGCTCGTCGACAGCAGATCGCCCTCTTGCAAGTCCGAGTTCGCAGCCATGAAGCGGAGCTCGAGCCCGCCCCCATGCGCATTGGCATCGCCGAACGCCACGCTACGTGCGCCGGTGCGGGTGTTTTGTACGGGTATCGCCAGGTCGCGATCGATCACCAGCGTGATTTCGCTTGTGAAGGGCTGCACCTGAGTGACCTGGCCCAGCACGCCGTGCTCGTCGATGACGGGAGAACCGGCCGCAATGCCATGCGTCATTCCCTGGTCGATCACGACTTTGCGGGTGTACGGATCCGCTGCGTCATAGAGCACCTCTGCCGCGCGCGAGGGCGTCGGCGTGCTCTGTCGCAATTCCAGCAGCGACCGCAGCCGCGCGTTCTCCTGCAGCAAAGTGTCGGACTGGCTGGCGCGCTCTGCCTGCACCGCCAGCGCCTTGCGCGCGTCGGACTCGCCGCTCTGCGCCGTCTGCAGGTCTTCGAGGTAACGACCGCCGCTAACCATCGCCTGCACCGGTTTCAGCGCCAGCCACTGCACCGGATACAACACGGCACCAATGGCCGCGCGCAGCGGTTGCACGAGGTGGAACCGTGCATCGGCCACCATGAGGAATAGCGACAGCGCGCTGAAAAAGATCAGCTTGCTGAGTGCCGACGGCCCCTGGTTGAAGAGGGGCGGCGCGGTGCGATCGAGCGTGCCGAGCGGCATGGGTTCAGGGCGAGTGGTACGACGTCAAATGGCAAAAAGCCGGCCCCTGCAATCGCGGGCCGGCCATCGGAGGCTATCGCGCATTCACTCCGACGTGAAGATGCTTCCAAGCCGATCCATGCGCTCCAGGGCGATGCCGCAACCGCGCACCACGCAGGTCAACGGGTCTTCCGCGACCAAAACCGGCAGACCGGTTTCTTCAGCCAGCAGGCGGTCGAGGTCGCGCAGCAGCGCGCCGCCACCGGTCAACATCATGCCGCGCTCGGCAATATCGGCTCCCAATTCGGGCGGGGTTTGTTCCAGAGCATTCTTCACGGCCGAAACGATGTTGTTGAGTGGATCGGTCAGCGCCTCCAGCACTTCGTTGCTGCTGATGGTGAAGCTGCGCGGCACGCCTTCGGAGAGGTTGCGGCCCTTGACTTCCATCTCCTTGACTTCGGAGCCCGGAAAGGCCGAACCGATGGTCTTTTTGATAACTTCAGCCGTCGGCTCGCCGATGAGCATGCCGTAGTTGCGGCGGATGTAATTGATGATGGCCTCGTCGAAGCGGTCGCCGCCGACGCGCACGCTCCCCTTGTAGACCATGCCGCCCAGCGAGATCACGCCGACTTCGGTGGTGCCGCCGCCGATGTCGACGACCATCGAGCCCGAGGCCTCCGACACCGGAAGGCCAGCACCGATCGCTGCCGCCATCGGCTCCTCGATCAAGTAAACCGAGGTGGCGCCGGCGGCTTCAGCCGCGTCCTTGATGGCGCGGCGTTCGACCTGCGTGGAGCCGCAGGGAACGCAAATGATGATGCGCGGGCTCGGGGTGAACAGCGTGCGCGGATGCACCATCTTGATGAACTGCTTGATCATCTGTTCGGTGATCACGAAATCGGCGATGACGCCATCTTTCATCGGGCGAATGGCCTCGATGTTGCCGGGCACCTTGCCGAGCATGGCCTTGGCCTCCCGGCCGACAGCCTGGATCACCTTCTTGCCGTGCGGGCCGCCTTCGTGGCGGATGGCCACGACGGACGGTTCGTCGAGCACGATACCTTTGCCGCGGGCGAAGATCAGGGTGTTGGCCGTACCGAGGTCAATTGCGAGGTCGGTCGAAAAATACCGACGAAAAGTACCGAACATGAAGGGGTCCTCTGCAGGCACGGCATGCGCTTCGGCATGGCATCGCCCTTGTTTTGACAGGTGAAATTGAGGGTTTTTGCGGCAAATGCCGGCGCGTTCGCGGGGGTAGCGGCAAAGGCGGGATAATAACCGAATCCCCAGTCTTTTTCACGTTTGCACACCCTTCAAGGGTGCAATGTCACCGGTGCTGTCACCGGGCCAAGCCATTCTCCCGATGTCACTTTCCGCTTCCGATATTGCGCGCATCGCTTCGCTGGCGCGCCTGCAGCTCGCCCCCGACGAGAGCGAGCGCCTGCAAGTCCAGATCAACGGTTTCTTCGAATTGGTCGAACGCATGCGCGCTGTCGATACGACCGGCATCGAGCCCCTGGCGCACCCGGTCGCCGCTATCGAAGACATCACACTGCGCCTGCGAGACGATGTGGTGAGCGAGTCGAACAACCGCGAAGCCAACCAGAGAAGTGCGCCGGCCGTCGAGGCAGGCTTGTTCCTGGTGCCGAAGGTGATCGAATGAGCGGCAAGCAGATACACGAAAAAAGCGTGGCCGAACTGGCTCGCGCACTCGCCGCACGCGAAGTGTCGGCCGTCGAGACAGCGCAGCACTTTCTCGGCCGCATGAAGGCGTACGAATCGCTCGGCGCCTTCGTCGCGGTCGACGCCGATGTCACCCTGGCCCAGGCCCGCGCCGCCGATGCGGCGATCGCTGCCGGCAACGCGCCGGCCCTCGCCGGCGTGCCGATCGCGCACAAGGACATCTTCGCGACCCTCGACTTTCCGACCACCGCCGGCTCGCGCATCCTGGCCGGCTATCGCTCCCCTTTCGATGCCACCGTGGTGCGCAAGCTGGCCGATGCCGGCGCCGTGACGCTTGGCAAACTCAGCTGCGACGAGTTCGCGATGGGCTCGGCCAACGAAAACGTCGCCGTGCCGGCGGTCGGCCACGACAAGGCCGTACCGGTCCAAAACCCATGGGATCGCGCGCGCATTCCGGGTGGTTCGTCCGGCGGCAGCGCGGCGGCGGTGGCCGCACGGCTAACACCGGCCGCCACCGGCACCGACACCGGCGGCTCGATCCGCCAGCCCGCATCGTTTTGCGGCGTGACCGGCATCAAGCCGACCTACGGCCGCGCCTCGCGCTACGGCATGGTCGCCTTCGCATCGAGCCTGGATCAAGCGGGCCCGATGGCCCGCTCGGCGGAAGACTGCGCGCTGCTGCTGTCGGCCATGTGCGGACCTGATCTGGATCGAGATTCGACCTCTATCGACCGACCCGCGGAAAACTATTCGCGCTCGCTCGATGCTTCGCTCGAAGGCTTGCGCATCGGTGTGCCGAAGGAGTTTTTGGGGGATGGCGTGGCACCCGGCGTGCGCGCTGCAGTCGATGCCGCACTCGCCGAATACGAGAAGCTCGGAGCCCGACGTGTCGAGGTAAGCCTGCCGCGCACCGAATTGTCGATCCCGGTCTACTACATCCTGGCCGCGGCCGAAGCGTCGAGCAACCTGAGCCGTTTCGACGGAGTCAAGTTCGGCCACCGCGCTGAGCAGTACAAAGATCTTGCCGACATGTACGCCAAGACGCGCGAAGAAGGCTTCGGCGACGAGGTCAAACGCCGAATCATGATCGGCACCTACGTGTTGAGCCACGGCTATTACGACGCCTACTACCTGCAGGCGCAAAAGGTGCGCCGGATGATCGCCAACGACTTCCAGCAAGCCTTTGCGCAATGCGATGTCATCGCCGGCCCGGTTGCACCCACGGTCGCCTGGAAGCTCGGCGAACATGGCAACGACCCGGTGGCCGACTACCTGGCCGATATTTTCACTCTCCCCGCCTCGCTCGCTGGCTTGCCCGGAATGAGCTTGCCCGCCGGCTTCGACGGTCACATGCCCGTTGGCCTGCAGTTGATCGGCGACTACTTTGGTGAGGCCAAGCTGCTGAACGTGGCGCATCGATTCCAGCAAGCCACAGATTGGCATGCGCGAACCCCCGAGGGCTTTTGAGATGAGCCAACCCGTGATGAACTCTTTCGAACAGATGCAAGAAGGCCGACCGACCGGTCCGCTGGTGCGTGGCTATGAGGTCGTCATCGGCTTCGAGACGCACGCGCAGCTGTCGACGGCCAGCAAGATTTTCAGCCGGGCCTCGACTGCGTTCGGCGCCGAGCCCAACACGCAGGCTTGCGCGGTCGACCTGGCGCTGCCCGGCACCCTGCCGGTGATGAACAAGGGCGCAGTCGAACGCGCCATCAAGCTGGGTCTCGCGCTCGGCTCGACCATTGCGCCGCGCAGTGTGTTCGCGCGCAAGAACTACTTCTATCCTGACCTGCCCAAGGGCTACCAGATCAGCCAGTTCGAGATCCCGGTCGTGCAAGGCGGCGAGGTGTCGTTCTTCGTGGGCGACGAATCGAAGACAGTGCGCCTGGTGCGCGCACACCTTGAAGAAGACGCCGGCAAGTCGCTACACGAGAACTTCATCGGCCAGTCGGGCATCGACTTGAACCGCGCCGGCACGCCGCTGCTGGAAATCGTGAGCGAGCCCGACATGCGCTCGACCGCCGAAGCGGTGGCCTACGCCAAAGAGTTGCACAAAATCGTGACTTGGATAGGCATCTGCGACGGCAACATGCAGGAGGGCAGCTTCAGATGCGACGCCAACGTGTCGGTACGCAAGCCCGGCGAGCCACTCGGCACGCGCCGCGAGATCAAGAACCTGAACAGCTTCAAGTTCATGCAGCAGGCCATCGACTACGAGATTCGGTGGCAGATTGAAGAGATCGAAGACGGCCACAAGGTGCAGCAGGCGACCATTCTGTTCGACCCCGACTCCGGCGAAACCCGCGCCATGCGGGCCAAGGAAGACGCCGCCGACTACCGTTACTTTCCTGACCCGGATTTGCCTCCGCTGGCGATCGCGCAAGACTGGATCGATCGCGTCAAAGCGGAGATGCCGGAATTGCCGCGTGCGATGGCAGCCCGCTATGTGAGCACGCATGGCCTGTCCGGGTACGACGCGGCGCAACTGACGCAAAGCACGGCCCTTGCCCGCTACTTCGACGACGCAGTCGCGGCAGGCGCTGCGCCCAAGCTCGCCAGCAATTGGATTACCGGCGAGTTGGCGAAGCTGCTGAATGCAGAGGAAATCGGAATTCAAGAAACTCCGGTGAGCGCGACTTCGTTGGCTTCGCTCATTGGCCGCATCGCTGATGGAACCATCTCAAACAATGCCGCCAAAGAAATACTCAGCTTTCTGTGGGGCGCCGGAGAGATAAGTGGCACCCCCCTGGCGGCGGCATATGTCGACAGAGCTGCCTATGATCTCGCGCGCATCGATGCCCTCATCGAAGCCAAGGGCCTCAAGCAAATGAGCGACACAGGCGCCCTCGAAACCATCATCGACGGTGTACTGGCGACCAACCAGAAAAACATCGACGAGTTCCGCGCCGGCAAGGAAAAAGCCTTCAACGCGCTCGTCGGGCAGGTGATGAAGGCGAGCCAGGGCAAAGCAAACCCGGCGCAAGTCAATGCTTTGCTGAAGGCGAAGCTGCAGAGCTGAGAAGGCGCCGCGCGGGGCGCAGCGACGTGGGACAGAGCTCTATTTGCCTCCGCCAGCCTCGGGAGCCCACAGTTGATGCAATCGAATCCGCTCATCATCGAAGCGCGAATTCACACGCCGCTTCTCCTCTTCCTGCTCGCCGACAAAGCGGTTTTGCACCGTCATGCGTTGCGCGTTGTCTTCGAGCCTGCGACGCAAGGCGGCGGGCGCACGGCTGCGATCGCTTTTGTAGAACTCCATCTCTTCATCGATCTTTTTGCGCTCCAGGGACAGCTCGTCCAGACGTGTTTTCGCGGCTTGAGTCACAGCGTCGACCTGCGCCAACGCCTCGGTGCGCTCCCGGTTGTGTGCCGTGGCATTTGGGTATCGAACCAGCAGCGCGCGTTCTCGTCGCCGTTCTTCCATCTGGCGCGTCTGCAGCAGCGACTGCTGCCTCGCGCGCTCCTCTCGTTCGGCCGATTCTCGCGCGGTGTAGGTCGGCTCGACGGTGCGGCGCGTGGTGCCGCTTGGGTTGAGTTCGCGCTGCTCGCGGTCGATGCAATCTGCAATCGGGCGATCGGCCGTGATGATCCGGCCACGCGAATCGGTGCAGCTGTAGATGCCGCCGCTCGGACCACCCGTGCTGGCAGTCGTCTGCGCTTTTGCCGTCGCTCCAAGGAGCAACAACATGAAAGACATGACCGCGAAAAAATTATGGATGCGCACCAGAAATCCTGTCTATCAGCCGGCCAAAAAAGCTCAAGCGCCGTAGCGTTGTCGGTAAGCCATAACTCCTTCCCGATGAACGCCCAACGAAGGGTCTGCGCGTTCCGAAATGTACTTTAGCAAGTCGTCCAGCGTAGCGATCGCCACCACCTGCATGCCAAGCCGATTGCGTACATATTGCACAGCGCTGTGGTCGACATCGACGCCGTTTTCCGTCGCCTTCTCTTGTCGGTCAAGGGCGATTACGACGCCCTGTGGCGTGGCACCCGCCACGCGGATGGCCTGAATGGATTCGCGCACCGCCGTGCCGGCCGACATCACGTCGTCGACGATCAGCACCCGGCCTCGCAGTGGCGCGCCCACCAGGGTGCCGCCCTCGCCGTGGTCCTTCGTTTCTTTGCGGTTGTAGGCAAACGGCACGTTGCGGCCGCGCCGCGCCAGCTCGGCGGCTACCGTCGCACCCAGCGGAATGCCCTTGTAGGCCGGACCGAAGATCATGTCGAACACCATGCCGCTCTCGATCAGCCGGTCTGCATAGAATTCAGCCAGCCGCATGAGTTTGGCGCCATCGTCGAACAGGCCCGCGTTGAAAAAATAAGGGCTCATGCGGCCGGCCTTGGTCTTGAACTCGCCGAAGCGCAAGACCCCGGAATCAATCGCGAATTGCACGAAGTCAAGCGCGACCGAACTGCCCGCAATATTCAATTCCGCCAACTCAGCCATCGGGAATTCCTTTGTTCAAACTGACAAGCCTCAATCTCAACGGCCTTCGTTCGGCTACCACCAAAGGCGTAGCCGACTGGGTAGCCGAACTGGCGCCGGATTGTATTTGCATGCAGGAGATCCGCGTCCAGGCGAGCGATGTCGAAGGCCGATTCGAAGAAATGGCGAACCTCAAGGGCCACTTTCATTTCGCCGAAAAAAAGGGCTATGCCGGCACCGCCATCTACACCCGACATGCACCCAGCGAAGTGATCGTCGGCTGGGGCGACGCCGAGTTCGATGCCGAGGGCCGCTACCTCGAGCTACGCTTCGACACGCCCGCGCGCAAGCTGTCCATCATCAGTTGCTACTTTCCGAGCGGCAGCTCGGGCGATGAGCGGCAGGCAGCCAAGTTCCGCTTTTTAAAAGGCTTCTTTCCGCACCTGAGCGCGCTGAAGAAAGAGCGTGACTTCATCCTGTGCGGCGACATCAATATCGCGCACCAGCAGATCGACCTAAAGAACTGGCGCGGCAACCAGAAGAACAGCGGCTTCTTGCCAGAAGAGCGCGCCTGGATGACGCGCTTGCTCGACGCCGGTGCCGATGGCGCTGGAATCGTCGACGTCTATCGCATGCTGCAGCCCGAGACCACTGACGCGGCCTATACGTGGTGGAGCAACCGCGGTCAGGCCTATGCCAACAACGTGGGTTGGCGTCTCGACTACCACCTGGCGACGCCAGCGCTTGCTAACTTGGCTCGGCGCGAGTCGATCTTCAAGACCGTCAAGTTCAGCGACCACGCACCGATCACCGTCGACTACGATTTTTCGCTCTGAAGATGTAAAAAACTTCGGATTCAGGGGAAACGTAAGTCGTTTTACTTAACGGCTGATCGCATTTTTTCTCACGAAATATCCCGTTGCATTTAAAGTTGCTGGTATGGCCCACCGCTATCACGCCGTTCAGAATCCAGCGCATTTTTGGCGTCAGTTTGGCGTTCAGGCGCCGGCCGTGGCGCCTGAAGTTCACGTCCACGATCAAGGCGTTTTCGTTTGCCGGCCGCGCACCGACGCAGCCCGTGGTGGCAAGCTGCCGCGTTTTGAAGTCGCGACCGGCCGCTGGGGTTTGATCCCGCTGTTTTCACCGGACGGTCGCGACCGCCTCACGCATGAAGCAGCCAGCGAGACCGCCGCGACCGAACGCAACTTCTATCAGCCATGGAAACGCTCGCACCGTTGCGTCGTAGTCGCCGATGCGTTGTTCGAAACAACCGACAGTGGCAACGAAATTCGCATTGAGCGATTCGGTGGCGAACCGTTCTGCATTGCCGGCCTGTGGAATGGCTGGCGTTCGCCGCAAGGCGGGTGTGTCGAGAGCTTTGCGCTGCTGACGATCGACGCTTCTGAAGACGTACTCATGCAGCAACTCAAGGGCGAACGTCCAAGACGTCGTCCGGTGATCCTTCCCGATGGCTGGGTCGACGAGTGGCTTTATGCGCCCATCGAAGAAACATCGGCTTTCCTTCGGCCGTATCCGTTGCAGATGTGGGTGAGCGAACTACCGATCGCACTGCCGAAGCAAGCGACGTCGGTCGAGGCCGCCAGCTTCGGTTGAGCTCTGGCTCAGGCCCGCTCGAACAGCACGTCCTGGGCGCCGTTCCCCATCTTCGACCGCAGCCGAGATTAGCGGTGATATCGACTCGTGTCGTGGCAGAAATCGTGTGGGGTAGATGAAGTAGGGAGAAGTCAATCGCAGCAGCCCCCGAAGTGCCCGCTGCGATAGAACGGCGCGAGGTCTTCGGCCAGCGCCTGTACGGTGCCACGCCATGACGCACCGGCCGCATCGCCAGCCGCATCCGTTGCCAACGCAACCCGCATTCGCGCCAGCAATTCGGCCCGCAACGCCGGCTCGTCGATGCCGGTCACGCGCCCGCCTTCGACCACGCTGCGGCCGCCGATCAGCACCTGCGCGATGTAGCTGCCGTTGCCGCGCGCCAGCAGCAGATCGAGCGGATCGATATCGGGGAACAGCGCGTCGTCGTCTAGCGCGTCCCAGTCGAGGAACACGACGTCGGCCGGCGCACCGGGCGCGATGCGTCCGCCCGAGCGCAAGGCGCCGCCCACGCTGCGCGGCCCGTGCCGCGATGCAAAGCCCCACAGTTGATGGGGCGTCATGCTGGTGTCGTAGCCCCAGCCGCGATGCAGCGAATAGGCGAGCCGCATTTCGCGCAACGCGTCGTCGTCTTCGTCGAACGCCATGCCGTCGAGCCCCATCGCAACCCGACAGCCTTGCCTCAGCATTTCGGGCAGTGGCGCGATGCCCGACTTGAGGCCGAGGTTGGAGCTGGTGTTGACTGCGATAGTCACACCGCGTTCGGCAAGCAGCGCCAGCTCTTCGCTGCGCGCCCAGGTGCAATGCGCCAGCGTGAGACGCGAACTCAGCAAGCCGATGCTGTCGAGAAATTGAACGATGCCACCGGGGTGCGCCGCATCGGACCATTCGCGCTGGTACTTGGTCTCCAGCAGGTGCATGTGGATAGGGCGATCGTGGTCCGCGGATGCCTGTGCAATGGCTTCGAGCAACGGCGTGCTGCACCACTGCACCGCGGTCGGTCCGTACTGCACGGTGACGTGCTCACCGTAGCCGCCTTCGCTCACCATCGCGGCGACATCGCCTACCAGCGCCAGTTGCTGCGCGGGCGACACGGGCGCGACCGACAACCGCTGCGCCACGGCGTCGCGGATGCCGGGCCGCAATGCCTTCAACACCGTGGCGTCGTTGCAGTAGGCGATGCCGTTGCGATCGCGCATTGCGATCGCGAAGCCGATGCGCACTCCCACATCGCGCGCTGCCCGCGCCACCGCGCATGCCTCGTCGACATAGGGCATGCCACCCTGCACCCGCGTGTAGTGAACCATCAGATTGGCGACACCATGGCGCACCGATCGCGCGAAGGACGTGGCGGCGCACAGGTAAGGATCGACGCCGGGGGCCAAGCCGAGGTATGGCAACCAACTTTCGAGCGGTTGGCCGAAAGCGCCCAGCGTGGCGCTGCGGAAGGTGCGCGCGTGATCATGCGCATTGGTCAACGCTGGCAAGGCCAGCAGCCGCCGGGCCGTGCCAGTTGCGTACGGTACGTTCAACGCATCGATCGATGCGATGCGACCGCCCGACACCGCAACTCGCACATCGGCCTGCGCAGGCGCTGCGCCCGGATCGGCCAGCAGCCAGGCGCAGTCGAAGCTTTGGTCCGCAGGCGTCGTGTTGGGAATGGGATTCGATGTGGTCATCTAGATGCGAGTCCGAGCCTTGAGGCCTGCGATCGGGTGGTCAGTTTGACCACCACCGGAAAAAATGCGGCTCACCATCGCGGTCAGGTGCCGCCGTCGTAGCGCATGGTCGCGTCCATCCGCAGGATGACCGCGACCGGTCCGCCGCCGGGCGGCCCCTGGTGTTCAGCGCCGCCCGAAACGTAGAGCGACGTACGCCCGACGACGGAGGCCAGCACGCCGCCGACCGCAGCGCGCGCATGCCGCGTCGCGTTGATGTCGGAGTCGTTCAGCATCGTGTGGCGCGCGCCGCGCACCGTGCCCTCCGGCGCGACCTCGGCCTTGGCTAGCAGGTTGACCAGCAGCGACGCTATGACCGCGGCATCGCGATCGGCATCGAGACCAAATGCATCGCGCAACAAGTGGCGAACGCTCGCTGCATCGATGGCATCGCGCATCACCGTGTGGGCGATGCGCAATTGCGAGGCGCTGCCGGTCGCTTCGCCGAGCACGATCACCACGTTGCCTTCGAGCTCGATGCCGGCCGAGCAGGAGGCTCGCGCGGAATACAGCGCAGTGTCGTGCAACACAGACGCATCGGTGACCGCGCCGACGTCGATTTCTTGCAACGCAAGGCCGACGCCGAGCGCCGACGCGCCACGCGAGAACGCCATCGATTCGTAGCTGTCGGTGGTCGCCGTGTGGGCGCCACGCTGCCTGGCAGCGTTGACCTTGGCCGAGGTCAGCAGCGGGCATTTGACCTGCACGAAATGCACGTCGGCAGCGTCCACGATGCCAGCATCGCGCATGGCTTCGCGTACGGCGTCGGCCGTCGCATTCACCTGCGACATGCGACCGATTTCTTCGGGCGCGAAGGCACGGGTATGGGCGATCCCGACCACCAGCCGCTTGTCGTCATGTGCCGGCGCGCTGCCTGCCGGCTCGCGCGTGAACACGGTGAAATGCGGCGACAGCACGCCCTCGGTGCCACCCGACATCACCAGCGCGACGCGCGCATGCACCGCTTCGGCCGTGCAGTCGAAATGCGGTGCCAGCCAATGGCACCAGGCCGTCGCCGCGAAGTCGCGCGTGAAGTCGTTGACGCAGCCGTTGCCTTCGGTCTTGCCCATGACCGCGACGATGCTGCGCGGGTCGAGCCGACCGGCATCGACCAGCGCCTGCACGCCGCTCAAGTCGCCCGGCTCGCGACACGGCACGCAGAAGACATCGACCTTTTGCGGGGTACCTGCGCCACTCATGCCTTGGCAATCTTGGCGGAGGTGGAAAAAAGCTGTGCAAACGACACGGGAGGACTCCTAAGACCTGGAAGAACGTAGTGAAACGGAAAGAGAAAGCCGCAATGCGGCGGCGGTGCAGACGAAGCCGTGCAGCAGCTCGACGATGTACAGCACGCCCTTGGTGACGAAAGCGGGCGACGGCGTGCTGCAGGCGTCTTCAAGCAGCACGCAGTCGTAGCCGAGAAACGCGCCGTCTTGCAGCGTCGAGAACACGCAGCGGTCGGTATTGATGCCGGCAAACAGCAGCGTGGTAATGCCTTGCTGGCGCAGCACGCTGTCGAACTCGTTGTCCCAGAAGCCGCTCAGGCGGTGCTTGTGCACGGTGATGTCGGTTGGAGCGACTTCGAGCTCGTCGACCACTTGTGCGCCCCACGAGCCCTGCACTAGCGACGCACCGTGCTCGATGGGCGAGTGCTCGGCATAACCTACCGCATCGGCAGTCCGCTTGCCCTTGAACTGCACCGTCGGGCTCAGGTTGCGCTTGTCGGCACGAATGCCCCAGTTGAGCCACACGACCGCGCCGCCCGCGTCGCGCCACTTCGGCAACAGGTCTTGAAGCACGGGAATCGGCTTGCGCGCCGCCTTGATGGCGATGCCCTTCTGGGCGAACCAGCCTTCGGCGTGACAGAAATCGTTTTGCATATCGACAACGACGACGGCGCTGCGGGCCATGTCGATCTCGACCGGCTGCGGGGTGGCTTCGATCAGCAACGGCCGCGGGGCGAGCGGCTTGCGCACGAAGCTGATGCGATCGGGCTGCAGCTGCCACGCGTTGTGCATGACGGGGCCGAACGCCACCGTTTCGGGCAGGTTCGGCGCCATCTTGGGGCGTGAGGTGCGCGATGAGGGTTTCATGCTCTTTCACACGCACCCGCCGTGCCACACAGCGATGGTGGTCGGCGTCATCGAGGACGCTGCAAAACCTGGGGTCATGCCAGTGCCGCAATTCAGCCGCAATCGCCCAGGTATCGGGTCAGCGAATCCTGGACGCGTTGGGGTTTAAGGCCGCGCACGATCACGATCAGCCGCGATCGGTGGTCGTCGCTGGGCCAACGCTCAAGGTGGGTTGGCGGGTGCATTAACTGTTGCACGCCATGGACCACCACCGGCGCCTCGGCCCCTTCCACGTTCAGCAAGCCTTTGACGCGCAGCACCTGCGCGCCATGGGCATGCAACAGCAGCGACAACCAGACGCTGAAAACAGTCCAATCGACGGTCTCGGGCAAGTCCAACGCAAAGGCCACGATATCGCGGTGCACATTGGCGTCTGGGATTCGGGTCGTGGCCAGCGCGAGATAGTTGCGTTGGCGGGTGGCTTGCAACCAGTGGGCGACATCATCGGTCTTGCCACCCACATCGAAAATATCGGCGCCCAGGATGGCGCGCGCATCCACTTGCTTCGCATCGAGCGCCAGACACGGCGCGCTCGGGTTGGCGTGGGCCAGCTGCTGGTGCAGCGCAGGCAGCAACGCCGGGTCAGCGATGTCGAGCTTGGTGAGCACCAGGCGGTCGGCCAGCGCCACCTGCTTCTGGCACTCGGGGTACTGCGCCAGATTGCTGGCGCCGTGCACGGCATCCACCGTGGTGATCACATTGCCGACGCGGAAGTGGTGCTGCAACACCCGGTCATACATCACCGTGGCGAGCACCGGCACCGGGTCGGCCAGGCCGGTGGTCTCGATGATCAGCCGCACAAAGGCGGGGATTTCGCCGCGCTCTCGGCGCTCGTACAGGTCACGCATGGCGCTCGCCAGGTCACCACGAACGGTGCAGCAAATGCAACCCGACTGCAGCAAGACGATGTCGCCGTCGACCCGGTCGACCAAATGGTGGTCGATGCCGATGTCACCGAACTCGTTGATCAACACGGCGCAGTTATTGAACAAGGGCTCGCGCAGCAGCCGGTTCAGCAGGCTGGTCTTGCCTGAGCCTAAAAACCCGGTCAGCACATTGACAGGAATGCGTTCGCTCATGAGCCGACATTCACTCTGTCGGCCTGCGCCAGCGGGTCCACTCCACGCCCGGTCACCTCTTGCACAGCCTGCCAGATATGGGGGAGGCTATCGACCACCTGTTGCTTGCCGGTCGGGCCAGCCACCAGATAAAAACGCCCTTGCCAGTCGCTCACGGTGACACGGGCGGCGGACAGCACCCGGTTGATGACCCGGATACGTTTGGCGCGCTCGGCCCGGCGTGTCGGCACCGATGCGCCTTGAATGCGGCCCGCGCCGCTGCTCCAGTGTTCCTCGCCGCCGAGCGAGCCGCAGATGCCGCACATGCTGCCAGGGGCTCAGGCTTTGACGCGAGGACAACGCGCCGCGAAGTCGTTGGCCATCTCGTCCATAGTGACGAAGCGTACCCCCGGATGCGACTTGATATGGGCAAACAGACGCTCGAGCATCAGCAGCACCTGGGGTCGCCCAGCCACGTCGGGGTGGATGGTGATGGGGAACACCGCATAGTCCATCTCCCGGTAGACCCAGTCGAATTGGTCGCGCCACATTTGCTCGATGTCGCGCGGGTTCACGAAGCCATGGCTGTTCGGTGACTTCTTGATAAACATCATGGGCGGCAGGTCGTCGAGATACCAGTTGGCCGGGATTTCAATCAAGTCGCTCTCGACGCCGCGCTGCAGCGGCACCATCCACTCATCGGGTTTTTTGCCGTAGTCGATCGGCGTCCAGCTATCGCCCACACGCACGTAGTAGGGCGAAAAATCGTTGTGCATCAAAGAGTGGTCGTACTTGATGCCTTTTTTCACCAGCAACTCGTTGGTGACTTTGGAAAACTCCCACCACGGCGCGACATAGCCGGTCGGACGACGGCCCGAGAGTTGCTCGACCAACGCGATGCACTTGTCCAGCACCGCCTCTTCCTGTCCTGGGGTCATGGCGATCGGATTTTCGTGCGAATAGCCGTGGATACCGATCTCGTGACCGGCATCGGCCACCGCCTTCATTTGCGCTGGAAAGGTTTCGATCGAGTGCCCCGGAATGAACCAGGTGGTCTTGATACCCATGCGCTCGAAGAGCTTGAGCAGGCGAGGCGACCCGACCTCTCCGGCGAACAGGCCGCGTGAAATATCGTCCGGCGAATCCTCGCCCCCGTACGACCCCAGCCAACCGGCCACGGCGTCCACGTCGACCCCAAAACCACACAAGATCTCTTTCGCCATCGTCTTTGCTCCTGAAAAAAACCGATCTAAAAGCAGCGCGTTCAGCGCGGGACGCCATGCGCCTTCATGCCGCGACTTCACCCAGCCGCATGTCGCGCCAGATGCACCTGGTGCAACGTAATCTTCCGGACCTCCGCCTGGCTCGTCTCGATGTGCGCCCGCAACAGCATCGCGGCCTGATCACCGCGGTTTGCGCGGATGGCTTTCAGGATCTTGGCGTGCTCGTCGTAGGTCGCGTCGATGCGCGGCTGCTTGGTGAAGTCGAGTCGGCGAATGATGCGGATGCGCTCGGTCAGGTCGCGGTGTACGCGCGCCATTTCCTTGTTGCCGGCGGCAGCGACCAACGCGCAATGAAACTCCTCGTCCCACCGCGCGACCTGCGTCGCGTCGGTACTGCGTTGCGCGGCAGGCACCAGCCAGATGGCGACCAGCGTGTCGAGCATGGTGCGGTCGATGTGGCGGTCGGTCTCGCACAGGCGATGCGCAGCGGTGGTCTCCAGCACCATGCGCAGGTCGTAGAGCTGTTCGAACTGGTCGAAGTCGAAAGGCAACACGCGCCAACCGCTTCTGAACAGCACCTCGACATAACCTTCCTGCTGCATGCGAAACAGCGCCTGGCGTACGGGCGTGCGAGAGACGCCCAAGCGTTCGCTGATCTCGTTTTCAGTGAAGCGGTCGCCGGGCACCATGCGGAACTCGGCGACGTCGAGCTTCAGCTGCGCATAGACCTCGTCGGCGCGGGTGCGAAACAGCACCGGAACGGGAACGACGATGGCGTCCGGTATCGATGCAGCGGCAGAGGCCGCAGCAGCAGAGCCGATGGGGCGGCCAGCGCGCGTGGCGGGGGTGCGAACGGTAGGCACCGCTGAATGCTAGTCGCTGCCCGTGCCGCGCAAGGCAGCCAACAGCGCATGACTCGGAGCGGTCCAGCCCACAATCGCGCCCTGCGCACGAATCATGTCGATGGTCGCCGCCTTGAACGCCGGGAAGTAACTCTCGGTGCAGTCTTCGAGCAGCAGCCCGTCGTAGCCGCGGTCGTTGGCTTCGCGCATGCTGGTCTGCACGCACACCTCGGTCGTCACGCCTCCGAAAAGCAGGTGCGTGATGCCCCGGTTCTGCAGGATCTCATGCAGGCCCGTCGCATAGAACATGCCCTTGCCGGGCTTGTCGATGACCAGCTCGCCCTCGACCGGCGCCAGCGCGTCGACGATCTGGTTGCCGGGCTCCCCCTTGACGAGGATTCGGCCCATCGGCCCTAAGTCACCGATGCGGTGGGTCGGCGTGCCGCGATTGAGCTTGGCCGGTGGGCAATCCGACAGGTCGGCCTCGTGTGCCTCGCGCGTGTGCACCACCAGGCCACCGGCATCGCGCCAGGCTTTCAACATCGTCTGCGTCGCGGGCACGATGGCTTCAAGCAAGGCCACGTCGTTACCCAACGTCTCGCCGAAGCCGCCGGGCTCGATGAAATCGCGCTGCATGTCGATCAGCACCAGGGCGGTGGTGTCGATGTCGAAGTCGTAGGCGAAGGGGTTGGCTTCCACGCGCATGGTGTGCTTCTCGCTTGGTTAGTGGTGCCCGCCACCCATGTGCGCGCCGAGCACATGCCGCTCGGCCGTGGCCGCGGGCGTCTCGAAGACAACGCGGCCTTCGCTCATCACCACGATGCGGTCGGCCAGTTCCAGCAGCTCGTCGATGTCTTCGCTGACGAGCAGCACCGCACCGCCCTTCTCGCGCACCTGCACGATGCGTGCATGGATCTCGGCGACGGCAGCGAAGTCGAGCCCGAACACCGGGTTGGCAGCGATGAGCACGTTGATGTCGCCAGCCAGTTCGCGCGCCAGCACGGCGCGCTGCACGTTGCCGCCGGACAGGCTGCGAATAGAAGCGCCCTCGCCTTGCGTCTTGACGCCGTACTCGCCGATCCACTTGCGCGCGCGGCTGCGCCAGACCGGAAATTTCAGCAGGCCCCCGCGTGCCAGCGGCGGTTGATCGAAATCGCGCAGTGCCATGTTCTCGGCCACGCTCAAATCAGCGACGCAGGCATTGCGCAACGGTTCTTCGGGCAGGCTGCGCACCTTCAGTTCGCGGTTCTCGCTGCGCTTGGCGGTGTAGGGCTGGCCCATCACGGTGACCTTGCCCGACAGCCGTGCACGCTGGCCGACCAGCGCTTCGACCAGCTCGCGCTGACCGTTGCCCGACACACCCGCGACGCCGAGGATTTCGCCGGAGCGCACCGACAGGCTCAAGTCGTGCAAGGCCAACGTGCCGCGGTCACCCATGGCTTGCAGGTTCTCGACGTTCAAGGCGATCGGAGCGTTGCTCGCCAGTGCCTTCATCGTGTGCAGTGCGCGTCCGGTCGGCGCGACCGCTTTCAGCTCGGCCGGTGCATCGCCTTCGGGTGGCGGCGCCACACCTTCGCCCGCGTCGCCCATCATGGCCGCCGCCAGTTGCGCCGGACTGGTCTGGTCGACGCGGCAGTGGTGCACCGCCTTGCCTCGGCGCAGCACCGTCACGCTGTCGGCATAGGCCATCACTTCGCGAAACTTGTGCGTGATGAGGAGCACGGTGCACATGCCGCTCCTGGCAAAGTCACGTACGTGGCCCAGCACCTCATCGGCCTCCTGCGGCGTCAGCACCGAGGTCGGCTCGTCCAGGATCAACAAGCGGGGTCGCAGGTACAACTGCTTCAACAGTTCGAGTTTCTGCTTTTCTCCTGCCGCCAACGACGCTGGCGTTACGTCGAGGTCGAGGCTGAAAGGCGTGGTCGCGAGGAATGCCTTTAAGTCGGCGCGCTGAGCTTTCCAGTCGATCAACGCCGGCGTCTTGCCGCCTGCCAACAAAAGGTTTTCAGCGACCGTCATGCCGGGTGCCAGCGTGAAGTGCTGGTACACCATGCCGATGCCCAGGGCACGCGCGACGATCGGGTTGGCGATGTCTTGTTCCCGGCCGTCGATGAGGATGCCGCCTTCTTCGGCGCGCTGGAAGCCCGCCACGCACTTCACCAGCGTGCTCTTGCCTGCGCCGTTTTCTCCGAGCAGCGCGTGCACCGTGCCGGGCTCCACGTGCATCGTCACCGAGTCCATCGCGGTGAAGGCGCCAAAGCGCTTGGTCAGCCGGTAGGTGTCGAGCATGAGCGCGCCGGTGCCCGCGGGCAGCGCGCCGATAGGGTGCGAGCGCGCTGCGATATCTGCGGGGGCACTGAGCTTTGCGGCCATGAGGTCTTTCAGTTGTCGAGTGCGCCGACCGCGTCGATCAACGCCGTCGACGTGGCGTGTGCACCGAACACGCCGCCCTGCATCGTGATCATCTTCAGCGCGGCCAGATGGTTGCCGTGGTCCGTGGCTGCGGTGCAGTCGGACAGCAGCAGGCACTCGAAGCCGCGGTCGTTGGCATCGCGCATGGTCGTGTGCACGCACACGTCGGTCGTGATGCCGGCGAGGATCAGGTTCTCGATGCCACGGGTGCGCAGGACGAGTTCCAGGTCGGTCGCATAGAACGCGCCCTTGCCCGGCTTGTCGATGACCACTTCGCCCGGCAGCGGCGCCAGCTCGGGGATCAGCTCCCAGCCCGGTTCGCCCCGGATCAGGATGCGGCCGCATGGGCCGTCATCGCCGATGCCGACACCGTTGGCGCCGATCTGCCGCGAGCGCCAGCGCTTGTTCGCAGGCAGGTCGGCAAGGTCGGGCCGATGGCCTTCGCGCGTGTGGATGATGTGAAAGCCGAGCGGTCGCAGACCGGCAAGCAAGCGCGCGATCGGCTCAATGGGCGCCTGCACCAGCGCCAGGTCATAACCCATCACATCGACATAGCCGCCCTTGCCGCAGAAGTCGGTCTGCATGTCGATGACGATGAGCGCGGTGTTGGTCGCGCGCAGGTCGCCGTTGTACGGCCATGCATAGGGTTCTGCGGCAACGCTGTTCACTCAGGCAAGGTCGGTTGGCTGCAGGATCTGCGGAACCGGCGGGGTCTGAGGCATCAGCGGATGCATCTCGTGGCCCTTGTAGCTGCGCAACGGCGCCGCGAAGCCGCAAGAGGTGCCGTCGACCACTTGCACCTGGTCGCTCCACGGCAGCTTGTAGCTGCCCGCCGCCATGTCCTTCATGTAGGTGTACGGGCAGTCTTGCGCTCCGCCCTTCACCGCGACGTAGCCACGGTGGTAGAGCTGATAGATGTTGTTCTCGACGCCCCAGCCGGTACGGGCTTCGCGCACCAGGTCGGGCCGCAGTTCACAGGTGACGATCTCGTCGACACGGTTGCCGCCTTCGACCATCACCGTGCCGTCGAAGCTGCAGAACATGGCTTCGCCCATCGAGTCGAAGCTGCCGTCGCTGCCGCACAGGCAGACGCTCGCGGTGTAGGCCAGATTGCAGAAGGCGTTGGCCTGGTTGGTGATCTTCCATGCGTGGCGGATCGGCGCGGTGTAGCCGGCGGTACGCAAGATGATCTCCGCACCCTTGTACGTCGCCTCGCGCGCCATCTCCGGGAACATGCCGTCGTGACAGATGATGAGCGCGAGCTTGCTGCCGTTGGGGCCGTCGCACACCGGCACGCCGACGTTGCCGGGCTCCCACGGCTCGACCGGCACCCACGGGTGCAGCTTGCGGTAGTACAGGCGTATCGCGCCGGTGTCGTCGACGATCAGCCCGGTGTTGTAAGGGTTGCCACCGGGGTTGGCTTCCATGATGGAGAAGCAGGCCCAGATGGCGTGGTCGATGCACGCTTGCCGCAAGGCAGCGACCTCGGGGCCATCGAGCTCGCACATGATCTCGGGCGAGGTGTCCATCGACAACCCGTGCAGCGAATACTCGGGGAACACGACCAGGTCCATCGTGCCCTGGTTGCGCCGCGCCTTGCCGACCATGTCGCACACCCGCTGCGTTTGCGCCGCGAGGTCGGACTTGGTTTTGACCACCGGCAACTGCAGTTGCACCAGACCGATGACGACGCCGTGCGCCGATTTGTTCAGACCACCGAAGCCACTCATTTCAATGCTTTCCTTGAAGGGTTGGCGCGCCGAAGCATCAGCGCGTTGAAGACAATTCGCCAGGGCTGCCGATCGCGACACTGCCCGGCTTGCAGGTAAAGACGAGGATCACCAGCGTGAGCACGTAGGGCACCGTGTTGAAGAGGTGATAGCCCCAACCGATGCCGACCGATTGCAAAGCAGGGCCGATGGCACCGGCACCGCCGAACAGGAAGGCCGCGCCCACGCAACGCAGTGGGCTCCAGCGCGCGAAGATGACCAGCGCCACGGCGATCAAGCCCTGGCCGCTGGAGATCCCTTCGTTCCAGCTGCCCGGATAGAACAACGTGAGTGATGCGCCGCCGAGCCCGGCGATGAAGCCGCCGGCCGTGGTGGCCGCTATGCGAATGCCCGATACCGAGTAGCCGAGCGCGCGCGTGGCATCGGCCGAATCCCCCGCCATGCGCACCAGCAGGCCGGCACGCGTGCGAGCGAAGCTCCACCACAAAAAGACCGCGAGCAAGAGCCCGATCGGCACCAGCGCGTTGAGTTGCAACGCCGAGCGCACCACAGGGTTGTCGCTCCAGTCGCCCAGCGGAATCGCAGGGATCTGAGGCGCCTGCGGCTGGATCAACGGCTTGCCAAGATAGAAGGCGAGGCCGGTGCCGAAGAGCATCAGGGCGATGCCGGTCGCGACGTCGTTGACGCGATCGAGCGAGCACAAAAGGCCGTGCAACAGGGCGAGCGCTGCGCCGGCGCAGGCACCGATCAACACGCCGAGCCAGGGCGAGCCGGTGAAGTACGCACCGCCGAAAGACGCCATGGCCGAAAGCACCAGCACGCCTTCGAGCCCGAGGTTGATGCGTCCCGATTTTTCAGTGAGGCATTCGCCCAGACTGACGAACAAGAACGGCGCGCCGACCCGCAGCGCGCCGCCGACGATGCCGGCCACGAGGGCGACCCATTGATCGGCGGTCATGGCGCGAGTTCCACGCTGACGGCCTTCTTCGCCGAAGCCGTACCCAACGTCTTCGCGTTCAGCTTCTTCCAGTCGATCATGCGGAGCCCTTCGCTCGCAAGGATCAGCACGAACGCAATGCCTTGCAGCACCACCACCGATGCATCGGGCAAGCCGAGCCGACGTTGCAACAAGCTGCCTGCCGCACCGAAGCCGCCGAACAAGATGGCGACCGGGACGATGGCGACCGGGTTGTGCCGCGCGATAAACGACACCAGGATGCCTGCGTAGCCGTAGCCTGCGATCAGCGATGCGTTGGCGTTGGTATGCACGGCCGCCACTTCGACCGCGCCGGCAACGCCGGCACACGCACCGCCGACACCGCACGCGGCGAGGATCAGCTTTGTTGCCGGCAGCCCGACCAACTGCGCGGTGCGCGGATTGCCGCCGACCACCCGAATCGCAAAACCGGATGCGGTGATGCGCAACCAGAGCCCGAGCCCAATGCAGGCCACGATGCCGATCACCAGGCCCCAGTGAATGTCGGAGCCGCCGATGCCGCCGATGGAAAGCGCCTGCGGCAGCGGATAGGTCGATGGTTTGTTCAGGCTGGCCGGGTCGCGCAACACGCCTTCGACCAGGTGCTTGAAGATGCCGATGGCGATGTAGGCCAGCAGCAGGCTGCTCATGGTTTCATTGATGCCGCGGTACTGCCGCAACCAACCCGCCAGCATGATCCAGAGGCCACCGGCAATGGCACCGGCGACGCATACCAGAACCGTGCCGACGACGTTGGCCGGCAGCGGAACGGCATGGGCTAATGCCGCGCAGGCAAGGCCGCCCAGCACCAGCGCACCTTCGCCCCCGATGATCACCAGCCCGGCGCGCGCCGGAATGGCAACGCACAGCGCAGTGAGCATGAGCGGTGCCGCGCGTTGCAGGGTGTTCTGCCACGAGAACCAGTCGCCAAAGGCGCCCTTGAAGAGCGTGACCCACACCGCGACCGGGTCGACGCCGGCAAAAGCGACGAGCAGGCCGAACAGCAACAGCGCCGCCGCGATGGCGAACACCGGCAGTGCGATTTCGCGGAGGACATTGCGCATCGCAAGCGACCCGGTGCTCGTTCGACAGCTAATCAGAAACTGCCGTTGACGCCTTCGACGAGATAGTTCATCTTTTCAAGTTCGATGTCGGCCTGCTTTTGCATCTTGCCCGCGGCCAGCACTTCCTTGCCTTTGTTGTCCTTGAGAGGGCCTTTGAAGATGTCGAAGGTGCCTGCAATCATCTTGGCCTTGACGTCGTCGGCCTGCTTCTTGGCGGCATCGGTCACGGCCGGCCCATAAGCCGACATCTTCACGTAGCCATCTTTCAGACCACCGCGCAGGAAGTTGGGGTGCGGCTTGCCGGCTTGCGCAGCTTCGATGATCGTCTTGTACGCGGTGAGCCAGTTCCACTCGGCACCGGTTAGGTAGGCCTGCGGCGCCAACTTGGCCTGGCTCGCGTGGTAGCCGCAAACCATCTTGCCGCGCTTGGCTGCCGTCTCGACCACCACCTTGGGGCCGTCGACGTGCATCGTGAAAACGTCGCAACCCTGGTCGGCCAGGCTGTTGGTGGCTTCGGCTTCTTTCACAGGCATCGACCACTCGCCCGTAAAGATGACGCTGCAGGTGATGCCGGGCTTGACCGAGCGCGCACCGAGCGTGAAGGCGTTGATGTTACGCAGCACCTGTGGAATCGGCTTGGCCGCGACGAAGCCGATCTTGCCGCTCTTGCTCATGTGGCCGGCGATGACGCCGTTCAGAAACTGGCACTCGTCGATGTAGCCGAAGAAACTGCCGACATTCTTGGGCATGCTCTCGGTCCACAGGCCGCCGCAATGCGAAAAGCGCACATCGGGATCCTTGGGTGCGAGCGCCAGGATGTGCGGGTCGAAGTAGCCGTAAGAAGTCGGGAACAGCAGCTTTGCGCCGTCCTGCGAAATCATGCCGGTCATGGTCTTCTGCACGGCTGCGGTTTCGGGCACGTTCTCCTCTTCGACCACCTTGATGCCGGGCATCTTCTTGATTTCGGCGGCGGCCTGGGCGTGCGCCTGGTTGTAGCCGTAGTCGTCGCGCGGGCCGACGTAGATGACGCCGACGGTGAGCGGCTTTTGCGCGTTGGCGAATGCGCTGAATCCTCCGAGGGTGCCCGCTGCGCCGAGCGCGGCGAGGGACTTGAGGGACTCGCGACGGTTGAACTGACTCTTCATGGCTCTCTCCGGTTTGAAGCAACTTGCGGGTTGATCCTGAGATGAACCGCTGGACGGACCCATCTTGGATACAAGAAGGTATGCACAAAGTGTGCCGAGCCGATGCGCACCGAAATCGGCGCCGCGTCTACAGCAGGCTCACGTGCGCCGAGACCACGCGCCATCCCTCTGGCGTGCGCATCCACGTCTGGCTCTGGCGACCCGTACGCTCGCTGCCGGCGCGGCGGAATTCGCAATTAGCGGTCGCGAAGTCGTGCCCATAAGTGGTGATCACGGTGCGCAGCAATTCGCGCTGAAGCCCCACGGCGGGGCGTCCGGCCCGGAAGGCCTGGATCTCGGTATGGCCGTAGAGGTTTTCGGTCGCGCCGTAGCGCAACGTGAGCGGGCTGGCCCAGAACAGTTCGTCGAGCACCTCGACCTTGTTGGTGACGAGTGCATCTTCGTAGCGCCCGAATGCGGCGGTGACTTCGGCGACGACGTCGGGCAGATTGATGGTTGGTTGCGCAAACATGATCGTCTTGAGGTAGTGGTCTTGAAGTGATTCAGTTGAGCGCAGCCACGGGCGCATGCACCACGCCGGCGGCTTCGAGTGCGGCGGCCACGCGCAGCACCAGGTCTTCGCGCCATGCCGCCCCAATCACCTGCACGCCGATCGGCAGGGTCGAGTGGGCGCCCCACACCGGCACGGAGCACACCGGCAGACCGACGCATGAGATCGGCTGCGTGAGCAGCCCCATGTTGGGCCGCACCGGCAGCCGCTGGCCGTTGACCTCGAACCACTCCGCGCCGATGGGCGTGGCGGCCGAAGGTGTCGCCGCCGCCAGCAGGATGTCGTAGCGCTCGAACACACGCGCAACCGCTTCTGCATAGGCGCGGCGCACGCGCTGGGCGCGCGCAACCCACGCGGCGGGCAGCAACGCACCGGCTAAAAGGCGGTCTCGCGACAGTGGTTCGAAGTCGTGCGGGCGCCTGCGCAAGTCGCTCAGGTGCAGCGCTGCGCCTTCGGAATTGGTAATGAGAAACGCAGCCGCGCGGCCCGCATCGACCATCGGCAACATGACGGTGTTGAGCGCACCCAATGCATCGGCCACGCGGTCGACGGCCGTCAGCGCTTCCGGTTGCGCGTTCTCCCGAAAGTAGCCACCGAGCACGCCGATGCGCAGGCCCTGCGTACCGAGGCCGAGATCTCTAACGACGGCCTCGACGTCACGCTGCGCGCAGCCTGGATCGCGGTGGCCGAAGCTTTCCGGCCCCTGCATGGCGTCGTAAGCCAGCGCAAGATCGCGCGTCGATCGCGCGAACGGCCCGAGGTGGTCCAGGCTGGAAATGAAGGGATAGCTGCCGGTGCACGGCAGACGGCCGAAGGTCGGCTTGAGGCCGAACACGCCGCACAAAGATGCCGGCACGCGGATCGATCCGTTGGTGTCGGAACCGAGCGTCAGCGGCACTTGGCCGGCCGCAACCGCGGCAGCCGAGCCGCCTGACGAACCCCCTGCGATTCGGGTGCGATCGTGCGGGTTGTGCACCGGTCCGACGTGGCTGTTCTCGGTCGTGAAGCCGTAGGCGTACTCGTCCATGTTGAGCGCGCCGACAAGCACCGCGCCCGCGCCCTCCAGGCGTCGCACCAGCGCCGCATCGCTGCGAGCCGGCGCGCTCTCGCGCTCGATCTTGGAGCCGGCCAACGTGGCGATGCCGGCGATGTCGAACAGGTTCTTGACGGCGAACGGCACGCCCAGCAACGGCAGCTCGCGCGTGCGATCGCCATTGGCCGAAGCCAGCGAGGCATCGACCTGCGACGCACGTCGCGCCGCCCTCGCCTGCAGCACTTCGGTGAACGCGTTGATGCGGCTGTCGGTGGCCGCGATGCGCTCCAGGCTGGCCTGCACCAGCGCGACCGCGCTGACCTCGTTGGCGCGCACCGCGTCGGCCATCGACGATGCATCGCTGGCCAGGAACGCCGCGGGGTTCATTGCTCTCGCTCCGTCGGGCTCACGGGCACGAACGTGACTGCAGGGTCGTGCGAAGGCGCCAGCGGCACCGCCTCGATGAGGTCAGCGAACCCAGCCGCCAGCGTGAAGTAGCTCAAGACGCCTGCCCGGTGCTCCGGCCAGAGCCGAAGCCCAAGCGCGGCAGCCGCTGCATCCACATAGGTTTCGATCTGCACAGGGGTCATGGCAACCTCATCGTCTGACTTCACGCTGGAAGATTTCGAGGCTGTGCTTTTTCATGGCCACGAAGCTCGGCTCGCTCAGCGTCTCGATGGTGCGGGGCCGTGCATCGCCATAACGCAAGATTTCGGCCACCCGGGTCGGGCGCTTGGTGAGCAGCAGCACCTGGTCGGCCAGGTAGACGGCTTCTTCGAGGTCGTGCGAGACCAGCAGCATGGTGGTGCCGGTCTTCATGAAGACCTCTTGCAGCTTCTCGCGAATGAAAAGGGTCATCTCGAAATCGAGCGCGGAGAACGGCTCGTCGAGAAACAGCACCTCCGGGTTGGGCGCCAGCGCCCGCATGATCGACGCGGTTTGCTGCTGCCCGCCGGACAGCTCGTACGGGTAGCGCTTCAGGTCGAACTTGACGTCGAACGACGCCACCAGCTCGGCCATGCGGCGGTCGACTTCCGCCTTGCTCTTGCCTTCCAGCTTGAGCGGATAGGCGATGTTGTCGATGGCGCGCATCCACGGGAACATCGCCTCGCGATAGTTCTGGAACACGTAGCCGATCTTGGTGTCCTTGCGCTGCTTGCCGTCGAACAGGATCTCGCCCGCATCGATCGGGACCAGCCCCGCGATCATGTTGATGAGCGTCGATTTGCCGCAGCCGTTGGGGCCGAACACCGAGACGATCGCGTGCTTGGGAATGTCGAGGTCGAAGTTCTCGTAAAGCGGCCAGCCGGCGAAGTATTTGGTCAGGCCGCGGATGGTGATGTGGGTGCCGGCCGGCCCGGGCACGAAGGCGGGCACGGGCACATCGGCGAACACCGGGCCATTCAGAACCGGGCCATTCAGGATTGCGCGCATGGTGCTCACCTCCCCGACCAATGGACGATGCGGCGCTCGGCCACGAGGAAGAGGATGTTGAGCGCATAACCCAACGCGCCGGCCGCCAGGATGGCCGCGTACATGCTCTTGACGTTGAGCACCTGCTGCGCATCGATGATGCGGTGGCCAAGACCGTTTTCAGAGCCGATGAACATCTCCGCCACGATCACGATCACCAGGGCCATCGACACTGCGGAACGCAGGCCGACGAACGACGGTTGCAGGCTCTCCCAAATCAGCACGTCCTTGAAAATACGCCAGCGCGAAGCACCCATGACCTGGGCCGCCATCACGCGTTGCTTGCGCGCATTCATAACGCCGCAAGCGCTGTTGAAGATCACGATCAGAAAGGCGCCGAATGCCGCGATCGCGATCTTGTTGATGTCCGACACGCCGAAGATCAACAGGAACAGCGGGATGAGCGCGGACGATGGCGTCGAGCGAAAGAAGTCGATCAGGAATTCGACGCTTCTGTACGCTTTCTCGTTGCTTCCCAACAGCACGCCGAGCGGCATTCCGACTACCGCAGCGATCAGGAATGCCTGCACCGTGCGCCACACCGTAACCGCGAAATCGAGCAGCAGCGGCCCTCCCGCCAACCCGGTGGCCAGCGCATGCAGCGTGTCGATGGGCGTGGGCAGCAAGATCTGCTTGATGAAGCCGAAGCGCACCACCAGGTCCCACAAGATGAACAGCACGACGGGCCCGATGAAGGGCAGGAAGCGGTCCCATGACGACGCTCCGCGAAGCGATGCCGCGGCGCTGCCGGCCGGCGGCGTCCACGACATCGCCTTGGTCGTGGTGGCGGCGTCTGCCATGGTCATGCCTTGTAGATCAGCGGCTCGACCAGCACCTTCTTTTCGAAGATGCCTTTGTCGCTGAAGAGGTCGTAGAACTTTTGAAAGTACGCGATGTCGCTCGACTTGAACTCGTTGTGGAGCATGTACGAAGCCAGCGGCACCTCACTGGTGAGCGGCCCTTCGATGGCGGTGTAGCCCTTCATGAACTGGCGCGCTTCGTCGGGCTTGGTACGCACGAGCTCGACGCCGCGCGCATAGGCCGCGATGAACTTCTTGGACACTTCGGGGTTCTTCTTGATGAACTCGGTCGTCAGGCTGGCCGCGCCGCCATGCCACGGTGCCATCGGGTCACCCAGGATGTACTTGGCAACGACGCCCGCTTCGATGACGCGGGTGGTGCCGTTCATGCGGCCGATGGTGCCGGTTGGCTCCAGCGTGTAGCAGGCATCGACCTGGCCGGCGACCAACGAGGCGACGTGCTGGCCGATGGGCAGCTCCATCACCGTGGCGCCGGTTGCGCCGGCGCGCTCGAGCATCGTCTTGCACAGCGTCGTGTTCTGGATGCCGGGACCTGAAGCGACTCTCTTGCCCTTCAGGTCGGCCATCGTCTTGATGGCGCTGTCCTTGCCGGTGATGAACTCGTCGAGCACGTACTTCACGTTGCTCGGGTTGGTGCAGAAGATCTTGAAGAGTCCGGGCTGTGCGATCTCGCCGATGGCGAGGTTGGCCGTACCGGTGCCGTTGGCGCTGCCATCGCCGCGGCCCGAGAGCATGGCTTCCATCACCTGCTGTGCGCCCGCGAACTTGAGCGGCTCGACGTCGAGTCCGGCTTCTTTGAAATAGCCTTTTTCGATGGCTGCGAAGAACGGCAGGCCGGCCGCGACGGGCCAGAACCCCAAGCGGATTTTGGGGCCACTCTGGGCGCGCACGATGGCCGGCGCCGCCAGCACGGCGAGCCCCGCGGCGCCCGCCTGCAAGACTTGCCGGCGCGATGCGCGAGGGAACTGTTCGGGGTTGCTCATGGACTAGGGCTCCTCGTTGAATGGAAGGAAAGTAGAAAAAGGGCAGACCGGAAAGTTGCGCGTCAGACGCGCGATGCGATGTACCGGCGCCAGCCGCCGTGATGCGAAATGTCTTCAGCACCGTCGAGCGCCAGCGGTTCGCAGACGAAGCCCTGCACGCTGCTGCCGTCGGCCAGCGTCAGCGTGCCGATGCCGAGCGGCGCAGGAATGAGCGCGACGAAACTGCCGTACTGCATCATCGGCATCTCCCAGATTTCGAGTTCGAGCGCGACGCCTTCTGCGGGCGCGACGCGCACCATGCCGGGCTTGGGCGGCACGGTGCCGGGCAAGGCATAGAGGCGATAGCTCGGTGCACTTTGGGTCTTGGCTACCAGCGTGGCGCCGCGGTCGGTGAGCTGTGCGTTCAGCGGCATGCCCGACAGGTGCGCGCCGACGACGGCGACGCGTGCCATCGTTGCTGCTGGTGGAGCTGGTGGTGCCGGGGTCGTCGATGCAGCCGACGCATGCGCGAAGACGTCGACCGGCGCGGGCAACGGCTTGCCGGTGGCGCCCTGCGTGAGTCCGCTTGCATGGTGGTAGCGCTGCCCCAGCTCCGCCAGTCGCAGGTCGCTGCCGCAGAGGCCGATCAGTGTGATGCCGAACGGCATGCCGTCCGGCCGCAGGCTGCTCGGCACCGAGATCGCGGCGTAGTCGAGCAAGTTGACGAAGTTGGTGTACGTGCCGAGGTTGCGATTGAGCACGACCGGGTCGGCCTGCATTGCTTCGATCGTGTAGTGGGTCGGCGAGGTCGGCACCAGCAGCAGGTCGATGTCGTTCCACATCGGGGCGACTTGCTGGGCCAGGGTGCGCAGCTTGATTTGCGCATCGACAAGGTCGGCCGCGCTGTAGCCACGACCGGCCGCGAGGATGCTGCGCACCGGCTCGATGACGTCGGCTTCGTGCGCGTCGAAGAACTCGCGCACCGCGGCATAACGCTCGGCGACCAGTGCGCTGTCGTAGAGGAGTGCGGCGATCTCGGCGAGTGGCTCGTAGTCGATAGCGACCTGCACGCCGCCCATTGCTTCAAGCCGCGCGATCGCCTCTGCGAATGCAGCTTCCGATGCGTCGTCGCCGAAGAAGGCCAGCGTTGACGGGACGCCGAATAGAAAGAGCTTCGGGTATGGCGTGTTCGTCAGGTCGAGTCGTCGCGAGTACGGGTCCGCTGTATCGAAGCCCTTTGCCGCGTGCAGCACCTGGAGCGCCATGCCCACGGTGCGCGCGAAGATCGAAACGCAATCGACGCTCTGCGCCGCCGGCACCACGCCGCGTGCGCTGATCAGCCCGCGCGACGGCTTGATGCCGACGATGTTGTTGAGCCCGGCGGGAACACGGCCGGAGCCGGCGGTGTCGGTGCCCAGGGAGAAATCAACTTGGCCCGTTGCCACGACATAGGCGGAGCCCGAGCTTGAGCCGCCCGAAACGTAGCGCGGATCGAAGCTGTTGGGGACGGCGCCGTAGGGCGAGCGCGTGCCGTTGAGCCCACAGGCGAACTGGTCGAGATTGGTTTTGCCCACGCAGCTGGCACCGGCATCGAGCAGACGTCGCACCACATGCGCATGGGCAGTGGGCGCAGCACGAAACTCCGCGAACGCGGCGCAGGCCGCGGTGCTGGGCAGGCCAGCCACGTCGATGTTGTCTTTTACGGCAAAGCTCAGCCCTGCCAGCGCGCCCGTCGCAGTCGAAACAGCGCTGGCGCTCGCAGCCGCCGCATCGAACCGTGAGATCCAGGCAGCCTCGGCCGCGTCGCTCTTCGTATGCACCATCGTCGAGCATCCTGTCTTGTGTACAAGATGGCTTGCAAATGACGTGCCAGCGCATCGACGCGGCGGTCAAGCGGCGGATCGCGCGGAAGGTCAGTCGAGCTTGACCGAAAACAGCACCACACCGCTGGCGCCCGGATCGAGCGGCCCGGTCAGGCTCCAGCGCAGGGCGCCGGTACCGCCAGGCGACTGCACGGTGGCGCAGGGCACGGTCGGCTGTGGCGCAGGATTGCCCGGCGTGCGTTTGGCGCAGGCGGTCAATGCCGCCGGCGTGGTACCTGCGGTCGCCGCGACGAAGGTGGTGTAGCTGGGCGTCACGTCGTTGACATCGAGCGCGGTGATGGGCGACGGGCCATTGTTGGTGTAAGTGATTCGGTACTCGATCGTTTCGCCAGACTTGGCCAGGTTGTCGAACCCGAAGGCGCCGTTCTGCGTCAGGTTGCGGACTTCTTTTTTCAGGTCGAGCGCACCGCCCGAGACCGTGGTGAGGTCGCTCAGCGTGTAGGTGGCCGTCAATGCGGACATCGCGCCTGTGTAGCTGAAGCTCGCCTGAACCACGGCATTGTCGGTGTAGCCAGCCGGTGCAGTCGCCGGCACGAAGACCTGGACCAGGATGCACACCGGCTGGCCCGCCGTGACCACCATCGACACGGTGGGCGGGTAGAGCATGGCTGCTCCGGCTTGCAGCGTGCCGGTGCATCCCGGGTCGGCAATGATCTTTTCGTTCCAGCCGCTCAGCGCAGGCACCCTGACCGACGAGGCAATGGCAAACCCGACCGAGCCGCCGCTGCGTGCATGGAAGGTGTGCGGATAGCTCACGGTGTTGCCTGCAATGCCGCTCTTGGCCTCGTCCGTCGCGAAGGTGTTGGGCGGTACGTCGCCGAAGTTCAAGCCGGCGTGACCGCTGCCGTTCCAGGCAAATGCGATGACGTCCAGCGGCACCGCGCGGGTGTAGGTGTAGCCGGTGCCGCCGGTGGTGACCAGCGAGCCCGCAGGGAGCGCGACGGAGTCGACCGATGCACCGGTCGAGACCCATGTGCCGGGCGTCGTCTCTTGCACGCACAGGTTGCTGCCGACCGCGGTAGAGAACGGCACGGCCAGCGAGTAGCGACCGGCGCCGTCGGTGACGGCCGTGGCGATCAGGCTCGAACTGCCGCAATCGAGCAGCTTCAGCGTCACGCCAGACGCACCGGCTTCTGCGCCGTTCAGCACGCCGTCGTTGGCCGTGCCTGCGCCGGCACCGTCGTCGGTAAACACGCGCCCGGTCACGCTGAAGGCGTAAGCATTCACGAAGGTGCAGGTGAAGGCGGCGCCGTTCACCATGTTGGCCGCTGGAATGGTCAGCGCCGCGCCGGCCAGCGTGCCGATGGCAGTGGCAGGGTTGCCGCTGACGCCCGCATTACCGTCGACGCAACTCGCACTCTGCGGATTGACCGGCCAGCCAACGGGCGAGGTCTCGCGCAGCGTCGCCGCGACGCCGCTGGTGCCGGTGAGGTTGACAGCGCCGTTGCCCGACGCCACACCTACCACCGTCACGCTGTCGGTCGCCGCGGACAGCCCGCTCAACGCGAAACCGAACAGGTTGCTGCCCGACCCGCTGGCGACCGTCTTGACGATCTGCACTGTCGGGTTGCTGGCGACCACCGGAATCGCCGCGGTCTTGGCATCGCAGGCCTCGCCTGCCGCCGAAGTACACGACGGGTCCCCACCGCCACTCAGGTTGACGCTGTTGGTGCCACCGCCAGCACCGACAGCAGTGCCGGCGACGTTGATCGGTATGCGGATAGAGAACGTCCCCGGCGCCACGCCACTGGCAACGCTGCAACCGGTGAGGTTGTTGCCGCTGGCAGGACAGCCGCTCAGGATGCCCGTGGTGGTGCCCGCGACCAAGGTGGGCGTGCCGCTGAGCGTGATGCCGTTGGGCAAGGTGTCGGCTGCGGTGATGGCGGCCGTCGTGGTCAAGGCGCCGACGGTAACGTTCACCGAGTAGTAGAGCCCTGTCGCGCCGACCAGGAACGGGCTCGTACTGGCAGTCTTGGTCGCGCTGATCGTCGGCACCTTGTTGTTTGTAAAGGTGCATACATACCTGGCCCCTGCCGGCATGTTGGTGACCGGGATCGTGAGGGTGTTGGAAGAGGCGGTAAGCGCAGTTGAGTTGCCGGTCGTCGCAGCATTGGTATCGGCGCAACTGACGGAGGTGGTGTAGCCGGCTGCGGCGGTCTGCGTGACCGTGGCAGACGTGCTGACCGATCCGCGGTGCACGGTGGCAGAGGTGACCGTCGTGCCCGATGTGGTGGTGGTGACGCTATCGGTCATGTTGGTGACGCCGCTCAGCGTGAATCCGAAAGTCCCGATACCGCCAACTGACCGCGTGGCCACGGTCAAGGTGGGAAGCACCGTGTTGGTTATCGTGCAGGTCAGCTTTTCGGTGCCGCCGCTGCTGCTTGCTGGCGGGGCAGTCACCGTAAAGTTGCCGCCGTAGCCGCCGGACGGATAGATCGAGAAGTGATCGTCCCGGCAGGCGAACGTTGAAAGGTAATTGGCAAAAACAGTGCCACTGGCGACGGTCTCCCCGATGGTGAGGGCACTGCCCGCGTTTACGCCGATATTGGAGATGGTGGCACCGTCGCCTGCGGCGAGCAGCGGGTTTGCCGTTCCGTCGACGCCCAGCGCAACACCGCCGACCGTCAGGTTGAACAGCCCGTTGTCTGGCGGCGTGCCCAGGATCTGATTGATAACCTTGATGGTAGGCCTGAGGTTGTTAAACGTGCAGGTGATGTTGGCGTTGCCCCGCATCACGGCGGCTGGCAGCGTGATCGTGGTGCCAGCCAGCGTGGCCAGATTGCTGGTCGAGTTCAAGTTGCCATCAGCCGGTGCATTCGAATCCAAACAGACGACCGTGTCTAACGATGTGCGCCAGCCCGCGGGGATGCTCGACTCGTTGATAGTTGCTGCCACACCAGCCGTGCCAGTCAGCGTCAGCGCCGAACGCACCAATGCGTTACCCGTTACAACGATGCTGTCAGCAGAAGCAGACAAGCCGGTCATGGTGAAGCCGAAGGTCGATGCACCCGCGCTGGCGGTCGCGGTGTTGGTGAAGAGATTGATGGTCGGCAGTCCAGCAATCGGCGTGTTGTCAGTGGTGCTGTCGCAAAAATCCGCAGCCGTCGTGCAGCTTGCATCGCCACCGCCGGCAATGTTGGCCGTGTTGGTACCGCTTGTTGCCGTCGCTGCGACGTTTATCGGTATCTTGATGCTCAAGTAACCGGCGGCCATTCCGGTCGCGATGGTGCAACCGGTGGTGGTGTTCCCGCCAGTCGGACAACCCGACAACACGCCAGTGCTTGAGCCTGGTACCAGTGTCGGCACACCGCTAAGCGTGATGCCCGTCGGCAAGTTGTCGTTCACCAATATGGGGGCTGTCGTGGTTGCATTGGTGAAAATGTTGACCGTGTACGACTGTCCGCTGGCACCGATGATGAGCGGGTTGGCGCTCGGTGTTTTCGTTGACGACAGGTTCGGCGGCGGGTAGAGCGCGTTGTAGAAAGTGCAGTTGAAAGCGGCGCCGCTTTTCATGGCGGGCGCTGCGATGCTTGCCACGTTGGCTGCCAACGTCGCATAGTTGGCGCCCACGACGTTGCCTGATACCGACGCGTTGTTGTCTACGCAGAAAACAGAGGCCGGGTTGCTCGGCCAGAGGGCCGGCACAGAGCTCTCCTTCACCGTTGTAAGCGTGTTGGCCAACGAGACGGTTTGATCCGGCCCCGATGCCGCAACGTTGGGGCTGGTGGTCGTGATGCTGCCACCGGTAACGCCGTTGGTTCCTGTAAAACTGAAAGTGCCGATACCGCTGCTTCCGCCGCCGTTGCTGACCTTGGTGATCTTGACCGTCGGCACCTTGTTATTGGTGAAGGTGCAAACGTACGACGCGCTCAACTTCACGTTCGCGGCGGGAATCGTGATGCTGTTGGTGCTTGACACGAACGGCGTGGTGTTGCCCGTGATCGAGCTGTTCCCATCGGCGCAACTGGCGCTCGTGGTGTAGCCGGGCGCGGCCGTCTGGGAGACCGTGATCGCAGTGCCGACATGCTGAACGCCCGACACGATCGTGGCCGACGGATTTACCGTGGTCACGCTGTCGCTGGTGTTGCTTGCGCCGCTCAACGTGAAGTTGAAAGTACCGGTACTGCCTACACTTTGCGCGCCCACCAACACTCCAGGGGCTGGCGTATTGGTGATGGTGCAGCTCACGCCCTTGAGACCAGCGCCGTTGGCTGAAGCCGGCGGCGCAGTCACCGTGAAACTGCCACCGGAGCCGCCAACACCGGTCGTATAGGTCGCCCCAGCGTAATTTGCGCATGCGATGCTGGAGAAATAGCGCGCCAGATTGGTTCCGGTGCCTGCGGATTCGACCAAAGTCAACGCACTGCCGACATCGACGCCAACAACTGCGGTAGTCCCGTAGTTGCCAACGTCGTACACGGGGTTACCGGCCGATAGCAGGTTCGCACCGCCGACGGTCAAATTGAACAAAGCCGAATCGGGTGCGATTCCCGCGATCTGCTTCTTTAGAACAACGGTCGGGCGCGCGTTGACCAGGGTGCAGCTGAACAGGGCCCCGGCTCGCATTGCCGAGCCCGGCAGCGTGACGGTATTGCCAACCAGAGCAGCGAAATTGGTGCTGCTCGAGCCATTGCCATCGGCAGCAGCATTGGCGTCTTTACAGGTCACGCTATCCAGATTTGTCGGCCAGCCCGCTGGAATGCCGGATGCCACGATCGTGACAGTGGTTCCCGCTGTGCCGTAGATGCCTGCGGCGTTTTGCGACGACGCCGTCTGGCCCACACCGACCGTCGCGATCGAATCGCTGCTGATTGACAGGCCGGTGAGGGAGTAGCCGAAAGTCGAGGAGATAGGCGCGGCGTTATTTGTCTGCGCCGTGAGCTGCATCAGCGGCGGGTTGTAGATGGGCGTGGTCGGTGTCGTGGCGTCGCATGCATCTGGCAGGACTGCCGTGCAGTTGGGATCGCCGCCGCCAGACAGGTTGGCAGAGTTGGTGCCGGAGGTCGCGGTTGTGGCGACGTTAATTGGAAACCGGATAGAAAAGCTGCCGACCGCTGCGCCGGCAGAGACCGTACAGCCGCCCGTGGCGCCGCCGGCGGAAGGGCAGCCGGACAACACGGCGGTGCCCGCCACGATCGTCGGCGTGCCGCTCAATACGATGTTGGTGGGCAACGTGTCGGCGATGGCGATCGGTGCCGTAGTCGGGGCGGTGCCCACGGTCACCACCAGCGTGTAGTACTGCCCCGATACGCCGCCGAGCAGCGGGTTGGCGCTCGCCGTCATGCTCGATGTGACAACGGGCGGCAAGTTGTACTGGATCACCACCAAGCCGTTGCCACCGGCGGCGCCTTGCGCACCGCCTGTACCCACGCCGGCCACGTACACGCTGTCAACCATGTTGCCGGCGGTGCTGCCAGTCCCCGCCGTGGTCGATGCCGCAGTGACGGCACCCGTATAGCTGGAACCGCCGCCGCCCGCGCTCTGCGAGCCACAGTTGAAATTCGAGTCGCCGTTGCCGCCGCCGCCGCCGTAGTAGCCGCCGCCGCCACCGCTGTTTCCGGCGGAGGACGCAAAAGGGACGCCGTTGCCGCCTGCGCCGCCCTGTCTCGCGGCGCCGGCCGAACCGTTTCGGGCCGAATCGGCGCTGACCCCACCCGCCCCGCCGACGCCCTGGGTGCCGCCCTGTCCACCGGAGCCGCCGGCAGCCCCGCAACCGGCCGGCGCGTAGTTGCTGCCCGCCAGTCCGGTCGCCCCGCCACCCGCTCCCGCGATTGGAAACGTGTCGTACGCCTGATCGACCACGGCACCGCCACCAGCGCCCGCAGTCAGCCTTTCAGTGCCGCTCAATTGAATCGCGCTGCGACCGCCCCCACCCCCGCCGACCAGCGGCGTACCACCCGTGGCGCTGCTGCCGGCGCCGCCACCGCCGTAGGCAGAGCTGCCGCCAACGGCCGATGCCGCAGCAGCAGATCCGCCCCCACCGACCACCACCGTAAGGCTATTGCCAGCCGCGACGACGAGGTTGCCGGTCGCGTAGCCGCCGCCGGCCGAACCGTTGCCGTACGTGTTCGGCACGGAACCGCCGCCGCCCGCACCCCACGCCTTGAAGTTCAAGGTCGTGATGCCGGCTGGCACGGTAAAGGTCTGATCGACACCGCTGTAGCTGAATTGGGTGCACGCGGTAAAGCCGGCCTGCGGGGTGCAAGCGGTTTGGGCACCCTGCGCGCCGCAGCTCGCCAGCACCACCAGGCCCGCAAGCACTGCGCCACGCCACGGCATCGAATGCCACGCGGCCTTGGCAAATGAACGCGCAAAACCGATCAGCAAGAACACATATAAATCCTGACCCCCGTGAAGAAGTTGCGGGATTGGGGCGACTCTAGTGGCGGGGGCACCCTTCACCCGTCAAATTTCGATCTTCAGCACCCTTACGACGTTCCATCGATTGCAATACTGTTTTGTCGAAAGCGCAACTCGCGCCCACGATTTGTTTTGCATGCGGATTACGACTTGATGCAACGCCACGGGTTTTACCTCTGGCACGCGTCGGCTCGACGCCGGAACCTGTTGCCGGGATCCCCCATGCACGGAGACATCCGATGACTGACCTGTCGACTCATCCGACCCAGGCTGCCAGCGCCTGGTTCGCGGACTTTTCGTCCGCCCTGGAACGCGAAGACATCGACGCCGCCGTCGACCTCTTCGAGCCGGACTGTTACTGGCGAGACCTCGTCACCTTCACCTGGAATATCTGCACGCAGGACGGGCCCGACGCCATCCGCGCCATGTTGCAAGAGCGCCTCGCCGACACCAAGCCGAGCGGCTTTGCCGTCGAAGGCCAGGCCACCGAGGCCGATGGCGTGGTCGATGCGTGGTTCACCTTCGAGACGGCAGTGGCACGTGGCCGGGGCCACCTGCGCTTGCGCCATGGCAAGGCCTGGACGCTGCTGACCACCATGACCGAGCTCAAAGGCTTCGAAGAGAAGACCGGCGCGCGGCGCATCAAGGGTGCGGAGCACGGTGCGCGGCGCGGGCGCCAAAGTTGGCTGGAACGGCGGCAGCAAGAAGAAGCCACGCTCGGCTACGACGAGCAGCCTTATGTGCTGATCGTCGGTGGTGGTCAGGGCGGCATCGCACTGGGGGCCCGGTTGCGTCACCTCGGCGTGCCGGCCATCATCGTCGACCGCAACGCGCGGGCTGGCGACGCCTGGCGCAACCGCTACAAGTCGCTCTGTCTGCACGACCCGGTGTGGTACGACCACCTGCCGTACATGCCGTTCCCGGAGGACTGGCCGGTATTCGCGCCGAAGGACAAGATCGGCGACTGGCTCGAGATGTACACCCGCGTGATGGAGCTCAACTACTGGCACTCGACCATCGCGAAAAAGGCGCACTTCGACGCAGCCACCCAGGCATGGGAAGTAGTGGTCGAACGCGAGGGCAAGGAGGTCGTTCTCAGGCCGCAACAGCTGGTGTTCGCGATGGGCGTCTCGGGCTACCCGAACACGCCGGAGATCGCCGGTGCCGCCGACTTCCAGGGCGAGCAACACCATTCGAGCAAACACAGCGGACCGGAGGCGTACGAAGGCAAGAAATGCGTAGTGCTGGGCTCCAACAATTCAGCCCACGACATCTGCGCGGCACTGTGGGAACACGGCGCCGACGTCACCATGGTGCAGCGCAGCTCAACCCACATCGCGCCGTCCGATTCCCTCATGGAGCTGGCGCTGGGCGGGCTGTATTCCGATGCTGCGGTGAAGGCGGGCATGACCACCGACATGGCCGATCTGACTTTCGCCTCGGTGCCCTACAAGATCATGGCGCCGATGCAGGTGCCGATCTACGACGCCATGAAGGTGCGCGACGCCGATCTGTATGCGCGCCTGGAAAAGGCCGGCTTCATGCTCGACTTCGGCGCTGACGGCTCGGGCCTGTTCATGAAATACCTGCGCCGCGGCTCGGGCTACTACATCGACGTCGGCGCCTCGGAGTTGGTGGCCAACGGCAGTGTCAAGCTCAGGAGCGGCGTCGGCATCGAGCGCATCAACCCTCGTTCGGTCACGCTGACCGACGGCACCGAGTTGCCGGCCGATCTGCTGGTCTACGCGACCGGCTACGGCTCGATGAATGGCTGGCTGGCCGACATGATTTCGCCAGAGGTCGCCGACCAGGTCGGCAAGTGCTGGGGCCTGGGCTCCGCGACGCCCAAAGACCCCGGTCCGTGGGAAGGCGAACTGCGCAACATGTGGAAGCCGACGCAGGTCGACAAGTTGTGGATTCACGGCGGCAACCTGCACCAGTCGCGCCACTATTCGCAGTTCCTGGCGCTGCAGCTCAAGGCTCGGATGGAAGGCATTCCGACGCCGGTGTACCAGCTGGCGCCAACGCATCACCGCCGCTGACGGCGCCCGGACAGGGAAAGGCGAAACGTGGGGGAATAATAGGAGCGCCTTATTCGATCGCCCTCATGCCCGCATCCACGGCTGCCGAAGCCACCCCTGCCCTGCCCTGGCGCGACGCGCTCAAGGTCTACCTCGAACCTGCCACGCTGCGCATGCTGGCCCTCGGCTTCTCTGCGGGGCTGCCGCTGTTGCTGGTGTTGGGCACGCTCAGTTTTCGGCTGCGCGAAGCCGGCATCGACCGCGCGACCATCGGTTTCCTGAGTTGGGTCGGCCTCGCGTACGGCTTCAAGTGGGTCTGGGCACCACTGGTCGACCGGCTGCCGTTGCCACCGCTCACTACGATGCTCGGGCGTCGACGTGGCTGGTTGCTGCTGGCGCAAATAGTCGTGATCGTCGGGCTCGTCGGCATGGCAGTGAACGATCCCAGCGCCGGTTTGCGACCGATGATCTGGTGCGCGTTGCTGGTTGCCTTCGGTTCGGCCACGCAAGACATCGCACTCGACGCGTTTCGCATCGAGTCGGCCGAAACCCGCAAGCAGGCCGCGCTCGCCGCCGCGTATCAAACCGGCTATCGGCTCGCGATGATCTGGGCCGGCGCCGGCGTCTTGTGGGTGGCCGCATGGGCCGAGGTGGGCGGTACCTCGGGCTACCAGAACGGCGCCTGGAAAACGGCGTACCTGGCAATGGCCGGCTCCATGGCGGTCGGCGTGCTCACCGTGCTGCTGTCGCCGGAGCCGATCCGTCGCGTGCTGCCGCAACCAAAGAATGCCGCCGAATGGCTGCAGAGCGTGCTGATAGAGCCCTTCGCCGATTTCATTCGTCGCTACAAGTGGCAGGCGGCGCTCATCCTGTCGCTCATCGCGATCTATCGCATCAGCGACGTGGTGATGGGCATCATGGCGAATCCGTTCTACGTCGACATGGGCTTCACCAAGGAAGAGGTGGCCAATGTGAGCAAGGTGTTCGGCGTGGTCATGACGCTGGTGGGCGCCTTCATTGGCGGCGTGCTGTCGATGCGCGTCGGCGTCATGCGGGTGCTGATGCTGGGCGCGGTGCTGAGCGCGGCCAGCAACCTGCTCTTCGCCTGGCTGGCCGGCCGCGGCCACGACCTGCACGCGCTGATCGCCGTGGTGTCGGCCGACAACCTCGCCGGCGGCATCGCCTCGGCGGCGTTCATCGCCTACCTGTCGAGCCTGACCAACGTCAGTTATTCAGCGACGCAGTACGCGCTGTTCAGCTCGCTCATGCTGCTGCTGCCGAAGTTTATTGCCGGTTACTCGGGTGTCTTCGTCGATGCCTACGGCTACAGCACCTTCTTCATTGGCACCGCCGTGCTCGGAGTGCCGGTATTGGTCCTCGTTGCGCTGGCTTCGCGCGCCTCCGCCACCAAAAGCAGCTAGTTACCCGGGCCGCTTCAGGACTATCGGATTCGGCCGACGCACCGGAACGGTCTCTGCTGGTACGCTCTGACGGCTTTGGTGCCGGCTCGGCCGAAAGCTTGCACTTTGCGGTGCGCCCGACCCCGCCTTCTCTCCCTTTCTGATCACCGTGCCATCCCGTATTCCCCCCCTGAATATCAGCGCCTACACCGCGACCTCGGCCGTCGGTAACGGCAAGGAGTCGCTCGCTGCGGCGCTCGAATCGTCACGCAGCGGCCTGCGCGCCAACGACTTCGGCGATGCACCGCTCGATACCTGGATCGGTCGTGTCGAAGGCGTGGAAGACGTCCAATTGCCCGGAGCGTTGGTGCGCTGGGACTGCCGCAACAACCGTCTCGCCTGGCTCGGCCTGCAAGCCGATGGCTTCCAGCAAGCCGTCGCCGCAGCGCGCGAGAAGTACGGCGCGGCGCGCATCGCACTGATCCTCGGCACTTCGACCTCCAGCATCGGCGAGACCGAGCTCGCCTACACCCAACTCGACGCCCAAGGCCAATTTCCCGCGAACCAGCGTCGGCCGGACGTGCATACGCCGCACTCGCTCACGATGTTCGTGCAGGAAGTGCTGTGCCTCGAAGGGCCGAGCGAAACGATTTCGACCGCTTGCTCGTCGAGCGCCAAAGTATTTGCATCCGCCGAGCGACTGATCCGCCTCGGACTGGTCGATGCCGCGGTGGTCGGCGGTGTCGACACGCTCTGCGGCAGCGTCTTGTTCGGCTTCAATTCACTCGAGCTGGTGTCCAACCAGCCGTGCCGCCCGTTCGATGCGGCGCGTGGCGGCATCAGCTTGGGCGAAGCGGCCGGCTTCGCGTTGCTCGAGCGCGGCGCCGGTGCGCTCGAACTGCTCGGCTATGGTGAAGCCAGCGATGCGCACCACATGTCGACGCCGCACCCTGAGGGCCTCGGCGCGGAACGGGCGCTGAACGACGCACTGGCCCGAGCAGGCCTCAGCGCCGACACCATCGACTACATCAACATGCACGGCACGGCCAGCATGAAGAACGACGAGGTCGAAGGCGCGCTGGTTGGGCGACGCTTCCCTGAAACAACTCACGCGAGTTCGACCAAGGGCTTCACCGGGCATACGCTCGGCGCGGCCGGCATCGTCGAAGCCGTCATCAGCCTGCTCGCAATCGAGCGCGGGCTGAAGCCTGGCACCGTCAACACCACTGATATCGATCCTGACTTTGGACCGCAGATCCGGTTGCAACCGGCACACGGCGAGGTGCGCTACGTACTGTCCAACTCCTTCGGCTTCGGTGGCAACAACTGCTCGTTGGTGTTCGGCAAGGGAGTAGCAGCATGAGCATCGACAACATCCCCCGACCTCCGACCCTCTACATTGAAGGCCTCGCCTTCTGGGCACCGAGCCTGCCGGGCTGGGATATTGCCCGCGCCGCCTTCCGTGGCGAGGGCGTCGTGACCGAGCCGCCGGCCAAGCGCCCTGCGCCGATGGTGCTGGCCCCGGCCGAGCGCCGCCGCGCGCCCGACACCGTGGCGCTGGCGCTTGAAGTGGCGACCGCATCCATCGCTGCTTCGGGCCGCAACGCGCCCGACTTGCCGTGCGTGTTCGTCTCGGCACATGGCGACCTGGGAATCAACGACTACATGTGCACCGTGCTCGCGAACGATCCATCTGTGCTGTCGCCGACCAAGTTCCACAACTCGGTCCACAACGCTGCGGTGGGCTACTGGACCATCGGCACAGGCTGCATGGCAGCCAGCAATTCGATCTCGGCTTTCGAGAGCAGCTTTGCCGCCGGCCTGCTGGAAGCGGCCGCGCAGTGCGCAGCCGACCAGACTCCGGTGCTGCTCGTGGGCTACGACGTTCCGTCGGTCGGCGCGTTGTCGTCGGTCACCACCAGCCGGGGCTTGCTGGCGGTCGGCATGGTGATCGCGCCCGAGCGGACCGAGCGCACGGTGGCATCGTTCGACTGGTCGCTTACCAGCGGCCAAGCGCACGCCATTGCACCGCGCAGCGAAGTATCGCAATCGCTCACGGTCAACGCCATGGCCGACGCACTGCCACTGTTCGAACTGCTCGCCTTGGGCGGGAAGGGTACGCTGGCGCTCCCGCTGTCACCCAAACTGTCGCTTCAAATGCAGCTCGAGCAGGCCTGATGTCTATCAACGCCGTGGCGGATACCGTCGCCGATGCGGTTTCCGATGCAGTCAATGTGACCGCGCACGATGTCGTCGTCATGGGCGGCGGGCTGGCTGGGCTGACACTGGCGCTCCAGCTCAAAAAGCGCTTCGAGCATATCGACGTGCTGGTGCTGGAGCGACGCTCGCACCCGGTGCCCCACGCAGCGCACAAGGTGGGCGAGTCGTCGGTCGAGATCGGCGCGCACTACTTCGACACAGTGCTGGGCCTGAAGCCGCATCTGCAAGGCAAGCAGCTGCGCAAGTTCGGCTTTCGCTTTTTCTTCAGCGAAGGAAGACGCGACATCGACCAGGTGACGGAGATCGGCGCCAGCCGTTATTTATCGGTGCCGAGCTACCAGATCGATCGCGGTATCTTCGAGAACTATCTTGCCGAAGAAGCTGCGCGCTGCGGCGTGCGCTTCGTCGACAACGCATTGGTCAAGCAAATCGACCTGGCCGAAGACACGCGCCAGCCGCATCGGCTGCGCTGGACGCAAGACGGCCAGTCGCACGAGATCCACGCACGCTGGGTGGTTGATGCCTGCGGCCGTGCCGGCATGCTCAAGCGCAAGCTCGGCCTGGCCGAACCCAATGCGCACGAGTGCAATGCAGTTTGGTTTCGGATCGGCGACCGCATCACCATCGACCGCTGGAGCGACAACACCGAGTGGCGCGAGCGTTGCGAGCCGCAGGCGCGCTGGCTCTCGACCAATCACCTGGTCGGCGCGGGCTACTGGGTGTGGCTGATTCCGCTGGCATCGGGCTCTCACTCGATCGGCATCGTGGCCGACCCGCGCATTCACCCGCTCGACCGTTTCGACACTTTCGACAAGGCGATGGACTGGTTCAAGACCTGGCAACCTGCGCTCTACGACGAGCTCGACGGCAAGCGCCATCTCTTGCAGGACTTCGCCTTCTTCAAGAATTTTTCGTATGGTTGCAAGCAGGTTTTTTCAGGCAAGCGCTGGGCCCTGACCGGTGAAGCAGGGCTCTTCCTCGATCCCTTCTATTCGCCCGGTAGCGACTTCATCGCCATGGGCAACACCTACATCACCGACCTCATCGCGCATGACCGCGCGGGGCATTCGCTGAAAGCTCGCGCGCAGCTCTACGACCAGATTTACCACTCGTTCTACGAGAGCACCTTGGCGCTTTACCAGGACCAGTACGCGCTCTTCGGCGACCCCGAGGTGCTGCCGATCAAGGTGATCTGGGACTACACCTATTACTGGGGCGTTCTGTCCCAAATCTTCTTCCAGGATCGGCTCACCGACCTTGCGCTTTTGGGCAGCCTCAAGGAAGAACTGCAGCACTGCCAGAAGCTCAACGTCGCCGTGCAGCATTTCCTGCGTGCATGGTCCAGCGTGACGACCAAACGCAACCCGGCGGTGATGCTCGACCAAGCCGCGCTGCCATGGTTCGCCGACCTCAATCGGAGCCTGAACGACGATCTTGACGACGACGCGTTCCGCGATCGCATGCGCGCGTCGGCTGCGCAATTGCGGCAACTGGCCGCAGAGATCCTGGTGCGAGCCTCGGTCGAACACCCGGGTATCGAAGCAACGGATCTGCGCGCCTTGCTCCAAGAAAAAATGGCGGTGGCACCAGCGAATTCCGATCAAGGAACCATGCTGTTCGCGGCCTGAGGTTTACCCCAACTTTACGCAGCGTTCAACGCGGGTTGCTCGCCGCCTTTCACCATGAAGCCCATGAGCACCCCCCAACTTTTGATGATCGAAGACGACACCCGCCTGGCGCAGATGGTGGGCGAGTATTTGACGCAGTCGGGCTTCGGCTTCAACCACGCGGCCGATGGCGCCAGTGGGCTCACGCAGCTGCAAGAGCATGCGCCCGACTTGGTCATCCTCGACCTGATGCTGCCCGACACCGACGGGCTCGAAGTGTGCCGACGCATTCGCGCACTGCCGGGCAGACTTGCCAAGGTGTCGGTGCTGATGCTCACCGCCAAGGGGGATCCCATGGACCGCATCATCGGCCTCGAAATCGGTGCCGACGACTATCTTCCCAAGCCTTTCGAACCACGTGAATTGCTGGCCCGCATCCGCGCCGTGTTGCGCCGTCGCAGCGAGACGACAAGCGAAGCCACTGCCTCGACCGTGATGCGGTTCGGCATGCTGGAGATCGACCGCAACGCGCGCACCGTGACCGTCGCGGCCGCACTGGCCGACCTCACTTCGTACCAATTCGACCTCTTGGTCGCAATGGCAGAGCGCGCCGGCCGCGTGCTCACGCGCGACCAGATCATGGAAGCCGTGCGCGGTCGCGAACTCGAAGCCTTCGATCGCTCGATCGACGTGCACATGGGCCGCATCCGCGCCGCCATCGAGGTCGACGCGAAGAACCCGAAGCGCATCCTTACCGTGCGCGGCGTCGGCTATGTTTTTGCCAAGCAGCAAGACTGATCGGCTGACGCGCTGGTGAACCGATGTTGAGCCTGTACTCGCGCCACCTTTACGTCCGCATCTGGCTGGCGGTGGTGGCGGGTGTCGTAGTGCTCACGCTGACAGCTGGCTGGCTGGTGCGCATTTCGGCCGAAAGCGAGCGCGACCGTATCAATTCGCTGCCGCGCGAGGTGATCGTGCGCGACACCGAGAACAACGTCATCGGCACCGGGCAGGCGATGCGCGCGCGCGGACAGGGCCTCGAGTTCGACCTGACTTTGAGCGATGGCCGCGCGCTGTCGCTCGAAGTGAACCGGCGGGAGCCCGGCACGATCGCCAACGAAGGCCGGCCCCCGCCGCCGCCGTGGCGCACGCCGTTTGGTTTCGTTTGGATGATCGTGCTGGTCGGCGTGGCGGTCGCGCTGGGGGTGTACCCGATCGTACGGCGGCTCACGAAGCGGCTCGAATCATTGCAACGCAGTGTGCAACGCTGGGGCGAAGGCGACTTGTCTGTTCGCGTGGTTGAAGAGGGGCAGGACGAGGTCAGCGACCTGGCGCGGCGCTTTAACGCGGCGGCCGTGCGAATCGAGCAACTGGTGCGCTCGCACAAGTCGCTGCTGGCCAACGCGTCGCACGAATTGCGCTCGCCACTCACGCGTATCCGCATGGGGCTGGAGCTGATGGGCGACACACCGAACCCCAAGTCGCGGCAGGAAATCGCCCGCAACATCGGCGAGCTCGACCAATTGATCGACGAGATTTTGTTGTCGAGCCGGCTCGACGCAAGCGAGGCCGACATGGGCACGATCGAAACAGTCGACCTGATGGGGTTAGCTGCCGAAGAGTGCTCGCAGGTCGGCGCGGAACTCGACCTGGCCGAAGGCACCGACAGCAACGCACTCACGGTGCGTGGCGTGCCGCGTCTGCTGAGACGCGCCATTCGCAATCTGCTGGAAAACGCACGGCGCTATGGCGCCGGCGAGCTTTCGGTGGAGCTGGCAACTGCTTCCGCTGCAGGCGGCTTTGCGACCGTGCGCGTGAATGACCGCGGGCCGGGCGTGCCGGCTGCTTTACGCGGCCGCATCTTTGAGCCGTTCTATCGACTGCCCGGCGCCAGCGAGCGCGTAGGCGGCGTAGGCCTGGGCTTGGCGCTGGTGAAGTCGATCGTCGAGCGTCACGGCGGCACGGTGCGCTGCGAAGACCGGCCCGGCGGCGGTGCCAGCTTCGTCATCGCGCTGCCGAACGAAGGCTGAAAGCCGCACCTAGAATCGTCGCCACCATGCAGAGATCGACGATTGCCCGCCCCGCCGCCATGTTCTGGGGGCTTGCAGTCTTCGCACCGGTGGGCGTCAACTACCTCGCCGCCGTGCTGATGTTCGCGACGCTCTTTAGCGCGGGCAACTTGCGCGAACGCGGGGCACGCATCCGTGCCAATCCACTGTGGTGGCCGGTGGTGGCGTACGTGGCATGGACTCTGGTCGTGCTGGCATTCAGGCCGCACTACCCGCAAACACCGTCGAACCTCTGGCATGGCTTCCGCATCGCAGCGACCATCCTGATGGCGATGGCGCTCACCCGCGAAGAAGCGCTGTGGGCATTGCGCGGTTTCTTCATCATTGCGTTCACCAGCGTGTTGATGGTGCTGCTCTACCGTACCGTCGGTTTCCCGATTACCGAGCTGTGGCGCGCCACGCTGGTGCTGGTCGGCAACAAGTCGATCAACGATGCGCTGCTGTTCACTGTGCTGGGTGTGAGCGCGGTTGTGTTCGGGCTGGCCCACATCTACGACAAGAAGGGGCACTGGGCGCTGCCCGCGTTCGCGCTTACCGGCTTTGTCGCGGTGATCATCACGCTGTGGTTGCCCTCGCGTACCTCGCTGCTCGGGCTGCTGGTGGCCAGCGTAGCCGTGTGCGTACACCAGTGGCGCAAGCAATTGCGCGTGCTGGCCGTGGTGCTGGTGATCGCGGTCGGCGCAGCGTCGGTACTGGTGTGGCAGTCGCCGGTCGTGCAGCGCACCTTCACGCTCGGCGCGCAGGAAATCGAAGCGGCGCAGGCCGGTGCGGTGTCGGAAGGTAGTTGGGTCGTGCGCTTCTACATGTACCGCGACACGGCGCGCATGATCATCGACAAGCCGCTCGCCGGTTGGGGCATCGGCGGCTGGACCGAGCAGTGGCACCTGCGCGGGCCCAAGCTGCTGGCCGACTACAACATGCCACACAACGACTTCTTGTGGATGGGCGCGCAGGCTGGTTTGCCGGGCCTGCTGACGCTGCTGGTGATCATGCTGGTCGGCGTGTGGCAGGGCTGGCGCCGTAACGACACGACCGGCCGCTGCGGCTTCGCAGCGATGCTGGTGCTGCTGATCGCGACCAGCGTGAACTCGGCGCTGCGCGATGCCCAGATCGGGCTCAGCCTGCTGTGGATCGCGATGGTGTACCTGCGGTTGGTACGGGAGCCGGGCCAGCCGTGGCGCGAGTTGCTGCCGCCACGGTTGCAGCGGCTGATGTCGCCGCCGCAGCCGCGTTCAGCTTCAGTTCACCCCCAGTTTTGAGAGTCGCAGCGTGGTGCCTTCAATAATCCCGAACCGAACCGCCATTTGCGGCTGGACGACGGCGCCCAATGACGCCTCGACCCCTTGCTGCCTGTCGGCGTCGCAGCAAGCCCTTGTCGGTGGTCGACGTCTTGGTCGGGAGGCTCTGACATGCAGTATGTGAATTACGGATTGTTCGAATGGATGGCAGGCGGTTTTCATCCCACGCACTGGCTGCTGGTGGTCGCTTGCTGGATCGCCGTGTACGGTGCCTGGGCTGCAGCACTGGTAGTGATCTACAGCGGCTTTCGTCAGCCATCCCAGCGCCTCAATCTGGTTCTCTTGGTGCTCCTGGCCTGTCTCACGTCCGTGTTGTCCCAAGCGATCTCGAGCTACCTGGACATGCCTCGACCATTCGCGATCGGCATGAGCCCAAATTACCTGCAGCACGGTGGACGAGGCGCCATGCCGAGCACGCACATGTCGGTGATGTCGTTGGTCGCGCTGGGTTGCCTGGTGCGTCCGAGCCTGCGCGCTGCGGGTGCCGTGCTGCTGGCGCTGGCCTTTGCCACTGCCTGGGGGCGTATTTACGCGGGTGCGCATTTTCCGGCGGACGTGATCGCTGGGCTGCTGCTGGGCGCTGGCGTTTTGGCGGTCTACACCGGCCTGCGCAGTGGCGTGCAGCGGTGGCTAGCCCGTCGTCGTGCTGCAGCCGACGCAGTCAAGGCAGTCAAGGCAGCAGATGCAACAGCAAAGGCTGAGGCGAAAGCAGCGACCGTGAGAGTGGTGGACGCGCCGGCGATGCGTCGACCCTGAAGGCGCGAGCCGTTGTCGGGCGGGCCACGCCTATCCCAGCAGCGACCTTTGCAGGTTATGCGCCATCGAGGCCTGCGTGCAAGCGTCGCGTGGATCGCCGGGCAGCACTGTGTTCAATTCCGTCTCGCGTCGGTCCACCCTGCACATGCCTATTCAGTAATGGGCGAATAGGCCACGGTGCCCCGGCGCCCGCCCGCGGAGGCTTCGAGCTCGTCCAGCGCATGCAGCGCAGAGGACGCGCCGAGCAATAACGCACGACGGGAGACAGAAAGCTTGTTGCTCGTCCTGGACCTATCGTTCAGTGCGACTCAATGCCGATGCACCGCCGACTCACCCGCCTTCAGGCGGTAAACCGTGCCGCAGTACGGGCACTTGGCTTCTCCCGTACGGGCCACGTCGAGATAGACCTTGGGGTGCGCGCTCCAGAGTTTCATGTCGGCCAGCGGGCTCGGGCAGTAGACGCCGCCCTGGTGGTTCAGCTCTTTGGCGAGCAGTTCGATGACGGCGGAGGTCGACATGGTGATAGGGGTCTTCAGACTTTGGTGAGCCAATGGGCGTACTTGGGATTCTTGCCGTTCACGATGTCGAAGAACGCGCTCTGGATTTTCTCGGTCACGGGACCGCGGGAACCGCCGTCGCCACGGTTGCCGATCTCGATGCGGTCGAGTTCGCGAATCGGCGTCACTTCAGCGGCGGTGCCGGTGAAGAAAGCCTCGTCGGCGATGTAGACCTCGTCGCGCGTGATGCGCTTTTGCACGAGTTCGATGCCAAGGTCCTTGCAGATGTGCAGGATGGTGTTGCGCGTGATGCCATTGAGCGCACCAGCCGACAAATCAGGTGTGTACACCACGTCGCCCTTCACCACGAAGATGTTTTCACCCGCGCCTTCGGAGACGAAACCGCTGGCATCGAGCAGCAGCGCCTCGTCGTAGCCGTCGTCGAGCGCTTCCATGTTGGCGAGGATCGAGTTGGTGTAGTTGCTCACCGCCTTGGCCTGCGTCATGGTGATGTTGACGTGATGCCGCGTGTAGCTCGAGGTCTTTACGCGGATACCGCGACGCATGCCTTCTTCGCCAAGATAGGCACCCCAAGCCCAGGCCGCGACCATCGCGTGGATCTTGTTGCCCCTGGGGCTGACGCCTAGCTTTTCGGAGCCGATCCAGATTAACGGGCGGAGGTAGCAGCTGGCGAGCTTGTTCTCGCGCACCACCTGCTTTTGCGCTTGCATCACTTCTTCCTGCGAAAAAGGGATCTTCATGCGCAGGATCTTGGCGCTGTTGAAGAGGCGCTCTGTGTGCTCTGCAAGACGAAAGATCGCGGTGCCATCGACCGTGTCGTAGGCACGCACACCTTCGAAAGCGCCGCAGCCGTAGTGCAGCGTGTGGCTAAGGACGTGGACCGTCGCGTTACGCCAGTCGACCAGTTGGCCGTCCATCCAGATCTTGCCGTCGCGGTCGTCAAGGGAAGCGGGAGGCGATACGAGGGCACTCATGTCTTAGTCCTTTGGAGGGTATGGGGATGCTGTCGAAAAAACTTTCTATTTTACGGCGACGGCGCCTTTGGGTATTGGTGCCGGCACGCGCGGTGAGAGGCCCACAATGGGAGGCTTTGCCAATCACTCGGAAAAGGGTTTCAGTGTCCGTCTTCAAGAACGTCATCGTCTATCGCATCGAACCATCGTGGTCGCAAACATCGACCCAGGCCGAAGAGGCTCTGGGCGCCAACCGTTTCGTGGCCTGCGGCCCGTCGCAAGAAAAATCCGCTGGCTGGATAGAGCCCCGCGGTCAAGAAAACGGTCCGCTGGTCGAATCCATCGGCGGCCAGTGGCTGCTCGAATACATGATCGAGAGCAAGGCACTGCCGGCTTCGGTGATCCGACGCAAGGTTGAAGAACGCGCCGCACAAATCGAGGCCACCACCGGCCGCAAACCGGGCAAGAAAGAGAAACGCGACCTGAAGGAAGACGTCACGCACGCGCTGCTGCCGCTGGCCTTCACAAAGCATGCACGCATCATGGTGTGGATCGATCCCGTGGAACGCCGCCTGGTAGTGAATGCCAGCAACGTATCGCGGGCAGACGAGGTCGTAACCAGCCTGGTGCAGTGCCTCGAAGGTTTTGCGGTGGCATTGCTGCAAACGCAAACCGAACCAGCCGCCGCGATGTCGGAGTGGCTGTCCAGCCAGGAACCACCGGCCGGCTTCACGATCGACCGCGAATGCGAACTGCGTGCCAGCGACGAATCGAAGTCAGTGGTGCGCTACGCCAAGCACGCGCTCGACATCGACGAGGTTCGCCAGCACATCGCCGACGGCAAGCGCCCGACTCGGCTTGCGATGACCTGGGACGACCGCGTGTCGTTCGAGCTGACCGACGCGATGGTGATCCGCAAGATCGTGTTCATCGAGGGCACCGACAGTGCGGTCGCCAATAAGAGCGGCGGCAAGGAAGACAACTTCGACGCCGATGCGGCGATCGCGACCGGTGAGCTCGGCCAGCTAGTGCCTGAATTGCTCGAAGCGCTTGGCGGTGAGATGCGGCTGGGTGCGTCTGCGGTCGACGCCGCCAACGACACCGCTGCGAAGCTAAAAGAGGCGCCGGGCGGCAAGTCGATGGGTGCATCCACCAATGGCCCCACCGCCGAACAACTCGCGGACGAATCGGCGCCGTTTTAGCCGACCAGGAAAGACGTGCCGGCAGATGAGTCGTCCGCCGGCACGTCGGGCCGCGTCAGCATCCATTCCTTCAGCTTGCCGTCGACGAACGTCGCGTCGACCCACGAATTGCCGTTGTCTGTCCAGCGGTACAACTCGGGCTGCGTGCCGTCTTGCGACTTCAGCTCGCCAAGCGCCCGGGTCATCGCGACCACGTGCATCAAGGTCGAGCCAGGCTTGAGCTTGGCGTTGAGCATCACCGCGCTGTCGACGTAACCTACGGGCCGCTCGGCGGCGCGTTGCAGCACCTTCATCGCGCGATTGAAGTGCAGCAGCAGAAACATGACGATGGCACCGCCGACAAGCGCTACGCCCTGCCAGCCGTAGCTGCGGTAGGCCAGCCCGAGCAGCACGATGCCGACCAGCGGCACGAGGATCTTCCGGAAATTCATGGCCCGATTGTCGTCGGGGTGCGTCTGACGTTACCTGCAAGGGCGCTTGCCGCTACTTCGAGCAAATTGCCAGCGCCTCGCTCACACCGTCGACGACATTGCGTCACGGGCATCTGCCCGGGCCACCGAAAAGTGTATGAAGCTCTTGCCTTCGCGCTTGTCTTTTTCCGTTGTTCGCCTTTCCCTTGCCGGCGCATTCGCGGCCACTGCCTTGAGCGGTTGCTACATCGTGCCCTTGCAGACGCCACCACCGCAGCCGCCGTCCCAGCAGTCGTATCCGGTCGCACCGCAATCGATGACTGCGCCGCTTCCGATAGCGGTGCCGACTTTCACCGCACGCCTCTATCCGGCCAACGCCGAAGCAGTCATGTACGGAACGATCACCGGCACCGTCACGAACGACATGAACGGTCGCGGCTACTTCAACGCGACGATCGCCGGCGAGCAATTCCAGGGTGAGTCGACGCGGCAAGCGGGCGCTTCTCAGCGCAGCGGCATCGCCAATGCCAGCGGCACACGCGGCGGCATGCTGAGTTGCCGTTACACGATGAACTCGGCAACGCTCGGTAGCGGCACCTGCCTGCTGAACAACGGTCCGGCGTTCACGATGCACATCGGCTGACCGAGGTTGGACTGGGCGCAGCTACTGAAGCTGCCGCACCACGTCCATCGCCTCTTCGATGCGCTCGACCGGGTGGATGGTCAGGCCTTCGATTTCCTTTGCGCCCTTTCTGGGCGCGTTGGCTTTGGGCACAACCGCCACGCTGAAACCCAACTTGGCCGCTTCGCGCAGGCGCTCCTGGCCGCGCGGCGCCGGGCGCACTTCACCAGCCAGTCCGACCTCGCCGAACGCGATAAAGCCCTTGGGCAACGGCTTGCCGCGCAGGCTCGAAGTGATGGCCAGCATCACCGCCAGATCTGCCGCCGGTTCGCTGATGCGCACGCCACCTACCGCATTGACGAACACGTCCTGGTCCATGCAAGCAATACCGGCATGCCGGTGCAATACCGCCAGCAGCATCGCCAACCGATCGCGATCGAGGCCGACCGACAACCGCCTCGGACTCGGCCCGCCGTTGTCGACCAGTGCTTGAATTTCGACCAACATCGGTCGCGTGCCTTCGAGCGTGACCAGCACGACGCTGCCGGGGACAGGCTCGGCGTGCTGGCTCAAGAAGATCGCGCTCGGATTCGCCACGCCTTTCAAACCACGCTCGGTCATCGCGAAAACGCCAATCTCATTGACCGCGCCAAAGCGATTCTTGATGGCGCGCACCAACCGAAAACTCGAATGCGTATCGCCCTCGAAATACAGCACCGTGTCGACCATGTGCTCCAGCACGCGCGGTCCAGCGAGCGCACCTTCTTTGGTGACGTGCCCGACCAGCACTACTGCGGTGCCGCTGGCCTTGGCAAAACGAGTGAGGTGCGCGGCGCACTCGCGCACCTGCGCGACGGAACCGGGCGCAGAGGTGAGCTGGTCCGAGTACACGGTCTGGATCGAATCGATGACCGCGATGGCTGGCCGCGTCGCGTCGAGCGTCGCCAGGATCTTTTCGAGTTGAATCTCTGCCAGCACCTGCACCTGCGAGTGATCGAGGCCAAGCCGTTTGGAGCGCAACGCGACCTGCGCGCCACTTTCTTCACCCGTCACGTAAATGGCGTTGCGCCCTGCGCGCTGCAGCGCATCGACCGCCTGCAGCAAAAGTGTCGACTTGCCGATACCCGGATCGCCGCCGATCAGTGTCACGCCGCCCGACACGATGCCACCACCCAGCACTCGGTCGAGTTCGTCGAGTCCGGTCGGCGTGCGTGCCATGTCGGTGGCCTCGATGTCTGACAGCGTGGCGAGCTCTGCAGCGCCGGCCAGGGCGGTGAACACCGGCGCGCCGAAGCGGTTGTTGGCGCTGCCCGGCTGTGCGCCAGCGACCTGCTCGACCAACGTATTCCATGCATCGCAGCTCGGGCATTTGCCGAGCCATTTCGCGCTCGTACCTCCGCATTCGGTGCAAACGTAGATGCTTCTGTCTTTGGCCATGGGCCTGCGACTATAAAGGTGGTCGCCGCCGCCAACCCCGCCACGCAAAAAGACGCAGCCCCATGCCGCACCTTCGCATCGAATACACCGCCAACCTCGAAGAAGAACTTCGCATCGACGAACTTTGCGAACATCTGCGCGCGACGCTCGTTGGCACGCTCGACGACAGCGGCGCACCGGTCTTCCCCATCACCGGAACCCGTGTGCTGGCATGGCCGGCACATCAGTTCGCGGTGGCCGATGGGGCTCCCGACCGCGCCTTCGTCTGGCTCCAGCTGCGCATCAACCCCGGCCGCAGCGATGCGCTCAAGAAGAAAGTGGGCGACACGTTGATGGTCGCCATCGAAACGCACTTCTCGCCGATCGCCGCTGGCCGCGCGCTTGGACTTACGCTGCAAATCGACGAGGGTGCCGAGGTCTATGCCGGCAAGCTCAACAACTTCGCCCAATACCTTTGAGGATTCTTCGAGTGCCTTCGACATCATGAAAATCTGCATTTATGGCGCCGGCGCGATCGGCGGCTGGATCGGCGTCGCTTTGGCAAGGGCTGGCGAGCGGATCAACGTCGTGGCACGTGGCGCCACGCTCCAAGCGCTGCGCGCCAACGGGCTCTCTCTGGTGCGCGGCGACGAGCGGCTGCGCGTGCCGGTCAACGCAGTCGCGAATCCGGTCGACCTCGGTCCGCAGCACTTGGTGGTGATCGCTGTAAAGTCGCCGTCCCTGGCGGAAGTGGCCGCACACATTACGCCGCTGATCGGCCCCGACACCCTCGTCCTTACTGCAATGAACGGCGTGCCCTGGTGGTTCCTCGCGGGTGGCTTCGGCGGTGCTTTGGCGGGCTCCCGACTGGCAGCAGTCGACCCCGATGGCGCCATTGCCGCCGCCATTCCGCCAGCACACGTGATCGGCGGCGTGGTGCACGCGAGTTGCTCGCTCGATGCGCCGGGCGTGGTGCGGCATCACTTCGGCAACCGTCTCATCATCGGCGAGCCGACTGGCGGTGCGTCGCCGCGCGTGACCGAGCTGGCCGCGCTATTAACGCGCGCCGGCATCGAATGCAGCGTTTCGCCCCAGATCCAGAAAGACATCTGGTTCAAGCTGTGGGGCAACATGACCGTCAACCCGATCAGTGCGCTGACGGGAGCCACCACCGACAAGATCATGTCGGACGATATGGTGCTGGGCTTCATTTCGGCGGTGATGCTGGAGGCCAAGGAGATCGGCGCGCGCCTCGGAATCGCGATCACCGACAGTCCGGAAGATCGGCACGCTGTTACGCGCAAGCTCGGCGCTTTCAAGACCTCGATGCTGCAGGACGTGGAAGCAAGGCGCGCCATCGAGCTCGATGCGCTGGTGAGCGTGGTGCGTGAACTCGGACAGCTGACGACGGTGCCGACACCCTTCACCGATGCGTTGCTCGGTTTGACGCGACTCAAGGGCAGGGAACTCGGGCTCTACTGAAGCTTGTCGCAGCGAAGTCGGCGAGGTCAATCGACCGCGAACGGCACCCGCGGCGCCACCGCGCACATCAGCTCGTAGCCGACCGTGCCGGCCGCCTTGGCTACCTCGTCGATCGGCAGAAGCGTGCCGTTGGCAGCTCGGCCCCACAGCGTGACCTCGCTGTTGAAGTCAGCGTCCGGCACGGGGGTGAGATCGACCGTAATCATGTCCATGCTGACGCGCCCGACCATGCGCGTGCGCACGCCGTTCACCAGCACCGGCGTTCCAGTAGTGCAATGGCGCGGATAGCCGTCGGCATAACCCACAGCAGCGACTCCGATGCGCAACGGCCCTTCGGCGGTAAAGCTGGAGCCGTAACCGACGGTGTCGCCCGCCTGCAGCGTCTGCACTGCAAGCAGCCGCGTGGCGAGCGTCATGCCGGGTTGCAGCTGCCAGTGCACCGCGTCGTGTTCGGGGAAGTCAGGAGCACTGCCGTACAGCACGATGCCGGGCCGCACCCAATCGCCGCGGGCCAGCGTTGCATGGCGCAGCGTCGCGGCGCTGTTGGCGATCGTGCGTTCGCCGGGCAAGTCGCGCGTGGCGTTCTCGAACACTGCAAGTTGATGTGCAATGCCGCGTGCGCCGTCGGCGTCGCTGAAATGCGTCATCAGCGAAATCTCGTCGACTTGTGGCAGCGCGTTGAGCCGCGTCCAGGCCGATCGAAAGCGCGACGGCGCAAAGCCGAGCCGGTTCATGCCGGAGTTCATTTTCAGGAACACGCGCTGCGGCGCCTGCGTCTTGTGCGCCGCCAACATGTCGATTTGCGCGTCGCAATGCACGGTGTGCCAGAGGTCGAGTCGAGAGCAGAGTTCGAGGTCGCGTGGCTCGAATACGCCTTCCAGCAAGAGCACCGGTCCCCGCCAGCCAAGCGCCCGCACCCGCTCTGCTTCCACCAGGTCAAGCAGCGCAAAACCGTCGGCACTGCGAAAGCCGTCGAACACGCGCTCGATGCCGTGACCGTAGGCGTTGGCCTTGACCACCGCCCAAACGCGCGAATCGAGCCCGGCAAGGCGCGCGCGCTCGATGTTGTGGCGCAACGCGTCGACATGAACGGTGGCAAGAATCGGACGGGGCATCTCAAACTCGATTTCGAATGTGCAAACAAAGGCGCAATGCCCACAGAAAACACGGGTGGAAGCGCTCATTTTGGCATCGCAACCCCATGCTATAACCGGCCATCCGCCAGTGGCGGAACCCTTTTTCACTATTGCCAGCAGCCCCCTCTCTGGCCAGCCAGCCCATCGATGAAGCGCGGTTTTTACACCATCATGTCGGCCCAGTTCTTTTCGTCGCTGGCCGACCAAGCGCTTTTCGTGGCCGCTGTCGAACTGATGAGAAGTGCCGGCGCACCTGAGTGGCAGCGTGCCGCGCTGGTGCCGATCTTTGCTGTGTTCTATGTGGTGCTGGCGCCGCTGGTCGGTGCCTTTGCCGATGCCTTGCCCAAGGGCCGGGTGATGTTCATCAGCAATGCGATCAAGGTGGTCGGCTGCCTGATGATGTTGTTCGGCACGCACCCTTTGCTCTCGTACGCGATCGTCGGTCTTGGCGCCGCGGCGTACTCGCCAGCCAAATACGGCATCCTGACGGAGCTTTTGCCGGCGTCGCAACTGGTCAAGGCCAACGGCTGGATCGAGGGGCTGACGATCGCATCGATCCTGCTCGGCATCGTGCTTGGCGGCACGCTGGTCGGGCATACGGTGTCCAGCCATTTACTGAGGTTTGATCTTCCGTTTATCGATACCGGCGTCGACACACCCCCGGCCGCGGCCATCAGCGTGCTGATCTTCGTCTACGCGCTGGCCGCCTGGTTCAACACGCGCATCCCGCACACCGGTGTCGAGATGCGTTCGCTACGCAGCAACAAGCAGCATGGCCTCGTGCGCAACATCGCGTCCTTGTTGCCTGACTTCTGGCACTGCAACGCACGCCTCTGGCGCGACAAGCTCGGTCAGATTTCGCTCGCCACCACCACGTTGTTTTGGGGCGCCGGGGGCAATCTCAAATACATCGTCATCGCCTGGGGCTCGGTCGCACTTGGCTACAACACGACGCAAGCCTCCTGGCTGACGGGCGTGGTGACCATCGGCATGGCGGTCGGTGCCGTGGCCGCGTCGATGCGTATGCGGCTTGACACTGCGACCCAGGTGATCCCCATGGGCATCGGGATGGGCGTAATGGTGATCTGCATGATTTTTGTCGGCAACGTCTGGCTGGCAGTGCCGTTCTTGATTTTGCTCGGTGGATGCGGCGGCTTTCTCGTGGTGCCGATGAACGCGCTGCTGCAGCACCGCGGCCACAACCTGATGGGCGCCGGCCGATCGATTGCCGTACAGAACTTTAACGAGCAGGCCTGCATTCTTTTATTGGGCGGCTTCTACAGCGCCTGCACGGGTCTCGGCCTATCGGCCAATGCCGCCATCACCGCGTTCGGTGGGCTGGTTGCCGGCTTTATGTGGCTCATCCGGCGATGGCACCTGAACAACTTGCGCAAGTACCCGGAAGAAGTGCAGCATCTGCTTGCTATCGCTCGGAGCGACAAACATCACTGACCCAGGAGAAAAACCATGACCAACGTCTACGATTTCGACGCGACCCAGATCGATGGCAAGAGCGTGCAGCTTTCAAGCTTCCGCGGCAAGGTCCTGCTGATCGTCAATACAGCCAGCAAATGTGGCTTTACGCCGCAGTTCGAGGGGCTTGAAAAGCTGCACGAAAAGTATGCCGAGCAAGGCCTGACAGTGCTTGGATTTCCGTCGAACCAGTTTGGCTCTCAAGACCCGGGAACAAACGAAGAGATCGGCGCCTTTTGCACCAAGAATTACGGCGTGAGCTTTCCGATGATGGAAAAAATAGACGTCAATGGGAGCGGTGCCGCACCGCTCTACCAGTGGCTTACCAAAGAGAAGCCGGGCCTCCTGGGCAGCACAGCCATCAAGTGGAACTTCACAAAGTTTCTCGTGGCGCGCGATGGCAGCGTGTTGAAGCGGTATGCGCCGCTCGACACACCGGCGTCGATGGAGCGCGACGTCGAGAAGGCGCTGGCTAGCGCCTGAACCGCGCCCGAAGGCACCTGGTCAGAAGCGGAAGTCGACAGACTTCGAGCCACCGCCCACGGTGACCGACTGCGTCTTGGAAGTGCGGCCAGCGTCGGCATTGACGACGTATTTTCCGGCAGGAAGGTCGATCAGGCAAACCGGTCCGCTGGCACGAAACGCCAACGCGGTTGTGTTCTTGTCGTCCTGAATGCTCACCGCGACGTCGGCTTCGTAAGCACCGTCGGCACGAGCGAACAAGAGCGCCAACGGATGGTCTTTCATCGAGGCGCGAAAGGCGGTCGACTCATCGGAGCCGATGCCGCCGCAAACATAGCGCGCGGCGCCCTCGCCACGCATGGCTGGCATGGCGGACTGCGCTGCAGCGATCGTCACAGCGCCGGACGACGCCAAGTAAACGGCGAGAACGAGAGCGGGGCGAATTTTTTTGAACATGGCTAAGCATCCTTCTATTTGCTGACGGAGTCTCGCTTGAAAGCCGGCGCGACGAGTCGGACCGCGGCGCCAGTTCAGGTCAGGGAAATAGCAGTTCCTTGGTGATGCTGACGCAGCCGTTGCCGGCCGTAGCCATCAGGTAGATATGGTGCGTCGGGCTGATCGGGACCACGCCGATCGACTTGCCGACGACGTCGAGCGGCTTGGTGTAGCCGAGGTCCTGCACTGCGACCTGCGGACAGGGTTTGGCCCATACGTCGATCATGTCGTAACCCACATCGCAGCCACCACGTCCGGTCGGCGCGAACACGGCGCTTACGAAGCGCGTGCCCGCCGGCTCGGCGCGCTCGACCGACGCGGCAAACGCGGAAGCATCCGGCGCCACCGGGTTGGTCATCAACATGGCGGCGAACGCGCCCGTAGGCCCGGTCAGGGCCGGTGCTACACGATGCATCGTGCCCATGCAGGTGCTGATGCCGGCTTGCGCGGTCAGTTGCTCCAGCGCATTGCGCGACGGCTGCGCCGGTGCGGCCGTCGGGGCTTGCTGCGTCTGGGCCGACACCAAAGTCGAACAGAGCAACAAGCCGCCAAGCAGCGAAGCACGGATGCAGTCACCGCGCCGCGACCGATCCTGCGCGCGCTGCGCTGTCACTGTTGTCCCGCGACTTCGATGTCGACGCGGCGGTTCGGTTGCAAGCAAGCCATCAGTTCAGGTGTGACCCGCTCGCCGGCGCATTGCGTCACCGGCTGCGTTTCTCCAGCACCATAAGCACGCACCAGCTTGCCGTCGATACCCTTGCCGATGAGGTAGTCGCGCACGGTGTTTGCGCGCGCTTGCGACAAAGCCACGTTGGACGCGTCGGAGCCTATGCGGTCGGTGTGACCGGTGATGATGATCGAGTTCAAAACAACACCATCGCGACGCAGCTGCGTCGCCAACGCTTCAAGCCTTCCACGCCCCTCTGGCAGCAGGTCGTTGAAGCCGGATTTGGCAAACTTGAAGAGACCATCGGCGCCCAGCGTCAGGCGACGCGTAGTCGGTACCGGAACCGGCGCAGCCATCACAACCGGAATGGCCTGCGCCATCACCACCGGGCTCAGGTAGCTTTCGCACGCGACGCCCTTCCAATGCGTGCTGACTGCTCGATAGATGTTGTCGACCAGATCGAACTTCACCTTGAACTGGCAAGTGATGTACTCGTTGCCCTTGCCCGTGTAGAAGTTGAAGGCGTAGTCCCATTCGCGAACACCGAACAAGCCTTCGCTGTATTGCGGATTGCCGAGCTCGAGTCGGACCTGGTCCTTGCTCAGCCCTGGAGTGATGCGCCGAACATGGTCGGGGCCGACGAACGATCCGGTCTTGAGATAGGAGCTGTCGAGCGACGGAAAATTAACCTCTCCTGCAACCGCAGCGGACACCGCAACTTGAGCTTGTTGCGCTGACGCCGCAAAGCCGGCGCATGAGAGCACGAGTGCGCTGAAGACGGTACGGGCAAATCGAAAAGACGTTGGGGATGACATGGTGTGAGGCTCCGGAGAAGTGGAAGAAAAAGTGCGAAGAAGGTCGTTAGCGATCTTTTTGCTCATTTCCATATCCCCGACACGCCGGCACGCACTGCAACGCCACCTGCGCTCGCCGACACACCACCCGTGACGCTCCATCGGCCGTTGTCCGCCGTGCGGCGCAACGCGATGCCGACTGCACCCTGGCTTTGGTAATAGCCCACACCGGCAGCGTAGGTCGTCTTGCCCGCGATGTACGGTGCGCTTTCAAGCGCCATCGCCGACGCTACGCCGGCATAGGCTTTCCGTGCCACGCCGTCGATGTTTCCCTGCAATCCGTTGACGCGTGCATCGGTGTAAGCGTTGGCACTTGCGACGCCGGCGGTCAGCTGCTGCACATTGACCGCGTCGTAAGGTGCCACGCCGTTGGCGACGTTGCCCAGGGTGACCGGCCCGGTCGAGTTGCTGTTGCCCAAGTTGACCGAGTTGTAGTTGGTCGTGCCGGCAGTAGTCGTGTCGTACTTGACCGCGTTGTTGTCGAGAGTGGTAACGGAGGTCTGCACCGCCTTCAACTGGCTCACGTTGACCGCGTCGCTGTCGACCGAGCCGGCAGCAACGCCGTTGATCTGGCGCAGTTGGCCTGTAGCTGCGTTGCCGACCGACACGCCTGCCAACGTGCTGGTGGTGGCATTGACCGCCGCCGTCTGCGCCGTGCTGGCGCCGGTTGGCACATAACCCTTGACACCGGCTGCTGTGCCAGCAATGGAACCTGCGCCCAAGGCGACACCGCCGACCTGCGTCACGCTGGCGCCCGTCCCGATGGCAATGCCGTTGGTGGCGCTGGTCTGCACTGTCGCACCGTTGCCGATGCCGATGCCGTTGTTACCGTTGACCACGGTCTGTGGGCCGATGGCCACCGACTCCGTACCGACCGCCAGCGAATCAGCAGCGGTCGAATTGGCGTGAAAGTACTTGCCCGTCGTGGCAGTGATGCTGCCCAGTGCACCGCTCAATTGCCTCACCGTCACCGCATCGCTGGCCTGGGTGCCGTCTGCGACATTGATGATCTGGCGGTAGCCGGTGCTGTTGCCGACGCTCACTGCGCCAAGCAAAGTGCGGTCGTTGGTGTTGTAGCTCACTGCGGTCGAGCCGCTGCTGAAGGTGCCAGTGCCTTGGACGATTGTGCGATCCGACAAGGCGCCCGAACCCAGGGCCACGCCACCCGCAGTATTTGCGACAGCTTGAGGACCGATCGCTACGCTCTCTGGGCCGGCTGCGATCGAATCGGCAGCCGTTGAGTTCGCATGAAAGTACTTGATGCCGCCACCGTTGGTGACGTTGCTGATTGCCGAGTTGGTCGCATACAGTTGCGAGCCGTTGATTGCATCGGTGCTGGTGGCCGTGACCTGGCCCGCCGCTACGTTGGTGATCTGGCGCTCGTTACCGACGCTGCCCACGCTCACCACGCTGGTTGGCGCACCACCGGCGTAGGTGTAAGTCGTGCCGTTGATGGTGCCGGTTGGCGTGGCGTTTGCAGTTGCCGTAACCGAGTCCGAACCGAGCGCAACATCGTTTGCGTTGAATGCCTGCGTTCCCTTGCCGATAGCAACGGCGTTATTTGCACTCGGCGTCGAGTTTCTTCCAATACTTATAGTGTCAGCTGCCGTCGCCGCGCCCGCGTAGGTGCCGATGGAAATGTTGTCACTGCCTACGATGTCGCTGCCGGCATGGTTGCCCAATGCAACGTTACGTGAACCGGTCACGCTCCAGCCAGTAACTTCACCGGCAGACAAGTTGCTGTCGCCGGTCACGAAATTGCCGCCGTTCCCCAGCGCTGTGTTGAAGTTGCCGTTGGTACTGGTTCCGGAAAGGCCCACTGCAGTATTGGGCGAGCCGTGCTGGTTGGCACCGGCGCCCGCACCCAGCAAGGTATTTTGACTGCCTGAAACATTCGTTCCGGCATTGATCCCGACGATGGTTTGAGCTGAGCCTTTGCTAGCAAATCCGGCGCCGGGGCCTATGACGACGCTCTGAAAAATCGTGCTGCCTCTGCCAGCGTCCACACCAATTGCTACTGTTTGGACCAATGCAAAGGCATCATGTCCGATGGCAATAGCATTCGACTGCGATGCGCTTGCGTTAGCGCCCATGGCCACCCCAAACCCGGCCGAAACGGCATTCATGCCGACCGCAATCGCTGCGCCATTCAAAGTCTTCGCGTTGTTGCCGATGGCTATCGAAGAACCTGTGGGGTAGCCAAAAGCGAGGGAGCCGGGACCCTGCGCGCTTGCACCAGTCCCGATAGCCAGATTATTGGCTTCTTGCCCCGAAGCCGCGCCGAAACCCTGGGCAATACCGCCCGCGCCCTTGGAAGTTGCGCCGACACCAGCGGCCAATGCGTTGACGCCAGTCGCCCCGTCGTTGGCGTAGTTACCGCCTTGCGTGCCGCCATCGTTGACGCTGTAGTAATGCGTCTGACCTGCCGTAATCGTAGAAGTAATTGAGTTGCCAACCGCATACAGCTGACTACCATTGACTGCATCGGTGCTTGTGGCGGAAATCTGTCCGGCCGCAAGGTTTTGGATGCGGCGCTCTGCGCCAGGACTACCGACCGACACCACCCCGATCGGAGCGCCACCAGCGTAGTTGTAGGTTGTGCCGTTGATAACGCTGCTGTTATAGGTCGTTGTCCCCGCAGTCGTTTTGCTGAATGCAGCGCTGTCGAACGCGTTGGCGCCCAACGCAACCGAGTTGTCGACAGTATTCACGGCGTTGGTGCCTAGCGCGATGCCCGTAACGCCGTTTGAGGCGGCACCCACACCGATGGCCGTTGTCATATTGCCCGTTGCCTCGGCTCCGGAGCCGAGCGCAATGCCTGCCGAGCCCGTCACCGAAGCACCGTCGCCCATCGCGATGGCATTATTGACGTTGATTGAAGAAGCCTTGTAACCGAAGACCGAGTTGGTATTGCCAACGGCACTGGCGCCAGTGCCGACGACCGTACTGAAAGCGGAGTTGATCGCCGAGGCACCCCGTCCAACGACAACCGACTCAGTTGAAAGAATGTCCGCCTGGGCGTTTGTCCCCAGAACGGTTTGCTGCACGCCCATCGCTTTGCTGCTAGCACCAAGCGCCATGCTGTTCGGGCCTGACGCGTTGGCGTTGTAGCCCAGGGCAGTCGAAAAAGAATAGGCGCGACTCGCTTCGCCCACAGCCGTACCGGCGCCGCTGGTGGCCGCAGCCGTTGCGCCGACTGCAAGGCTGTCTTTGCCCGTCGCCGCCGTTACGTAAGGGCCGGCGTTACCTGACCGAATCGGGAAGTCGATCGCAGATGTCGCAGCGCTGACCGCCTTGAGTTGACTCACATTGACGGCGTCAGTGTCAGCCCCGCCAGCAGCCACATTGGTAATACGCCGCTCTCCGCTCACGCTGCCCACGCTGACAACGTTACTGCCGATGGCCGTGCCGCTCACATTGCCCGTACCGGGGTTGTACGACGCCACCGTCGATGCCGTCACCGTGCTGTTGTTGCCGATGCCAACGGCGCCGTCCAGTCCTGCGGCAATCGTCACGTTGTTGCCCAGCACAAAGGCGTTGTTGGCGTTGATGGTGTTGCCTGCGCCGACCGCCGTCGAGCTGTTTCCGCTCACAGTGTTTTGGTTACCGATGCCGCTGCTGAAGACTCCGCTGACAATATTTCCGGCACCCACGGCGGTGGTGAAAGCATTCGTCGCTTCGCTGCCGGTGCCGACCGCCGTGGCGTAAAAGTCTGTGGCGTGCGTATCGCTGCCGATGGCAATCGACTGCTGCTCAGAAGCCCGCGCCCTTAGTCCGATGGCCACTGCCTGCTTGCCCGAGCCGGTTGCGTCGGAGCCCAGCGCAACCGTGGTGTCGCCCGCCGCGGTCGCGTCTCTACCGATGGCGATGGCATCCAGGCCGGTGGCGCCGAGGTTGTCTGCATTTCCACCAACCACGGAGTTGACACTGAAGAATTTGATTTTCCCGGTGGCAACGACTTGGCTCAATGCAGTCAACTGGCTGACATTGACCGCGTCGGTGTCCGCACCGCCAGCGGCCACGTTGGTAATGCGGCGCTCGGCGCCCGCAGCACCCACGCTGACCACGTTGCTGCCTATCGCCGTGCCGACCACAGTGCCCGTGCCGGGGTTGTACGAAGCCACCTTCGATGCCGCCACCGTGCTGTTGTTCCCAATTCCGACGGCGCCGTCGAGCCCCGCGGCAATCGTCACGTTGTTGCCCAGCACAAAGGCGTTGTTGGCGTTGATGGTGTTGTTGTTACCGATTGAATACGAATCCGTGCCGGTGATGGTGGTCGGGTCGCCAATGGCGCCCGAACGGTCGCCGTTGACGATGTTGCCGGTACCGATCGAGATGGACGACGCGCCGATGGCTCTAGCACTGGTGCCAATAGCAATTGCGTTGTCGGCGCCCACACCGGCGGCGTTTCCAATGGCTACGGTGTTGCTAAACGGTACCGCAGTACTTCCAACGCCCGCTGATCGTCCGAGCGCAACGTTGTTGCTGCCGTTGACGCCTCGGCCCGCGCCACGACCAATCGCCACATTTTGAAGGCCGACGACATTCGTGCCTGCCTGTTGCTGGATTCCGACGTTGTAGCTGCCGTCAACGTTGTTGCCACTTTCCGCGCCGAGCGCGACGTTGTAACCGGTGACATTGGTTGGGGTTACCGTGGTGTATTGACCCGCCTTGCTGCCTATTGACGTGTTGGATGTAGTGATCGCAGCCGGCGCGCCGGCGCCAGCAAGGTATCCCATGCTAGTGGTGTAGTCACCGGCTGCCTGCGTGTCCCGCCCGATGGCTATGCTTTGGTTACCCGAGGCCTTTGCATTGGCGCCGACAGCGATGCTTTCTCCGCCGATGGCGCCCGAATTGCCCAGCGTCGAATTGCCCACCACCGCCGAATTGGTATGAACGTAGGGCACCTCGCTGTTGGAGATCCACTGGCTGCCATTCCAGGTGTACAGGCCGGGCGTCATGTTGCCGACCGTTGCCGTGTTGAAAACCGTCAAGCCTTTGGCAACGACGCCGCCATTAAAGCTGGCTTGGTCGGTGAAACCGGTCAGTGGCACCCGGGCATTCAATAGGCCACGGGCCCCCGGCGCCGCTGATGACCTCAAGTCCAGCAGCGCGGACGGGTCGGGCGCACCAGGGGGATTACCGATCGTTTGTTGCGCACCCACCAGCAGAGGCGCAGCCAGCAGTGCAGTGCCAAGCGCAAGACCGGACAGTACAGCCGCGCCACTGCGACTCTTTTTCCCGCGCCCTCCAGCAACTTCCGATACCGCGACCCACGCGCCCTGCGCCTCGCTCCAAATGCTCTTGAATGACCGGTTCATCGTCGCTTCCCCTGATTGATGCCGCGGTCAAAAAGTGCCTTGGCAGTGGGGCGCGAGTATCTGGTCGCATTCTCGCGAGACGTGGGCACTAAGTCGCGGTCTCAGGCGGAGCGGAAACTCTCTTTAACGATGCGTGAAGCATTTATCAATTGCGTTGCCCGCAATTGTCAACTCAATGTTTCTAAAAAGAAATTAAGTGTTGGTAGATGCCGCCGAGATGCTTCTTCGACTGCACCCTGACTGCCGCGTCAACGCGCACGAATCGCAGCGTCGAGCAATTCGATCCAGTGCTTCACCGGCACACCACTGCCACTTTGCAGATGCGTGATGCAGCCGATGTTGGCCGAGGCGATGACGCTCGGCTGGAGCTGGTTCAGATTGCCGAGCTTGCGGTCGCGCAGCGAATAAGCGATCTCGGGTTGCAGCACAGAATACGTTCCGGCCGAACCGCAGCAAAGATGCGCTTCGTTGAAAGCAACTCGTACATCGAAACCCAATGCGCGCAGATTGACCTCGACGCCTCCACGAAGCTTTTGCCCGTGCTGCAACGTGCAGGGAGGGTGAAATGCGATCACACCCTCGGGCGGCTTCACACGCGCCTTCAGCACGGGCACCAGATCGGGCAACAGCTCGCTCAGATCTTTGGTTAGTTCACTGATGCGTCGGGCTTTGGCTGCGTACGTCGGGTCGTCGCGCAGGATGTGCCCGTACTCGCGCACCGTAACGCCGCAGCCGGACGCGTTCATAACGATGGCTTCGACTTCGTCACGTTCGACTTGCGGCCACCAGGCATCGATATTCGCGCGCATGTTCGCCTTGCCACCTTCCTGGTCGTTAAGGTGAAATTTCAAGGCACCGCAGCAGCCCGCCTCCTTGGCGATGACGGCCTGGATGCCCGCAGCATCGAGCACGCGCGCGGTCGCGCTGTTGATGTTCGGCATCATCGCGGGCTGCACGCAACCGGCCAGCATGAGCACCTTGCGCGCGTGCTGAGTCGTCGGCCAGATACCGGCGTCCTGCTTGGCGGGCACTTTGGCTTTCAGCGCGTCGGGCAGCAGTCCGCGCACGGCCTGGCCGACCTTCATGGCCGTGCCAAACAGTGGCGATGGAAGTCCTTCTTTCAACAACCAGCGCGTGGCGGATTCCATCGCAGGACGCGGCACTTTCTGGTCGACGATCTTGCGGCCGATGTCGACCAAGTGGCCGTACTGGACACCGCTCGGGCAGGTCGTTTCGCAATTTCGGCAGGTCAGGCAACGGTCGAGATGCAGTTGCGTGCTGCGCGTCGGCGCCTTGCCTTCGAGCACCTGCTTGATAAGGTAGATGCGACCCCGTGGACCATCGAGCTCATCGCCCAACAACTGATAGGTCGGGCAGGTCGCGTTGCAGAAGCCGCAGTGCACGCACTTGCGCAAGATGGCTTCGGCTTCCAGTCCGTCCGCGGTGTCAAGAAATTCGGGGGCGAGTTCAGTTTGCATGTCGGGTGTTGGCTGGCGGCAATGGCTGGCTTAAATAACTGACGACGGTGGCCGAAAGGCTGTTGACTCAGCCTGCCGACAGCAACCGGTCGCGATTGAAGATGTTGTGCGGGTCGAACTCTTTCATGAGGGCTCGATGAATGCGTGCCAGGGGAGCGCTCAGCGCATCGAACCTTGAAGCCGGCTCGCTCGTATCGGTCGCTTCGGTACGTCCGCCCGCCCTGAACAGCGTTGCGTGCCCACCGACCGCGCGGGCTGTTTCACGCATGCGAGAAGCCTGTCCGGACGCGGCCTGGTACCAACGCTGGCCACCATGCCATTCGATCCAGGGCGAGCCATCGAGTGCGAGCACGGATGCAGTCTGCGGTACGGACAGCCGCCAGAGGTCATCCGCGTTGGACGCAGCAGGCCCACCATTCATCGCACGGTCGGCGAACCACGGATGCTGCTGATCGCGCAACGACCGCCAGCCGGCCTCGGCCGGACCCGCTTCCTGCACAGCACCACCCAGATGGCGACACGCCGCTTCGACCGCCGCCACTGCACCGCGCAAACGCAGCGACAACACGCCGACACCCTCACGCAGTCGCCACAGGCTGGCATTCAACGGCAGTGGCCGGCCGCCCCATTCATTGAGCAGTCGCAAGGCATCGGCCTGATCGCATTCAAATTCAATCGTGGCTTCAGCGGGCGCAACGGGCAGCACCTTGAGGCTCACTTCAGCGATGACGCCCAGCGTGCCGAGCGACCCAGCCAGTACGCGCGAGACGTCGTACCCCGCGACGTTTTTCATGACGGTGCCGCCGAAGTGCAGCACCTCACCGCGACCATCGACCAGCGTGGCGCCGAGCACGTAGTCGCGCACCGCACCGACGCTGGCGCGCGACGGCCCGCTCAGGCCTGCAGCGACCATGCCGCCGACGGTGCCGCCGCGCACTCCGGGGTTCGCTGGATGCGAGAAGCGCGGTGGCTCGAAGGGCAAACACTGACCCTGGTCGGCGAGCAGCGCCTCCAGTTCGGCGAGCGGCGTTCCGGCGCGCACGGTGACGACCAGTTCGCTCGGTTCATAACTCGTGATGCCGGTGAGCTCGCTGGTGACGAGTGGCTCGCCCAAAGCGACCTCACCGTAGAAATTTTTGGTGCCGCCGCCACGGATGTCGAGCGGCGTAGCGTCGGCCGCAGCGGCGCGCACGCGGTCGACGATGCGTTGGAGTTCGATAGGGTTGGTCATCGCATCAATCTTCGAAGAATGCCACCGGCAGCCCCGGTGCGTCGACGCGCATCGATACGACGCAGCCAGACGCCGGGCGTTCTTCCAGCTCTTCGGCGGGACGCCCCTTGCGTGCGCTGGTGACGAAGAGCGTACGCAGGTCGTCGCCGCCGAGGCACGGCATGGTCGGACACTGCACCGGTGTCGCGATGGCGCCGACTTGCTTGCCATCGGGTGCGAAGCGCAGCAGTTGCCCTCCCTCGTACATCGCAGCCCAGTAGTGGCCCTCGGCATCGACCGTGGCGCCGTCGGGGCGACCGGCGTAGCGCACCGGAGACGATGGCGTCCAACCAGCGGGCTTGGCGGCGAATTTTTGGAACATGTGCGGCCGCGTAAGGGTGTTGGCATCGCCTACCCAATCCCAAGCGTGGATCACGTGCGCCGCTGTGTCGGACCAGTACATGGTGCGAGCATCGGGCGAGAACGCCAGGCCGTTGGAGGTAGTGGCCTCACCGGCCATGCGCAGCAAAGCCGGTGCGCGTCCTTCGCGCATGTCCAGGCAATACAGCTCGGCGTTCGGTATGTCTTTGGCTTCGTTCAGCGTGCCCGCCCAAAAGCGCCCGAGCGGATCGCACTTGCCGTCGTTGAAGCGCATGGTGCGGGTGTCGTAGTCGACACCGACCAGTTGCGTCAGCTTGCCGCCCCAGGTCTTTGCCCGATAGATCCCGTCACGCAGCGCGATGACCAGCCCGTCGCGCCGCGCTGGCGCCATGCACCCCGGTTCACTGGGCAATGCCCATCGCTCGACGGTAGCAGCGGCGGCACCTACATCACCCCGAGTTCGCAACACAGCTCGTCCAGCAATGTCGAGCCAGTAGAGAGATCGTTCGCCCGGGTGCCAAAACGGCGATTCACCAAGTTCGCAAAGGCTGTCGTCAAGCGTGGTCCACATAACGCAATTGTGCGTCACCGACCCCAAAAAAAAAGGCCACCCGAAGGTGGCCTTTTTAAATTCCAGAGACACCGCGGATCCGGCTTTTCCGGTCCGCTGGTGTCGCACCCAGCAGGGGGGAGGGCAAAGCGACACGAAGTGCGCAAAACCCTTGGGGGATTACCTGTTATATGCGGTTTCGCCGTGCGAAGAGATGTCAAGGCCTTCGCGCTCTTCTTCTTCCGTCACACGCAAACCGATCGTCAAGTCGGCGATCTTGTAAGCAATGACCGAGACCACGCCCGACCACACGATGGTAAGCACCACAGCCTTGAGCTGGATCCAGACCTGTGGGCCGATTTCGCTGGTGACGACGCTGGCCGTGACCCAGTCGCCGACGATGCCCGGGCCGCCGAGCGATTGCGTATTGAACACACCTGTCAGCAATGCGCCGACGATACCGCCGACACCGTGCACGCCAAAAACGTCGAGCGAATCGTCTGCACCCAGCAGCTTCTTCAGACCGGTCACACCCCAGAGGCAAGCAAAGCCAGCGACGAAGCCGATGATGATTGCGCCCATGAGGCCGACGTTGCCGGCGGCCGGCGTGATCGCCACCAGACCCGCGACCGCACCCGAGGCCGCGCCAAGCATCGACGCCTTGCCCTTCGTCAGCGTTTCGCCGATGCACCACGCCAGCATCGCGCCGGCGGTCGCGGTGAAGGTGTTCATGAACGCGAGCACGGCGCTGTTGCCGGCTTCGAGCGCCGATCCGGCATTGAAGCCGAACCAGCCGACCCACAGCAGCGCGGCGCCGACCATCGTCAGCGTCAGCGAGTGCGGCGTGAACGCCTCGCGGCCGTAGCCGACGCGCTTGCCGATCATGAACGCCCCCACCAGCCCGGCCACCGCCGCGTTGATGTGCACGACCGTGCCGCCCGCGAAGTCGAGCGCGCCCATCTGCCAGAGGTAGCCGGCCTTCGCGTTCATTGCGTCGACCACGTCCTTGGTCGCATAAGCGTCCGGGCCCATCCAGAACCAGACCATGTGCGCGATCGGCGCATAGCTGAAGGTGAACCACAGCGCCATGAACGCGAGCACGGCCGAGAACTTGGCGCGCTCGGCGAAGGCGCCGACGATCAGGCAGCAGGTGATGCCGGCGAAGGTCGCCTGGAACGCCATGAACAGCAATTCAGGGATGTAGACCCCCTTGCTGAAAGTGGCCGCCATCGCGAACGAACCGTCTACCGGGTTGAACAGGCCCTTCATGAACAGCCGGTCGAAGCCGCCGATAAAGGCGTTGCCTTCGGTGAACGCCAAGCTGTAGCCGTACACGCACCACAGCACGACGATCATCGAGAACGTGACCATCACCTGCATCAGCACCGACAGCATGTTCTTGCTGCGCACCAGGCCGCCGTAGAAGAGGGCCAGCGCCGGCACCGACATCATGATGACCAGCGCCGTGGCGACGATCATCCAGGCGACGTCGCCCTTGTTGGGCACGGCGGCGGGCGCGGAGGCAGCCG
>JANXTS010000088.1 GCA_025352265.1 Variovorax sp. | reverse complement strand
TCACGGTCTACACCGAAGGCACGGGCCTGATCTCCGACGAGAAGATCGCCGCCCTGGTGCGCGAGCATTTTGACCTGCGTCCCAAGGGGATCATCCAGATGCTCGACCTGCTCCGCCCGATTTACCAGAAGACTGCCGCCTACGGCCACTTCGGCCGTGAAGAACCCGAGTTCACCTGGGAAAGCACCAGCATCGCGCCCAAGCTGCGCGCAGCGGCTGGCCTGTAAGCCAGGCATACGACGACCTACGGCGGGCAAGCCCGCTACTGTCGCGTGTTGGTTGCACGGTGGCGCTGCACTTCGACGCTGCGCAACGCCGCGTGCTTGGTCACACGACCGGCCATTCGTTTGCGCCACGTCTTGAACGACGCGGGCTTTAGCTGTCGCCGCATGAGGGCGACTACGGCCGAGTCGTTCAAACCGAACTGCAACGCAATCGCCTCGAATGCAGTGCGATCTTCCCAGGCCATTTCGACGATGCGGGAGACATCGGCCTCGCTGAGGGCGGACACGGCGGCGTCGAGGCTCGGCATCACGTGGCCCGCGTCGCTGAAGATCGGCGCGCGTTCATTGCATCAACCTGACCGCACCCGCAGCGCAACATAGGCTCGCAACCACGGTCAGCACCAAACGCATCGGCAACCAGCCGCGAACTCCGAAGTTCGGGTACGTGACGCGGTCCACCGCAAAACAGGACCACAGTCCGGCGGCAACCAGCCAGAGGCCCACCACAGGGTCGACCAACAGAGCGATCCAGGCGACCAGAGCGGGCGTCACGCCCCACACGAGCGAGCGCGTGGACCGACCACCAGACGCATCGCGCATGACCAGACCCCAGTGGACGGCGCCCATGAAACCGAGGATGGAAGCGCCGTAGGCCAGCAGGGCCGAAAGACTGCGGGCACGATCGATAGGCTCCAGCGTCCAGACCGCCACAGCGAGGCTCACGAACGGAATCAGGCCGCCGTAGCCGAGCGCCTGTGCCCAACCGCTCGGGCTCTGGTGAGCAGATTCAGTCAAGGGGATCGGCTTGGGTGTTCGGCTGCTTTTGCGGCGCATCTGGCGTGCCGGACGGTGCTCCGGTCTGGTCGGGGCGGCACATTTTTTCTCCATCCCATTGCTGGCCGCACCAGCAGAGGCCCCTCGCATCAATGATGCAGGTGCCGGTTCCGCAGCAGCGTTCGTCGTCTGGCATAGAAAGTCTCTGAATGGGTTGGAGATCGGGCTCGCAAAGTATCGACATTGTTCAATGGCTTCGCGAACTCCACTTGGCTTGCAGAGTAGCTCGGGGCGCCGCTGCGCGGAACTAGCAGCCACCTTGCCCCCGGAAACTCGCAGCCCATTGCCAGCCGCGCCATCGTCGCGCGTCGCTTTAGAAGCGATACGACGCGCCCGCCCCCACGGTCCAGTTACGGCCGGGTGCCGGCTCGTAGTAACGCGCATTGCCTTCGTTCACGATGACCGAGCCGATGTAGCGTCGGTTGAACAGGTTGTCGACCCGCGCGAACGCGTTCAGCTCCCAGTGCTCGAGACGCTTCACATAGCCCGCTTGCAGCGCGGCCAGCATGTAGCCTGGCGCGCCGGCCGTGTTGACGTCGTTGGCCTGGATGCGGCTGAGCGCCCGCAACTCTGCGCCGGCATGCCAGCCTTCGGGCGGCGCCCATCCGAACGACGCGAAGACCGATTGCCTCGCAATGCCTGGCATGCGATTGCCGGCAGCCACCGTACTGCTCGCGACGCAAGGTGACGGCGAGCAAAACCGATCCCGATAGCGTGCATCGAGCAAGGTGTAGGCGAGTTGCGTGCGCCAATAGCTCGCGGTTTCATGCTGCCATCCCAACTCGAACCCATCGCGACGCGTGCGCCCCGCGTTCTGAAAGGTCGCTCGACCACCGATGTTGGTGTTGGTCACGATTTCGTCGCGCGTTCCCGTGCGGAACAATGCGGCGGTAAGCAAACCACCGCCGACCTTGGCCTTGGCGCCCACCTCCACACTGTCGTTGACAGCGGGCTGCAGCGCAAAGTTGAGTCCGCTTGCGCCGCTGGCGCGGTACGCCAGCTCGTTGAGCGTTGGGGTTTCGAAGCCTCGGCCGGCCGAGGCGTACAACGCCACGTCCGGCGTGGCCTGGAACCGCAACGAAGCCACGGGCAGCGTCTTCTCATAGCGCGCGCTGCCGCTGTCATTGCCGTTGACGCCAAGGATGTAGCGGTCTTGTGAATCGAAGTGCACGGCGCTGCGCCGCACGCCCGCCTCCAGCGTCCAGCGCTCCGCGAACTGCCACGTCGCCTGCGCGTAAGGGTCCAGGTTCCACACGGTGTTGCGCTCGTTGCGACGCAGCCGCCCCTGCACGCCGAGGATGGGCGTAGTGACACGACCGATGTAGTTTTCATAGCCCATACGCCATTCGTGCAAGCTGTCGTACGCCAGGCCCGCGACGATGTCCAAGGGCCGGTCGGCGAGTTGCAACTTGGCAGACCAGCGCAGGTCGATGCCGCCGTAATCGCGCGCCAGCCCGATCACGCCGCCCGACTGCAGCGGATTCAGTTGAGCCGATGGCGGAATCGCCTGGAACTGCGTCGTCTTTCGCTCGCCCGTGTAGAGCATCAGGCGCAGCGTTTGCGATGCATCGATGCGTCGCTCATACGTGAGGCCGGCCTGCGTCTGATCCACTGTCTTGCGCGTGTCGTATTGCACCGCCAGCGGCGCGCTGCGGGGCGCCATCGCGTATTGGTCCGCCGTAAGGCCGAGCGCGTCCTGCGCTTTCAGATGCACGCTGTTGACCACCAGCGTGAGCTTGTCGCCGTTGTCCAGCACGATGCCGAGCTTGCCGTTGACGATGTCGCGTTGCGCTGCGCTGTGCTGACGATAGCCGTCGATGCTGAAGTGGCTGCCGCTCAGCAAGTAGTCGACGGCACCGGACGATCCGCTCACCTTCGTGCTTTGGCGCAACGCACCATATGCGCCCGCGGCAAACGAATAACTGAGTTTTGGCGGGCCCTCTCCGTCTTCTGTGAATACCTGCATCACGCCGCCCGCCGAGTTGCCGTAGAGCGCCGAGAAAGGTCCGCGCAACACCTCGACGCGATCGGCCGAGCCGATGTCGATGTTCGAGGTTTGACCTTGCCCATCTGGCAGCGTGGCCGGGATGCCGTCGACGTAGATGCGCACCCCACGCACGCCAAAAGTCGATCGAGCACCGAAGCCGCGGACCGACAGCTGCAAATCCTGCGCGTAGTTTTGACGGTTCTGCACCAGCAGACCAGGGACTGCGCCCAGGCTTTCCGACAGGTTGACCTGCAGCTTGTCGTTGCGCAGATCGCTGCCGTCGACGCGGTCGACCGAGCCGGCGACATCGAAAGGCGAAGCAGCGCCACGGGGCGTCGACACGGTGATTGCGGGCAACGTAGGCAACGTGGGGGCCGTCCCCGCGCCGGTTTGCGCACCGGCCGGGGCGCTCGCGAGTCCTTGCGCCAGCAGCACAGTGATCGACTGGAGAGCGGTGATCTTCAGCAGGTGTCGTTTCATCGAATCGATTTTGCTGCAGGCGTCCGCACCCGCATATGCTCCGGTTCCCGGGCCAATACGATCCCGATCCCCTCATCGCCTTCACCTGCCGGATCTGCATGCACACCTTCCTTCACTGCAGCTCGTCCTTGTGGCGCTGGGCATTCGCCCTGACCGTGCTGCTGCTCAGCGCCTGCGCCAGTTTGCCGCCACCCTCGACCGCGCCGCCAGTACATGCGATCGCAGCGTCGACCACGACAGAACTTGGGCGCATCACCGCTCCATACCGAGCCGAGCCACCTAACGGCACCGCTGCCCTGTCGGGCATCCGCGCCCTGCCGCAACCCGATTTCGCCCTCGACGCGCGGCTGCAACTCATCCGCCACGCCCAGTCGTCACTCGACTTGCAGTACTACCTGCTCGGCAACGACAAGACCGGCAAGTTGATCTTGCGCGAGCTTCGCAACGCTGCTTCGCGCGGTGTACGGGTGCGCTTGCTGCTGGACGATTTCTATACCGCCGGCCTCGACGCAATGCTGCTCGGCCTGGCGTCATATCCCAATGTCGAAGTGCGCCTGTTCAATCCTTTCGCTTCCGGCCGTGAAAGCATGGCGACGCGCTGGATCAGCTTTGCCAGCGAGTTTCGGCGACTCAATCACCGCATGCACAACAAGCTGTTCGTGGCCGACGGTGCAATGGCAATCGCAGGCGGTCGCAACCTCGCCGACGAGTACTTCCTGCGCGGCGCTGGCGACAACTTCATCGATCTCGACCTGATGATGGCCGGGCCGGTCGTAACCGAACTATCGGCGCTCTTCGACACTTACTGGAACAGCGAGGTGGTCTATTCGTTGACGCGCATCGCCGTGCCGAACGCCACGCAAGAACAGCTACGCACCCGCTTCGACACTTTGACCGCACTGTCGTTGGCACCAGACTTGGCGCCCGTGCCCGACGCCGACATGTTCGGCGATGCGCCCATCGGCGCGGCCTTGGCGCGGGGCCGTATCGACCTAATCCGTGCCAGCGCCGCCGCGGCCGCCGACAGTCCGCTGAAGGCGCTCGACGAAGGCAGCGGCAGCTCCATCACCGGTCGCTTTAGTACGCCCCAGACGCTGGCCGAGCGAACGCATGCGCTCTTCGACACCGCCAAGTCGGACATCGTGGTGATCTCACCCTATTTCATCCCAGGCGAGGCCGGCCTCGCGCAGATGCGGCAGCTGCGGGGGCGCGGCGTCAGCATGACTGTGGGGACCAATTCGCTCGCAGACACCGACGAGCCGCTGGTCAACATCAACTACAACAACTACCGAGTCGCGATGCTGAAGCTCGGCGTCGAGCTGTACGAAGTCAGCTCGGCGCAAATCAAACGCAGCCTCAACTTGCGCAAGACGTTCGCACAATCACGCGGCCGGCTGCACGCCAAGCTCGCACTGATCGATCGCGAATCGGTGCTGGTCGGTTCGATGAATTTTGATCCTCGCTCGGCCCGGCTGAATACCGAATTGGGAGTGCGGGTGCAAAGCTTCGAGCTCGCGCACCAACTGATCGAAGCGTTCCAAATCGACGAAGCGCAGGGCGTGTACCGCTTGGGTTTAAAACCCGGCACCGATCAGGTTCAGTGGTTCAGTACTGACGGCACGGGCGACGTCACCGACGACGAGCCCGAGGCCAGCATGATCGTGCGGCTCAAGCTGCTGTTCTTCTCTTGGTTCGTGCCGAGCGACTTGCTGTGATGCTCGGCATTTGCTGAGCAATCGACGCGTCAAGTCGACCGATCAGCCCACGGCACGAGCGCCGCACCGGGGAACTTGCCGAACAGCGACGACAGTTGCAGCGCACCTTGCACGACGACCAGGCGTTCGCCGGTCAGCAAGTTTTCCCACGCGCTGCCCTCCAACGCATTCGGCATCCGGAGCACCGTGCCTTGCCAGACCTCGCCACCCGGCAAGACCGGTACGCCACCGTCAGGCCCGGTCGTCGCAGTGAGGCCGGCGAAACGACGGACCGCAGCGACGATGAGCACGTCGTCGTCGAGCCGCCGTTCGAACGCAATCGCATGTTCAGACTTGGGGCCATCGATGCCGAGCGGCATATAGCCGCCATCGCGAAACAGCGCTGCCTTGTCGCGGCGCAATGCCAGGAAACGCCGCACCACCCACAGCTTGGCCCGACCATCGTGCGGCGCGCCTGCGAGTGCGGCCACTTCATCTGCGAGATCCTGCCCTTGCGGCAAATCATCGAGCTGTTGAAGCCAGCGTTGCCGGCACTCGTAATCGACCGGTCGCCGGTTGTCCGGGTCGACCAGGCTCAAGTCCATCAACTCGTTGCCCTGGTACAGATCGGGCACGCCCGGCGAGCCGTACTTGAGCAACATCAAGGTAATGCTGTTCCACGCACCCAACCAGGCCACGGTATCGCCAAAACGCTGCAGATCCTGCAGGAACGCGTTGCCCTGCACGCTGGCCAGCAGCCCGCGTACGAAGCCATCGAGCGCCGATTCGTAGGCCTCGTTGGGCGAGGTCCATCGCGTGTGCGATTTCGATTCGCGCGCTGCCTTCAACAGGTACTGCACGATGCGCTCGACATACGGCGCGAGCGTCTCGTCATCGAGTCCACCGGGCGGCAACGTACCGAGCAGCGTTTGGTAGAGCAGGTACTCGTCGGTGCGCGATGGGGCTCCGGCCGGTGCACCATCGGCTTCGAGCCGGTCGCGCACCCGTTGGTTCATTTCTGACCATCGCGTCAAGGCTGACTGCCACGCAGCCGGCATTTCCGAAAGCACATCGATGCGGTTACGCACGTCTTCTGAGCGCTTGTTGTCGTGCGTCGACGTTGCCAGCATGGTGTGCGGCCAGCGCAGCGCACGGTCTGCACTTGCAAGGTGAAACTCGGCCACCGTCATGCCAAAGGTGCCGGGCTCGCCACCCACTTCGTTGAGCGAACTCAGCGGGAAGTATCGATAGAAGGCGGTGTCTTCGACGCCCTTGGCAGACACCGGCGCGCTGAACTGCTGGAAGCGCCGCGCGAAATGGCGCACGCGCCCTTGCAGCTCGGACGATGCCAGCGGCACGGCTTCGCCCAGCAGGCTCTGATGCACGAAGTCGAACACCGACAAATCGGAATCCTGGCTCTGGCGACGCGCCTCGTCCACCGCCCGCGCGATGAAGTGTTGGTCTTGCTCCGAAGCGCTGTCGACGAAGTACGTGCGGTACACCGGCAAACATACCGCGACCTCGGACAGCGCACGGCGCAGCGCGTTGAGCGTGTAGTCGCGCGTGCTGCGGTCGGCGCGCGCGAGGCGCACCAGCTCCGTCGCGAGCACGTTGAGTTCGGACGCCAGTGCAGTGCGAATCACGTCGCGTTTACCGACATGCGACAGCGCCTCGAAGCGCGCATCGACGCCACTGAAGGCACGCCAGATGCGTTCTACTTCAGGCGCCGCCGCAGCATCGACCAGCACGCCGTTAGCGACATTGGCAAAACGATAGCCGGTGGTGCCGTGCACGTGCCAGCTCTCCGGCACCTCTTCGTTAGCCGCCGCGATCTTCTCGGCGACGACGTAGAGCGGGCGCGCCGGTCGGCCCTGCGCATCCACATCGGACAAGGTCAGTCGCGCTCGCCGCGCATAGCCTTGCTGCAATTGCAGGAAGTAGCGCGCCGGGTCGTACAACCCGTCGGGATGGTCTATGCGCAAGCCATCCACCACGCCGGCCGCAGCGAGGTCCAAGGCGAAAGATTGCGTGGCCTCGAACACCTCTTCGCGCTCCATGCGCAACGCGGCGAGGTCGTTGATGTCGAAGAAGCGCCGGTAGTTGATCTCGTCTGCCGCAACCCGCCAGTAGGCCAGGCGGTAGGCCTGCGCTTCGATCAGCGCGTGCAACTGATCGCGCGCGTCTTCACGGTTCAGCATGTCGACCGACGCAGCGATGGCTTCTGTCAACGCCGGCGATCTGGTGCAGAGACGTGCCAGTCGTGCCTTCAACAATTCCTTGTCGCGTGCACGCTCGGCGCGCGACTGCGGCTCAGTTTCGTGGCGGCCGGGCAAATGGCCGAAGGCCGACGCGATGCTGGCGGCACCCGCTGCGACATCGTCATCGTCGACTTGTAGAGATGCACGCAACAGGACATCGGCATAGCTCTCGGGCGCCAGCGGCAAGCGGTGTTCGAAGTAGTTGAGCGCCAAGCTGCCCTGTGCGACGTCGAAGCGCAGCGCGATCTCGCCGTTCTGCAGCACCTCGCCGTAATGGCCGCCCAGCACCGGCAGCAGCACCTTGCCGGTGAGCTCGACGTTGAGGGGTTGCCAGTCGATATCGAAGTGCTGCGCGAAGTGCGACGCCTGGCCGTTCTCGAGCACGTCGAGCCACCACGCGTTGTCCGCACCGAGCACGCCCATGTGATTGGGCACCATGTCGAGCAACTGTCCGAGGCCATGCTCCCGTAAGGCGCCGATGAAGCGCGCGAAGCCTTCAGCACCGCCGATCTCCGGGTTGATCTCGTCGTGCGCCACCACGTCGTAGCCGTGCATGCTGCCCGCGCGTGTCCGCTGGATCGGCGAGCAGTAGATGTGACTCACGCCAAGCTGTGCCAGGTACGGAAGGATGCGGACCGCATCGTCGAAGCCGAAGTCCTTGTGAAACTGGAGCCGGTAAGTGGCGCGTGGCACGCGTGTCGGCACGCCCGCCGCCAACGCCGAACCCGCCGCGGCTGCACGCGGTCGCAGCCGGGCCATGGCGTCGAATAGCTTGCGTGAATCGCCGTCGGCGCCGATCGCATCGAGATCGATCGGCAACTTGCGGCGCCAGTTCGGCTGCTGGTCGGTGGTACCGGGCAAGTTCGCTTGTTCAACCGAACCCAGGGCGTCTTCGAGCTGAACCAGCATCAGCGCGGAGGATGCCATCGCCAGGTACGAGTGCACCGCCTGCACTGCAAGCGCTGGCAAGGTCTGGCTCCCGGTCGCCTCGGCCACCTGCGCGCCCGTCAGCAGGCCGGCATGCTGCACCGCCAGCAGCAAGCGCACGCGCTCCTGCGCACGATCGAGCAACTGCTTCTCGAAGGTCTGCTGATCGAGGAACAAGCCCAGCTGCCAGCGCAGACGCAGATCGTGACTCGACCACCAGCCGGCCAGCGTGGCCAGGTCATGCGTGCTCACAGCCACCAGCGCATGACGCGGATATTCGCCAGGCGCCTTGAAGTCGCCGTTGGGCCAACGCTCGAAGTACAAGAGGCGATACGAATGCACTTCGGACCGAGAGAGCGCAGCGCGCATCGCGTCGGCCACGGTGCCGAGGTCTTCGCCGACCACCATGCAATGGTTACGCTGGCTCTCGAGAGCGACGATCGCCATCATCTCGTGCAGCGCGTAGTGAACATAGGCGCCATCGCGTGCGGTGCGGCCTTGGGGCACCCAGAACAGGCGCATCAGGCCCATCACATGGTCGATGCGCAACGCGCCCGCGCCGCGCATGTTGGCGCGCAAGGTCTCGATGAAGATGCGATAGCCGCTGGCACGCAGATGGTCTGGCCGCAGAGGAGGCAAACCCCAGCTCTGGCCATTGGGATTGAATTCGTCGGGCGGCGCACCGACGCTGGCGCCGGCACCGAAAGCCGAGGGCTCACCCCATACATCGGAACCGCCGCGATCGACCGACACCGCCAGATCAAGGAACAGGCCAATGCCGAGTCCGAGCGCCTTGCAACGCGCATTCACCCGCACCAGTTGCTCGACCGCGACCCACTGAAGGTAGAGCTGAAAGAGCAGCCGATCGGCATGCTCCGCAGCGAACGCGGCGACCGCGGGCGAAGCCGGGTCACGGTAGGCCTCGGGCCACACCGGCCAGCCCCAGATCGACGGATCGATCAGATGAAAGTGCGCTTGCAACGCTTCGAACAGCGCATGTCGACGCAAGGCCTCGCCGCGCTCTTCGACAAAAGCAAAGAAAGCCTTGCCGCGGGTGCTGCGCGAATGGGTCGGAACGCTCTTGCCATCGGCCGACACATGCTGCGCACGGAAGTGCGCGAACAGGAGTTCGAGCACTTCGAACTTGGCGGCCGCCACGCCGGGATAGTCGACCAGCGATGTCGCTCGCAGCTCGGCGAGGCGTGACTGGAAACTGGCAGAACGCACCAGGCGCCGCGCCGGTTCGCACGCGTTGAATTCATCGACCGCCTGCACGTCGATGTACAGCACGTTGATCTGTTGCCGAGACGATGGGCTGTACGGGCTGGCATGCGCCGGGTTGTGCGAGAAGAGCGCGTGCAGCGGACTCAAGCCGATGATGTCGGCACCGCGCTCGGCCATGATGCCGACCAGTTGCGCCAAGTCGCCGAAGTCGCCGATGCCCCAGTTGTGCTGCGAGCGCAGCGAATAGAGCTGCACAGCCGGGCCCCAGACGCGGCCATCGCCCTGCAGCGCGGTCGGTCGATGGCACTGCTCGGGCGCGCTGATCACGAGGGTCGTCGCGCGCATGTAGGCATCGGCGTTCTGGACGGTTCCACCATGCGGGGCGGCGTCGCCCTCTACGCTGAAGCGGTGATAGCCCGCGGGAAGACGCAGCGTCATCGTCAGGCGACGTTCGTACCAGCCTGCACCATCGAGCTCGGCATAGGCGCTGTCGGGCAAGGAGCGCGCATCGATGTCGCCGCTGTGCACCGGGCCGCCTTCTTCTTCGAGCCGCCAGCGCACCTGGTGCGCGGTCGCCGGCAGGCGCAGCGCGATGGACCATTCGGCTGAATCCGACTGCATCGCCAGCACCGGTGGCAGGGTTTCGGACCAGTCGGCACGCAATGCTGCATCGAGCGCTGCGGTCGCATCGAGCGTGTCGTCGAGGACCACATCGAACTCGACGAGCAAGCTCACGAGGTGCTCCCGTGCAACGCGGTGGTGGTTGCCCCAAACGTCGTGATAGTCGGTCGAAATACCGAGGTGCGCGCAGAGGCGCTGCACGGCCTCGATGTCGTTGTGCGCGCGCGGGTCAGACATTGAAAGACTCCTGAAAGGTGACGCAGACGCCGCCGCGCGCAAGGCGCAAGGTGGCATCCCCGGTCGGTTCGGCAGCCGACGTGTAGATCGTTTGGCCCGGCGGTTTGGCGATGCCTTCGGCAGTAGGGGCACCGAAGTTTGCGAGCATGTGAAGCGATGAAGCGGATGCGTCCAGCCGCCACACAACGCGAAGAATGTTGCCGCCTGCGCGATTGCCTTCGACTTCCCTTTCGCACGAGAAGCTGCCGGCGCCACGCTGCCCCATCAAATGCGGCACCACCGCGCGCTGCCGCACCGCGAGCAGCTCACCGATGAGGCGAAGCCACTGCGCATGTGGCTCAGTTGCGCGCTCTTCCCATCGCAGCTTCGAACCGAGAAAGGTCGACTCGGCATTCGGATCGGGAATGCGCGCGCGCGCCTCATCGGTCGCGAACGTGGCAAAGCGGCCGAACTCTTCGCGCCGGCCTTTCGACACCGCCTCGGCCAGCTCGGGGCCGAAATCGCAGAAGTATTGGAACGGTGTCGACGCGGCGTATTCCTCGCCCATGAAGAGCATCGGCACATGCGGCGACAGCAACACGCAGGCATACGCAGCACGCAACAACACCGGATCGCCGAGCGCATGAATGCGGTCGCCGAAAGCGCGGTTGCCGATCTGGTCGTGCGTCTGCAGGAACGATACGAATGCCGCCGACGGTAAATGCATCGACGACTCACCGCGCGTCTCGCCTTCTCGATAGGGAGAAGGCTGGCCCTGATAAACAAAGCCCTCGGCCAGCGCGCGACCGAACTGCGAAACGGGCGCATCCGCGTAGTCGCCGTAGTAGCCATCGGTCTCGCCAGTGGTCAGCACGTGCGCTGCGTGATGCAGGTCATCGTTCCATTGCGCGGTGCCATCGCGCGGCTTGCCATCGGCATCGCGCTCCAGAAACGACGATTCGTTGAGTTCGTTTTCGAGCACCACGTGGATGTGCCGCGTGCGCCCTGGACCGGCGCGCAAGGTCTCTGTCACCTCGCGAACGATGTGCTGCGGCGAGTCGTCACGAATAGCGTGGATGGCGTCCATGCGCAAACCGTCTAAGTGATATTCCTCCACCCAATACAACGCGTTATGCACAAAGAAATCACGCACAGTGCGCGATGCTTCGCCGTCGTAGTTGATGGCCGAACCCCAAGGCGTTTGATGCAAGGGGTTGAAGAACTGCGGGCAGTACGCGTGCAGGTAATTGCCTTCAGGCCCGAAGTGGTTATAGACCACGTCGATGAGCACCATGAGCCCGAGCCCATGCGCTGCATCGACGAAGGCCTTGAGCGCGTCGGGCGTGCCGTAGCTCGCATCGGGTGCGTACTGCAGCACGCCGTCGTAACCCCAGTTGCGCAGGCCAGGGAAGTCGGCGAGCGGCATCACTTCGATCGTTGTCACGCCCAGTTCGGCGAGTGCGGCAAGCCGAGCAGTGGCCGCCGTGAACGTGCCTTCAGGCGTGAAGGTGCCGATGTGAAGTTCGTAGATGACCGCTTCCGACCACGGGCGGCCGCGCCACGCGTCGTCGTGCCAGTCGTAAGCGCCTGCGTCGATGACCTGGCTGGCGCCGTGCACGTCGTCCGGGTTGTAGCGCGATGCCGGATCGGGCGCACGCAATCCATTGGGCATGCGAAAGCGGTATTGGTCGCCGGCACGTGCCTCCAACACAGTGATCGAGTGAAAGCCATCGGCGCCGAGCGTCATCGCGTGTGCGGTCGCAGGCACGACATCGCTGCCATGCGGCTCGCGCTCCAGCACCACCGGTGACATCGACGGCGCCCAGAGGCGGAACGCCACCCCACCCTCGGCCAGCACCGTCGCACCGAAAGGCATCGCATGCTCGCGCTTCATGCGCCGATCAGTTCGGTGGCCTTCATCGGAGCTTGTCGTCCGCTGAGTCCCTGATATTTTTCTTGTCACGCGGCCACCACTGCTCGATGCGTTCGGCTGCCCAGTCCTTGCCGCCGAGTCCAAAAGCCAGTGCCAGTGCAAAAACGATGCCGCCCAGGATCACCAGGAAACTCTGCCGCACGATGTCGCCGCCGACCCTGACTTGGTCGAGCGCGATGAGCACGACGAAAACCATGATCGCGTATTGCGCCAGCTTGGCGACGAAGGCCGCATCCTGCAGCTTGATGTTGCGGCAATAGGCCAGCACCGTGTCGCCGACGAACTTGGCGAAGTAAGAGCCGAACGCCAGAACCAGCAGCGCGACGAACACGTTGGGCACGAACCACACCACGCGTCCCAGCAGGTCGGTGATGTAGGTGAGGCCCAGACCGTTGAAGGCGATCAGCAAGGCCGCGAGGATGACCAGCCAATAAGCCAGGATGCCGAAAATGGCCGTGGTGTCGCTCGCTACGCCGCCCTGCCGCAAGAAGTTGTCGAGCCCCGCGCGCTCGGTCAGCACGTTGAAATTGACAGCGCGCAATGCCTTGGTAACTACCAGCCGCACCACCTTGGCGATGAGCCAGCCGCCGATGGTCACGACGATAGCGACCAATAGGCGCGGCACGAAAGCACCCACCTGAAACAGTACGGCGCGCAAGGGTTCGAGTTGGATGCCGAAGCTTTCCATAGTGTGTCTCCAGTAAGGGAACGAGCGCGCTTCAGCGCGCGGCGTTCGAGTCGATCAGTGCCAGCACGCCTTGCAGCGGAACCTGGGCCCAGTCGATGCGATTGTTGAGTTCGTAACGCAGTTCATACAGCGCCTTTTCGATTTCGAACAGACGGAGCAATTCGGTATCGATCGGTGCTGCGCCTTTGGCGGACAGGCTGGACACATACGCCTTCAGAAAGGCGTCGCGCGTCGCGGATTCCCATGCCTTGGCGTCGGGCTCGAGCCGCTCCAGTTCTTCAGTGGTCTGGGCGATGCGACGCAGTGCCGACCAGCGTGCGTAGTTGAAAGACCGCAGCATGCCCGCAACGTCGCGCAACGGCGAGCCCTTGGCGCGCCGCTCCTGGAAGGTGCGAGCGGGCTCGCCCTCGAAATCGATGATGACGAAGTCGTTTGCCGTGACCAGCACCTGGCCGAGGTGGTAGTCGCCGTGGTAGCGCGTCTTGATGGCGCCGAGCTGCGCAACACCTTGCGCTGCGGCGAGCTGCGTCTGCAGCGTAGCGCTGCGCGACAGGAACGCCTGCGCATAGACCTGAACCGATGCGGGCAGCTGTCCGATGCGTTCGCGCAGCAGGGCCAGAGTGCTGTTCGATTCGGCGACGGCGCGTTCGCGATAGCCGGTTACGTCAGCAGGCGCCAGCGGCTCGGGATCGAACGCTGCATCGCCGGTGCGCGTAGCCAACGCCAAGTGCAGCTCTGCAGTTCGCTTGCCCAGCATCGCAGCCAATGCGAGAAAACCACCGTGCGCCTTGACTGTCGACATAGCTTTGCCGGTTGCAGCCCCTGCGGTACGCAACTCTTCCAAATAGCGCTCGAGGTAACCGAGCGTGTAGTCCCAGCCATCGCCCTGGTTTTGCACATGCGACTGGACCAGCGCCAGCGTCATCACACGGCCGTCGGTGGAAAAGTACTCGAGTGCGCCGAGCACGGGAACGCAATTCGGGTAGTGCACGACATCGGTCAGAAAGCGACCCATCTCCAGCTCGGGGTTCACACCCTCGCGCAGCCGGCGATAGCCCTTCAGGAACAGCGTGTCGTCGAGCGTGACCACGGTATTGCTGCTCATCGCACTCGGGCGCGACACAGGCATATCGCGTACGTCGATGTTGGCAGCCTTGAAGGCGGCGGTGGCGCTGAACTTCATCTTGCCGCCGACAGTGACCAGCTCCTTGCCGACTTCGATGGCCTGCACCAGCGCGCGACAGAACGGCTCGTCGTAGAACGCATCGGCCATCACGCCGACGTTGGCCTGCTGCCGGATCTTGGCGAGCGCCGCAGGCGTAAGCCGCGTCACGCGCTCTTCTTCAGTGTCTTCCCAGGCCAGCGCGAGCGGCATGAAATAGGTCGCATCGTCGGCCGGGCCTTCGAGCTGCAGGATTGGCAGCATCCAGCTGGAACCCGTTGCACTTGAGGAGCCCGGCATGTCCCACACCGCGTAATCGGCCAGCTTGGCGCGCGACACGGTGGTGCCCTTGGTCGCATACCAGCGCTGGATCTCTATGTGGCGCGGCATGGTGTCGGTCTCGAACTGCACCCGCATGCGGTCAGCCATGCCCATGCGCCACGGCATGACTCGCTCGCGAAAGAAGCTTGTCCAGCCGTCGAACAGCACCAGCGTCGGCCGGTCTTGCAGCACCACGTCCTCCTGGTGCCAGCTGGGCATCGCGGCATCGCTCGCCAGACGGAACCAATAGAAGCCGAAAGACGGCAGCGTGAGCATGTAAGGCAGCTCGCCGATGGGCGGGAAGGAGGTGCGGCCGAGCATTTCGACCGGCACGCGCGTCTTGTAAGCCGACAGGTCCAGTTCCACCGGCTGAGCGGCACGCGACAGGTTGAATACGTGCAACAGCGTCTCGTCTTCGTAGATGCTCAGATACGCGAGGATCTTGCGATTCCCCGGCTTCAGAAATATGCGCTTGCCGCGGCCGAAGGCGAAGCTGGTCTTGCGTACCGCCAGCATGCGCTTGGTCCAGTTGAGCAGCGAGCTGCTGTCGCGCGCCTGGGCCTCCACGTTGAGCGCCTCGTAGCCGTACATCGCATCCATGATCGGCTGCAGATACAGGCGCTGCGGGTCGGCACGCGAGAAGCCGGCGTTGCGGTCCGGGCTCCATTGCATAGGAGTGCGCACGCCATTGCGATCGCCCACGAACACGTTGTCGCCCATGCCGATTTCGTCGCCGTAGTAGATGATCGGCGAGCCCGGCATCGACAGCAGCATGCCGTTCATCAGCTTGACGCGATCGATGTCGTTTTCCATCAGAGGCGCGAGGCGCCGCCGGATACCAAGGTTGATGCGTGCGCGCATGTCGGCGGCATACATCGTGTACATGTAGTCGCGCTCCTTGCTGGTCACCATTTCGAGCGTCAACTCGTCGTGGTTGCGCAAGAAGATAGCCCACTGGCAGCCTTCCGGAATTTCCGGCGTCTGCTGCATGATTTCGACGATCGGGTGGCGATCTTCCTGCGCGATTGCCATGTACATGCGAGGCATCAGCGGGAAGTGATACGCCATGTGGCACTCGTCGCCATCACCGAAGTATTCGCGCACGTCTTCCGGCCACATGTTGGCCTCGGCCAGCAGGAAGCGGTTCTTGTATTCGGCATCGATGGCGGCGCGCAACTGCTTGATGACCGCATGCGTCTCGGGCAGGTTTTCGTTGCTGGTGCCGTCACGCTCGATCAGGTAGGGAATGGCGTCGAGCCGGAACCCGTCGACACCCAGGTCGAGCCAGAAGCGCATCGTCTTCAGCACGGCATCCATCACCGCCGGGTTGTCGAAGTTGAGGTCGGGCTGGTGGCTGAAGAACCGGTGCCAGAAGAACTGCTTGGCGACCGGGTCCCAGGTCCAGTTCGACTTTTCGGTGTCGGTGAAGATGATTCGCGTGCCCTGATAGATCTGGTCGGTGTCGCTCCACACGTAGAAGTTGCGCTCGGGCGAACCGGGTGGTGCTGAGCGCGCCGCCTGAAACCAGGGGTGCTGGTCGGACGTGTGGTTGATGACCAGTTCGGTGATCACGCGCAGGCCGCGTTTGTGCGCCTCCGCCATCATCTCGCGGAAGTCGGCCAGCGTGCCGTACTGCGGATGCACATCGTCATATCCGGCAATGTCGTAGCCGTCGTCACGCAATGGCGACGGATAGAACGGCATCAACCAGATCGTGTTGACTCCAAGGTCCTTCACATAGTCGAGCTTGGCAGTCACACCCTTGAAGTCACCCACACCGTCATCGTTGGTGTCGAAAAACGCCTTGACGTTGAGCTGGTAAATCACTGCATCGCGATACCACTGCGGGTCGTCGCTGATGTCGATCTCCGGTGTCTCGAGGGCAAGGGCGGGCACGGATGCATTCATTGGCGTCGGAGCTTGTGAAGTCTAGAGAAAGTAGTCGAAATCACGCTCGGTGCGACTGCGCCGACGGACCACGAAGATATGCGCAGGAACAGTATGCGGGTCGAGCTGTACAAAGTGAAACTCGCCTTGCCAGATGAAGCGCTGGTTGCTCAACAGGTCGTGCATCTGGAACGACTCTCCCGGCTCTACGCCGATCGACGCAGCGTCCAGACCGATCCAGCCCGATTGCACGTTGTACCGGTCCAGGTTGACAACGGTGACGATCACGTTGGCGCCATCTTCGGACGCCTTCGCGTACGCGATGAGCTGGTCGTTCTCGATCGGCAAGAAGCGCAGGCTGCGGTCGGCTTGCAGGGCAAGATTGTCGTGACGGATGCGGTTCACCCGCGCGATGAACGGCGCAAGGCTTTGCGCATCGTCGTGGTTCCAGGTGCGGAGCTGGTACTTCTCCGAATTCAGATATTCCTCGCTGCCCACGTTGCGCGGAGTGTGGTCGCGCAGTTCGTAGGCCGGCCCATAGATGCCGTAGTTGGCAGACAGCGTGGCCGCCAGCACCAGCCGCATCATGTAGAGCGACGCTTCGCCGCCCTGGAGTTGCTCGTGCAGGATATCCGGCGTGTTGGGCCACACGTTGGGACGGAAATATTCACTGCCCGGACCCGTCGACAATTCGGTGAAGTACTCGGTCAGCTCCTGCTTGCTGTTGCGCCAGGTGAAGTAGGTGTACGACTGCGAGAAGCCCAGTTTTGCGAGCCGGTGCATAACCTTGGGCCGCGTGAAAGCCTCGGCCAGGAAGAGCACCTCGGGATGCTCCTTCTTGACCTCACCGATGGCCCATTCCCAGAACGGAAACGCCTTGGTGTGCGGGTTGTCGACGCGAAAGATCTTCACGCCCTCGCCGATCCAGTGATCGAACACGCTCTTAAGCTCGGCCCACAGCGCCCGCCAGTCGTCGCTCTCGAAGTTGAACGGATAGATGTCCTGGTACTTCTTGGGCGGGTTCTCCGCGTACTGCACAGTGCCGTCGGGACGCCAGCGAAACCATGCCGGATGGGCCTTTACGTAGGGGTGATCGGGTGCGCATTGAAAGGCAATGTCCAGCGCGATGTCCATCCCCAGGCCGTTGGCCTTGAGCAGCAATTGCCTGAAGTTGGCCGGCGTGCCGAGCGCGGCCAGGATCGATTTGTGGCCGCCCTCGTCCGCACCTATGGCCCATGGGCTGCCGACATCGTCTTCACCGGCGACGAGCGAGTTGTTCTTGCCCTTGCGCTGCATCCGCCCAACGGGATGGATCGGCGGAAAGTACAGGACATCGAAGCCCATCTCGGCGATAGCCGGGAGCCGGGCCTCGACATCCTTGAAGGTGCCGTGACGGCCAGGCTCGGGTGAGGCAGACCGCGGGAACAACTCATACCAGCTACTGAAGCGGGCACGCTGGCGATCGGCGAAGAGCGGTAGTTCGGTGGCGTAGCGCGTTTCGAATCGGCGGTCCGGATAGCGGCCCGCCAACTCACCCATGGTTTCATCGAGCGCCAGCGCCTTGAGTGCATTCGCGTCGTGGTCGGAATCGAGCGCCGCGGTCAGCAGCGTCTCGGCCCAGCGCAACAGCGTGTCGCGATCTGTCCCCTGGGCTCGCTCCGCCGCTGCGGTGATGTCGATGACACCGACCTGTGACGCGATGCGGATGTCCTCGGGCTCGATGCGCCGGACCATCTCGTGATGCCATGACTCAAAAACATCGACCCACGCCACCACTGTGTACACGAACCGGCCCATTGCAGGCGGTGCAAAGCTAGCCTTCCAAACGTCGTTGACGAGTGGCTTCATCGGCACCTCGTGCCATTCGCGGGCACCGGTGTCCGAGTCTGCGCTCCAGCACAGCATCGCCCGTACTACGTCATGGCCGTCGGTGAAGCAGTGCGCCGTCACTTGCACGCTGTCGCCAGCCACGCACTTCACCGCGAAGCGGCCTGCGTCCACGGCGGGCAATACCGCATCGATGACAGCGCGAACGCGACCCTCGCCCATGCTGTCGGACGGTGATGGGAGTCGATTGGAGACTTCGGCGACCCTAGAGGGCGGTGCTGTCTTTTTTTGCATAGGACACGTGTTGAAGAATGAGGGTCGAAAGAGGCGGCAAGGTGAGGCAAACCGAATGCTGCCTGCCATGCGAGCGAATCGGCGTCGACTGCACGCCACCCAGGTTGCCCCATCCGGCGCCGCCGAATTCGCCGGCATCGCTGTTGATCAACTCCTGCCACTCACCGCCCAGCGGTACACCTAGCAAATAGTTGGAGCGCGGCAACGGCGTCATGTTGCTCACCACCACCACGGGCGCGCTGCCATCGTGCGACTTGCGCAGGAAGGCGAACACGCTCGCGTCCGCATCATCGGCAGCAATCCATTCGAAACCATCGGTGCTGAAATCGAGCTGATAAAGGGCGGGAGTGTCACGGTACACCCGGTTCAGCTGCGCCACGAAATGTTGCAGGCCTGCGTGCCCTTCTTGCGAGGTCGCCCACCATTCGAGTTCACCGTCGTGGGTCCACTCGCGACGCTGACCGAATTCACCGCCCATGAAGAGCAGCTTCTTGCCAGGATGGCCCCACATGAATCCGAAGAGCGCGCGCAGGTTGGCGAACTGCTGCCATGGGTCGCCCGGCATCTTGTTGATGAGCGACCTCTTGCCATACACCACCTCGTCGTGAGACAACGGCATTACGAAATTTTCATTGAATGCGTACACCAGGGAGAACGTCATCTGGCCGTGGTTGTGCTTGCGGTAGACCGGATCTTCCTTCATGTAAGCCAGGGTGTCGTGCATCCAGCCCATGTTCCATTTCATGCCGAAGCCGAGACCGTCCATGTCGGTGGGGCGCGAGACGTTCGGCCAGGCGGTCGACTCTTCGGCGACCGTCACCGTGTCGGGAAACTCGCGATACACGGCACGGTTGAGCGTCTGGAGGAACTCGATGGCTTCGAGGTTCTCGCGACCGCCAAACTTGTTGGGGATCCATTCACCGTCCTTGCGCGCGTAGTCGAGGTAGAGCATCGACGCGACGGCATCGACGCGCAGGCCGTCGAGGTGGTACTTGTCGAGCCAGAACAAGCCCGACGAAGTCAAGAAGCTGCGGACTTCGTTGCGCCCGTAGTTGAAGATGCTCGAACTCCACTCCGGATGAAATCCCTGGCGCGGATCAGCATGCTCGAACAGGTGCGTGCCATCGAAATACTGCAAACCGTGCTCGTCGGTCGGAAAGTGCGAAGGCACCCAGTCGAGCAGCACCCCGATCTTGTTCTGATGCAGGTAGTCGACCAAGTACATGAAGTCCTGCGGCGTACCGAAGCGCGAAGTCGGCGCGAAGTAGCCGGTGGTCTGATAGCCCCAGGAGCCGTAAAACGGATGTTCGGTGACCGGCATCAGCTCCACGTGGGTAAAGCCCATCTTGTGCATGTACTCGGCAAGCTGGTGCGCCATTTCCCGGTAGCCGAGGAATTCGCCATCTTTGCGTCGCCATGAGCCCAGGTGCAACTCATACGTGGACATCGGCGCATCCAGCGCATTGCGAGGGCCGCGCGAGGCCATCCATGCTTCGTCTTGCCATTGATAGTCCATTGACCAGATGCGCGACGCGGTAGCCGGCGCCCGCTCGGCGTAGAACGCGACCGGATCCGCCTTGTCGACCACGTAGCCGTTGAAGCGCGACCGAATGCGGTATTTGTAGGTCTGTCCAGGGACCGCATTCGCGATCGTGCCTTGCCAGATGCCGGTGCCGTCGTCACGCAGTTGCAGCGGATCGGCCTCGCCCGACCAATAGTTCCAGTCACCGATCACAGAGACGTATTCCGCATTGGGTGCCCACACCGCGAACGATGCGCCGCCTTGAGGATTTACATGGCATCCCAACAGATCGTAGAGCCGCGCGTGGGTGCCCTCACGAAAGAGGTAGGCGTCTTGTGCGTGGGCATCGGGAGATCTGATTTCTGGTGGCACGAGGGAGACTTTCGCTGCGTTCAATCGATGATCGATGGCCGGTAATCGACGACAACGACCGCGAGTTCAGCGCCATTGTTGGGGCAAAGGCGGGAGCGGCACAGGGAGCCGGGCGCCTTCGACGTGTCGGAGAGAAGCGCGTACTCGACGCGATGCGCTGCAACCGCGCGGGGGCTCAAGCAAGGGCGGTTGCGCTGCGAGAAGGCGGCGCTAACTGCATCGCAGGCCTTGCAAAATCATGCGTCTTCAGAACTATGGCCTGCGACGGATCGAAACGGTAGCGCTCGATCGCTTTTTCGCGGATGACACTGAAGTGCTGCCGACAAGTTGCCAACAGACTGTCGCCGCTACCGTCACGTACACCGCAAACGTCGCGCAAAGTCCGTTCAGAAATCAGGCCAAGAATGCGGGCTCCGTCATCGCCGTCCGGATAAAACGCGAAGCGCACAGAGGCAGTGTCGAAGCAATAGATGCCCTCAAAGTCCATTTGTCGTCTCCTGCTTGTTTTTGAATGACGCGCGACTGTTGCGCCATCGCGCACAAAAGTTGCGCAGGCAAAGGCGCCAGGCGAAGCCGGAAACGGCCTACACAGCGCATACGTCGACTTACGACCGCCCTTGAAATGCGGGCGAATGCCCTTATCATTAGCACTCGCTGAGGACGAGTGCTAACAGTGCTCACCTCCAGTCGATTGGGCAGCCAGCCGTTCGGTTCGGCACCCTTAAACCAAACCCGTTTCTATTCAGGAGATGCTATGAAACTTCGTCCTTTGGCCGATCGTGTGATCGTCAAGCGCATTGAAAGCGAAACCAAGACCGCCTCGGGCATCGTGATCCCCGACAACGCCGCAGAAAAGCCCGATCAGGGCGAAGTGCTGGCCGTTGGCCCGGGCAAGAAGACCGACAAGGGCGAACTGCTCGCCATGAGCGTCAAGGTCGGCGACCGCGTTCTGTTCGGCAAGTACAGCGGCCAGACCGTCAAGGTCGATGGCGACGAGCTGCTTGTCATGAAGGAAGACGACCTGTTCGCAGTCGTCGAGAAGTAATCAACCCCATCTCATCGGAGTAATTCAACATGGCAGCAAAAGACGTAGTCTTCGGCGGTGAAGCCCGCGCACGCATGGTCGAGGGTGTCAACATCCTGGCCAACGCAGTCAAAGTGACCTTGGGCCCCAAGGGCCGCAACGTCGTGCTCGAACGTTCGTTCGGCGCTCCCACGGTGACCAAGGACGGCGTTTCCGTCGCCAAGGAAATCGAACTCAAGGACAAGCTCCAGAACATGGGCGCCCAGCTCGTGAAGGAAGTGGCTTCTAAGACCTCCGACAATGCTGGTGACGGCACCACGACCGCTACGGTTCTGGCTCAAGCCATCGTTCGCGAAGGCTTCAAGCTGGTCGCAGCCGGCATGAACCCGATGGACCTGAAGCGCGGCATCGACAAGGCTGTCACGGCCCTCGTCGCCGAGCTGAAGAAGGCATCCAAGCCCACCACCACGTCGAAGGAAATCGCTCAAGTCGGCTCCATCTCGGCCAACAGCGACGAGACCATCGGCAAGCTCATCGCTGACGCGATGGACAAGGTCGGTAAAGAAGGCGTCATCACCGTCGAAGACGGCAAGAGCCTGGACAGCGAACTCGACGTCGTCGAAGGCATGCAGTTCGACCGCGGCTACCTGTCGCCTTACTTCATCAACAACCCAGAAAAGCAATCCGCGATTCTGGAAAACCCGTTCGTTCTGCTCTACGACAAGAAGATCAGCAACATCCGTGACCTGCTTCCGACGCTGGAACAAGTCGCCAAGTCGGGTCGTCCGCTGTTGATCATTGCCGAAGAAGTCGAAGGCGAAGCCCTGGCTACCTTGGTCGTGAACACGATCCGCGGCATCCTGAAGGTCGTGGCTGTCAAGGCACCTGGCTTCGGCGATCGCCGCAAGGCCATGCTCGAAGACATCGCCATCCTGACGGGCGGCAAGGTCATCGCTGAAGAAGTCGGCCTGACGCTGGAAAAGGTAACCCTGGCCGACCTCGGCTCGGCTGCCCGCATCGAAGTCGGCAAGGAAAACACCATCCTGATCGACGGTGCCGGCGCTGCTGCCGACATCGAAGCTCGCGTGAAGCAAGTTCGCGTTCAGATCGAAGAAGCGACCAGCGACTACGACCGTGAAAAGTTGCAAGAGCGCGTGGCCAAGCTGGCCGGCGGTGTTGCAGTGATCAAGGTCGGCGCTGCCACCGAAGTCGAAATGAAGGAAAAGAAGGCCCGCGTCGAAGACGCACTGCACGCCACCCGCGCTGCAGTCGAAGAAGGCATCGTGGCTGGCGGCGGCGTGGCTCTGCTGCGCGCCAAGCAAGCTGTCGGCGACAAGATCAAGGGCGACAACGCCGACCAGGACGCTGGCATCAAGCTGGTGTTGAAGGCCGTCGAAGCGCCTCTGCGCGAAATCGTCAACAACGCCGGCGGCGAAGCCAGCGTGGTCGTGAATGCGGTGTTGGCCGGCAAGGGCAACTTCGGCTTCAACGCACAGAACGATACGTACGGCGACATGCTCGAACTGGGCATCCTGGACCCGACGAAGGTCACCCGCACTGCACTGCAAAACGCAGCTTCTGTTTCCTCGCTGCTGTTGACGACCGAAGCCATGGTCGCCGATGCACCGAAGGACGAAGCCGGCGCCGGTGGCATGCCTGACATGGGCGGCATGGGTGGTATGGGCGGTATGGGGATGTAATCTAGCTCGCCCCCAGGTTGCGCGCACTTCGTGTCGCGCGCCCACCCCCTCCGGGGGCGACGCCTACCGACCGGCAGAGCCGGATCGGTGGCATCTCACCAACGAAAAAAGGTCCGCTAGCGCGGGCCTTTTTTTATGGGCGGGCGCTTTGTGCGCGCCGTCTGTCTAGCTCAGCTGGAAGGCGAAGACTGCGCCTTTGCCGGGTTGGGGGAGCAGGCGGATTTCGCTGCCGTGGAGCTGCAGGATGCGGCGGACGATCATCAGGCCGAGGCCGCCGCTGCGGCCGCCGGACGACGAAGAGGCGGGGCGGGTGAAGAGCACCGGTTGAAGTTCTTTGGGGATGCCGGGGCCGGTGTCGCTGATCTCTACCTGCACGCCAGCTACTGCGCCATCCTCCGCAGCTTCAGCGGTCCGCAGCTGCACGACGATCTCGCCGCCTTCTGGCGTGTGGCGGATCGCGTTATCGAGCAGGTTGGTCAGCACGCGTTCGATCATTCCGAGGTCGGCGGTGACAACCGGCAGGCCGGGTGCGATTTGCGGCACCAGCAGTTGACGCCGTGCTTCGGCCGCCAGCTCGAACTTCTGGAACACGTCCTGCACCAGATCGGCCAGTGCGAAGCTCTCCTTGTCGGGCTTGACCAAGCCGGACTCGAGCCGCGCCAGTTCGAACAATTCCTGCGCGAGGCGGCCGACCTTGCGGCTTTGGCCGAGCGCGATCTCCAAGTAGCGGCGCCGGTCGGCCGGGTCGAGCGTGTCTTCCTTCATCAACAGCGTTTCCAGGTAGCCGTGCAGCGACGTCAGGGGCGTGCGCAGGTCGTGCGAGATGTTGGCGAAGAGCTCGCGGCGCTGCTGATCCAGCGCGGTCAGTTCGCGCCATTGATCGGCGATGCGCGTCGTCATCTTCTGGAAGGCCTTGCCAAGCGTGGCGATCTCGTCATCACCTCGCGCGACCTGCTCCAAAGCCGGCGCTGCCGGGTCGATTGCCGCGACGCCATCACGCTCGAAGCGCTGCACCGCACCGGTCAGTTGACGCAACGGCCGCGTAATCAACCGGAAGGCGACCAGCCCCGCAATCAAGCCGAGCAACGCCACCAGCGCCATCGACCATAAAGTCGTGCGCATCACGTTGTCGACGCCCAGGTTCGCAACGAGTGCTTCACGGTCTTCACCCGACAAAACGACATACACGTAGCCGGCATCGCGGCCATCGACCTTCAGAGGGGCAGCGCTGAAGACTTTGCGGCTGCCCTGCGCTCCCGGTCCGCCCTGTACGTCCTGCCCGCCGCGTGGGTCATCGCCCAGAATCGGCAACGCGGCGCCACCCAGCAAGCGCTTGACCGGCGCGAGGTCGACGCGATCGTGCTTGAGGTGCCCCGGCGGCGCAGCCTGTCCGACGATGCGGCCTTGCGCATCCAGCAAATAGACCTCGACGCTCGGGTTGACGGCCATCAGCTGGTCGAACAACTCATGCACGGCGGTCGGGTTGATGCCATCGCGTTTCATCAACTCGGCGTTGCCGGCGATGTGCGCCGCCAAACCAATCGACAGGCGCTGCGTCACCTCCTGCTCGTGCCGCTCACTACCCTTCATCTGCAGCCAGGCCGAAGCGCCGTAGCAGGCCATTAGCAGCACGGCGAAGGCGATCGACAGGCGCGCCGACAGGCTCGAGGGCATCGCAAATTTCATACGCTCGCCTCTTCGGCGTCGGCTGCCGCCAGTTTGTAGCCGCGGCCCCACACGGTCAGGATACGGCGCGGCGCTGCAGGGTCGGCCTCGACCTTCATGCGCAACCGGTTGATGTGCGTGTTGACCGTGTGCTCGTAGCCATCGTGCTGGTAGCCCCACACGTGGTTTAGCAGGTCGAGCCGCGAGAACACGCGCCCCGGATGGCGCGCGAAGAAATAGAGCAGATCGAACTCGCGCGGCGTGAGTTCGATCTGCTTGCCGTCGACCTGCACCTCGCGCGCCACCGGGTCGATGCCGAGGTTACCGAGATCGAGCCGGCCGGACTCAATGCGTGCATTGCGCGCCAGCGCCTCGGTGCGCCGCAACAGCGCCCGCACCCGCGCCACCAGTTCCAGCACCGAGAACGGCTTGGACAGATAGTCGTCCGCGCCCAGTTCCAGCCCGAGGATGCGGTGCACTTCGCTCGACCGCGCGCTGGTGATGATGATCGGCGTGTAGCGCGTCATGGTACGGGCGCGGCGGCAGATCTCGAGGCCGTCGACACCGGGCAGCATCAGGTCGAGGATCAACGCGTCCCAGCTGCCGCGCTCCAGTTCGCGAATGCCGGCGTGGCCGTCGGCGGCGTGTGTCACAACGTAGCCCTCGTCGTGCAGATGCATGCGCAGAAGCTCGGCGATGTGGGCATCGTCCTCGACGATCAGCACGCGTTTGGCAGTTTCCATCTCAGCGAATTGTCCCGCGAAATGGCGTCGGGAGTTATCACGATTAATTGAACTCTTCGTGATCAATCGGCCACCGGGTGCGGCCAAGAATGCCAGCCATGCAAAGCCAAACAACCACTTCCGCTCACAGTCGGATGCTCAAGCCGATCCATCCGGTCTGGATGCGCTTCACGCACTGGCTCAATGCATTGGCCGTGCTAGTGCTGGTCACCAGCGGCTGGCGCATCTACAACGCGGCGCCGTTCTTTCCGTTCGAGATTCCCGGCGCCATCACGCTCGGCGGCTGGCTCGGTGGTGCGCTGCAATGGCACTTTGCGGCAATGTGGCTGCTGGCCGCCAACGGCTTGATCTATCTGACGCTGAACACCGCGAGCGGCCGGCTCTTCGCCAAGTTCTTTCCGCTATCGATAGGCGGCATCGTGCACGACGCGCTGGCCGCGCTGCACGGCAAGCTGTCTCACGCCGACCCGCGTCACTACAACAGCGTGCAGCGTTTCGCCTACCTCTTCGTGATGCTCGACATCGCAGTGCTGGTGCTTTCAGGTCTGGTGCTTTGGAAGTCGGTTCAGTTCGGGGTGTTGCGCGATCTGCTGGGCGGTTATGACTTCGCCCGCCGCATTCACTTCGTCGCGATGGCTTTGCTGGTCGGTTTCGTCGGCGTGCATCTGGTGATGGTCGCGCTGGTGCCGAAGACGCTGCTCTCGATGCTGAGCGGCCGGGCCGGGGCTCGCGAAGTCGCAACGAAGGGAGAAAGCGCATGAACATCCTCAAACGCCCCGCGCTCCACGATGTCGGGGTCGACATCGATGCCGACGCCGCGCTCGCCGAAGCCCGCAAGCTGATCGGCCGCCGCATCGAGCAGCCCGCACGCCGCGCCTTCTTGCAACGCACGCTCACGCTCGGCGGCCTCTCGCTGCTGACCGGTTGCAGCATCACCGACAACGCTGGTGTCGACGCCGCGCTCGCCACCATCTCGCGCTTCAACGACAAAGTGCAGGGGTTGATCTTCAGCCCCACGCAACTGGCGCCGACCTATCCGGATTCGATGATCACGCGGCCGTTTCCCTTCAACGCGTACTACGGCGAAGACGAGATCCGCGAAGTCGACGAGACCAGCTACAAGCTCGAAGTCACCGGCATGGTCGCCGACAAGCGCCAGTGGACGCTGCCCGAGTTGCGCGCCATGCAGCAGCAAGACCAGATCACGCGGCACATCTGCGTGGAAGGCTGGAGCGCGATCGGTAAATGGGGTGGCGTGCCTTTCGCCGAATTCCTGAAGCGCATCGGCGCCGACACGAGCGCGAAGTACGTCGGCTTCAAGTGCGCCGACGACTACTACACAAGCATCGACATGCCGACCGCTTTGCACCCGCAAACGCTCCTCACGTTGACGTACGACGGCCAGCCGTTGCCACCCAAATACGGCTTCCCGATGAAGCTGCGGATGCCCACCAAGCTGGGCTACAAAAACCCGAAGCACATCAAGGCGATCTTCGTCACCAACACCTACCCTGGCGGCTACTGGGAAGACCAGGGCTACAACTGGTTCGGCGGCAGTTGAGCACTCTTCAAGGGCTCAGCGTTGCTGAAACGCGAGGCCGAGTTCGTTTCGAACCGCGCCACTTTTCTCTCTTCTATTTCCAAACGACTCACTCCAAGGACACCTGAAATGAACAAATTCTCCGCAGCACTTCTCGCCACCTGCATGGCTTTCGGTTCTATCTCGGCCTTTGCCGCGGACGAGATGAAAAAGGAAGCCGGCATGGCCAAGGACAGCATGGCCAAGGACAGCATGTCGAAGGACTCCATGGCCAAGGATTCGATGTCCAAAGACAGCATGAAAAAGGACTCGATGGCAAAGGACGGCATGGCCAAAGACGGTATGAAGAAAGACTCGATGGACAAGGACGAGATGAAGAAGTAAGCGCTCCAGGCTTTCCCCACAGCGCTTCGCCACGGTGGCCGCGTGTTCGCGCTGCTGAAGCGCACCATTGGCGTCGGCGAGTGGTTCCGTAAAGGCCTGGGCGTGGCGGTGCTGGTCGGCGTCACGGCCGTATCGCTCGGCCTCGATACCGGCGCGCTCGCGCAGCTCTCATCGGGCAGCGGTGGCGCATCGATCGAGCGTGGCTTGTTGGAGCGACTGCGGCCGCCTGCGGCGGTCGATCAGACGTCGGACGCCGCCCTTCCCGCTACGGGCGACAGCGGTGCGTTCATCAAGGTACAGGCACCCGCCGTGCCGCGCTTCGCGCCACTCTCGCTGCCGGACGAAGGCGCCTTCCCAGGCTTCTCCGGTGCCGTCGAATGGCTCAACTCGCCACCGCTTACGGCAGCGCAGTTGCCCGGCAAGGTGGTGCTGGTCGACTTCTGGACCTTCGGCTGCATCAACTGTCGCAACGCACTGCCCCATGTGCGGGAGTGGAATCGCAAGTACAAAGACCAAGGGCTCGTTGTGGTCGGCGTGCATGCACCCGAGTTCGCATTTGAGAAAAACATCAACAATGTTCAGCGCGCGGTGGGTGAGCTTGATGTGACCTTTCCGGTTGCGATCGACAACAGCTTTGCCATCTGGCGCGCCTTCAACAACAATTACTGGCCGGCGCAATATTTCGTCGATGCCAAAGGCCGCATCCGCTTTCACCACTTCGGTGAAGGCGAGTACGAGAAGTCGGAACAGGTTATCCAGCAACTGCTGGAAGAAGCACGAAAGGACGCGAAAGCCGTATGAACAACAAACCGTCAAGATACCAGGCCAAGGCGGCCGTCTCCCCAGGCGCATCCGCCTCTGACACCCAATCGGTGCTCGCGCGCCGCACATTGCTCTCAGCCGTCGCATTGCTCGGTGGCGCTGCACTCTGGAAGGCCATGCCTTCGATCGCCGCCGAGAATGCCGTCGTCATTCCGGCACCGGCGGACGACGCCGCGAGTGCTGCCGCAGCTTCGACCGCAGCCACCGAAACGGCCGTCGTCGCCGGCGGCTGCTTCTGGGGTGTGCAAGGCGTCTTCCAGCACGTCAAGGGCGTGACCAGCGCGGTATCCGGCTACGCGGGCGGCGACGAGAAGACGGCCAAGTACGAATCGGTCGGCTCGGGCAGCACCGGCCATGCCGAAGCCGTGCGCATCACCTACGACCCCAAGCAGATCAGCTACGGACGCATCCTGCAGATCTACTTCTCGGTGGCGCACAACCCGACCGAACTCAATCGCCAGGGGCCGGACCGGGGCACGCAATACCGCTCGACCGTGTTCGCGCAATCGCCCGAGCAGGCGCGCATCGCCAAGGCCTACATCGGGCAACTCGATGCGGCCAAAACCTTTGGCGGCCCGATTGCCACGACCATCGAAACGCAGAAGCGCTTCTTCGCGGCAGAGGGCTATCACCAGGATTACCTGACGCGCAACCCGAACCAGCCGTACATCGTCTTCAACGACCTGCCGAAAATCGAAAACCTGAAGAAGGTTTTTCCTGACCGCTACCGGGCGACGCCGGTGTTGGTCGGCACAGGCGCCTGAGCGGCTGACAGCGTAGGCGCGGTCGATCCGCCGAAGCGGTGATCGGCCTGCCGCCTGAACTCGCTGGGCGTCATGCCCTTGACTTCCAGAAAACGCCGGTTGAAGTTGGCCACGTTGTTGAAACCGACCTGGTAGCAGATGTCGGTCACGTAGTGGTCGGTCTGCATCAGCAGGTGGCAGGCGCTGTTGATGCGCACGCGGTTCACGAAATCGGTGAAGCTGTTGCCGGTCGAGCGCCTGAAGAACCGGCTGAACTTGCTCTCGCTCATGCCCAACTCCGCCGCCACGTCGGACATTGCAATCGACTCGGCGAGGTTTGCGGTGATGCGGTTGACGATGCCGTTGATTTGGTCGACCTCGGCATCGCCTTCGACGCCCTGCATCTGCACGCTCGACAGCAACCGGTAGTCGGTGCACTGGGACAAGTCCGCCATGAAGTCGCAGAACACGCCGAAACGCCGCACACCGCGCGACGCCTTGATGTGATCCCAATGCAGGCGGGCCCGCTCCGACATACCGAAAAACTCAATGCCGTTGCGGGCACGATCGAGCAGGTGCATGACCTCTCGCAACTCCGGAATATCGACGGCCGCCCGTTCAATGGGTTCGTGCCGGAACTGGATCACGCGATCGCGACCGGCAGCGCCGCCTTCCGGGGCGTCGAGCGAAATCCAGTTATGCGGCAGCTTGGGCCCGCACAGCACAAGGTGGCCGGGCTGGAACGGTCCGATCCAGTCGCCGACGAAGGCCTTGCCCGAGGTTTCGGTGATCAGGTGCAGCTCGTACTCTTCATGAAAGTGCCAGCGCACCAACGGGCTCGGAAACCCGTGCGCGAGACAGCGCACCAGCCCGCTTTCGTCAGGCGCCTCATAGCCGAGCGCCGGCGAGCGTGTGAAGTCACGCTCCATCTCCGGCTCGCGATGGCGAGGCAAGTGGCGTTGGCGTGCGGCGGTCATCGAACAGTCATAGAAGCTGAAAAGCAGAACGGAAAACCGCTCAGCTCATAACGTTACCACCGTCGACATTCAAGGTCTGCGCAGTGATGTAGCTCGCCGCCTCGCCCGCCAGGAACAGCGCAGCGCCGGCGATGTCGGCCGGCTTGCCCATGCGGCCGAGCGGCACTTCGAGGCCGACGCGTCGTTTCTTTTCACCGAGTGGCAGGCCTTCGGCCTTGGCGAACAGGCTGTCGACATGCGCCCACATCGGCGTGTCGACCACACCCGGCGAGATCGCGTTGACGCGAATGCCGTGTGGCGCCATCGCCAGTGCGGCGCTCTGCGTGTAGCTGATGACGGCCGCCTTGGTGGCGCAGTAGTGCGACACCAGCGCTTCGCCGCGACGACCGGCCTGCGACGCCAGGTTGATGATCGACGCACCCGGCGTGGCGCCTTCAACCATCTGCCGCAACACCGCCTGCATGACGAAGAACATGCCCTTGACGTTGACCGCGAACAGGCGATCGAACGAGGCCTCGTCGCTATCGAGCAAAGGCGCCAGGTCGAACAGCGCGGCGTTGTTGAAGAGTGTGTGCACCGGGCCGAAGCGCTGCGTGGTGGAGGCCAACATGGCGGCGATGGCACGCGAATCGGTCACGTCAGCGCCGACGTAGTTGACCCGCGCGGGATGCGACTGCTGCAGCGCCGCGGCCTTGTCGGAGGCGGTCGCCGATTGGTCGATCACGCTGCAAAAAGCGCCTTCGGCCGCGAACGCTTCCGCCACGGCAAGGCCAATGCCGCCGCCTGCGCCGGTCAACAAAATATGCCGGCCTGCGAAGCTGCCGCCCTGGACGGCGGTCATGCTGGCGCCCCTTCGACGAAGCGCGTCACCTTCTCGCTGGCGCCGCGTACCGCATCCACCAGCCGCGCATCGCCGGCCACCGAACCCCACAGTGCGACATCCGCGCACATCGTCTCGACCGGATCAGCGGCATCGCACAGCGCGTGAGCCGCCGCCACGTCCATGCTCTGATCGTGATACTCGTACGGCAGCACACCGCGGTGCCAGCGCTGCAAAAACGCCAGGAACAACGCCGGTAGCATGGCGACACTGTCGATCGACTCGTTGGCCGCAAGCCGCTCGCGCACCGTCGGCGCGATGAAGCCGGGGATCTTGGAGAAGCCGTCCATCGCGACGCGCTGGTTGGTGTCGCGGATCGCAGGGTTGCCGAAGCGATCGAGTACGACATCGCGGTAAGCCGGCAGATCGATCGGACCGGGCGATGTGGGCGAACTCAGGCACGGAATGACATCGTCGGTGACATAGTCGTACGCCATCTTGCGAATCGCCACGTTGTGCGTGCCTTCGTGGATGAAGTCGAGCCCGACGAGCGTGCCGGCCCACGCAATGCAGCTGTGCGTCGCGTTGAGGATGCGGATCTTGGCCTCTTCATAGGGCGCGACCGAATCGACCAACTGAACACCGACACGACCCCAGTCGGGCCGCTCCGCGATGAAGTCGTCTTCGACCACCCACTGGATGAAGCTCTCGCCGGTGACCGGCGCGGCATCGTCCCAGCCAGTCGCCGCCTTGACGCGGTCGCGTAATTCGGGTGGCGCACGCGGCGTGATGCGATCGACCATCGCGTTGGGCGATGTCGTGTTTGTGCCAACCCATTGCAGCAACGCATCGTCGCCGGTCATGCCGATGAATTCGAGCAGGCCGGCTCTGAAGCGCTCGCCGTTGTGGCGCAGGTTGTCGCAGTTGAGCAGCGTGACAGGCCCTGCATTGGCGGCCTTCCGCGCGCGCAGGATGGCGCACAGCGCACCGTAGATAGTCTGCCCCGCTTCGCCCCTGCGTGCGCGCTCCACATCGCTAGACAGGTCCGCGAACGACAGGTCGAGCTTGTCCTTAGGGTCGAGGTAGTAGCCGGCCTCGGTCACCGTGAAGGAGACGATGCGCGTAGCCGGCTCTGCGCCGCAGGCGATCACCGCGGCGAGCGTCGGCTCCCACGGCAGCACCTTACGTATCGATTCGATGCGCTCGTAGCGGTACTCGCCAGCAGGCGACACGGTCTCCAGCGTGTAGCTGCCGCCCTGCGCCTGCAAAGCATCGAGCACCGGTGCCATGTCACCGCGCAGATTGGCGCCCGTGATCGACCATTGCGTGTCGCCAGCGTCGATGAGGCGCTGAAGGTAGACGGCCTGATGCGCCCGATGAAACGAGCCGAGCCCGAGGTGAAGAATTACCCGATCGGGTTCACTGGTGGTCACGATGTCCTTCCCGTTGTTGCCTCATGCGGCAATCGTTCGGCCTTCTTTGTTGAACAGATGCAGCACCGACGGATCGAGCTCGATACCGACCTCGTCGCCGACGCGCAATGGCGTGCGCTCGTTCTGGCGCGCGATGAGCGGCACGCCATCCACGTCGACATGAATCAGCGTGTCGGCGCCGAGGGCTTCGATCAGATCGACCCGCCCGGCCACGCCGCCCGGTGCCGCACCGCGGCCCGGATGCACGCGCAGACCTTCGGGTCGCACGCCGAGAAAGCCGTCCTGAGGCAGGCGGCCGCCGGTCTGCGACGAGAAACTTGGAATCGCCGCTGCGCCGACCATGTTCATCGACGGCATGCCGATGAACTGCGCGACGAACTGGTTGGCCGGCCGGTCGTACAGGTCGAGCGGCGAGCCGACCTGTTCGATCAGCCCGTCGCGCAGCACCACCACGCGATCGGCCAGCGTCATCGCCTCGACTTGGTCGTGCGTGACGTAGATCGTGGTCGCGCCGAGCGCCACGTGCAGCTTGTGGATCTCGACGCGCGTGTTGCCGCGCAATGCGGCGTCGAGGTTGGACAGCGGCTCGTCGAACAGGAACACCTTGGGTGCCCGCACGATGGCGCGGCCGATGGCGACGCGCTGGCGCTGGCCGCCCGACAAGTCCTTGGGCGTGCGGTCGAGGTACTGCGTGAGATTGAGCGTGTTCGCCGCGTGCTCGACCTTGGTCTTGATCTCGGCCTTGGATACGCCGGCCAGCTTGAGCGCGAACGACATGTTGTCGTACACGCTCATGTGCGGATAGAGCGCGTAGCTCTGGAACACCATCGCCAGGTCGCGCTTGCCCGACGCGGTGTACGTGATGTCCTTGCCGTCGAGCATCAGGTTGCCGATGGTGATCGGCTCGAGCCCGGCGATGAGACGCAGCAGCGTCGACTTGCCGCAGCCTGAAGGCCCGACGAAGACGATGAATTCGCCCTTGGCGATTTCAAGGTCGACGCCCTTGATAATGTGCGCGTCGCCGAAGCTTTTCTTGATGCTTTTGAGTTCGAGGTAGGCCATTGATTCGTCTCCTTGATTACTTCACCGCGCCGAAGGTCAGGCCTTGGACGAGTTGTTTTTGACTGAACCATCCGAACACCACGATGGGCGCGATGGCCATCAACGATGCGGCCGACAGCTTGGCCCAGAACAAGCCTTCAGGGCTCGAATAGGAAGCGATCAGCGTGGCCAGGGTGCCGGCTTTGGCGGACGTGAGGTTGAGTGCCCAGAAGGCCTCGTTCCAGCTCAACACCAGACACAGCAAGCCGGTCGATGCGAGGCCACCGACCGACAGCGGCAGCACCACATGGCGGAACTCTTTCCAGAGACTGGCGCCGTCCATGCGCGCCGCTTCGAGGATCTCCGGCGGGATGTCCTTGTAGCTGGTGTAGAGCATCCACACCATGATCGGCAGGTTAGACAGCGTGAAGACGATGGTCAGCGCCGTCAGCGAGTCGAGCATGCCGACCGTCTGCGCCATGACATAGATCGGCACCAACGCGCCGACCGCCGGCATCATTTTGGTCGACAGCATCCACATCAGGATGTCGCGTGTTCGCTTGGTGCGAAAGAACGCCATCGAATATGCCGCAGGCGCCGCGATCAGCAGGCCGAGGATGGTCGAGCCCAGGCTGGTGATCAGCGAATTGCGCGCGTACAGCAGGTAGTCGCTGCGACGCTGCACTTCGGTGAAGTTATCCATCGTCGGCTCGAAGATGAAGAGCGGCGGTACATGGATCGCCTGCAGTTCCGTCTTGAAGGCAGTGAGGAACAGCCAGCCGAGCGGAAAGAACAGGATCAGCGTGACGACCCACGCACCGACGGTGCGCAGCGTCAGTGGCAGAAAATTGCTGGGGGGTTTGGTGGCTTGCATAGTCCGCTCTCAGTCCAGGTTTTTGCCGATGATGCGAATCAAAAACACTGCCACGATGTTGGCGAACACGACCGCGAACAACGCTCCGGCAGAGGCTACGCCCACGTCGAAATTCATCAGCGACTGCTTGAAGATCAGGTAGGTCATGTTGGTGCTCTCGTTGCCCGGACCACCGTTGGTGGTAATGGCGATCTCGGCAAAGATGCCGAGCAAAAAGATCATCTCGATCATGATCACCACCGCCATCGGGCGGCCGAGATGCGGGATGGTCAGATAGAAGAATCGCTGCGGCCCGGTCGCGCCGTCCATGCGCGCGGCTTCCATCTGTTCACGGTCGAGCGACTGCAGTGAGGTGATGAAAATCAGGCACGCGAAAGGCAGCCACTGCCACGCCACCATGATGATGATCGAGAACAGCGGCACGTCGGTCAGCCAGTCGACCGGCGTCGCGCCGAAGAAGCGCCAGAGGTCGGCCAGCACGCCGTAGATCGGGTTCATCATCATGTGCTTCCACAGCAGCGCATTGACCGCGGGCATGACGAAGAACGGCGAGATAAGCAGCACGCGCACGATGCCGCGGCCCGGAAACGGTTCGTTGACCAGCAAGGCCAACAGCACCCCACCCACCACCGTGATGATGATGACGCTGCCGATCAGCATCAGCGTGTTCCACACCGCCGGCCAGAAGTCGGGGTCGGTCACGAAGTAATGAAAGTTCTCGATGCCGGCGAAGGTGCGCTCGCCCGGTTGCATGAGGTTGTAGTTGACGAACGAAAAGTACAACGTCATCAACAGCGGCACGATCATCCAGAGGAAGAGCGTGAGCACGGCGGGCGCCATGAGGACGCGCGGCAGTATTCTTTTCATTTTTGTATTCCTCGCTGGCGATTGCCCCTTCTCCCGTTGCGGGAGAGGGTTGGGGTGAGGGAGAGCGACATAGACCACTGTTAATGTGGTTATGCCGATGCTCCCTCACCCTGGCCCTCTCCCCGCGAGGAGAGGGGATGAAAACGGACTACTTGTAGTAGCCACCCTTTTTCATCTCACGCTCGGCCGCGGTCTGCGATATCTTCAGTGCCTGGTCGACAGTGACTTTGCCCGAGAGCGCGGCGCTCATCTGCTGGCCCACTGCCACGCCGATCGCCTGGAACTCCGGAATGGCCGCGTACTGCACACCGACGTACGGTGACTTCGGCAGCGTGCTGTCGGTCAAGTTAGCGGTGTCGATGGCCTTCTTTTCGGCTTCTGCGAACTTGGCTACCTTCTGGAATTCAGGGTTGGCGTAGGTCGACTTGCGCGTGCCGGTCGGCACCGAGGCCCAGCCCGTTTCCTTGGCGACCAGATTGATGTAGTCCTTCGACGTTGCCCACTTGATGAACTTCTGCGCGGCTTCGTCCTTGCTCGAGCTGGCGGGGATGGCGAGGTTCCACGACCAGAGCCAGTTGGCGCCCTTTGGCGTCGAAGCCGTCGGAGCTTGTGCAAAGGCGACCTTGTCGGCCACCTTCGACTGCTTCGGGTCGCTGATGAACGACGCGGCAATGGTCGCATCGACCCAAGCGGCGCACTTGCCTTCATTGAAGAGCGCCAGGTTCTCGTTGAAGCTGTTGGCAGACGCGCCAGGAGGGCCGTCTTTCTTCATCATGTCGACGTAGAAAGTGACGGCGTCATGCCAGGGCTTGGTGTCGATCTGCGGCTTCCACTTCATGTCGAACCACTGGCCGCCGTTGGTGTTCACCAGCGTGGTCAGGAAGGCCATGTTGTCGCCCCAACCCGGCTTGCCGCGCAGGCACATGCCGTACACGCCTGCCTTCGGGTCGTTGGCCTTGTCGGCAAACGCCCTGACTTCGGTCCACGTTGGGTTGTCGGAGATCTTGATGCCGAGCTTGTCTGCCAGATCCTTGCGGTACATCAGCATCGAGCTCTCACCGTAGAACGGTGCGGCGTACAGCTTGCCGTCGGTCGAGAGGCCACTGCGAATCGCGGGCAGCAGATCGTCGACGTCGTATGCCGCGTCGGTGGCAATGGGCTTGAGCCAGCCCTTCTTCGACCAGATCGGTGTTTCATAGAGACCGATGGTCATCACGTCGAACTGGCCGCCCTTGGTGGCAATGTCGGTGGTCACGCGCTGGCGCAGCGTGCCTTCTTCGAGCGTGACCCACTTGAGCTTGATGTCGGGGTTGGCCTTCTCAAAGAAGGGCGTGAGCTTCTGCATTTCGATCATGTGGCCGTTGTTCACGGTGGCAATGACCAGTTCGGTGGCGGCATGGGCGAACCCGGCAGCGGTGAGTGCGAGGACGAGGCCCGCTTTGGCAAAACGCTTCATGAATAGTCTCCTGTTGTGATCAGCGACCACCGATCGCTGTGGAAGGGATTCTGTAGATTGCGGATTGCGGGTTTGGTACTTCGATCGCCACAATCGGTACTTTCATGCATTGATTGGCTAGTGAATTCCCTGGTTTCAGCAATACAGGATGTAATTTGACCTTGGCTACGTGAAAAAGGCCGCGCAAGGCGGCCTTTGGAAGATGCAAGTGTCGAGCGCCTAAACGACCGGTGCCGTGGTGGGCGGAGCGCCCCATTGGTTGGTCTCAGCCTGCGACGGCTGCACCGTGAAGTACAACAGGACGAAGTTGGCGATCGGAATCAGCCCGAGCAGCATCAGCCAGCCTGTCTTGCCGATGTCGTGGAGGCGGCGCGCCCCAACTGCAATGGTCGGCACGATGAACACCAGCACCACCAAGCCCTGCACGAAGCGGTGAATCAGCGCGCCGACAAACAAGGCGATCAGATACACGAGGACGAACCACCAATACTCGGATCGCGAAGCACGACCCGTGAAATCGGCGAACTTGGTGAAGCACGTGCGAGCAGATTCCTGGATATTCATTTGGCTAACTCCTCTTTGTAATCCCATGGGAAAACCCCAAAAGGATCATAAAGGCGGAGTGGCCGTGCAAGCCACTTAAGCTGACGGGCGCAGGCATTCGAGCAAACCGGCCGTCGACGCGTCGAGCCCCGATGTATCGCCCGAAGCCAATCGCGGCTCGATGTCCCGCGCCAGCACCTTGCCAAGCTCCACGCCCCACTGGTCGAAGCTGTTGATGCCCCACAGCGCACCGCTGGTGAACACGCGGTGCTCGTACATCGCCAGAAACGCGCCGAGCGTTTCCGGCGTGAGCTTCTCGAACACGAAGAAAGTGCTGGGCCGATTGCCCGGAAAGTTCTTGTGGCCGCCAACGTCCTGCTTGCCGACCATCAGCGCCTGCGCCTGCGCGATGCAGTTGGCCAGCAGCTTGGAGTGGTGTCCATCGAGATCGTGCGACGCATCGCGCACGCCGATGAACTCGAGCGGCGTCACGTCGGTGCCCTGGTGCAACATCTGGAAGTACGCGTGCTGCCCGTTGGTGCCCGGCTCGCCCCACAACACCGGCGACGTACCGAAAGGCAGCGGCTGGCCATCGAGGTCGACCTGCTTGCCGTTGCTCTCCATCTCGAGCTGCTGCAGGTAGGCCGGCAGTCGCTTCAACGCGCTGTGATAGGGCGCGATGCTGCGCGTCGTGAAGCGATGGAAGTTGCGATACCAGACATCGAGCAGCCCGAGCCGAACCGGCAGGTTCTGCGCCAGCGGCGCGGTGCGAAAGTGTTCGTCCATTGCATGCGCGCCAGCCAGCAACGCACGAAAGCCGTCGGCACCGATGGCCAGCGCGATCGGCAATCCGATGGCCGACCACAGCGAATAGCGGCCGCCGACCCAGTCCCAGAAGCCGAAGGTCGTGTCGATGCCAAAGGCCTTCGCCGCTTCGACATTGGTCGTGAGCGCCGCGAAATGCTGCGCAATGTCGACGCCGCCCGCCTGCTCGAACCAGCGCTTGGCCGACTGCGCATTGGTCATCGTCTCGGCGGTGGTAAAGGTCTTCGATGCGATCAAGAACAACGTGTGTTCCGGTGCCAATCCCTTGAGCACGCCAGCCAGTTCGTGACCGTCGACGTTCGACACGAAGTGAAAACGCTTGCCCGGCGCGACGTACTCGGCCATGGCCAGCACCACCATCTGCGGGCCGAGGTCGGAGCCACCGATGCCGATGTTGACGACGTCGGTGATCGTGTGATCGGCTCGTACTTTTTCGGCGTACGCGAGCATCGCGTCGAGCGTGGTGTGCACCTCAGCCAGCTTGCCGGTCATGCCTTTGGCCGCGGGTGCGCGCAGCAGCGTGTGCAACACTGCGCGGTCCTCGGTGGTGTTGATACGGTCACCTGCGAACATCGCATCGCGATGCGCTTCGAGGCCGCACTCACGCGCCAAATCCAGCAACAGTTTTTCGGTTGTCGCATCGGTCAGGCTCTTCGACATGTCGGCGAAGACATACGGCGCCGACTGGCTTAACGAGGCGACGCGTTGGCTGTCCGATGCAAAAGCTTCGCGCAAGTCGAGCGTCTTGCCGGACGCATCGAATTGCGCCTGCAACGCGGCCCAGGCCGGCGCATTGTCAGCCCGCAGGTAGCCGGAGGACAAAGGAACGCCTGTCGCGCTCACTTTGCCTCCATCAACTTTTCAAGCTTGATCGCATCGGCGGCGAAGGCGCGAATGCCCTCGGCGAGCTTCTCGGTGGCCATCGCATCCTCGTTCATCGCAAAGCGGAACCCTGGCTCGTCGTAAGAAGCCGGCTGGATATCGAGCTTGGCCGCAGCCGACGCATCGAGTGCATGCGGCAACGGCGCTTCGCTCGCCGCCAGTTCGCCCAGAAGCTCGGGGCTGATGGTCAACAAATCGCAACCAGCCAGCGCGGCGATCTGGCCAACGTTGCGAAAGCTCGCGCCCATCACCTCGGTCTTGATGCCCTGGCTCTTGTAGTAATCGAAAATCTGCTGAACGGACTTCACGCCGGGGTCGTTGGCGCCCGCGTTGGCGACCTCGTCCCACTTTGCACCCGCTGTCTTTTTGTACCAGTCGTAAATGCGCCCGACGAAAGGCGAGATCAGCTTGACTCCGGCAGCACCGCACGCCACCGCCTGCGCGTACGAAAACAGCAGCGTAAGGTTGCAGTTGATGCCCTTAAGCTGGAGCTGGCGGGCGGCCTCGATGCCTTCCCACGTCGACGCGACCTTGATGAGCACCCGCTTTTCGACGTCGATGCCTTCCGCGCGGTAGAGCGCCACGATGCGGTCGGCCCGTGCCACCGTCCCAGCGGTGTCGAAGCTGAGTCGCGCATCGACTTCGGTGGACACGCGGCCCGGAATGATCGACAGGATCTCGGTGCCGAAGCGCACCAGCAAGCGATCGATTACCTCGTCGATCGGCTTGCCTTTAAATTTGGAAACTGCATCGTCGAGCAGCGGCCGGTAGTCCGGCTTTTGCACCGCCTTCAGGATCAGCGACGGATTCGTCGTTGCATCCTGCGGTTTGAATTGCACGAATTGCCGAAAGTCACCGGTGTCGGCGACCACGGTGGTCCATTGGCGAAGGGCGTCGAGTTGATTCATCGAATCATTATCCTGCGCGATGTTGATTGCTGCTGGTATCCGCATGAGCAGTCTGCATGTTTTGATGCGACTTGCGGGATAGTTTGGAGTGGTTAAATGGCGCCGACGCCGACAGCCCCAGTGGTCCGTCACTGACGACGCCTCCGGCGCGCGCGGCGCAAAATCTATGGCCCGAATATGAGGAGGAATCCATGTCCCTGCGCCCCAGCCGCGAGTCGCTTCCGCCACTAAATTACACACCTCGTCTCGAGCCTGAAGACCACGCTCGTAGCGTGTCCATCAGCACCCTCTCCGCAGCTTTTTGCATTGGGGGCTTTCTGGCACTGATCGCCCTAACAGCCGCGCGCACGGCTCGCGCCCAAAACGTCAGCGGTCCGGCGGACGGTGCCCCCCTGATGCGCGCGCCGCTCCAAGTCGTGGCACCTGTCGATCTGAAGCGCTACGCAGGCGTTTGGCACGAACAGGCCCGACTGCCGAACCGGTTCGAAAAAAAGTGCACCGGCCCCGTGTCGGCCGACTACACGCAACTGACCGACGGCACATTCGAGGTGCGCAACCGCTGCATCCTGGCAGACGGAAGTTTGGAAGAAGCGGTTGGCTCTGCACACGTGGTTCCGGCGGCCGGTCAGCCGGGTGCAGGCCGATTGAAAGTGCGCTTCGCGCCTGCTTGGCTAAGTTGGCTGCCGGCGGTATGGGGCGACTACTGGATCCTGAAGCTCGACCGCGACTACCAGGTTGCGCTGGTGGGCACTCCCAACCGCGACTATCTCTGGGTGCTGTCGCGCGCACCGCGGCTCGACGATGCCACGCTTAAAGCCGAACTCGACTACGCGCGCACGCTGGGATTCGATGTCGACAAGGTGGTGCGCACTGGCGCGCCAATCCTGCCGGCGGTGCCGACCGCGTTCACGCCTTCGGGTGGAAGCCGCGCGAATTTAACGGGAGCCTCAGCAGAGTCGGTTACTGCGGTGGCCGAACAGCGGCTGTCTTCGCGATAGCAGCCATTTGCGCTGCCAATTGCGCTGGCAACACGCTCGGCGCTTCGCAATGCACGGCATGCCAGCCGAGCGCTCGCGCAGCATCGACGTTGGCCTTCGAGTCGTCGATGAACACAGTCGCCTGCGGCACCAAGGCGAACCGCTCGACCAGCAACGCATAGATCTCGCGCTGCGGCTTGAGCAACTTGACGTCGCCAGAAAAAATCCCGCCGTCGAACCACGACAAAAAGGACATTCGCCGCTCCAGCGCACGCGCATACGGCACCGGCATATTCGAAAGGTAGTAGAGCCTGAGATCTTCGCCGGCATCACGCCGCTGGCGCAATCCATCGAGCAGTTCGACGGTGACGGCGATCGGTGCCAGCCGCTCACCCATGGGCGCAAGCAGCGCTTCGAGCTTGTCGCGGGGTAGCCCGAGTCGCGTCGCCATGAGCCCGATCGCGACGTCGAGCGGGTGCGTGCCGCGGTCGAAGCCGAGCCAGTCTTCATGGTGGAACATGTCTCGCGCCAAAGCGTGCGCGGCTTTTGCCGTCGGGGCATGCGAGCCGAGGTGCGTTTGCACCAGCGCGACGGGCTCCCAGGTCACCAGCACGGCGCCCAGATCGAAAACGATGTTCATGCCGCCATTGGACCGCATGACGATCAACCAGCCTTCAACTTGTGACGGGCACCACCGAAACGCCATGGTTGCCGAGCGACAACGTCGTCTTCACACCGGCGGCCAGCGGACGCGCCAGGTCGTACGAGACCACGAACACCGCACCGAGCGCGGTATCGAAGACGTACTCGTAGAAGCTGCCGAGGTAGGTTGCCTTGCGCAGCGTGGCGTCGATACCGACGGCAGAGCCGATCAGCCACGCCTCCGGTCGGACCGCGACCTTGACCACGCCCGACGCAACATTGCCGTAGCGTGACCCCAGCGTGAGCGGGCCGAGCGTGACCACGCCATCGGGCTGCGCCATCGCCGGGAACACCATCGCCTCGCCCATGAAGCCGGCGACGAATTCGCTTTCCGGCTTGCCGTACAACTGCTCGGGGGTGCCGCGCTGCGCGATGACGCCGTGGTCCATCACGATGATCTGGTCGCTCACCGCCAGCGCCTCGCTCTGGTCGTGCGTGACGTAGGCGACCGTGAGCTTGAGGCGCTGTTGCAGCGTGCGGATCTCTTCGCGCATTTCGCGGCGTAGACGGGCATCGAGGTTCGACAGCGGTTCATCGAACAGCAGCACCGCGGGCTCCAGCACCAGGGCGCGTGCCAGCGCCACGCGCTGCTGCTGGCCGCCTGAAAGCTCGCTCGGCAAACGCGTGTCGAAATCGACCAGCCCGACGCCGCGCAACGCCTCGCGCGCACGCGAAGTCGCCTCGTCTTTTTTGACGCCGCTCATGCGCAGGCCGTAAGCCACGTTCTCGATCACGTCCATGTGCGGAAAGAGCGCGTAGCTCTGGAACATCATGCTGACGTTGCGCTCGCCGGGCCCGAGCGTGGTCACGTCGCGGCCGCCCATGAAGATCGAACCGGAGGTCGGCGACTCGAGCCCCGCGATCATGCGCAGCGTGGTCGTCTTGCCGCAGCCCGAAGGGCCGAGGATGGTCGTCAACGTGCCTTGCTTCACCTCGAAGCTGATGCCTTTGACAGCGAGCGGTGCGCTGCGGTTGGTGCCGTAGCGCTTGGTAACGTTACGAAATTCGATGCCGTGGGTCGTCATGACTGCCTTGTGTTCAGTGCGCGGGCTACGCTGGTGTCGCCACCGTGGTCGAGCTTGCGGCAACGGCGCCGCGGCGCCCCAGCCTGCGCTCACCGACCGCCCACTGGATCAACGCGATCACTGCCGACATCAGCACGATCAGCACCGTGCAATAGGCCAGCGCGACACCGTAGTCACCATTGCCGACGCGCCCGATGATGTACGTCGTCGCCAGTTCGTTCTCGGCCGTGACCAAAAAGATCACCGCGCTCACAGTCGTCATCGCACGCACGAAGCTGTAGACCAGCGCGGCCACCAGCGCAGGCTTCAACAGCGGCAGCACGATCTTGAAGAGCGTTTGCGAAGTCGACGCGCGCAGCATCAGCGAGGCCTCGTCCAGCGAGCGGTCGAGCTGCTTGAAAGCCGCGGTGCCGGCGCGCACGCCAACCGGCAAATTGCGAAACATGAAGCACAGCACGATGATGAGTCCGGTGCCGGTGAGCTCCAGC
>JANXTS010000066.1 GCA_025352265.1 Variovorax sp. | reverse complement strand
CGCCTTGACACTCCACCAGCCATAGAAGAAGAGCGATGCCAGCGCGAGAAATCCGGCCGCTGCTTGCGAGTTCCAATGACCGATCAGAAAGAACCCGATCAACACCGCCGGAAAGAAGAAAAAGATGAACGCGTACGAATTAAAAAGCATCGAGATATCGGACTGACGTCTTAAGACTCTTTGCGGTGCTTGACGTCATGGTAGTCCGGCGCGCAGGGATACTGCGCGCCGGACAGGAAAATTAGTTTCGCAATCAAAACGGATTGGCAGGAAACTTAGAAGCGCAGAGTATCAGTGATCGACCTCGTCATGACCGTCGCGCGTAGATGCCAGGCACTGCCAGCGGAAGATCCTCGGGCATTCTTAAGGTGTGCTGAGGCAATCCAAACTCCTCGCGCGGCGCAAGCGGTGCGTCAATGAAAGCTCCCTACCAGCCCCTTCAACAGAAGACTCCATCCATCGATCAGGATGAAGATCAGGATCTTGATTGGCAGCGCGATGGTGGTGGGCGGCATCATCATCCCGAGTGCCATCAGCACACTCGAGACGATCAGGTCGATCAAGAGAAATGGCAGGAACACCACGAAGCCGATCTGGAAAGCGGCGCGCAGTTCGGACAGCATGAAGGCCGGCACCAATTGCACGTTCCCGATGTCCGCCATGCTGGACGGTGTGGGCGCCTTGGACAGTTCGACCATCAATGCGAGGTCTTCTTCCCGCGTCTGCCGCACCATGATGTCGCGCAATGGCAGTACGCCTTTTTCATAGCCGGCCTGCATGCCCACCTCCCCGGCCATGAACGGCTGGAAAGCGTCGTCGTTGATCTTCTGCAGCACCGGCGACATGGTGAACAGCGTTAGGAAAAGCGCGATGCCGATCAGCACCGTGTTGGGTGGTGTTTCGTTCATTCCGATCGCATGCCGCAGCATCGACAACACGATGATGATGCGCATGAAGCTGGTCAGGCACACCACCAGCGCCGGCAGCACGGCCAACACCGTCAAACCGAGAACGATGCGTAACGCTTGCGAGGTCTCGTCGGCTGGCGTCGTCGACATACCGGGTGATGAGCCCGAGCGAATGCCCAAGGAAGACAGCGCGGGCACGGCCAGCGCCGTGGCCGCAGGCTTAGCGCTGCGTGGCGCAGTCGCAGGTGCGGCGGAGCGCGCTAACGACTCGGCGACGGGCAAGGCGCCAGGCTCGAGTGCCGCACGCGCCCACGGGCTCAGCAGCAGCATCGCAAGCAGTGCGAGGCCGGTCAAGAAATCGCGCAGGGCCTTCATGCGTCGCCACTCCGGTCAGCAGGCATCGACGCATCCGCCAACGGGCCCGTGCCGGCACCAGGCTTGGGCGTGCTCTCGGCCAACAGCGCGATGGTCTGGTCGCTGCAACCGATGAGCAGGTTTCGGCCTTCCCATTGAACGACGTGGACGCTGTGGCGCGGTGTGAGGCGGGTGGTCCCGATCAGTTCGATGGCATCCGATCCCCGTGGACCTACGAAGCGTCGCCATCCCGTTTTTTGCTGGCGTGAAGGGCTTGGACTCTGCCCCTTCCCAAGCGTCGGGCCCATGGACCACGCACAGCGAGCACCACGATGCCGAGTCGATGCTGGTGGTGGCGTCGGGGTGGCGTCTTGCGCTGCAATGTGGAACGAATCGAGCAGGATGCTCGCCGCCAGCACCGCGCTGCTCGTCGTGCGCGCGGTGCGCGGTCGACAGGTCGATGTCTGGCTCATCGAACGCCGAACTGCTAAGGTGACTGCGTCGTCACTCAGGTGCACCTAGCCTCATGAGCAATGGCAGTTCGGACAGCCGCACTGCAAACTTGCCGCCAACCGCTACCAGATGGCTGATCCAGCGCAAGGAAGACGCTAGCGGCGGCGGGTTGCGCTGAAGCTCCAGCGGCTCAGCAGCCCAACAAATCCGCCAGAGCGCCGATGTCCCGCGCGTGCAGCGAGTTGTCAGGCTGCGGTGAAACGTCTTTGGGCCGCGCGCCGCCGAACTCGCTCGGCCGTTCGATGTAGCCCGTCTTGAGGCCACAGGCGCGCGCCGCGGCCAGGTCGTCGTGGTGCGCCGCTGCCAGCATCACATGACCCGGCGCGACATCAAACACCGCCGCTACGCCGAGGTAGGTGCGCGGGTCTGGCTTGTAGGCCTTGAAGACCTCGGCCGAGAGAACGCAATCCCAAGGCAAGCCTGCGCCCTTCGCCATCTCGGTCAGCAAGCCGATGTTGCCGTTAGACAGCGTGCAGATGATGTACTTCTTCTTCAACCGCGTGAGACCTGCGACCGCATCGGGCCACGCCGGCAGACGATGCCAGGCCCTGTTCAGTTCACGCTTGATCGCAGGATCGATGTCGGTCTGACCGAAGTCGTGCAGCACGCGCTCCAGGATGCTCATGTGCAACTCGTCGAGCAGCGTGAAGCCACCGCTGTGTCCAGCCTCTCCCGCCATCCGCTCCATCACGCTCTTCATGGCGGGCTGGTAGCCCGCGCGCCACGCCAGCGCGAACGCGCTGCCATCGACACCCGGCAGCAATCGCTCGGCCTCGGCGGCGATTCCGGTATGCCAGTCGACCACGGTACCAAAGACATCAAAAGCGATGACTTTGAGATCGGATAGCTCAGCACGACCGCCCTGTGCGGAACCAGCAAGAGCGGCGGTCATGCGGCCGAGCGCGCGAGCGTGGTGGCGGCGCGCGCCAGTTTCTCGATCAGCGCCCAGTTGCCCTCGCGAATCGCATCGGCCGGAACAATCCACGACCCGCCGACGCAGGCCACGTTCGACAGCGCCAGAAACTCCGCCGCGTTGCCCGCATGGATGCCGCCAGTCGGGCAAAAGGTGATGTCGCCGAACGGGCCCTGCCAGGCCTTGAGCATCGGCAGACCACCCGCTTGCAGTGCCGGGAAGAACTTGAGCTGGGTGTAGCCATCTTCCTGTGCGGTCATGATCTCGCTGCCGGTCGCCACGCCGGGCAACAGCGGCAAGCCGAGGTCACGGCAGGCCTTTCCCACCGACCGTGTGTAGCCCGGACTGACGCCGAACCTGGCTCCGGCCAATGCCGACGCCTGTGCATCGGCCGCGCTGCGAATCGTGCCAGCACCCGCCACCGCTTCAGGCACGTCCTTGGCGATGGCTTCGATGCATTGCAGCGCCTGCGGCGTGCGCAGCGTGACCTCCAGCATGCGGATGCCGCCGGCCACCAGTGCACGCGCCAATGGGATGGCATCTTTGACGTCGTGCAGCACGATGACCGGAATGACCGGCGCATCGCGCATCACATCCAACGCGGTAAGTTTGTCTGTTACAGCCATGAGCAGGCTCCTTCTTCAGCGGTCAAAGCATTGCGTCGCATGCCGGCGAACAGTTCACGGCCCAGGCCATGACCGTCGGCGACGCGCTGCGCATCGGAAAGCGTTGCGACTTCGCGCTCGGCCCATTCGTGGTCGGGCAGCAGCACGGCCAGTGTGCCCGCAACGGCATCGAGCCGGATCACGTCGCCGTCGCGCACCTTGGCTAGTGGTCCGCCGGCGGCGGCTTCGGGCGACACATGGATGGCTGCCGGCACCTTGCCCGAAGCGCCGCTCATTCGGCCATCGGTGACCAGCGCGACCTTGAATCCCTTGCCTTGCAGCACGGAGAGCGGCGGCGTGAGCTTGTGCAGTTCGGGCATGCCGTTGGCTTGCGGCCCTTGCCAGCGCACCACGCAGATTACATCGCGGTCGAGCTCGCCTGCGGTGAAAGCCTGATGCAGCGCGGCCTGCGAATCGAACACGCGGGCCGGTGCTTCGATCACATGCCGATCATCCGACACTGCCGACACCTTGATGACACTGCGGCCGAGGTTGCCGTTCAATAATTTCAAACCGCCGGTCGCGCTGAAAGGCGCACTGACCGGCCGCGCGACCGCATCGTTCTTCGACGGCGCCGCAGCGCTCCACGACAGCGTGTGTTCGCCCTCGGCCAGCGCCGGGATGTTCGCGAACTCCCGGATGCCGCCCGACCGAACCGTCAGCACATCGGCGTGCATCAGCCCGGCCTCGACCAGCTCGCCGATGACGAAGCCGGGGCCACCCGCCGCCTGGAATTCATTGACGTCGGCGCTGCCGTTCGGATAGACGCGCGTCAGCAGCGGCACCACATCGGACAGTTGTGAAAAGTCGTCCCAATCGATGACGATGCCGGCGGCGCGCGCCACTGCCACCCAGTGAATCAGATGGTTGGTAGAGCCGCCGGTTGCGAGCAATGCGGCCATGGCGTTGACGATGCAGCGCTCGTCGACCATTTCGCCGATCGGCGGCGTGGAAAATGCGGCGCCCCCCGCATTACCGGCGCGGCCAAGCACCGTGCGCACGGCCTCGCGCGTCAGCGTTTCGCGCATCGCGTCGCCGGGCTGGATGAAGGCAGTGCCGGGCACATGCAGGCCCATGGCTTCGAGCAGCATCTGGTTGCTGTTGGCTGTGCCGTAGAAGGTGCAGGTGCCGACCGAGTGATAGGCCGCCATCTCGGCCTCCATCAGCCCCTTGCGTCCGACCAGGCCTTGCGCAGCCTGCTCGCGCACTTTCGACTTCGCGGTGTTCGACATGCCAGAAGCCATCGGCCCTGCCGGCACGAAGACCGTCGGCAAATGACCGAAATGCAGCGCGCCAATCAGCAAGCCAGGCACGATCTTGTCGCACACGCCCAACAGCAGCGCGCAGTCGAACATGTCGTGCGTGAGAGCGACCGCGGTGCTCATGGCAATGAGATCGCGACTAAAAAGGCTCAGCTCCATGCCCGGCGTGCCCTGCGTCACTCCATCGCACATGGCCGGCACGCCGCCCGCGACCTGCGCCGTGGCGCCCAGCTTGCGCGCCTCGTTCTTGATGATGTCCGGATAGGTCTGGTAAGGCGCATGGGCCGACAGCATGTCGTTGTAGGCCGTGACGATGCCAATGTTGGACGCGCGCTCGGTGACCACTTTGAACTTGTCGTTGGCCGGAATACCGGCCACGGCGTGGGCCACGTTGGCGCAGCCCATTCGGTCGGCGCTGCGATCGCGATCGCGGGTGTCGGCGAGCCGCCGCAGATAGGCCGTTCGCGTTGCCTTGCTGCGCTCCCGGATGCGGTCGGTGACCTCGGTGACAGTGGAATTCGTCGTCATGAGTTTCATCGAGATGGGGAAAACCCATGGTAACGCGGCCCAATGAAAAAGCCCGGTATCGCCGGGCTTCATGTCGATAGGATTTTGCGCGGTGGCGGCTAGTCGATGAGCTTGACCTCGACGCGCCGCGCCTCTACGTCGTTGCCCGAACCAGCGGTCTCGGCCGGCTTCTGCAGATCGACCTTGGCCGCCGGCAGGCCCAGCCCCGTGAGCACGTCACGAACCATCTCGGCCCGCTTTTTGGCGAGCTGCTCGTTGATGGCAGCGTCGCCTGTCGTGTCGTGGTAGCCCGAAATCACTGCCTTGCGACCGCCCTGCACGCCCTTGATGACGGCAGCCAATGCTTCGGCGGCGCCTGGTGCCAGGTCGGCGCTGCCGGTGGCAAAGTAGAAGTTGACGACGCCGTTCGGGCCCACGTTGACGCTGGCGCCATCGGGAATGACCACCGTCACGGTTTCGGTCACGACCGCGATCGGCGGCGCGGACAGAGCAACCACCGAGGCGGCGCCCGGCTTCGGCGCCGTCGCACTGTGGCCCTTGTGCCAGATGACGATACCGATCAGCAGGAAGACGACGAGTGCGATCAGTCCGAAGAGCAGGCCGAAAATCAAGTTTTGCAGGCTGTCGTCGTCGGCGCTGGATGCCATGGGTCTGTCTCCATAGGAAAGGGGGCGGTAAATAATGGTGCGGTGAACCATGATCCTGAAATTGTAGATGGCAACCCCGGACCGCCCGGACTCGATCCACTGCCCAGTCCGTTGCGTGACCCGAAGCCAATGCTCGACCACGTGATCCGCGAGTGGGGCGGGCACGAGGATTTTTGGGTGTACGGCTACGGCTCGCTGATCTGGCGACCCGACTTCGACTTTGCCGAACGGCGTCCGGCCCGCGTGCACGGCTGGCACCGCGCCCTCAAGATGTGGAGCCGTGTGAACCGCGGCACGCCGCAAAACCCCGGCCTGGTGTTCGGCCTGCTATCAGGTGGGAGTTGTCGCGGCATGGTGTTTCGCATCCCAAAGGCAGACGCGTTGGAAACGCTGGGTCGCCTCTGGCTGCGCGAGATGCCGACGGGCGTTTACGACCCTCGCTGGCTCGACTGCGTAACTCCGGGCGGAACGGTACGCGCGCTGGCCTTCACGCTGTCGCGCCGCAGCCCCAACTTCACTGGCGAGCTGAGCGACGCACGGTACCGCGAAATATTTTCCAGCGCGGTCGGTCGCTACGGCAGTTCGCTCGACTATGCGCAGCAAACCCTGCAGGAATTGAGACGCCACGCCATTCACGACGCGGCGCTCGCGCGGCTAGTCAGGCTGGCAGCAGACGAACTGGCGGCGGGCGCCGATGGCGGTACGGCGGCAATGCGGCTATACAACAGGGCCTCTTCAAATTCCGACCAGGACCTTTCATGAATCCTCGATTCGACTTCGTTTCAATTGCAAGCCAGTCTGGCGCCGTGGTGTCGCTCTCACTTTGCGCTGCCGTTCTGCTTGCTGCGTGCGGCAGCATGGGTGGTAGCAAGCCAGGCGCGGTAGCCAACCTGGTGCCGACCACTGCCATCACGCCCAACCCGACCATGGGCACCGTGGTGTTTACCGCGCTGGACCATGGCGTGCGTGTCAAGGGTGAGGTGCGCGGCCTGGTGCCGGGCAGCGAGCACGGTTTCCACATCCACGAAAAGGGGGATTGCGCGAACAACGGCGACGCATCGGGCGGTCACTTCAATCCGACGGGTGTCACTCATGGAAAGTTCGGCGCTCCCGGTAGCCATGCCGGCGAACTCCCAAGCCTGGTGGCGGACACTGCGGGCGTTGCACGTTTCTCGGTCGACGACCACTCACTATCGATGACCGAAGGCGCAGACAACAACGTCGTCGGGCGCGCGCTGATCGTGCATCGCGATCGCGACGACTTCACGACGCAGCCGTCTGGCAACTCGGGGCCGCGCATCGCCTGCGCGATCGTCACGCGCAGTTAAAAACCGCGGCGCGCGAGCATCAGGCGTTCGGCTTGCGCAAGCGCCTCCGGCGTGTCGATGTCGGTGAGGATGCCGATGTCGTCGACCTGCACATCGACCACCGTCCCGGACTTGCGCAGCGCCTGCAGCACCGGTGCCGCCCCCAAGTTGCCTTCGAGAGCCGCGAGCTGCGCAAAGCATGCCGCCACGAATCCCACCGGATGGCCGCGTTCGCCCCGAAAGCTCGGCTGCGCTGCTTGCGCTTGCGCTGGCTGGGCATCGCCCTGCAGCGCAGCCGCCACCGCACGCAGTGTCGCGGCCTGCACCAGCGGCAAATCGCCTGGCAGGATGAGCCAACCGTTTGACGACGCGGTCGCACGAACCGCGGCTGCGATCGAATCGCCCATGCCCGGATGACCGATGTCTTCCAGATGCCAGGGCAACCCGCTGGCGCGAACCGCGTCGAGCGTGTGCTCCAGCACGGCCTGCCCGGCCAGCTCCGCCTGCAACTTGGAGCCGGTGCCGCCCGCGGTACGAAAGCGTTCGCCCCGCCCGGAGGCCAGCACGATCACGGTGGGGAGACGGGACGTAGACAAGGTCATCCGTGGCGAGTATCCATGCCCGCGATTGCCCTGGGCAACAATCGCGCGATGACCTCGCCCAATGACGACCTCGCCTCACTGCGCAAAAGCTACGAGCGCGCTGAACTCGACGAAACCCACAGCGCCGACGAACCAATGATGCAGTTCGAGCGCTGGCTCGCCGAAGCGATCGATTCGAAGGTGCCGGAACCGAATGCGATGACGCTGGCAACCGTCGGCGGCGACTTGCGACCATCGACGCGCATCGTGCTCATCAAGGGTTACGACGCGCGCGGCATCGTCTGGTACACCAACTACCAGAGCCGTAAGGGTCATGAGATTGCCGGCAATCCGTACGCGGCGCTGCAGTTTCATTGGGTCGAACTGGAGCGGGTGGTGCGCATCGAAGGCACGGTCGAAAAAGTCAGCGTTGAAGAGAGCGATGCCTACTTCGCCAGCCGGCCGCTGGACTCGCGTATCGGTGCCTGGGCCAGCCCGCAAAGCGAAGTGATCAGCGGTCGCGACGTATTGATCAAGAACGCAGCGCTGGCAGCCGCCAAACACCTTCTATCGCCGCCGCGCCCGCCGCATTGGGGCGGCTATCGGCTGGTGCCCGATCAGTGGCAGTTCTGGCAGGGCCGTCGCAGCCGGCTGCACGATCGCCTGCGGTATCGGCGTCAGTCGGATGCGTGGGTGCGCGAACGGCTCGCGCCTTGAATATCTGGAGTTACGGGCACTGCTTTTTCAGGAATTCATTTTCTTCGACCGAAACCGGCTCCCCGAGCGCGGTGCGCATCGTGATGTCGCTGCAGCGGGTAGGTCTGGCAGGCTGGGATCTGCGTTCGGTAGCAGCCGGCTTCTGGGTCGGCGGCCGAGCCGCGACCTTGGGCTGCACACGTGACGGCGGTGCAGCGCTCGAAAGACACGGTGTTCGACACGGCAACGTCGATGGCGGCGGCAACGCGAGGTTGTCGGCCGCCGCTGCGCCGCCGATGGCGCCGAGCCAAAAGCCCGCTCCCATCAGCCCGGTTCTAATCAAGATCGAAACCGACCGCTCGACGCCCATCAAGATGCACCCGATCTCACGTTGATAGCCACTGTAGGTGGATGAGGCCGCGGCGGCACTTCTCCGAATGGCCTGCTTGCCGAAAGGCATAGGCGACTTCCCTTCAAAGCCGATCGGCCAGCGCCATGACCAGCGACAACGTAACCAGCGCGAGCCCAGTCGACACCACCATGCTGGCCGTCACCAATTCTTCCGCCGTCTTGTAGCGCTGGGAGAACAAGAACACGTTGGCCCCGATAGGAAGCGCCGCGGCCACCACCATCACGGTCAGCGGCAGGCCGCGCAAGCCGAACAGCAACCCGAGCCCCGCTACCAACGCCGGATGCACGACGTTCTTGATGAACGCCTGCACCAGCGCGCCACGCCAGTGCAAGCCGACCGGCGTCAACGCCAGTGTGATGCCCACCATCACCAGCGCGACCGGGCTGAAAGCGCCGCCGAGCAGTGCAATGGGCGTGTCGATGGCGGCGGGCATGGTGAGTCCGGTCTGCGCCCACAACAGGCCCGCGATGATCGGCAGCGGCACCGGATGGATGACGGCGTTGAAGAGCGCCCGGCCCACCGTGTGCGCCATCGAGCGTCGCGCGGCACCGCTGATCGTCGCGTGCTCGTGCGCCACCGCGAGTTCGAGCACGATGGTGGCGCTGGTCATCAGCACCAGCGAATGCAGCGAGATCAGCGTGAGCAGCACCACCATGCCTTCGGGGCCGTAGGCCAGGCCGACCAGCGCGATGCCGATCATCACGGTATTGCTGTAGGTGTTGGCCAGCGCAAGCACAGCCGCCGTGCGGTTGAAGCCGCGCCACAGCAGCGTGCCCGCGAAGATCAGCCCGGCGCCGACGAAGTACGCCGCCACCGGCCGCAGGCTGAGCTGCTCGACATGCACCGTGCTCATTGCGCGGAACAGCAGCGCGGGTGCCAGCAGCAGAAAGATCAGGTTGGAAAGATCCTTGACCGACGCCGCGCCGACCCAACGCCGCTTGCCTGCAAAGTAGCCGGAGGCGATCAGCAGGACGACGGGCAACAGCGACGAGAGGACGGAGGCGTTCATCGCGCAAGGGAAAAGCGAGGGCTCAACGTGGCGATTGTCGTGACCCTTATCGGGGCACCTTTCCCACCATTTTCGGCGCGCGCAGGAAATCGAAATCGACACCCTGGTCAGCCTGCGTCACGCTTTGCAAAAAGAGCTTCTTGTAGCCGCGCTCGGCGCTTGGCTCGACAACCTGCGCCGCCTCGGCGCGGCGCGCCAGCTCTTCGTCCGACACCAGCAATGCGATCTCGCGGTTCGCCACGCTCAGGTGAATGCGGTCGCCGTTCTGCACGAAGGCCAACGGTCCGCCGATGGCCGATTCAGGCGTGACGTGCAACACGATGGTGCCGGCGGCCGTGCCGCTCATGCGGCCGTCCGAAATGCGCACGATGTCCTTCACCCCGGCGCGCGCCAGCTTGCGCGGGATCGGGATGTAGCCGGCCTCGGGCATGCCGGGCGCACCCTTCGGGCCGATGTTCTTCAGCACCAGGACGTCGTGCGCGGTGACGTCCAGATCGTCGCGGTCGATGCGCATCACCAGGTCTTCGATGTTCTCGAACACCACCGCCCTCCCCTCATGCTCCATCAGCTTCGGATCGGCGGCCGACTGCTTGATGATGGCGCCGCCCGGCGCCAGGTTGCCGCGCAGCACCGCGATGCCGCCTTGCGGATAGATCGGGTTGCGGGCGCTGCGCACCACGTCTTGCTTGAAGCCGGGACCCGAGCGCTCGATCTCTTCGCCCAGCGTGCGGCCGGTGACCGTCATCGCATCGAGCTTGAGCAGCGGCTTGAGTTCACGCAGCAGCGTCGCCATGCCACCGGCATGATGAAAGTCTTCCATGTAGTGCTGGCCCGAAGGCTTGAGGTCGAGCAGCACCGGCGTCTCGCGACCCATGCGGTCGAGCGCGGCCAGGTCGATCTCCAATCCCATGCGGCCGGCGATGGCGGTCAGGTGAACGATGCCGTTGGTCGAGCCACCGATGGCGAGCAACACGCGCATCGCGTTCTCGAAGGCATCGGGCGTCAGCACCTTGTCGATGGTCAGCTTGTCGCGCGCCATCTGCACCGCCTGCGCGCCGGTCTGTTCGGCAATGCGGATGCGGTCGGCGGTGACGGCCGGTGGCGAGGCACCGCCCGGCATGGTCATGCCCAGCGCCTCGGCGATGCAGGCCATGGTGCTGGCCGTGCCCATCACCGAACAGGTGCCGACGCTCGCGACCAGCTGATTGTTGACGTCGGCGATCTCTTCGGCGTCGACCTCTTCGGCGCGGTACTTGCCCCAGTAGCGGCGGCAGTCGGTGCACGCACCGACACGTTCACCGCGGTGGCTGCCGGTCAGCATCGAACCGGTAATGAGCTGGATCGACGGGATGTTGGCCGAGGCCGCGCCCATCAGTTGCGCCGGTACGGTTTTGTCGCAACCGCCGATGAGCACCACTGCGTCCATAGGCTGCGCGCGCACCATCTCCTCGGTGTCCATCGACATCAGGTTGCGCAGGTACATGCTGGTCGGCGCAGCAAAGCTCTCGTGCACCGAGATGGTCGGGAAGTCCATCGGCAGACCGCCCGCCAGCATCACGCCGCGCTTGACGGCTTCGATCAGTTGCGGCGCATTGCCGTGGCACGGGTTGTAGGCGCTGCCGGTGTTGGCGATGCCGACGACCGGTCGGTCGAGTGCGGCATCCGAGAAGCCCGCGCCCTTGATAAAGGCCTTGCGCAGGAACAGCGAAAAACCCTGGTCGCCGTAGCTGGTCAGGCCCTTGCGCATGCCTGAGTTGTCGGGTGGGTCGGTGGGTTCGAATGGAGAGTTTGACATCGTGGGGGCCTCGGGAATCAGATGCCAAGATTAAGCTGGTTTGCAGGCTCAGGTGGCTATGCTCGGTCACTCATGACTTCGCAACCTACCGACAACCCGGCGCAAGACGTCGGCTCCGCCCACCGCGGCCGCCTCATCTCCTTTCTCGTGGCCGCCGCCTTCTTCATGGAGAACCTCGACGCGACCGTCATCACGACGGCAGTGCCGGCCATGGCGCAAAGCTTCGGCGTGCTGCCGGTGAACCTGTCGATCGGCATCAGCGCCTACCTGCTGGCGCTCGCGGTGTTCATCCCGATGAGCGGCTGGGTGGCTGATCGCTTCGGCCCGCGCTCCGTCTTCGCCGGCGCGGTGTTGCTCTTCACGCTCGCGTCGGTAGCGTGCGGCCTGTCGCAGAGCCTGCCGATGTTCGTGGCGGCGCGCGTCGTGCAGGGCATCGGCGGCGCACTGATGGTGCCGGTGGGCAGGCTCGTCGTGTTGCGCAGCACGCCGAAGAGCGGTCTCGTCAAAGCCATCGCGACCATCACCTGGCCCGGGCTGGCGGCGCCGGTGCTGGGGCCACCGCTCGGTGGCTGGATCGCCAGCACCTGGAGCTGGCACTGGATCTTTTTACTTAACGTGCCGCTCGGAGCAGTCGCGATCGTGCTGGCGCTGCGCTGGATCGACGATGCGCCCGGCAAAGCGCGACCATTCGACTGGATCGGTTTCGCCGCCAGTGGAGTGGGACTCGCGGCGCTGATGTACGGGCTCGAACTCATGAGCCACGCCCCCATCGACTGGGTGTTCGCCGGTGCATTGGCGGTCGGCGGCGCAGCCTCGCTCGTCTTTGCACTTTGGCACCTGCGGCGCACTGCGCACCCGCTGGTCGATCTTTCGCCTTTCAGCGTGCAGACCTTCAGGGTCTCGATCTTCGGCGGCTCGCTGTTTCGCGTCGCGATCGGCAGCGCACCGTTCCTGTTGCCGCTCATGTTCCAGCTGGCTTTCGGCTTCAGCATGGTCGCGTCGGGCTTCATGATGCTGGCGCTGTTCGCAGGCAACCTTGGCATGAAGCCGGCCACCAGCTTCGTCATGCGACGACTCGGCTTCAAGGGCACGCTGCTCATCAACGGATTCCTGGTGGCGCTCGGCTTCGCGGCCTGCGTGGCGTTTTCAGCGAGCACGCCGTTGGCCGTCATGGTCGCGGTCATGGTGCTGAGCGGTATGTGCCGGTCGATGCAATTCACCGCCATCAACACACTTGCGTTTTGCGACACCACACCCGGACAAACCAGCGGCGCGACCACGCTGTTCAGCATGGCGCAGCAGGCCAGCGCCGGCGTCGGCATCGCGTTCGGCGCGATCGGGTTGAGCATCGCCGAGCGCTTTACGGGTCATGCCGGCGCGCCCGAGGTGCAGGATTTTCGGATCGCCTTCGGGCTGGTCACCGTCGTCGCGTTGCTGGCGCTGGTGGATGCGCTTGCTCTGCCGAAGGATGCGGGCAATCGGGTGAGCAGGCATCCTGCCTCCGCTTCCGCGAAGGCTTAGGCGTCAGAAAGTCGCGCGCAACCCGACCTTCAGCATCCGCCCCGGCAAAGGCGCATTCGGGTACACCGTCGTCGTCAGGATCGACGTCGCGCTGTACGCCAGCTTGTTGGTGATGTTGTCGAGCCGCGCATACCAGGTGAGGTTGGCGCGGTCGACTTTCATGCGGTAGGTCAGCGCTGCGTTCCACAACGTGTAGGCGTCGGTCTCGCGGGCGCCCATTTCCGGTACGCGATGCTGCGCCGCGTTGTAGTCGAACCCGACACGCGCACCCCACGGTCCATTGCCGTACGCCAGAGTGCCGCCGACGCGCACCGGTGCAATGCGCGGCAATGGTTCGCCGGTGTCGGTGTTGGTCGCACGAACCAGGTCGCCGCGCCATTCGAGGTCGAGCGTCGAGCCGTCGGTGGTCTTCGAGAAACCCTCGGTGCCCAGCAGACGCAGATTGCCGTTGGCTTCGATGCCGGTGAAGCGCGCGCGCACGCCGCCGTAGGCGTACTCGGCCAATGCGTTCGGCGCGCCCGGCTCGGTCAGCACATTTCCATCCGCGTCGAGCACGCGACCGGTCGAGGTCAAGCCGATGTAGTTCTGGAAGCGCGTGACGTACGCATTGACGCGCGCCGTGTTCGGGCCCGACTTCCACTGCGCACCGATGTCCAGTCCGGTCGACTTTTCTTTCTTCAACGACGGGTCGCCGACCTCCCAAGCGGCGGTCGCGACGTGCGGGCCGTTGGCGAAGAGCTCGTAGTCCTTCGGCGCACGTTCGGTGTACGCGAGGTTCGACGTCAGCTGCCATTGCGGCGCAAGGTTGACCAGCGCACCAAGCGCCGCGCTGTGCGGGTTGAAATCGCGCTCGCCAGTCGCAAAGCGCGTCACGCTCGGGTCTTCGGGGTAGCCGAGCGATGTCACCTTCACTTGCTCGGTGCGCGCGCCGAAGCTCAAGCGACCCCACGACGTGCCGAGCTCTTCATGCAGAAAGATGGCGTTGGAACGCGTGCGGCTGTTCGGCGCAAAGGCTTCTTCGCCGTTGGCCGAAAAGCGGTTGCTTTCGCTGCTGAAACCGATCAACCCTTCGAAGTTACCGATCTTCTGGTGTTTGGCTTCCAGCCGGAAGTCGTTGCTCTTGTTGGCGAAGGTGGTGCCGGCCGTGACACCTTCGAACTCCGTGTGGCGATAGTCGGTATGGCTTAGCTTGGCGTGCACGCTGGTGAAAAAACCACCTGGCCGCCACTCGCCTTCGAGCGCGTAGCGGTCCGACTGCATACCGATGGTCACGTTGTCTTCGGCCACGGTGCCATAGGTGCTTCGGTAGGTGCTGGCGGAGGCACCGATCCAGCCCTGGTCGAAGAACAGCGTGCCGCCGATGGCGCCGCCGTGTGCACGGTTGGCCGAGTTGCAGATGCGGCGCGCCAGGCCCGGTGAGCCCGGCTTGCTGCATTGCAGTTCGATCGGCACCGCGACATCGCCCGATTCGCGGTCGAAGGCGTCGACATGCAATACGTAGCGGTCGTTACCGCCTTCGAGCACCACGCCGCCGTTCTTCTCTCGGTTGCCGGTCGAATAGCCCAGATCGGCGCGGCCACCGAAGCTGCCCTCCGAATCGAAGGCTTCGGTCGGAATGCGGTTGTCGATCACGTTGACCACGCCGCCTACTGCGCTACCGCCGTACTGCAAGGCCGACGGGCCGCGCAGCACTTCGATGCGATCGGTCACCAGCGCATCTATAGGCACCGCGTGGTCGTAGCTCAGGGCAGACGCATCGGGCGCGGCGCCACCGTTCTGCAGGATGCGGATGCGGTCGCCGTCCTGCCCGCGAATGATCGGCCGGCTCGCGTTGGGGCCGAAGTAGCTGCTGCTCACGCCGGGCAACCCATCGAGGGTTTCACCAAGCGTGGACTGCGAGCGCAGCAACAACGCGTCGCCCTTCAGCGAGACCGTGGGTGCGATCGAATCCGTGGCGCCGAGCGGGTTGCCGGTGACGGTGATTTCCTGCAGCGTCGGCACCGCGTTAGGGGTCGTTTCAGATTGCGCTAAGGCCGCCGAAGTGACGAGCAAGGAGACAGTGGCGCCAATGGCGCCACGACGAAATGAAGGAGTCATGAATAAAAAAGCTCATTGAATCGAAAGGGGGCCGGCAGCCGCGCGCACGCCCGAATGCGTGCGGCAGCCGCCGGAACCGAAAGCGGGGATTCAACGAAAGGAAGGTGGGCCGCGCGCTTGAAATAGCGCAACCCAGCGGGCGAGTACTTCGCCCTCAAAAAAGTCGAACGTGGCCGTCGGCAAGACCAGCGGCAGAACGATCAAGGGCACGGCAATGGCTGCCGGCCCATGGGAAAGCTGGTCGTACAAACGGCACTGCGCGTCGCCGTCCGAGTGATCGGCAAAGAGCGCTGCAAAGCCACTGACGTGGGCAGCGCGGGCGGCCTTGGCAACCGACTGCGCCGCAACCACTGACAAGTTGGAGCCTGTCTTGTCAGTCTGCTCGGCAACCTGGGAAACCCCGGGAACGTGCACCACGCCGTGCACCAGACCCATCGTCGAGGCGAACCACAGCGCGATCGCCAACAGAGCGGCGATGAGCGGGGTCGCGCCGAGGCGCGGGAGGCGGGTTAGACGCAGGAAGTGCACGCAGAACAAGCCGAAAGACTCAGCCCTTGACCTTCGAAGCAAAGGTCTTTTGAAACTTCTCGACCTTGGGTCCGACCACGAAAGAGCAGTAGCCCTGGTTCGGGTTGTTCACGAAATAGTCTTGGTGGTAAGCCTCGGCCGTTGAGTAGTTCGCAAGCGGCTCGACCTCGGTCACCAGAGGCGAGCGGTAGGTCTTGCTCTCGCCAATTTCGCGAATCACGCCGTCGGCGACCTGCTTTTGCGCATCGCTGGTGACGTAGATCCCGCTGCGATATTGCGTGCCGGCGTCGTTGCCCTGACGGTTGAGCGTTGTCGGGTCGTGAATGACGAAAAAGATCTCGAGGATTTCGTGCAGGCTGATCTGCCGGGTGTCGAACACGACCTTGACCACTTCGACAGTGCCGGTGCGTCCGGTGCACACCTGCTCGTACGTGGGATTGATCGTCTGTCCGTTGCAATAGCCGGATTCGACGTCTACGACGCCTTGCACCCGGTCGAAGACCGCTTCGGTGCACCAGAAGCAGCCGCCGCCGAGCACGATGGTTTCGGTGTTTGAGGATGGATCGATGGAGGTGGACATAAAGGAGATTGTGGCTTCTTGACGATTTGAAGGGCGGTCACTACATTACTAACCCGTTAGTCATTAACGTTGATTTGCAAACTTTCGATGCCTGCTCCCCGCTTTTTCACCGACAAGATCTGCCCGATTCGGGGCAAGCGGGAGCGTCGCAAAGAGGCGCGACCGGGCGAACTGCTCGAAGCGGCGCTCGACCTGTTCGTCGAAAAAGGCTTTGCCGCCACGAGATCCGAAGAGGTGGCGGCCCGCGCCGGCGTTTCCAAGGGCACCCTCTTCCTTTATTTTCCAAGCAAGGAAGAGCTCTTCAAAGCGGTCGTGATCGAGAACCTTGCAGGCCGCTTCACCGAGTGGAACCGGGAGTTCGACACCTTCGAGGGAACCACCGCGGACATGCTGCGCTACTGCATGCGAATCTGGTGGGAACGTGTCGGCGCGACCAAGGCGTCGGGCCTGACCAAGCTCATGATGAGCGAGGGCAACAACTTTCCGGAACTGGCCGCCTTTTACCGGCGTGAGGTCGTGCTGCCGGGCCACGACCTGTTGCGCCGCATCCTGCGGCGCGGCATCGACAGCGGCGAATTCGCCCCCGTCGACGTCGGGCTGGCGATCTACACCGTCATCGCGCCGATGATTTTCCTGATGCTGTCCAAGCACTCGAGCACCGTATGCATCGACGACGAGGTGCCACTCGACGCCGAAAAATACATCGCGTTGCAGGCCGAGACCGTGTTGCACGGGCTTACCGCCACCCATCGGAGCACGCCATGAATCGCAGCCTGAAATGGGGCATCGCGACGCTCGCCGTCGTGCTGGTCGCGGGTGGCGTGTTCCGTGCGATCGGCGCCCGCAAAGCACAGAGAGTGGTCGTTGCAGCACAGGCGCCATCGGAAACTGTCGTTCAACTGGCCGCGACCGATGTCGTCAGAGTCGCACGCCGCGAACTGGCGCAGACGCTCGCTGTGTCCGGCACGTTGCGCGCCGTTGACTCGGCAGCCGTCAAGGCGCGCGTCGCTGGCGAACTCACCGGCCTCACGGTGCGCGAAGGCGACACGGTGACGGCCGGCCAGGTCATCGGCCGCATCGAGCCGACCGAGTACGAGTCGCGTTTGCGGCAAGCCCAGGAACAGGCCGACTCGGCCAACGCGCAGGCCGAAGTGGCGCAACGCGCCTACGACAACAACAAGGCGCTGGTCGACCAGGGCTTCATTTCGAAGACCGCGCTCGACACCTCGCAATCGAACCTCAACGCAGCGCGTTCGACCCATCGCGCGGCGCTCGCCGCCGTCGACGTCACCCGAAAGTCCCTTACCGACACGGTGCTGCGCAGCCCGATCGCCGGCCAGGTCGCGCAACGGCTGGTGCAATCCGGGGAGCGGGTCGCCATCGATGCGCGCGTGATCGAAGTGGTCGATCTGCGCAACATCGAGGTCGAGGCTACGCTCGCGGCAGCCGACTCCATCGCAGTGCGAGTCGGCCAGCGGGCAACCCTGCAAATCGAAGGCAGCGGCCTCGATTCAGCCGGCGCCGACAGCACGGTGGGTGCCACGGTGGCACGCGTCAACCCGAGCGCACAGGCCGGCAGCCGCAGCGTGCTGGTCTACCTGCGGCTCGATCGCGCCACCGGATTTCGGCAAGGACTCTTCGCGCAAGGCCGGATCGACGTCGGGCGCAGTTCGGCGCTCGCGCTGCCACTGTCGGCTGTGCGCATCGACAAGCCGACCCCGTACGTGCAGATGGTGGCCGACGGGCGCATCGTGCATCGCGCGGTGCAACCCGGAATGCGCGGTCAGGTCGAGCGGCAGACGATGGTGGCGTTGACCGGCGTGGACGACGGCACGCTGGTTGTTGCCGGCACGGTCGGCCCGCTGCGCGAAGGCACGTTGGTTCGCCTGGCGTCGAGCACCGCACCGAACTGACCGCCATGTGGTTCACACGCGTCAGCCTCAAAAACCCGGTCTTCGCGACGATGCTGATGCTTGCGCTGGTCGTGCTCGGCATCTTTTCCTATCAGCGGCTGCAGGTCGATCAGTTCCCCAACATCGACTTTCCGGTGGTCGTGGTCACCACCGAATACCCCGGCGCATCACCTGAAATCGTTGAAAGCGAAGTGACCAAAAAGGTGGAGGAAGGCGTCAATTCGATCGCCGGAATCAACGCCCTCACCTCGCGAAGCTACGAGGGAATGTCGGTGGTCATCATCGAGTTCCAGCTGTACGTCGATGGTCGCAAGGCCGCTGACGACGTGCGCGAAAAGGTGGCTGCGGTGCGACCGCTGTTCCGCGATGAGGTGAAAGACCCGCGCGTGCTGCGCTTCGATCCGGCATCGCGTGCGGTGTGGTCGGTGGCCGTGTTGCCAGATGGCGCGACCGGTAAACAACCGAGTGCGGTCGAGCTCACCAACTGGGCCGACCAGGTCTTGAAGAAGCGTTTGGAGAACGTGCGCGGCGTGGGTTCCGTGACGCTGGTCGGGGGTACCAAGCGCGAGATAAACCTGTACCTGAACCCGCAGGCGATGGAGGCATTCGGCGTCAGCACCGAGCAGGTCGTCAGCGCGGTGAAGAACGAAAATCAGGCGCTGCCGGTCGGCTCGGTACGCTCGCTCGAACAGGACCGCGTGGTGCAGATCGATGCGCGCATGGAACGGCCCGAAGACTTCGGCAAGATCATCGTGATGCGCAAGGGCGGTGCGCCGATCCGCGTCGATCAGGTCGCACGCGTGAGCGACGGTGCACAAGAGATCGACAGCCTCGCGCTCTACAACGGCCAGCGCACGCTGCTGCTGTCGGTGCAGAAGGCGCAAGACGAGAACACCATCGGCGTCGTGGACGGGCTCGCCAAGGCCATCGCCGAAATCCAGCCGCAGCTGCCGCCCGGCATTCGGCTCGAACCCATCGGCGACTCCTCGCGGCCGATTCGAGTGGCGGTGCAGAACGTGCGGCAGACGCTGATCGAAGGCGCGTTGCTAACCGTGCTCATCGTCTTCCTGTTCCTGAACTCTTGGCGCTCGACAGTCATCACCGGGCTCACCTTGCCCATCGCATTGATCGGCACCTTCTGGTTTATGGCGATGTTCGGCTTCACCATCAACATGATCACTTTGATGGCCTTGTCGCTCTGCGTCGGCCTGCTGATCGACGACGCGATCGTGGTGCGCGAGAACATCGTGCGGCATGTGCAGATGGGCAAGACGCCGTTTCGCGCAGCGCTCGACGGCACGCAGGAAATCGGCCTCGCGGTGCTCGCCACCACGCTGTCGATCGTCGCTGTGTTCTTGCCGATCGGCTTCATGGGCGGGATCATCGGCAAGTTCTTCCATGAGTTCGGCATCACCATCGTCGCGGCGGTGCTGATCTCGATGTTCGTGAGCTTCACGCTCGATCCGATGCTGTCGAGCATCTGGCACGACCCGTCCATCGACAAGCAGGGCCGGCGCGGCCCGCCAGTTACTTTTTACGACCGCACCATCGGCCGTGTCACCGGCTGGTTCGATCGATCGACCGAGCGGCTTGCCGAGGGCTATCAGGGCATCCTGCGCTGGTCGTTGGTGCACAAGCTGACCACCCTGCTGATCGCGCTCGCCATCTTCATCGGCAGCATCTTCATGGTGCCGCTGCTCGGCACCGAGTTCGTGCCCAAGGCCGACTTCTCCGAGACCGCGATCGCCTTCTACACGCCGGTCGGATCGTCGCTCGAAGTGACCGAAGCCAAGGCGCGACAGGTCGAAGGCATCCTGCGCGAGATGCCCGAGGTGCGCTACACGCTCTCGACCATCAACACCGGAGACGCGCAGGGAAAAATGTACGCAAGCATCTACGTTCGGCTGGTCGACCGCAAAGCGCGCAGCCGCAGCGTCGACCAGATGTCCGCGGTGCTGCGCAAGCGCTTGAGCACGGTGCCTGGCATGACGGTCACGCACGTGGGGTTGCGCGATTCGGTCGGTGGCAACAAGGCAGTCGAGTTTTCGTTGCAAGGCCCGGATTTGCAGGAGCTGACGCGCCTGAGCCAGACCGTGATGGAGCGCATCCGCACCATCCCCGGCCTGGTCGATCTCGACTCCAGCCAAAAGCCGAACAAGCCAACGGTGAGTGTGGTGGTGCGGCGCGATGCGGCGTCCGATCTCGGCCTGGGTGTCGCGCCGATCGCTAGCGCGCTGCGCACACTGGTGGCCGGCACCACGGTTGGCAACTGGCGCGCGCCGGACGACCAGACCTACGACGTCAATGTGCGGCTCGCGCCTGAGGTGCGCAACTCGCCGGCCGACCTGGAGCGCCTGCCTTTCGTGACGGCAGCGGCCGGCAGCAATGCCGATGGATCGAGCCGCATCGTGCGGCTGAATCAAGTCGCCGACGTGCGCGAATCGACCGGCCCGAACCAGATCAACCGCCGTGCGTTGGCGCGCGAGGTGAGTGTCAACGCGAACACCGACGGCCGCTCGGCCGGCGAGGTGTCGAACGACGTCAAGGCCGCGCTGGCGGGGATTGCTTTTCCACCGGGCTACGGCTGGCAGTTCAGCGGCGCGACCAAGAACATGCAGGAGTCGTTCTCCTATGCCGTGTCTGCGCTGGCGCTCGCAATCATCTTTATCTACATGATCCTGGCGAGCCAGTTCAAGAGTTTTTTGCAGCCGCTGGCACTGATGACGGCCCTGCCGCTCACGCTCATCGGCGTGGTCCTGGCACTGCTCACGTTCCATTCGACGCTCTCGATGTTCTCGATCATCGGCATCGTGATGCTGATGGGACTCGTCACCAAGAACGCCATCTTGCTGGTCGACTTCGCAATTCGCTCGCGCGAACCGGGCATCGATGCAGCGGGCCACGAGGTGCCCGGTCTCGACCGAGCTGAAGCCCTGCTGCTGGCGGCGCGCGTTCGGCTGCGCCCCATCCTCATGACCACCCTGGCGATGATTTTCGGCATGGTGCCGCTGGCCTTCGCGATCAGCGAAGGGGCAGAGCAGCGCGCGCCGATGGGGCAGGCTGTGATCGGTGGCGTCATCACCTCGTCGCTTTTCACGCTGGTCGTGGTGCCGGTCGTCTATTGCTACATGGACGATCTCGCTGCCTGGGCGCGCCGCCGCTGGAGCGGCACGGTGCCGGACACCCCGAACAAATCGGCCAAGACGACACCGGCCCTGCCAGCCACGCCACCTAAAATCGAGGGTTTGTCCTGATCCCTCTAGGAAAAAAACCGATGATGAATCCCACCCAGACGCAGGAGCGCTTGCGCTTCAACATGATCGAGCAGCAGATCCGCCCCTGGGATGTGCTCGATCTTGAAATCCTCGACTTGCTCGCCGCGATCCGGCGTGAAGACTATGTGCCGCGAGCGCACCGCGCCCTTGCTTTCTACGACATGGAGATTCCGCTGCGCGACGGCTCCGTCGCCGGCCAGTTCATGCTGTCGCCGAAGGTCGAAGCCCGCATGCTGCAAGACCTGCACATTCAAAAGCACGAGTCGGTGCTGGAGATAGGCACCGGTTCCGGCTTCATGGCCGCATTGCTGGCCAACCGTGCGGCCCAGGTGCTGACGCTCGAGATCGACGACGAGTTGGCCGAAGGCGCCAGGACGACACTCGCTCGCAACGGCATTACCAACGTCGAAGTTCGCCATGCCGACGGATCGAAGCCGCTGCCGAGTGGCCCGACATTCGACGTGATCGTGCTGAGCGGCTCGGTCGCCCGCATGCCGCAGAACCTGCTGGGTTCGCTCAAGGTCGGTGGCCGCATGGCGGCGGTGGTCGGTGACGAGCCGATGATGCGGGCCCATTTCGCCACCCGCGTGAGCGAAGGCAAGTGGGCAACGACGCAGCCGTGGGACACGGTGGCGCCACGCCTGCTCAACTTTCCCGAGCCTTCGCGCTTCTCGTTTTGAAATCGACGCGAGCAATCAACCAATGATCGACCAGGTTCGCCCGTCCGATCTCGCTGCATGGTTCGCGCAGAACGCTGGCGCAACGCCGGTATTGCTCGACGTGCGCGAGCCATGGGAACTGCAAACCGCGAGCGTCGCGCCGCAAGGCTTCACGCTGCTGGCGGTTCCGATGAACGAGGTGCCCCGGCGCCTGGCTGAACTCGACGAAGGCCAGCGTATTGCATGCCTTTGCCATCACGGTGCACGCAGCCAGCGGGTGGCCGCCTTCCTGAGCCAGAACGGCTTTGCCGAAGTGGCCAACGTGGCCGGCGGCATCGACGCCTGGTCGGCTCAGCACGACGCCGCCGTGCCGCGCTACTGATTTTTCTTCAAGGACTTTTCAATGCCCTTCTGGCCCCGGCTTCTCCCACTTCCTGCCGCGCTCGCAACGTTCTTTGCAGCGTTCACGCCGTCGGCGCACAGCCAGAGCCTGATCGAGCTTTACGACGCCGCACGCGGCTACGACGCGACCTATCAAGGTGCGCTTGCGCAATACGACGCGAGCCTGGCACGCGCGGCACAGGCCAAGGCGGGCATCCTGCCAGCGGTCGGATTCACGGCGGGCGCCGGGCGCACCGCGCTCGACATCAACGTGCTGACAGGCACGCAGGGCTCGGTGGCGCGCGACTACAACACGCAGAACGTCGGCATCAACGCGACGCAGCCGATCTACCGGCCGGCGAACTGGGCCACCTACGAACAGGGCTTGCGGCAGGCCGACATCGCGCAGGCCGTGCTCACCACCGCTGATCAGGACCTGATCGTGCGCGTGAGCCAGGCGTACTTCGACGTGCTCGCAAGCCAGGACAGCCTGGCGTTGGTGCGGGCGCAAAAAGTGGCCGTGGCCGAGCAACTCGCATCGGCCAAGCGCAACTTCGAAGTCGGCACCTCGACCATCACCGACTCGCGCGAAGCTCAAGCTCGCTACGACCTTGTCATCGCGCAGGAGATCGCGGCCGAGAACGACCTGCAAGTAAAGAAGATCGTGCTCGACCAGCTGGTCGGGCGACCCGGCAGCGCGCCGACGCCGCTGGCTGCGCCCGTCGTATTGCCGACGGCGCTGCCTGCGGACATCAACCTCTGGGTTTCGCAGGCTGAAGACGCGCACCCTGCCATCCGACAGGCACGGCTCGGGCTCGATGTCGCGAGTCTCGAAGTACAGAAGGCCGAAGCCGGTCACAAGCCAACGCTCGACGCCAACCTCGGATACAACGTGACGCGCAACCCAAGCGGCACCAGTACCAGCACAGTCGGCACGCGTATCAATGCAGCGACCATCGGCGTGGTGTTCAACCTGCCGCTGTTCGCTGGGTTCGCAACCGAAAACCGCATCAAGGAAACGCTGGCGCTCGAGGAACAATCAAAGCAGCAACTCGAATCGACCCGCCGCAGCGTGACGCAGGCAACGCGCTCGGCCTACCTGGGGTTGGTCTCGGGCGCGGGCCAGGTCAAAGCGCTCGAAGCGGCCGAGTCGTCGAGCCAGAGCGCGCTGGATGCGAACCGGCTGGGCTACCAGGTCGGCGTGCGCATCAACATCGACGTGCTGAATTCGCAGAGCCAGCTCTACCAGACCAAGCGCGATCTGGCGCAGGCGCGCTACAACGTACTGCTGGGCAACCTGAAATTGCGACAGGCCAACGGCACCTTGACGGCTGACAATCTCCAGGCGATCAACTCGACGCTGGCAGCGCCAGGCAGCGCGGCGGCCAACGCTTCGCCGACGGCTCCCTCAGCTGCGACGCAGAGCCCCGTGCCTGTCGCGCCTACGCCATCGATCGTGGTGCCACCGGTGCAGATCCAGCCGTTCAATCCGACACCTCCGGTGATCCCGACCGCGCCGCCGGCGCCGCCAGTGATCAATCCACCCGGTCGCTAAACCCGGGTTCAGTACGCTCGAGAGGCACGGTGCCCGACGCCCGCACTGGCCGCGGCACGTCTTGCACCAACGCCAATACGGCTGCGGCCGTACGTTGTGCGGCGCCACGGTTAGACGATGAGAACGCGATGGCTGCCTCCACCATCGCTTCTCGCTTGGCCGCATTACCGGCCGCATTACCGACCAGCCCCAGCGCAGCCATCACCGCATGTTCCATGTCGGGCACACGCTGCGCCGCTCCGGCCGACAAGGCCAGGTCGGCCGCTTCGGCAAAGTTGAAGGTCGACGGGCCCATGACGATCGGGCAACCGCACGCGGCTGCTTCGATCAGGTTCTGCCCGCCGAGCGGCTCGAAGCTGCCACCGAGCAATGCCACGCTGGCCAGCCCGTAGTAGAGCGCCATTTCGCCGAGCGAATCGCCCAGCCAGATTTCGGAATCGGCGGGTGCGCTCGCCGAACTTCGACGCGCAACACCGAAGCCTTGCGATTCGATCAGTGCCGCCACTTCATCGAAGCGTTGCGGATGGCGCGGCACGATCATCCATTGCACCTCGTGCACGCGTTTGGCGATGGAACTGATGGCGGCTTGCGCCGGCGGCACCGGCACAGCCGCGCCGAAGCGCTTGAGCACATCGAGCAGCATGCGCTCTTCGCCGTCACGCGAACTGGCCAATACGACGATCGGTTTCGGCAGCGATTCGCGCAGCGAATCGGCCGTCGCGAGTTGGCGCAGATCAGGAGCCGCATCGAACTTCAGGTTGCCGTAGACGCCAGCCACTTTGGCGCCCAGCGACACCAGGCGGTGCGCGTCGGTTTCGGTCTGCGCCCACACTGCGGCGAGCGCGCCGTAAGCCGGCCGCGCCAACCACGCGAGCCGTTCGGCCGATGCCAGCGACTTGGCATTGAGACGGGCGTTGGCAAGCACCAACGGAATGCCACGTTCGACGCAGGCCGCGGCCATTTCAGGCCAAACCTCGGTTTCCATCAGTACGCCGATGCGCGGCTGAAAGCGGTCCAGAAAGGCGGCGACGGCCTGCTGCGTATCCCACGGCAACCAGACCTGCAGGTCACCCGGCTCGAGCAGCTTGGCGCCCTCTTCACGACCGGTGGCAGTACCGTGCGTCAGCAGGATCGGCACGCCGGGGTGTTGGCGTCGCAGCTCGATGAGCAGGATGCCGGCCGCGCGCGACTCGCCGAGCGACACCGCATGAATCCAGCACCAGTCGGTGCCCGTGAGCGCGGGGTCGTAGACGCCGAAGCGCTCCTCAACCGCCACTGCGTAGCCGGGTTCCGCCACCGCGCGCTTGCGCAGCTTGCGGCGCAACATCGGCTGCGCGAGCCGCATCAATGCGCCGTACAAGCGCAGCACCGACGACCTCGCGTGGCGCAGGGTCGGTGCGCTCAGTGTGATGCCTCGGCCAAGGTGGCGTCGGGTTTGACGGTCTTCAACAACGCCATCATCTGGTCCTGGATGCGATGCAAAGCCGCATCGGTATGGCCTTCGAAACGCATGACCAGCACCGGCGTCGTGTTCGACGCGCGGATCAGGCCGAAGCCATCGGGCCAGTCGACACGCAAACCGTCGATGGTGGACACGCTCGCCAGCGCATCGAAGGTCGCGGTCTTGACGAGTTGCGCCACCAGCAGATGCGGCTCACCTTCGGCGCACTGCACGTTCAGTTCGGGCGTGGAAAAGCTGGTCGGTAGTGCCATCAGCACGGCGTTGGCATCGGGGCTTTTGCTGAGGATTTCAAGCAGGCGGCAGCCGGCGTATGTGCCGTCGTCGAAGCCGAACCAGCGCTCCTTGAAGAAGATGTGGCCGCTCATCTCTCCACCCAGCGGCGAATCGATTTCCTTCATCTTCGCCTTGATGAGCGAGTGGCCGGTCTTGTAGATCATCGGCACGCCGCCGGCCGCTTCGATGGCCGGAGCCAACTGTTGCGAACACTTGACGTCGTAAATGATGGTGCCGCCCGGCACGCGCGACAACACGTCTTGTGCGAACAGCATCATCTGGCGGTCAGGGAAGATGTTGGTGCCGTCCTTGGTGACGATGCCCAAGCGGTCGCCGTCGCCGTCGAACGCGAGGCCGAGCTCGGCATCGCCGACCTGCAGCGCAGCCATCAGGTCGTTCAGGTTTTCGAGCTTGCTCGGGTCCGGGTGGTGATTGGGAAAATTGCCGTCGACCTCACTGAACAGCTCGGTCACTTCGCAGCCGAGCGCACGAAAGATGGCGGGGGCCGAAGCACCCGCGATGCCGTTGCCCGAATCGACCACGATCTTCATCGGGCGTGCCAGCTTGATGTCACCGACGATGCGCTTCGTGTAGGCCTCGGTCACGTCGACCGTGCGGACGCTGCCGCCGGACTCCAGCGTGGCGTTGTCGGCCTCGATGGTCTTGCGCAGGCCCTGGATTTCGTCGCCGTAGATCGCGCGGCCGGCCATCACCATCTTGAAGCCGTTGTAGTCCTTCGGGTTGTGGCTGCCCGTGACCTGGATGCCGCTGCGGCACAGTGTGTGCGCCGCGAAGTACAGCATCGGGGTGGTCACCGCGCCGACGTCGATGACTTCGATGCCCGTGGCCACCAGGCCGCGAATGAGTGCAGCCGCCAACGTGGGACCAGACAAGCGACCATCGCGGCCGACCGCTACGGTCGTCTCGCCAGCTGCGCGCGCCGCACTGCCGAAAGCCTTGCCCAGTGCCTCTGCCACGGCAATGTCGAGAGTGACCGGCACCACGCCCCGGATGTCGTAGGCCTTGAAGATCGAAGGGTTGATTTGCATTGGCAGATTGTAGGCATAAGGCCTCGCGGCCAGATGTCCGGAAATGGCTGGTTTTGTATCTCTATCGTCCTAAGATCGCGCTATGTCGTACCTCAACGCCTCCACATCAGCAGCCACCGGTGCGCCGCTGGAGAACGATGCCTGTTACCTCGCCATGAAGACGCACGATGCGCGCTTCGATGGCTCTTTCTTCACCGCGGTGACCTCGACCGGAATCTACTGCCGGCCGGTTTGCCGCGTCCGCACGCCGCGCCGCGAAAACTGCCGCTTTTTTCGCCATGCCGCACAGGCCGAGGCCGAAGGCTTTCGCCCCTGCCTGCGCTGCCGCCCTGAACTGGCGCCGCGCGCTGCGAGCTGGTCGACCGAAGACGCGTCGCGCATCCTCGCATTGCAGGCAGCGCGCCTCATCGACGAGCCCGATGCGTGGTCGCATGGCGACGATGACAGCGGGCCCGGCGCGGCACAGATCGCGGCGAAGCTGGGCGTCAGCGACCGGCACCTACGACGCATCTTCGAGACGCAGTTCGGCGTATCGCCTTTGCAGTATTTGCAGACACGGCGACTGCTCGCCGCCAAGCAACTCATCGCCGACACGCGCTTGCCGATGACGCAGGTGGCACTGGCCAGCGGCTTCGCCAGCGTACGACGTTTCAACGATGCTTTCGTCGCGCACTACGGACTGAATCCGAGCGCCTTGCGGCGTGCCGGCGGCAATGCCGAGGCCCGTGAAGGCCAGCCGATCGAAGTGCGACTCGGCTATCGGCCACCGTACGACACGGTCGCCATGATCGGCTTCTTCGAGCGCCGCGCACTGCGAGGTGTCGAGGCGGTTTCGGGCGCTGGCGATGGCATGGGCTTCGCCCGTACGGTGCGTGTCCAGCAAGGCGCGCGCGTCCATACGGGCTGGCTTCAACTGCGCTTCGACACCGCGCGCGAGCAGTTGCTGCTGTCGGTCGGCGACTCACTCGCATCCGTGCTGCCAATCGTCATTGCCCGCGTGCGCGCGATGTTCGACCTCGACGCCGAGCCGATCGCGATCAACGCGGCGCTCCACGCCAGCTTTCCCGCAGGTGATGGCTTGCGGGTACCGGGTACGGTCGACGGCTTCGAGCTGGCGGTGCGTGCGGTGCTCGGTCAGCAGATCACGGTGGCAGCAGCACGTACGATCGGCTCGCGGCTGGTCGAAGCTTTCGGCGAACCGATCGCCACGCCGATCGATGGGCTCGACCGGCTGTTCCCGACCCCGGCCGCGATTGCCGCCGCAAGCGGCGATGCGTTGGGCCAACTCGGTATCGTGCGACAACGCCAGGGCGCCTTGCAAGCGTTGGCGCGTGAAATCACCGACGGCCGCTTGGTGCTGCATGCGGGCGCGGATGTGCCTTCGACGCTGATCGCCTTGCAAGCTCTGCCTGGCATCGGCGACTGGACAGCGCAGTACATAGCCATGCGTGCGTTACGCTGGCCCGATGCGTTTCCGGCAGGCGATGTCGCGCTGCAAAAAGCGCTCGGCGTCACAACCGCACGTGCGGCGGCAGAAGCCTCGCAGGCCTGGCGACCATGGCGCAGCTACGCGGTGCTGCGTGCTTGGCACACACTGCCGACCAGCGCGGCGCTAGCGACGTCCGCCGCGTTGGCCACCGCCCCGGCCGCAACGTCAAAGACAAGACAAGAACCAACGACAAGGACAAGGACAGGCACCATCGCCTGAGACATCATGAAATTCAAGACTGCGACGATCTACACGACGCACATCGACAGCCGCCTCGGCGGCGTCACGTTGGCGGCCACCGACGAGGGCTTGGCAGGGCTATGGTTCGATCATCAAAAGCACTCGCCCGACACCGCGGGCTGGCAGCCGAACGACGCGCATCCGGTGCTGCGCGAAGCCTCGGCACAACTGCGCGACTACTTCGGCGGCAAGCGACAGCAGTTCGATCTGCTGCTCGACCTGTCGCACGGCACCGAGTTTCAGCAGAGCGTGTGGCAGGCGCTGCTCGCGATTCCCTCCGGCGCGACGACCAGCTACGGCGCGCTGAGCGCCGGTGTCGGCAAGCCCGCCGCAGTGCGTGCTGTGGGCGCGGCAGTCGGGCGCAACCCGATCAGCGTGATCGTGCCGTGCCATCGCGTGGTCGGCAAAGACGGCTCGCTCACGGGCTATGCCGGCGGGCTTGAACGCAAGACAGCGCTGCTCGAACTGGAAGGCGCCTTGTGAGTCGTGTCTTGGAGGATGCAGCGAGCAGAGCAGTCGCCCAAAACCCACGCCGATGGCTGGTCGATCTGGTGTTGCTCGGCGCGCTCTGGGGCGCGTCGTTTCTGTTCATGCGCATTGCCGCACCGGAATTTGGGGCCTTGCCTGCGGCCGCTGTGCGCGTGGGCATCGCGACGCTGTTTCTGCTGCCGTTGCTGCTCGCGCGTGGGCATGGGCCCACGCTGGCACGCCACTGGAAGGTGACGATGCTGATCGGCGTTTTCAACTCGGGCATTCCGTTCGCGCTTTTCTGCTTCGCGCTGCTCACCATCAACACCGGACTGGCCGCGGTGCTTAACGCGACGGTGCCGATGTTCGGCGCGTTGGTGGCTTGGGCGTGGTTTAAAGACCGGCCCGACGCCTCGCGCATCGCGGGCCTCGTCATCGGCTTCGCGGGTGTCGCGATGCTGGCGAGTCGGAGTGCCGGACTGCATTCAGACGCCGGGGGCCATGATGCGATGTGGGCCGTGCTGGCTTGCCTGGGCGCGTGCGTGAGCTACGGGATATCGGCCAGTGCCTCGCGTCGTTTTCTCGGAGGCATTCCGCCTTTGGCGACCGCCACCGGCAGCCAGATCGGCGCCACTCTCGTGCTCGCCTTTCCGGCCATTTGGCTCTGGCCGGCGCAAATGCCGAGTGTGCGTGCCTGGCTTGCGCTGGTCGCCTTGGGCGTCGCGTGCACCGGGCTCGCGTACATCCTGTTCTTTCGTCTGATCGAGCACGCTGGTCCGGCGCGTGCGCTCACCGTGACATTTCTGGTGCCGGTGTTCGCGGTGCTCTACGGCACCGTCTTCCTCGGCGAGAGCGTCACGCAGTGGATGTTGATCTGCGCTGCAGTGATCGTCTGCGGCGTCGCCCTGTCGACCGGTATCGTCAGGTTGCGGCGACCGGTAACGGCTCTCTAGATCGCGCTGGCAACGACGTTGATCGAGAGCGCGAGCACCAGCATGTTGAAGGCGAACGACAGGAGGCTGTGCACCGTCGTGATGTGCCGCATCTCGCGCGATGTGACCTGCACGTCCGACACCTGCGACGTCATGCCCACGACGTATGAGAAGTACATGAAGTCGAAGTAGTTTGGGTCGAGCTTGCCCGGAAAGTCGAGCCCGGCACCGGCGATCTTGTTGTTCTTTTCTTCCTGGTAGTAGCGGTGCGCATAGTGGAAGGCGTAGATGGTGTGGATCATCAGCCAGGTGAGCGCCAGCGACACCACGCCCAGCATCACATGGGCGGCGCGCTCGACGTCGCTCAGACCCTTGACCTGCTTCAACAACATGACGATGACGCCGACGCTGACGAGTGCGGCGGCCAGCATCGTGGTCAGGATCAACGCGGTCGGCTGATCGAGCGACTGTGCACGGGCGCGGGTGTGCTCGGCGTCGCACGTTTCAGCCAGCCAGAAGGCCAGCATCAGGTAAACCAACACACCGCTGCACCAGCCGACGAGCCCTCTCGGGAGGCCGTCGAGAGGCCACGCCAGGACCCCGACGACCAGGCCGACGAGGCCCCCATACAGCAGACGCTGCGGCCCCTGTGTCGATGAGAGATATTTACGCATAGTAGGAATGTATCGACTGCCAGTGCTACCGGCACCACAATCGTCGAATGACATTTGTAGTTCGTATCTGGAAGGTCGGGCGGGTCTTGCCCACCTTGAGCGCCATCATTGCCTCCATCGCCTTAGTTACCTTTTCGGGCGCGGCCCTTTCCGCACCACCGGGGCGCGTACCCGACACCATCGGGCAGCGCGCTGCGGCCTGCATCGCCTGCCACGGTCGCGAAGGCGCCAGTGGTAACGCGGCCTACTTTCCGCGCCTGGCGGGCAAGCCCGCCGGCTACCTGTTCAACCAGCTCCGCAGCTTTCGCGACGGTCGCCGCTTCAACTCCGACATGGTCTACATGGTTCAACATTTGTCCGATGCGTATCTGCTCGAGATAGCCGAATACTTCGCCGGCCTCGATCTGCCCTATCCACCCGTCACGACGACCAGCGACGCCACACCCGAGCTGCTGCAGCGCGGCAAGGCTCTGGTCGTCGACGGCGATCGAAGCCGCGGCATCCCCGCATGCGCGGCATGCCACGGCGCCGCCCTCACCGGCGTGCTGCCGGCTGTCCCCGGGCTGGTGGGTTTGCCTCGCCTCTATCTCTCGTCGCAACTCGGTTCGTGGCTGACGGGCGAGCGACACGCGCTTGCTCCCGACTGCATGGCGCAGGTAGGAGTGAAACTGACGAGTACCGATGTCAATGCAGTGAGCAGTTGGCTCGCGTTGCAACCGGTGCCGGTCAACGCCAAACCGGCGGCAGAACTGCGAGGGCCTGCACCGATGGCATGCAGCGGGATGACGCCATGAAACACGAAAACGATCCACCACGATCCTTGCTGCGCCGCATCGTGTTCGTAACGCTCGGACTCGTCGCATTGTTCTCACTGATCGGTGCCGTGTTGTTGGGCTTCAGACTGGTCAGCTTGGATCGCGTCGCAGAAGCCACAGGCCCTGCCATGGTGGCGACCTCATCGCAAGTCGAGCGTGGCCGGTACCTGGCGATGGCCGGAAATTGCGCCGGCTGCCACACCACGCGCGGCGGCGCGGCGTATGCGGGCGGTCTCGCAATCGACACGCCCTTCGGAACCATTTATGCCAGCAATCTCACGCCGGACGGTGCCCACGGCCTTGGCAACTGGACAGCGGCACATTTCTGGCGCGCCATGCACGAAGGCCGCTCGCGCAGCGGGCGATTGCTCTACCCCGCATTTCCGTATCCGAACTTCACCACGGTAACGCGCGAAGATTCAGATGCCATTTATGCCTATCTGCGCAGCGTACCCGCGGTCTCAGCACCCAACGTCCCGCACGCGCTGCGTTTCCCGTACAACACGCAGGCTGCGCTCGTGGTGTGGCGAGCGTTGTTTTTCACCCCGGCCGCTTTCGTCGCCGACACACGCCAGCCTGCCGAATGGAATCGGGGCGCCTATCTGGTCGGCGGCCTCGGGCACTGCATCGCCTGCCACGGCACGCGGAACGTCTTTGGTGCCACAGAAGAAAAACGCGGTCTTTCTGGTGGACTCATACCGGTGGAGAACTGGTATGCGCCATCGCTCGCCGACCCGCACGAGGCCGGTCTGGCCGATTGGCCGATCACCGACATCGTCGCGCTGCTAAAGACCGGAACGTCGCCACGTGGATCGGTCTTGGGCCCGATGGCCGAGGTTGTCTACCAGAGCACGCAGCATCTCAGCGAAACCGACTTGAGAGCGATGGCGACTTATCTGAAAGCATTGCCTGCCGTCGCTGCCGCTGGAGATCAGAAGGTGGCCGATAGTGCGACACCATCTGCAACGAAAGCCAGTCGACGCGACATCGGCGTGATGGAACGAGGCAACAGAATTTTCGATCAACGTTGCGCCTACTGTCACGGCGACGTTGGCCAGGGTGCACAGGATGCCTACCCGCCACTGGCAGGAAATCGCGCAGTCAACATGCACTCGCCCATGAATCTCATCCAGATGGTGCGCCACGGCGGCTTCTTGCCTTCCACCGGAGGCAACCCACGGCCGTACGGCATGCCGGCGTTCGGCCATGTTCTGGACGACGTCGACATCGCGGCAGTGCTGACTTATGTACGGGGGTCATGGGGCAACGACGCGGAGCCGGTGTCGGCGCGGGACATGATGAAGCGCTGATGGAACGAAAGGGCCGGGCCATGAAGCACTACTTCTCGCCCGGTTGACCAAAGTGGTTCCGGACGCCGCGTTCGACGCCATCCCCAGTGTTGTAATCGACGCTCGCTAGCGACAGAAAAAACAGCACCTGGGAGGGTCCATGTCGAATACCTTTGCAACGAGGCGCAAAGCCTCGAGCGTCTTATTGATGGGCGTGTCGGCCTCGCTACCCGTCTTCCTGAGCGCGTGTGGTGTTTTCGGTGGCAACAGCCAGCCGGCGCAAAAAGAACAGGCCCGGCTCGACATCTCGATCGAGGCCAACCGCGACCTCAACACCGACACCAAAGGGCGGGGCGCGCCAATGCTGCTGCGGGTGTACGAACTCAAGTCCGACATCGCCTTCCAGGAGGCCGACTTCTTCGCGCTGCAAAATACCGACAAAGCCGTGCTCGGAGCCGATTTTCTGGCCGTCGACCAGTTCATCATGCGTCCGGGCGAGACCCGAAAAATCCAACGCAAGTCGAATCCCGAGACGACCGCCATCGCCATTTTCGCCGGCTATCGCGACCTGCCGACATCGGTCTGGCGCGTGGTCTACAAGATGGAAGTGGCGCCTGAGTCGGGCTGGTACCGCGCCGTCATTCCGGCCAACAAGGCGAAGCTGAAGATTGCGCTGCAATCCAATGCGATTTTGATGACAGATGAAGAAGCTGGAACGCGGCCGGTGCAGTACGCAAACGAATCGATAAAAGGGCTGGACCAGAACCCGATCGACGGTGCGAAGCAACAGATGGAAAGTGCATCGCAGAGCGTGCCGAAGATGCCGGAGAAGCCTTCCTTCGACAGCTTCAAGAGTCCAGCGATGGGACTGAAAAAATAACCGGCTTACAGACTGCGCAAGGTCGGCATTTTTGGTGAGCGCAAGATCCGTTTTCGCGGCATTAAAGGCTCTGGCAAGTCGGCCGGCAGCGCGTCGATTTCCTCATCGGTGAGTTCGCGCGTTGGCTGGGGCGTTGAATAGACGGGCGCTGCACGCGGCAGCGGGGTGTGCAACAGCTCCGGAGGACATGCTGACATCCGATCGGGCTGATGTGCTGGCGCCACCGGCGTACCCAGCTTTTCAAACTCCTCCCGCTTCTCCAACTTCTCGAACACGCCACGCAGCGCGGTGACGCTGCGCTCTTCACGACGCACGGCCAGCAGCTCTTGATCGGCTTGCCGCCGCTCGAGCCACAGCGACTGCGCTCCATCTCTTTCGCTTTGCCGCTGCGCGTAATACTCAAACTCGACCTTCAGCGTCTGTTGCAGCAACGCAGGCAAGCGATGCTGCATTTCCTGCAACGCGAGCTCGGGTTTCGATCCGCCGTTTGCGCGTTGCAGAAACAGGCGCCACACGAGCGCAGCACCAGCAACAGTGCCGATGAATGCTGCCGCAAAGCTCAGCGCCACGAGCATCGTGCTCTCACTCATGCTCGGTCTCCCTGCGCGTCACCCTCAGCGTCCCACTTCTGCAAGAGATCGAGCGGGATCGAGTCGGCGACCTGAGCAAACCGCTTGCCGACCATTCGCTCGGCTTGCTTCAAGAGAACAGCGACCGGACTGCTCGGCTCGTGCGCCTCGAACCATTCGCGTGCGCTGCGAATGTCCGACAGCACCTCGTCGCGTGTCAGCGCCTGCGCGCACGTCGCCGCATTCGACAAGGGCGGTGCGTTCATGCGGAGTCGCGCGCCCGAGTCCGACGGGTCGCCGCTTGCGACAGCCTCTGATGACAGAGCACTGCCAGCGGGTGTCGCCTGCTTCGGATCGACGAAAAAATCGAGCACCCGGCTCAACGCGGCCAACGATGGTGCGTCTTCGCCCAATTGATCCTTCGCCCATTGGTCGATGGCCCGAACGAGATTCGCAGCCTCGGCCAACAAGCGGACTGGCAAGCGCACATCATGCGGCGCGGCGGCGCGCAAAACCGCCAGTTGCCGCACCACTGACTCGGGCTTCGACGCTTCGGGCATGCGAGGGACTGCGAAGGCACGCTCTACATCGCGCACGGTCAAGCGTATCGCCGTGCCAGACGCCACGACGATCTCGCACACGTCGGCCAACAATCCTTCGGGGTCGGCAAGGCCAGCCAGCGCATTGGCACGCACGATGGGCTCGGACTCGCCCTCGATGGTCAATTGCGGATGCACGGCTTGCGGCCATGCATGCAGCACGTCCAGCAGCATGGAGAGCACGTGCGTCAATCCCGCAGCTTGGCCGAGACGAGTTCGCGCCCTGCAGAGCCAGACGAACAGGTTGATGTCTTTGGTACGGCGCAGTAATCGCTGGCAATCGCGCTCGATCTCGGCCCAGTTCGGAGCTTCGGCCGAACCGACAAAACTGCCGTACTGGGTGTCGGCGCGCGGCACCATCCGGGCCAACAAGACTGCGTACTCGTGGTCGTATTCGAGCGTCGGACCGCAGGGCTCGATGGTGCTGACGGGCACAAGCCAATCGGCGACAGATGCCGAATTGGCAAAAGATGGAGCGGCACTCTTCATTTGAACGCTCGACTGAAACGAGGTGGAACGGATTTCATGTGGGTGCTTTCATGCCAATGCTTTCATGCGCGTGCTGCCTGCGCGGCGCACTGCTTACCGACGTATTCCTCTGGCTCGAACACCATGCCGACTGCGTAGTCAGACGCACGACTGGCTTCGACGCCCAACCCACCGCCCGCCGCCTCGGTGCCGCCGAGCCAGGTCGACCAGCCCAACTTTTCTCGATCGTCCAACCGGGCAGGCGGTGCGCTGTCGCTGCGCACTCGCAACTCCACTTCCCAAACGAACTCGTAGCCGACGAAGGCACGGACCCACTCGATCAGCAACGGAAGGTCTTTCCCTTGTGGCGTGAAGCGCAGATATTGGTCCAGGGCGAGCGGGCCGATCACCAGCCTGAATTTGTTCTGCCGATCGGCGACCACTTCGCCCGCGATCGCGCCGACGCCCATCACACTCGATGCACGAGGCTTGCCAAGGTGCGTCTGGTCTTCGTCGTCGATGCGAATCCAGTGCATCGCAAACTCCTGCAACTCCACTGGCACGGCAAAGAAGCGAGCGATGGTCTGCGCGAGACCGTCGGGGTTGCGCGCCTCCCGGCTGAGATGCGTCGACGCCGAAAGCCGCGCGTGCGCCGGCAGCACCGACTCGCGAATCTCCAACGGGTCGTGACCCGTCAACTGCGCGATGTAGCGGCTGAAGGTCTCATCTTCCGCACGGTCCAGTCCTGCTGCTGCCTGGCTTTGCGCCCACGCGCGGTACATGTGCGTGAGATAGCGGTGATGAAAGATGTCGAGAAAGTCAGCCAGCGTACTGTCGTTGTGGTTCTCGGTGTTGTCGCGGACCAACTCGGTGTAGTGCAGCGGCAAGGGGCCATTGGGGCCCAACAGACCCAGGCCATAAAGCCGCACCACCGGATGCGCCGGGTTGTTGCCCGACCGCACTGCCGCCGCACCGGGGACATGCCGCTCCCCGGCCTCCTGCGGCAACACGACCTCGGCAATTTCGCGCGGCGCGAAAGTCAGCGCTGCCGTCTGGCCCAGCCGGAATCGCTCATGCTGCGGCCGGCTTGCCAATCCGATGCGCGGCTGGTCGGCGTGCACCGCACCCAGTCGCCGCATCAATACCGTGAAGCCGAAGTTCCAGGGTGAGTCGCGCAGTCGTTTCAGGAGCGCGGGCAAGCCTGCGGGTGCGGGCGCAGTCGCAGTCGCAGTCGCAATGTCGACGTCTTGCGGCGTCACACGATGCCCCGGCCACCCATGCGCACCGGCCAGCGCGCGACGACGCCACGCTGCATCGACTCGAGCGCGGTTTGCGTGAAGACATTGATGCTGACGTGTCGCGCCAGATAGTGCTCGAGCACCAAGCCGAAGAGATAAGGACTGGTGCCCGAAAACCCCTCTTCGTCGACGCTCAATGTGCACAGCACGCCGCGTCCGTAGATCAGTGGACCGGCACCCGGAAGACGGCGCGTGACTCGTTCAATGCGCGAGCCAACCAGGCTTTCGATCTGTCGGCGCTGGACGTTGTTGTCGATCGAGACGAAAAGCCGCAGCATGTCGCGCAACGCCTGTGCGCCCTCGCGATGCGGCATGTCGGCCAGCGGCAGGTGATTAAAGCCGAGTTGCCGAATCAACCGCCAGGCAATCTCTCTTTGTGCGGATGGCGACTTCGGCGTGCTGGGCGGGCGAATCAATCCCACGCTCGCTACTGGTATCGAATCGGAGACAGCAAGGTCAGAAATGCCATTGCGCGGTACCAGGCACGGCAGATCGCGATTAGTCAGCAATGCCTTGACCGACAGGTATCGAATACTCTCCGAGTAAGGTGCCTCGTTCTGGTCGACCAGCGAGATGAAGACTTCGGTGCCGACGTAGGGCGTCCGCGTTCCGTACTTGCGCGACGTGTCTGAAGCCAATCGAGGCTCACGCCGCACGGAGAAGTAGCGGCCGTAGTTACCTTCGTCTTCGTTCAGCGTCTGATAGAGCGGCCGGAAGTCCATTGCCGCAGTGGTTTGCGCCTGCTGACCGGCAATAGCCTTGACTGAATAGACCTCGAAGTCCAGCGGACGCGAGCGGTCCGGCACCAGGTGGAACTCGGGCTGTGTGGCATTGATTTCGATGCGGTCGGTACGGCGCTCGAACAGATTGATGACCGGTGTACAAAAGAGCGCGAACTGTCCCACATCGACCAGACTGCCCAGCGCGCCAGGCGGCTTGGTAAGCAAGATGAGGACTTCCGCCTCCTTGCCGGCGACGCGCGAAAGACCCGCGGCCAGTTGCGTCAGCGTGAAAAAGTAAAAGCGCTCGGGGCAAGCAAAGTACTCATGAAGCAAGTTGTGTCCGTGAAACGTGTTCCATTCCAGGGGTAGCAGGCCTTGCTCCGGTCCCAGTCCTTCGTGGACCAGTGCGCCGTTGGTCACGACGTGCGGCCGCTGCATCAGATTACCCGGCTCACCGGTGAACGTGGCAATAGCCGACGTGTGCAGCAGCTCGAACAGGTGCGATGCCACCTGCTCGGTACCTCGAAGGTAAACCGGCAGTCGATCGAGCCCGATCAGGTCGCTGAAGTTGCGCTCGCCTACCATCCGCAACCGCAACCGTAACGCACCAGTGACCTGCACATGCGGCGGCACGTAGCGTTCGAGTGCGGGGATATCGGGCGGCGCGCCAGTGAGCTTGGCATCGACGATCTCGATCGGCCACAGCGTGACGTCCTGGCTGGAACGGAACTCGCATGGCGTTTCTTCCCCGGCTGGTACCTTGGCATGAAACGCCGTAGCGCGAGGCACGACGAACCCGCGCGAGAAGTCGCCTTCTTTGACGCTCGGGTGCAACTGCGCCACTGCCATCGATGGCGTCGGACTCAAATAGTTCGGGTAGAGCACCTCGAGCAATCGTTGTGTGAAGCGGGGAAACTCCGCATCGAGCTTGATCTGCATTCGCGCAGACAGGAAGCTGAACGACTCGATCAACCGCTCGACATACGGATCGTCGACTTCAGTGCCATGCATACCCAGTCGCCGCGCGATCTTCGGGTGAGACGTCGCGAACTCTCCCGCCATCTCGCGCATGTAGATCAGCTCTTTGTTGTAGTAGTCGAGGAGTTGTGGGTCCATGGATTTAGTTACGAAAGACGCGAAAGCGGGGAGTACGTGATGAGCGAGCGGCGAGAGAGCGCCGCTCAGCGAACGGCGCGCACCGGGCCACGCGTCTGGCGCGTGACGCTTATTCGGTTGGTTTCCAGGTCGACCGAACTCTGGACCATCAACTCGAGCGGGTATGGCTTGAGATTGATCATGGCGCGAATCTCAAAAAGCAGGACGTTGTAAGCATCCCCTGCGCCCTCTTGCATGAGCGGGAGCACCGTGACGGTTTCCGGCATGAGCCGGGGTTCGTAGTCGGTGATCGCGCGGCGAATGATCCGCTCAATGTCCGCCCATTTGCGCTGCGACAGGTAGCTGCCGGCCAGCGCCCGCACACCGAAATTGATGGTGGAAGACGCGGCTTCTGCGTATCGGATGCGATCGATCAGGTCATCGGCATTGGTGGTGTTCAAGAGATAGCCGAGGTCGCGCTGGATGATGTCGCGCATCTGGCTGACGCTGACCGCATATTCCGATGGCGCCTCGGATTTGCAGCCCGGATTTTCGTCGCGCAACCGATCGAACAGTGTCGGCATGAGACGGGCACTGGCTCGCGACGCGCTGGCATCGGCCGAACGCGGTTGACGGATCCCCGGGTGGACCGGGTGTGCCAAACGAACCTCATGAGTCGTTTGATCGCCGATCGTCAGCGCAGCGTCGGCCGGGGGTGGTTCAAGCAGTTCCATTGACTCCGCCCTTCACGTCGATGGGCTCGCCGTCGAATTTCCCGTTTCGCAGGTCGAGTAGGGAGAGGTCTCCGGTGTCCGGCACCCACAACAACTTGAACAGGAGCCTGCGTGCAACCGGTGCACGGGGTCTGGTGCGCAGGGCCGCTTCAGCGCGCGCAAGCGCCTCGGACAACGGCTTGGCGTGCGCCCATTCGCGAAACGAATGGGAGGTGTCAGCGGTCTTGCATTTGATCGATAGATCGGTCATAGCGTGTCGTCAGAAAGACGACCAGATTGCATGTAGCTGTCGGGCGAGACTTCGTGGTGCTCGCGGCGTGTCAGGCTCGGAAGCGCGGCCTTGGCAACGCGCGCCAATTCGGGCGCAAAGAGATGGAGCACGTCATCGACTTCAGTCGCTTCGAGCAAGGTGCAGAGCGTCGATGGATCGAAGTTCTCGATGATCTGGTCGATCCCTTCGCGCGCCAGCAGGATGTCGCGTAGCAATGGGAAAGGCGCCGCACGGTGACTGAGTTCGTCCAGCGTTGGCGCCCTTTCCCCGCTGGCGCCGAGCACGTCGTCCCAATCGGCATGGCCCGCGAGCTGGTCTGCGTCCCGGACAACGCGCACGAACTCATCGTGCAGCCCATCCAACAAAAGTACTGCGGCATCCGGCCGTGCGCGACCGTTTCCCTTCGACTCCTTAGCGATGCTCGTGCATGGCGCGTAGGCCAAGATGCGGTCAGGCGGTAGCGACACCGTCGGTGTCGCGCGTACTGCCTGTAGCGGGTTCAGCGGCAGACGGTCGCGCCTGTCATGCGTCATGGAACCTTGCACTGGTACGACCTCGATCAATTCGGCCAGTGAATCACCAGCCGGACGTGCCTCGGCGCCGGCAATGCCAAGCACGCCGAATGGATCGTCCAGCGAAGCGGCCTGCGCAAATTCGACGGCACCGGAAAGTGTAGGCTGGACGGCCAGATCACGAAGGTCGAACTCGACTGCATCCGCGACCGCCGTGGTCGCGGAACGGGCACGTGGATCAATATGCGGGGGTGACGACGCAACAGCTTCGGCACGCGCTGCCGACAGGGCGAGCGGGGCTGCGTCGGAATGAGTCTCGACTTCGAAACGCAGAAGACCCATCTCCACCGCGTCGCCTGCGACAAGCTTGACGGGGTGATTCGCCACCACGTGCTGATCATTGACCACGCAAACCAGTGTGCGGCTGTCGTTGCGCATTTGCCATCCCGCGCCGGCGCGCTCGACGCAAATTTGGTTGGCGGACCGCCACTCGGAATCGTTGAGTCGCTCGCCGCCCAACTCAAGCGCATCGGCAAGCCCGCAGCCTTGCAACGGCACCGAGACAACGATGTTCTTGCTGCCCCCATGGCTTCGAACAAGCCTCAGCTGAAGTCGTCTTACATCGCTCACGGCACGGCTCTCCACAACTTGGGAAGCTGCGCAGCAGCGTTGACGAATCCACCGGTGGCGTCCTGCTGCCAGAAGGCGCTCTCGCCACGCGAAGCAAGGAGCGCGCGAGGCCAGTCGGCCCAAGGGAAGTGCCGAACACCCAGCAGACGCTCGGCGACATCATCGCGAACAGCGCATCCGGCAAATCGGTCGAGCACCGCACCCGACTCAACACGACATCGATCGGCAGCGCCTGCGTTCTCGCGTCGACCTGTGAAAAGGTCACGCACGCCCGGTGCATGCAGGCGCCAGAGCGCATCGACAGTGCGACCCAACGCCTGCACTTCGGCCACGCCCTGGGGATCGACATGCCGTGCCACTGCTCGCGCTAACCAGAACAACCAATCCTGCGGATGAGTCGACTGCGTTTCCAAATACCGTGCGGCCCACCGTGGATGTGCAACCTGGTAAACCAGCAACGCGTGGCGTCGACCCACCTTGTCGACCGACGGTGCGACCACGCCTACAACGAACCGGCGCGGCGCAAAGTCGAGTGAGCCTGGGGACAGAACGAACGCGGTCGGAAGCATTTCAGTCGATCCGGTTACGGGAAGGCCGCCGTTCTTGATGAGCCACGGTCGCCACCCATCGCTTTCCCCGTGCCGCATTCCACTGCGCACAAAATCGGCATGGCCAGCCAGCTTTCCCCACACCGCAGGCGGCGTGATCAGGCGCATTGCAATGAGCTTTTGCAGCATGTCAGGCCGCCCGACCCGGGCAACGAAACCCTTTGAGCACGTCACTGTTTAGTGGATTGGGCTGTGTACCGGAACTGACGTCCAGCAATGCCTTGCGCCCGTCGAACGCGAACTCGACGGCAGTGCGCCCGAGCGTGGCGCCATTCACGATCCGACCTTTCTCAATCAATCGAAAGAGGGCCCAGGGGCCGTTGGCGAGGAGCGTTGAGGTAGCACCCGACACGCGCGGATTGGCCACGATTTCAGCCATGGAGCCACCCCGTGGACCCGGCCAGTTGACGGCGAACGATTGCACCGGACCGTGGATGTAGCGTTGCCCCTGGCCATCGATATCAATCACCAGATCAGTGATGCTCGGTTCGAGTTCGAGGACCTTGAGGTCGATCTTCCAGCCCAGTTTCTTGCCACCGGCATCGCGGAAGAAGAGATCCCGAATTTGTTGCGCGCGGTAAAAGGCGTCGAGATCCGGGCCGTTCTGCGCCAACAGCTTCAGCAGTTCTCCGAGCAAGGTCGGTCCAGTCGTGACGGGCGCAGGCGGCGTACCGGAAGCGATGCCTTCGATGCCCACCATTGCGTTGGCCGTATTGGGATTCTTGTAGCGCCATGGCCGTGCGCCGGTGTCCACGAACGGCGCAAGGTACTTGGTGAAAAATTCGTCGGCGGCTCCACCGACGGCGAACACCAGAGTGAAGTCTTCGATCGACGCATCCTGCGCCACCGCTGCCAGCGGATAGCGACCTTCAACGCCGCGCTTGCACGGCTCGCTCACCTGCATCGCCATCAGCGCCATGATGCGATCGAGCTGAAGCTGCGCCTGCTTTCGCAGAATGTCGGTAGAGCCCAGTGCGACTTTGTCACCACCGCTCGCGGCCAACGCTGTCAGCACCTCTCGAAAGGGCGCCGGCAACTTGCCGGCCTCAAGTTTCAACCGCGCACCGACCTCGGCTCCGCCGGGCGGCAAGCTACCCGCAGTGAGCGCCGTGTCGGCCACTACCAGCAACGTATAGAACTCGTTGACCAGCCCGGAAACCGCCTCCAGGCCTGGTTTGTTGATGCTTGCACTTGCGTACGAGGCCGAGGCCACATCGGGTTGTCCCGTAACCACTTCGCGGAGCGCTGCAAAGCGGTTATCGACGATCTGCTTTTCAAGTCTTTCCTCATTGCGAATACCAAGGTTTTTGCCGATCTCTCGCGTTTGTTTATTCACCTCGTCGGTCGCTTTATCAAGAAAGCTTTTCTCTTCTTGCACGCGCACAACCAGCGGGCGCGACAGTGTGGTTTCGCGCGCCGCGGCCCTTGCAAGACGGGTCAGTGGGGAGTCGGGCGCCGCGAACTGGCGCAGCACGCTCAGATCGAAACCCAGACTGGTGCCGGTGATGTCACTGCCACCCACGGTTCGAATAGAGTCGAGAAACGTTTCCCAGTTCTGCGCGTATTCCGCCAGGTATTGACGGCGAACGTCTTCGAGCAACGGATCGCTCTGCAACGTCGCGGCGACATTGCCCAATACTTTTCTGACGTCGCCAGAAGAAGTTGCGTTGGCGGCACTTGTAGCGCCCCGCCCCATGACCCACGCATCGTTTTCCAGAGCGCGCCCGACGAACTCCGGCAAGCGTTTATTAAAAAGCTCGTGGTAGCCGTCATACGTGAAGAGTCCAGGTACTCCCTTATCGAGCGGCAGACCGCCCGTGCGCGAGAACACCGTCCCGGCTTGCGGTCCGACGGCACGAAGCAAGGTGAACTCCTGCGGCGCTTCGGCCAGCATGGCCGACTTCGCTCGCTCATACACGCGCTGCATCGAGGTATTGCTGTTGAGGAAGCTCTGCACATCGCGCACCAACGCTTCGTTCGGCAAAGACGCCGCTTGCACCGAGTGATCGCCGGAGAAGAGCCTTTCGACATGGCCCACCATTGATGCCCGACCACCGAACGCAGCGGCGCTATCCGTAGTTTCCCAGTCTTTCAATACCCAGTTGCGAACGTCGCGGGCACCCCCTTCGCGCATGTAGCGCTCCTTGTCATGCAGCAGCTTGTAGACACGTAGGGTTTCGTAGGCCGCCTTCGAATCCCGGTCTTTAACGCTCTGCGCAAGGACGACTTCCATTCGCTGAACGATCGGCGGCAGCAGTGTGTGCTCTTCAAGTTGAGCGTAGGTCCCGGTGGCCGCGCTCAGCACCGGCGGCACGACATAGAGCCCATACAAAAAACTGCTTGGTGGATTGTCCGTGTCGAGACCGGGATAGCCCGGCAAGTCGCGCGCACCTGTCAGGACCTCCGGCACGCGTGCCGGCTTGAAATCGGCAAATAGCGTGCGCACTTGCCCCGTGAGAGCCTGTGCGCGTGCCTCCACCGTGCCAAGGTAGTCGCGGTTATTGCCAAAGCTGAGCGCCAGCGCACCGGCAAGCCAGACAAAGATGACGACGGCCAGTGCATACCCCAGCAGACGCATCAGCCGAAACCGGAACTCCCATCGCAAGTTGGGCCGCACGAGATGCGCCTCCGGAATGATCACTTTGGTCAGCACGTCTTGCAGGAAGAAGCCCTGGCGTCCCCGCGTCGGGCTGGTGTCGAGCGTCGCCGGTCGCTCCCTGGGAGCGGTCGATGCATCGAGAGACTCGCGGTGTGCGCTGCCGGAATCGGCGTCTGTGTCCGGCCCGTCGCCAGTCAGCTCGGCAAGCCCCATGCGAGCCACGCTGGCGTTGCCGACCTTGTGGCTCGGAAAGGGCGACACCCCGAGCGTGCGCCAAAGCCGCTGCAACAGCGTGTCTGGATCGGCCGGTAAATCGACCTCTGCCTGCGCGCCGCTCGTCAGGTAGACGCCACGAAGTGTGTTGTGCAACTGCGTGCTGTCGAACCGGGAGTCAAGGAAGACTTCATCGAGCATCTGGACCAAGGGCACGACCAGCCCTGCAAACTCCTGTGGCAACGCAAACATGCTGCGGCGGCGATCCACGTCGAACTCTTCATTAAGGCGGGAACGAAGCCCCGCGGCCAGGCGGTCCTTCAATAGCCCAAACTCGACGCCGACCTGTTCCCGCAACACTGCGCGGTGACCCGCAGTCTCCGCAGTATTTGAAGATTTCCCACCTTGATAGGGGAGCGTGAAGCCCCATGTCTGCGTTCGTCCTTCGCTTGTGAGCGACTGAAAATACTCTGCAAAACCACCGAGCAGATCGAGCTTGGTAACGATGACGTACACAGGAAACCTGATGCCGAGTTCCTGCCGCAATTCGCTCAGTCGATCGCGCACCAGTGCCGCATGCTCGGAACGTTCAGCCTCTGAAAGCGTCAACAGTTCGTATGCATTGAGTGCGACGATCACGCCGTTGATCGGCGCCCGCGTACGGTGCTTGCGCAAAAGTCCCAGAAAGCCGAGCCACTCGGTATGGTCTTTGGTCGGACTGCTGTCCTGTGTCGTGTAGCGACCGGCGGTGTCGATGAGCACCGCTTCATTGGTGAACCACCAATCGCAGTGCACGGTACCGCCTTGAGACTGCAGAACCAGACTCCGTGGCACATTGCCCATTTGCCGCGCCACCGGAAACTGAAGTCCAGAATTCAGTAATGCGGTGGTTTTTCCGGCGCCCGGACTGCCGACGATCATGTACCAGGGCAGCTCGTACAAATAACGTTTGCCTTCGAACAGTCTGCCCAGACTTCCTCCACGCGTGCGCAGGCCCTTAAGTTGCACCATGGCTCGGTTGACCGTCGCGGTCACGGTCTTGAGTTCTTCCTTGGCCGCGTCGGCCTTCGCGCCGTCCTTGCCGAAATTCAGGAAGCGCGCGAGCAGGTCGTCGTTGTTACGGAGCGCTTGCCACAAGCGAAAGAGCCAGTACACCGCATAGACCAACAAGATCGCAGCAATGATCAGCGTGCGCACCCACACCGGTGACAGCAGCTTCGCGCTGCCGACGGCCAGCAACGGACCTGCATGCCACACAAGCAAGCACAGCGCGGCAATGCCCACAAGGCTGAACGGCCCGGACACCAGCCACAACATGCCCAGCACGAGCAGCATCACGATCAGCGTCACCCGCACTCCAACGGACGCCAGCGGCTGAAGTCCATCGAGCGACAGCAAGGGGCCGATGAACCAGATCGCCAGGGCCAGAACGACCATGGCCAGAAAGGCAAATAACTGCCGCGAAAAGATGAAGGCGAAAAATTGTCTGAGGTATTGCATGAAGGCTCTCGTTCCGCTGTTCCGCCGCTCAGCGGGGAACGCCTTGAGTGACGACGATGTCCACGCGCCGGTTGCGTGCGCGCCCGACAAAAGTCGCGTTGTCGGCAACGGGCGCGCTGTCGCCGCGGCTCTCGCTCTTCAGACGCGACGCGTCGACGCCCTTGTCTTCAAGCACCTGCGCTGCCGCGGCAGCACGCTTCTGGCTCAACACCTGGTTGTCCGGAAACTCGCGTGTCTTGATCGGTTGGTTATCGGAGTGACCCGTGACCTGCACCGTGCCCGACACCTGGTTGATCTGGTCGGCCACCTTGGCCAGCACCGGCAGGATCTTGGGGTTCAATCGCGCCTGTCCAGCGACGAACATGTCGTCACCCTTGAAGCTGACCGCGCTGTGGCGATCGTCTTCATCGACGCTGACGGTGCCACGGGCAATTTCGACGGCGAGCAGTTCTTTCAGGCGCAAGGAGCGGGTCAGCACCGGCACGGCGGCAGGCGGTTGCATCTTGCCAATGGCAGCGACTCGCTGCTCGACATCCACGGTCGCCTGAACCAGTCGGTATTTGTACCAGGCGAACAAGCCGAGCAGCGCCAGCGCCAGGACCGAAGCCGTGACCCACACGGGAATGCTGCGCAGCAGGCGAAACTTTCCGGCACCGACACCCTTCCAGTGCGGCGACAAGTCGTGAGGCACATCGCCGCGCGCCGATGCGAGCAACGTGAGGAGACGATGACGGATCGTTTCCAGCTGGCGTCGCCCGTTCGACGCAGTGCTGAATCGACCTTCGAAACCCAGGCCGAGTATCTGATACATCAACTCGAGCAGATTCGTATGCTCTTGCGGACTTGCCGCCAGTCGCCCCACCAGCAGGAAAAATTTATCGCCGCCCTTGGTGTCGCCATGAAACTGAGCTGCCAGCTGGCGTGTCGCCCATACGCCCGCCTCGCCACCCTGCCCTCCGCCCCATGCCGTGCTGTTGGCTGCCTCGTCCAGCGCAGTACACAGCGAGTAGCTCGCCGCGACGACGTGCTCGTGCTTGATCTGCGCACTGCTGCACAGCGACTGGAAGGTAACGACCTCGCGCTCCAAGAGCCGGTGGAACACGATGACGCCTTCGCCGCCGAGTTCAGCAGGCATGTCGGCGAGCGCTCGCAACAACGGTTGGGCAGCTTCGAGCAGCGGATTTTGCGCGGCGCTGACCGCAGCGAGTCGCTCTTGCGTCGAGGGCTCGGGCGCCAACGGCATGTCGGCTGTACCACGGTCGTTCGACGACTGCGCATTGCGCGTATCAAAACGATTTCGGGGCGAAGAAAAGTCACCTTCGCCACCTGTCTGTTCACCGAAATGATTGTCTTCAGCCATGGCAATGAAATGGGTAGATGAAAAGATGGCGAGCGGTCATGCTTCGCATTCCGAGTTGTCGTTGACGATCTCGTCGAACGTGCTGTTCCGGATATGACTCGTCTTCATTCGGTTGCTGGCCATGCGCCAACGTCCTGAACCATGCGAGTTGTCGATCGACACCGTCGCCGCGAGCGGCGTGCCCCTATCGCGCTGACGGCCGATCACGAACGTCATGTCATTGAATCGGCAGCCATCGATCGTCATGCTCGTTCCACCGACCAGCACCTCTCCGCTGCCAGTGCAGTTGCGAAAGGTCGTATCCCCGGTACTCCCAATGCCTTCGAACGCCTCGGGAGCCCCAGCGCCTCCGGAGAAGTCGCAACCTTCAAAGAGAACACCCGTGCTCATGTCGCGGCCGCAAAAAATCGCCCGTCCAATCGATTTGCAGTGTGTGAAGGTCACGTCGGTCATGACACCGCCATCGTGGTTCGGGCCGATGAACTTGCAGTCGATAAACTTGCAGGCAGTCATCGAAGCGAGTTTGATGTTGCCGTCGCCTTCGAATTCGCAGGCGGTAAAAGTCAGGTTGTTCCAGGCCACGCCGACAAAAGATCCACTGGTCATGTTGGCGCCGGATATGGTCACGGCCACGGAACTCCCATCGAGCAGGCGTGCCTTCTCTTTGCTCATCGACTCAATCGGCGTTGCACTGGTTTGCGCCGTCATTTTTCGCGCACGCCCCAGAGTTCCATGCGCAGTCCGGGAAACTCGCCAGCCACATGAAGTGCTAGGCCGCCATGCTTGACCATGTGCTCCCACAACGGTCCGCGCGGCTCGATCTGGAAGTACACGAAGCCTGCGTTGAACGGGATCTGGCGCGGGGGTACGGGCAAGGTCTGTAACGGAATACCGGGCAGATGCGAACGGATGAGCTCTCCAAGACGGTCGCTTGGGCCGACCTTGCAACGCGCAGGAAACTGGGTCGCCAGTTGGTCGGATGGTGTGTGCGCCGCCACGGCGAACACCAGGCTCGAAAAGCCTTTCAACTCAGAGGGATCCACGCTCGCGACGCGAACCCCGTTGGCACGTTCGGCGAGCGGGATGTTTTGTGCGCTCCGCACCAGCACATCGTTTAAAAGCGCCTGGATGTCCGCGATCAGCTCTTTGAAAGAGAGATAGGGATCAGCATGCTGGTACGGCGCATGTACGCGCGGACGCCGCGTGCTCGGTCGCACGAACGTGGAGAGTTCACCGCTCAGCATCTTGAGCAAGGTGTAGAGCTGCTCGGGCGACGTCTCTTTCACGCGCAACCAGTGTTCGAGCAGCGGCTCACATCGATTCAGTATCTGCAGGAGCAGAAAGTCAGACACTTCGGCGGCTTCGCTCGACTTGCCGTCGTTACCGCTCAAGCGTCCCGCGAGAGACTGGGCACGCAGTCGGCACAACCCGTGCAAGTTGGTAACCCAGTCGGTCAGCAGCGGACTGGCGCCGTAGCCGGAGACCGGTGGAATGAGGTTGGCATCGATTGCGATGCTGCCGTCGGAGCGCAAGGTAGTGACCCGGGTCAACGGCAGCCCGATCCATGCATCGGTGAGTTCACGCTGCGGCAACAGTCGCAAGCGCAGGCGCGAAAGCTGCACTGTCTTTGGGCCTTGGCCCATCGAATTGGCATCGCGCAATTCGGTATCGAAAACAGAAAATCGAGCCAATGACGACGAGGACGCGCCAGGCTCGTCGAAGCTTGTTTCTTCACCGTTCGGAGTGCGGATTGGCACTGCAAGATAAATGATCTGTTCGAGGTGCTCTGGGAGAATCGTCAACGGCGCGGGCGGCGGCGTCTGGCTTGGCATGTCGAACGGTGTGCCGTCCGCGAAGATGCCGTCCGCACTGGCGAGCACGACTTTGCCCAGCGTCAACGACTCGGCATCAATCGCGTACTGGCTGAAGCCCCAAAAGAACGGGCTCAATGCGGCAGCGCGCTTGTGGGCGAGGTGCTCCAGATAACGCTCTTGCTGCTGAAAAAGCTGCGGACGCAAAAAGAGGCCTTCGCTCCAGGCAACCTTGTTGTACCAACTCATGGTGTGACGATCTCTTAGCTTTGATGGCAGATGGAACTTGCGCGCGTCGAAAAAGCGGCCGGACGCCACGCGCAGTGCAGAGCGCGTGACATCCGCGACCGGAGAATCGACAAGGCCCGTGACCGGGCCCAGCGACATCAGGACTCTTTGTTGCCTTTGATGTCGTAGCCGGCAGTCACGGCACCGCCGCTGCCGCCTTGCGCGTTCTGCACCGCGTATTCCTGCTTGATCTTCGAGAACGACAGACGCACGCGTTCCTTGACGCGCAGGTCGTCAGAGTTCGAGCCAAAGGGCTGAACGCTGGTGATGATGACGTCGCTGAACGTGAACTTCAAATACTCGAGCGGGCTGCCACCGGCCTTGCGCACGGTGAGTTTGGCTTCCTGGACGTGCTTGCCGGTCAGGCAGTACTTCATCAGGTTCGGGCTCGAACGATCCACGTAATGTTCGAACTCCAGGTCTTCGACGGTCGCTTTGCCGGCGCCACCACCGGACCCGGCGTGCATCGTCGACTCTTGCAGGGCGCGCCAATTGAAAGACAGCACTTCGATCTCGTTCTTGTGCGAAGAGTCAAGTGACTCGCCTTCAATACCGCTGAGCTTGAGGAAAATATCTTGTGACATGAGAACTCCCTTTTTTATTGAAACAACTTCGACTAACCGAGCGCCGCGACACGGGTGTGCAACACAGCTGCTCTTGCGGGTGGTGTCTGCGCACCACTTCCTAAAAACACCGGCCTAACCAGCTTGGATCAAGCAGCTTCCTTAAGCGAAGGAAGCTTGGCGACGAGCCTCAGCGACACGGTTAGACCTTCGAGCTGGAAATGCGGACGAAGGAAGAACTTGGCGCTGTAATAGCCGGGGTTGCCTTCGACGTCTTCGACAACCACTGCGGCCGCTGCGAGTGGGCGACGCGCCTTGGTTTCCTGCGATGAGTTGGCAGGGTCGGCGTCGACGTAATGCATGATCCATTCGTTGAGCCAGCGCTGCATGTCGTCGCGTTCCTTGAAGGTGCCGATCTTGTCGCGCACGATGCACTTCAAGTAATGCGCGAAGCGGGTGCTGGCGAACAGGTACGGCAGGCGCGCCGACAGATTCGCGTTGGCCGTTGCATCCGGGTCCATGTACTCCTGCGGCTTTTGCAGCGACTGCGCACCGATGAACGCGGCGTGGTCGGTGTTCTTGCGATGCACCAGTGGAATCAGGCCGGCCTTGGCCAGTTCTGCTTCGCGGCGGTCGGAAATGGCGATTTCGGTCGGGCACTTCATGTCGAAGCCGCCGTCGTCGGTTGGAAAGGTATGGCATGGCAGGTTGTCGACTGTGCCGCCCGACTCCACGCCGCGAATCATCGTGCACCAGCCGTACAGCTTGAAGCTGCGATTGATGTTGACTGCCATCGCATAGGCCGCGTTGTTCCACACGTAGTTCTTGTGATCAGCGCCTTCGGTCTGCTCTTCGAAGTCGAACTCGTCGACGGGATTCGTCTTGACGCCGTACGGCAGTCGCGCCAGGAAGCGTGGCATGGCCAGGCCGATGTAGCGGGAGTCCTCTGTTTCGCGCAGCGCAGCCCAGGGTGCGTGTTCGAGATTCGACGTGATCTTGGCGAGGTCGCGCGGATTGGCCAATTCTTGCCACGACTCCATGCCAAGCAAAGCAGGCGAAGAACCCGCAATGAAAGGTGCGTGCGATGCCGCCGAAATCTTGGCAATGGCACCGAGCAGTTCGACGTCGGCCGGGGTGTGATCGAAGTAGTAGTCGGCGACCAGGCAGCCGTAGGGTTCGCCGCCGAGCTGGCCATATTCTTCTTCGTAGATGCGCTTAAAAATCGGGCTTTGATCCCACGCGATGCCTTTATGCCGACGCATCGTGCGACGCATTTCGTCCTTGGACATGTCCATGAAGCGGATCTTCAGCTTCTCGTCGGTTTCGGTGTTGTAAACCAGGTGGTGCATGCCACGCCAAGCGGACTCGACCTTCTGAAACTCCTCCTTGTGAAGCACGAGATTGATCTGTTCGGAGAGCTTGCGATCGATCTCGGCAATGATGGCTTCGATGCTGCTGTAAGCGTCGTCGGTCATCGTTGTCGCGTTCATCAGCGCCTGCTCGGCCAACGTGCGAACGGCTGCTTCCACGGCATTGCGTGCTTCGTCGGTCTTGGGCTTGAACTCCTTGTCGAGCAGCGACGAGAAATCGTTGATGTCGTTGAACTCTGCGTGCGCCGCCGGCGCCGGCCTGTTAATGGTCTTCATTTTTAATCCCTGTTGAGCGGTGATCGATACGTCTAGGCGTTGACGGGTGCGTCGTTGTCCAGCGCAATCTGGGGCTTCGGCATCGCTGCCAGCGACTTCATGAGGTTCGGATCCTGAAGAAGCTTGTTGACCAGGCTTTCGGCACCGGCCTTGCCGTCCATGTATGTCTGCAAATTGGCCAACTGGGTGCGGGCAGCGAGCAGCCGGCTCAGTGGCTCCACCTTGCGGGCGACAGCCGCCGGCGAAAAGTCGTCGATGCTTTCGAACGTGATGTCGACCATCAGATGGCCTTCACCGGAGAGCGTGTTTGGCACCGCGAAGGCAACGCGCGGCTGGATGGCTTTCATGCGTTCGTCGAAGTTGTCGATATCGATGTCCAGAAACTTTCGATCCGCCACGGGCGGCAAATTCTCCAATGGCTTGCCCGAGAGATCGGCCAGTACGCCCATCACAAAAGGCAACTCGATCTTCTTTTCGGAACCGTAGATTTCCACGTCGTACTCGATCTGTACACGCGGTGCCCGATTGCGGGCGATGAACTTCTGACTGCTGTTATTGGCCATTGAAACTCCCTGAGAAAAGTGATTTAAAGAATCCGAACGTGACAATCCGGAAGATCAGACGTAGTCGATATGCGCGGTGATGGCATCTCCTTCGCGCAGTTCAGAATTTTTCGACGACCACGCTTCGATATCGACGGAGATGCGGGCTATTTCGCGTTTTTCCTGAAACGCGTCGAGCCAGTGCCGCGACAGAAGAGGCAACAGGTTCTGTTCGATGAATCCGATCAGGCGCCGAGCGCCGGTTTCATGCGTGCCGCAACGATCGATCACGTGGGCGACCATGGCAGGCGTGTAGCGCAAGTCGATGTCGTGCTGCTCTTTCATGCGGGCCACGACCCGATTCAGGTGCAGCGAAACGATGCGGCCGAGTGCTTGCTCGCCCAACGGCAGGTAGGGCACCACCGAAAGTCTTCCGATGAATGCCGCGGGAAAGACTTGTCGCAACGCGGGTTGCAGGGCTTCTCGCAGGGCCGCGGTGTCGGGTATCAACGCCGGGTCTTCGCAGAGGTTGGTGACCAGATCGGCGCCCGTGTTGCTCGTCAACAAGATCGTTGTGTTCCTGAAGTCGATGCGCCGGCCTTCCCCGTCTTCCATCCATCCCTTGTCAAAGACCTGGTAGAAAATCTCGTGCACGTCCGGGTGCGCTTTTTCCACCTCGTCCAGGAGGATTACGCTGTAGGGCTTGCGGCGTACGGCTTCGGTCAACACGCCGCCTTCGCCGTAGCCCACGTAGCCGGGCGGAGCGCCCTTGAGTGTCGAGACGGTGTGCGACTCCTGGAATTCGCTCATGTTGATGGTGATGAGGTTTTGCTCACCGCCATACATCGCTTCGGCAAGCGCGAGTGCCGTCTCCGTCTTGCCGACACCGGACGGCCCGACGAGCAGGAACACGCCGACCGGTTTGTTCGGATCGGTCAGGCGAGCCCGAGCGGTTTGCACTCGCTCGGCGATGACCGTCAACGCGTCGCTCTGGCCGATGACGCGTCGATCCAGCGTCGCATGAAGCTCGAACACCGCAGCAAGTTCGTCTTTCACCATGCGGCCGACCGGGATGCCGGTCCAATTGGCGACGATCTCTGCAATCACAGCTTCGTCGACCTGCGGATAGATCAACGGCGCATCTTGCTGACGGACCGCCAGATCGTTTTCCATGGCGACCAAGCCAGATGACGGGAATATGCATTTGCCGCGATCGGGCGAGTCCTTGCGCTCTTCGAGGCGTTGCGTATGGATTTGTTGCACGAGCGCAAGCCCTGCTTGCCATCTCGTCTCCTGGATCACAAGCTCTGCAGAGACGGTGTCGATTTGAGAGCTTGCAGTGGACAGTCTCGCGACGCGGCTTTCAGTGCCACGGGCGATCAGGCCCTCGTTCGACAACAGCGCCAACTCGGTCTGCAGGGCCGCGATGCGCTGGCGCAAGTGCGATACCGCAGGTGGCGCTGTATGCAACGACATCGCAACGCGCGCACAGGCGGTATCGAGCAGGCTGATCGCTTTGTCCGGGAGCTGGCGCGACGGGATATAGCGATGCGACAGCACGACCGCTGCTCGCACAGCCTCGTCCAGCACCGTGACGCCATGATGCGCTGCAAAAGTGGCGACAAGACCGCGGACCATCTCGATGGCGGAGGCCTCCTCCGGCTCCATGACCTGCAACACCTGAAAGCGCCGGGTGAGTGCCGGGTCCTTCTCGATGTGCCGCTTGTATTCGCTCCACGTCGTTGCACCGATCGTCCTCAACGTGCCGCGGGCGAGTGCAGGCTTCAGCAGATTGGCCGCATCGCCAGTGCCCGCCTGGCCGCCAGCGCCAATCAAGGTGTGGACCTCGTCGACGAAGAGGATTACCGGCTGCACCGATTGAGTGGCCTCCGCGAGCAACGCCTTCAGCCGTGACTCGAACTCACCGCGCATGCTCGCGCCCGCAAGCAGCGCGCCGACATCCAGGCTCAACAGTCGTACGTCTCGCAGTATCGGTGGCACTTCGGCATTTGCAATCGCCAACGCCAGCCCTTCGACTACGGCCGTCTTTCCGACACCAGCTTCCCCTGTCAACAGCGGATTGTTTTGACGACGGCGCAACAGAATGTCGACCATCGTGCGGATCTCGTGCTCGCGACCGATGACCGGATCGATCTTGCCGTCGCGCGCTTGTTGGGTGAGATCGGAGCAGTACTTCGCGAGGGCGGATTTGTCATCGACCTGACCCGCCATTGCACCACTCGCTTCACCAGGCATGGCGGGCGGCAAGCCAGAGCCGTCATGCGCGCCTTCGGCGTCTTCAGGCGATCCCGCAATGATTGCGGCCACCGACTCCGTCAACTGATCGGCAGGAATCTTTTGCAGGGCCGGGGCGATTGTCAGGACCACCCTGCGCAACTCGGGCGTCTGAAGCAGCGCCGCGAGCAGCCAGGCGCTTCGCACGCAACTGCCGCCGAACTCATGGCTCGAAACAATCCAGGCGCGCTCCACCGCAAGGCCGATATGGTTGGAGAAGTCGCTGAGAGAGGTAGCCCCGGCAGGCAAAGTAGCAAGGGCCGACGCAAGGTCTTTTTCAATGGTCTGCGAGTCGACCTGATAGTGGCGGCAGATCCGATGCAGGTCGCTGTCGTTCAACTGCCAAAGCTGGTGCAGCCAGTGCGTCAGTTCGACATACGGATTGCCGCGCAGCTTGGCGAATGCAGTGGCCGACTCGATTGCCCGAAATAGGGTGATGTCGAGTTTGCCGAACAGCGCTCGTCGAGAGATCGCCATTCAGAAGCTCCTGCCAAAGCACGCGCCGCGGGTGCGCCGCAGCAACTTGCAGCACACCATGCGTGCGCACCGTTCTCCCGAGAAAACAATTTTGAACATCACCTGCATCCCCGCCTCTTTTTTGTAGATCGGGATTCTGGTGCGTGGCGCACAGCGCCGAAAAATTCAATGATCACGAAAGGTTAAATGGGCCACAAAGCCGTGCCTTACGTGAACTTGTGCCAAACCCTATTTGGATGCAGTCATGCGAAAGCATTACTGCGCATGGCCACCCGACATTGAAAGATGTTTCGCTCTACATATCCAACGTCAAATGCTGATCGCGAATCGCAACAACGGCCCGCGATGCAAGAAAGCCGATCGTCTTGGCAGCGACTGCACTCGACACCCATTCATCGGGATTGGCGTCAGGGATTGGCGTCAGGAATAGCCTGTCGATTGGCAGATGTGTCGAACACCCTTGACGCCAGACTGTTCACGATGCGCGTTTGCCAGATGTTCGATGGTGTGGGGTCGAGCAGCACGACCCGCGCTCCAGCATCCGGCACCGGCACCGGCATCCAGAAAGTACTGCGCTCCCGCGCGAGCTAAGGCTCCTGCAGCGCCTGTCAGTACGACGTTTTATGGAGGGTCTAGCTCGAACATGGTGTTTCCTTGACCAACAAAAAAGCACCCTAGCGCGGCTAGTTTTTGCTGGGCTATAATCAGAGGATTGCCTGATGACAGCGATGTCGATTCAGGGGCTCTTAGCTCAGTTGGTAGAGCAGCGGACTCTTAATCCGTAGGTCGAGTGTTCGAGTCACTCAGGGCCCACCACCAACAACCGCACGTGCGTTGAAAAGCCTGCTATCATATCGATAGCAGGCTTTTTTCTTGTCCGCGGGATTGCCAGTTTTTTGCCAGAAATCTGGTGGATCGAATCGGTTCGTACCGCGCTTTGTCGCACGATCGATGCATAACGAGCCAGCAGTTTTAAACGTGCTCCAAGGCTTTGTGAAAACGCGCCATCGGTTTACATGCCCATCCTGCGCGTTTCGTCGCAACACTTGTTGACCAAGAGCCATGACGAATTTGATACTCCCGAAGAATCTGGGAGCTTGTGGATGGCGCCTTCAGCGGCCAGGCCTTGCTCTGATGCGCAGCCCACACAGTCGGAGGGGCAAACCGCCGGCGCGTCTAGGTGATGTCCGCGGTTCGGCCGAAAGACCGATGCTTCGCCGCTCGCGCCATCTGGTACCGCCTAGACAACCTTTTTGCATGGTCAACCAATAGGCTCTCTAGCCGCGACGCATCACGCCGATCGGTGTGCTGGTCAAGTTTTTTCGGACACATCAATAGGTTGTTTGATTGCCGATTGCTGCTCGAAGGCATTGGGTGGCAAGTTACCCAGTTTGGAATGCAGGCGTACGCTGTTGTAGAAGCCCACGATGTAGTCGGCAATGTCGGTCATGGCCTCGGCATGGTTGGCGTAGTCGCGCTGCCAGACCCGCTCGGTCTTGAGGCTCAGGAAGAAGCGCTCCATCACCGCGTTGTCCCAGCAGTTGCCCTTGCGGCTCATGCTGCCAATCAGGCCGTGGCGAGACAGCAGCGCCTGATGAAGGGCGCTGGCGTATTGACTGCCCCTGTCGGAATGCACGATCAACCCCGGCGCGGGTTGGCGCTGTGCGATGGCCAGTTGCAGCGCCGCGCAGACCAGTTCGGCGTGCATGCTCGGCGCCATCGACCAGCCCACTACTTTGCGGGCATACAGGTCCAGCACCACCGCCAGATACAGCCAGCCGCTGCGCGTGCGGATGTACGTGATGTCGCTCACCCAGGCCCGGTTGGGGCCGCTCGGGTTGAAGCGCCTGTCCAGCACATTGGCCGAGACCGGCAGCGCGTGGCCGCTGTCGGTGGTGTGGACGAACTTGCGCCGCCATAGAGCCCGCAGTCTGTTCTCGCGCATCAAACGGCGCACCCGGTAGCGCCCGATGCGCAGCCCCTGCGCGCGCAGCACCGCGCCAAGGCGACGACTGCCATAGACTTTGCCGCTGGCGGCAAACTCGGCCTTCAACTGCGTGCTGACCAAGCAGGTCTTGGGCGTGAGTTTGGCGCGCTGAAGCGCACCGTAGAAGCCCGAGCGGCTGACGCTCAGCACGCGGCATAGCCGCTCGACAGTGACGGCCTTCTTGCGCAACTGCTCGACGAGTTGGTAGCTCATCGAAGCTCGCGGGCAAAGAAGGCCGATGCTTTTTTTAAAATGTCGACATCACCGCGCAGTTGTTTGTTCTCGGCTTCAAGCTGGCGGATGCGTTGCTGCTCGGTTGTGAGCGGCTTGCCCAAGCCCGGCCGACCTGCGGCCTCTTCATCGGCCTGCGCCAGCCAGCGCCGAACACCCGTCTCGCCGAGCTTCATGTCGCGGCAAACCTCGCTGACGCTCAGACCCTGCTCGCGAATCATCTGCACGACTTGCAGCTTGAACTCCGCGCTGAATGTCCTTCGTTCTCTCTTGCTCATGTTCCCCGTCCAGGTGAATTCCACCTATCGAGGTGTCCGTGGAAATTAGACCAGCACACGGATCCCCTTTAAGCGCATTGCAAAGTTGGGCAGCTTCGCGGCAAGCTCTATCGACTACTAGCCGTTCGGTTCACGAGTTTCTCGGCCAGGCTCAGCCGAGAACTCGTGCAACGCGAGAAGGAAATCAAAGGCCTGCGTGCATGCATTTAACCAACTTTATCAACCCAAAGAAATACCTATGCCCAGCGCAACAGTTAAGAAAACCGCGATCAGCGCTATTGGCATTGGCGGCGGCGGCGTCAACATCCTCACTGCGTTCCGAACTCGCGCAGGCCCAGAAGTCGAGTGCATCGCCATGCATTCCGTTTCCGAAGCCCTGAAAACCAGCAACGCGCATAAGACGTTTCTTTTTGGCGTATCAGGCAAACGAACTTCAAGAGCAAGCGGAGCCCGCGTAAATGCGGAACACGTCCAGAGCGACTTGCGCCAGATTCTCAGCGGTTCGCAACTCGCGTTGCTCCTCTCAGCGTTTGGCGGCGCCGTAGGAACGGGGGCGTCGCCAGTCCTGGCAAGGACTGCCAAGGAACTTGGCATTCCGACCATCGCGCTGATCTCCATGCCTTTCAACTGGGAAGGCTCCACCACACAAGCGATCGCTGCTGCCGGTCTCGAACTGCTCGCTCAAAGCGTGGACTTATTGATAGTGATATCCAGCGACACGACGATGGACGTGCTGTGCAACGACGACCTCACCATGGACCAAACCATTGCCGGCGCAAACGATGTGATCGCCTTCGCCGCAGCGGAAGTGCTGAAGATGGTGGCTTCCTTAGCACCGTCTCGATCGAGCTGTTCGCAGTTTGGTTCGACGTCGGGCGGTGCCGGTATGGCGCTGTTCGGCACAGCCTCCGCTGGTGGATTCGGCCGCGCCAGAAACGCCGTTGAGCAAGCCATGCTTTGTCCCCTGCTCGAGGGCGTCGCGCTCTCCGGAGCCGA
>JANXTS010000052.1 GCA_025352265.1 Variovorax sp. | reverse complement strand
CTCGAAGGGCTTCGCCGGCAGCAAGGTGGGATAGGGCTTGTAGTTCGGCTTGAAGATGATCATTGCGAGCGTCTGCAGCAGCAGCGACATGCCGATGGCGGTAATGAGCGGCGCCAGCTTGGGGCTGTTTCGCAGCGGCCGGTACGCAACCTTCTCGATCACGAAATTCAGGACTGCGGCGACTACGCATGAAATCAGCAACGCGATCAGCAGCATGAGCCAGCCGGGCATGCCGGGCATCGATTCCTGCATCTGGATGATGATCGCCCAGCTGGTCAACGCGCCAACCATCAACACGTCGCCGTGCGCGAAGTTGATCAGGTTGATGATGCCGTACACCATGGTGTAGCCCAAGGCTATCAAGGCATACATGCTGCCGAGAACGAGACCGTTGATGATCTGCTGCAGCAATATTTCCATAACGAGTCCCTACGCACCGGATTGGCGCCGTTCAGCTACCTAGCAAAATTCCCGCCAGACCCAATCGGTTGACGGCAAGGTGGGCAGGATTGTAGGCACGCAAGCACGCTGCATTGGTGCCTTCGGAGCGCGGGTTTTCCCGCTATGGCGTGTGCGGGCCACACGGTTTTGCGGATTGCGCATGCGGTGATGTCGAACGTGGTGTCCGTCGTCGAGGACTGTCGCAGGGTTCGTTGTTTTGGTCGGCTGCCAGTCAGTCTTTCGCGCTGTCGTTTTTCTTGCGGAGTTCGCGCAGCTTTTCGGAAATGCGGATCTCCAGCCCACGCTCGACAGGCCGATAGAACGGCGGCGACGCCATGCCGTCGGGCAAGTAGCTCTCGCCCGCCGCGAAGCCGTCTGCCTCGTCGTGTGCGTACCGATAGCCCTTGCCGTAGTCGAGCTCCTTCATCAACTTGGTCGGCGCGTTGCGGAGATGCATTGGCACCGGCCGCGTTCCGTCCTTCTTGATAAAGGCCTTGATCTCGTTGTAGGCCTTGTAGACCGCGTTCGACTTGGGCGCCATCGCCAGGTAGATGACGCATTCGGCCAAAGCGAGTTCGCCTTCAGGCGTGCCGAGCCGCTCGTAGACCTCGGCAGCGTCCAGCGCGAGTCGCAGCGCGCGCGGGTCGGCCAGCCCGATGTCTTCGCTGGCCATGCGCACCAACCGGCGCGCCATGTAGCGCGGGTCGGCGCCGCCATCGAGCATGCGCATGAACCAGTAGAGCGAGGCATCCGGATCGCTACCGCGAACCGATTTGTGCAGCGCGCTGATGGTGTCGTAGAACTGCTCGCCGCCCTTGTCGTAACGCCGCATGCGCTCGCCCAGGACGCGCATGAGCCAGTCGTCGGTGATTTGTCCGATCTTTTCGGCGCCAGCAGCAACGGCCAGCGTCTCGAGCGTGTTGAGAAGGCGGCGCGCATCGCCATCGGCATAGGCGACCAGTCGATCGATCGCCGTGCTTTCAAGGGCCGGCACCACGTTGATCTGCTGGGCGCGCGCAACGATCTGCTTCAGATCGTCCTCACCCAACGGTTGCAGCACGTACACCGCGGCGCGAGAGAGCAGCGCCGAGTTCACTTCGAAAGACGGGTTCTCGGTCGTCGCGCCGATGAAGGTGAACAGGCCGGATTCGACATGTGGCAAGAAGGCGTCTTGCTGGCTCTTGTTGAAGCGATGCACTTCGTCGACGAAGACGATGGTTCGGCGTTGCTCCAGTCCATCGCGTGCCACCGTGGCCCTATCGACCGCGTCGCGGATGTCCTTCACGCCACCTAGCACGGCGCTGATGCTCAGGAACTGCGCATCGAACGAGTCCGCCATCAACCGGGCGATGGTCGTCTTGCCGGTGCCCGGCGGGCCCCAGAGGATGCAGGAATGCGGCTGGCCCGACTCGAACGCGATACGCAGTGCCATGCCCGGTCCGATTAAGTGCTGCTGGCCAATGACCTCGCCCAGCGTTTTCGGTCTCAGGCGCTCGGCCAGTGGTTGGTGGGATGTCGCAGCAGCGGCTTGGGATTTGACGGCCATTTGGACATTTTGCGATGCCGCGACGGAGCGAGGCACAGTCGAACAGGTGTCGGCCGGAACCAACGAGGCTATTGCTTGAGAACATCGGCGCCCACAGGCGCCTTAAATTCGAAGGTGCTTGCCGGCAGCGTCGGGTTGACCTCGACCTTGCTGAACCTCAGTACCGATCGTTGGCCGAAACTGTCCAGGATTTCCAGCGACGCCAAAGCCTCGCCCTGAAAGCCGATTTGCACGCTCTGAAGCTGGCCGTCCTTGCTCTTGGGCGTTGCCTTGACCCATTGGAGCCCATCGCGTTCCGGTGCGCCTTCGAGCGTGAAGTCGGCCTGCAGGGCGCGCAGGTCGGGCGCGGCGGCGATCAACGCGGCGGGTGTGGAGCCGAGCGCCTGGGCCTGCGCCCGCGTCGTGACCTGGTTGAGGTCGGCGTCGTAGAGCGACAACGTCTTGCCGTCTGCCACGATGCTTTGCGCAAAGGGTTTGCGGTAGTCGAACTTGAACTTGCCCGGGCGCTGAAATTCGAAGGTGCCGGTCGACGTCTTGGCGCGTGCAGGTTGTCCGTCGCGCGGCGGCGCGGTCACCGTCTGCGTGAACTCGGCGCGACCGCTTTTGACCGTCTTGACAAAAGCCTCGAGGCTTTCGAGCCCGGCAGCCCACCCGTTGGTGGACACCAGCAACATCATCGAAATCGATGCCGTCAAAAAGACGGCGACTGCTTTTTTCATCGGTTTCCCAAAGTGCGGATGACTGCGGTTGCAGCTCTCACTCGGCGCGCGCAGGCACCAGAATCTCCCGCTGGCCATTGGTGCTCATCGAGCTGACCAGGCCGGCCTTTTCCATGTCTTCGACGAGCCGCGCCGCGCGGTTGTAGCCAATCTTCAGGTGGCGCTGCACCAGCGAAATGCTGGCTTTCCGGTTCTTGAGCACGACCTCAACTGCCTGGTCGTACATCGGGTCTTTTTCAGCATCGCCACCACCATCGCCCATGAGATCACCGTCGCCATCGACAGTTCCGCCTTCGAGCACGCCTTCGATGTAATCGGGCTCGCCCTGGCTCTTTAGGTACGCCACCACGCGGTGCACTTCTTCGTCGCTCACGAACGCACCATGCACGCGGATCGGCAAGCCCGTACCACTCGGCATGTAAAGCATGTCGCCCATGCCGAGCAATGCTTCGGCGCCCATCTGGTCGAGGATGGTCCGGGAATCGATCTTGCTCGAAACCTGGAACGCGATGCGGGTCGGGATGTTGGCCTTGATGAGGCCGGTGATTACGTCGACGCTGGGCCGCTGCGTCGCCAGAATCAGGTGAATGCCGGCAGCGCGCGCCTTTTGCGCGAGCCGCGCAATTAGTTCTTCGATCTTCTTGCCGACGACCATCATCAGGTCGGCCAGTTCGTCGATGACAACGACGATGTGCGGCTCGCGCTTCAGCGGCTCAGGATCGTCCGGCGTCAGGCTGAACGGGTTGTAGACGAACTCTTCGCGCGCCTTGGCCTCGTCGATCTTGACGTTGTACCCGGCCAGGTTGCGCACGCCGAGCTTGCTCATCAGCTTGTAGCGACGCTCCATTTCGGCCACGCACCATGTGAGGCCGTGAGCCGCCTGCCGCATGTCGGTGACGACGGGGGCCAGCAGATGCGGGATGCCTTCGTAGACCGACATTTCGAGCATCTTGGGGTCGATCATCAGCAGCCGGACGTCGCGCGCCTCCGCCTTGTAGAGCAACGACAAGATCATCGCGTTGATGCCGACCGACTTGCCCGAGCCCGTGGTGCCGGCTACCAGCACATGCGGCATCTTGGCAAGGTCGGCAACGACCGGATTGCCGATGATGTCCTTGCCGAGGCCCATCGTGAGCATCGACTTGCCCTCGTGGTAAATCTGCGAGCCCAGGATTTCACTCAGCTTGATCGACTGCCGCTTGGCGTTCGGCAACTCGAGCGCCATGAAGTTCTTGCCTGGGATAGTTTCGACCACCCGGATCGACACCAGCGACAGTGAACGCGCCAGGTCTTTGGCCAAGCCGACGATCTGCGAACCCTTGACGCCAGTGGCGGGCTCGATCTCGTAGCGCGTGATCACCGGGCCGGGCGAGGCCAGCACCACGCGAACTTCGACACCGAAGTCCTTAAGCTTCTTCTCGATCATGCGAGAGGTCATCTCGAGCGTGTCGGGCGAAACAGTCTCCTGGCGCACCAGCGCCGCATCGAGCAGATCGACTTGCGGTAACTTGCTGTCAGGCAACTCCTTGAAGAGTGGCTTCTGGCGCTCCTTGACGACGCGGGCGCTCTTTGGCACATCGCTCATGGCCGGCTCGATTTGTACGGGCGGCGACGGGGCGCGGCGCCTCGGCGCAGGGTCGATCCTCAATTCTTCGTCTGCCGTTTCCACGTCGTCACCCTCGCGCGAAGCCAGATACTCTTCTGCATCCGCACGCTCTTTGACAGCCTTCTTTCCAAAGGCAATGTCGGCCGCGATTTCCCGCTTTTCACGCCGCGATTCGAACAACGAATACACCCGCGAGCCGATGCGCTCGGCGATCAGGCTCCATGAGAATCGGAACACCAGCGCCGAGCCGATCACGCCGCAGGCAATGGCGATCAACGCGGAGCCGGTAAAGCCCATCCACTTGACGCTCATCGGCCCCATGAGATAGCCGAGGATGCCGCCGCCATGACCAGGCAAACGGAACTCGAGACGATACAAACGGGACCATTCGAGCATGGCGCTGGCGCACAGCAGCAGCAGCAGCCCCACCCAGAATGCGATGCGGCTGCGATTGAATCGACCGCGAACGGGTTCTTCCGTAGGTGCAACTTCGCCGCCGCGCAACCATCCGGCCAGCGACGACAGCCAGACTCGCAGACCCGCAGCGAGGCACCACCAGACCGAATAGCCCGCCAGAAAGTAACTGCCATCAGCCAGCCATGCGCCGAATCGTCCGCCCCAGTTTTTGACGTCGCCGCCGGTGCCGGATGTCGACCAAGCCGCATCGGACGGCGTGAAGCTCAGCATGGCGAGCAGCCAGAACAGCAGGACAACGAACCCCGCGATCAGCGTGATTTCGTGGGCGAAGCGCATAGCCTTCAGGCGAACGGGTTGCGCGTCGGCACTGGAAGAAGAAGATTGAAGCGTATTTAGCGAATAGGTCATGAAAAACGGGGCGCTCATCCTGCGACTCCAGACAATGGAGTACAGGCAACAGCCGCGTGAACACTACAACGAAAAAGGTGCTCGGCGCGTTGTCAGCGCCGACACCGTCAGGGCAACGCAACGCGCTGCGGCGCCGCGCCCGTTCTAAGCCATCTGCAAATGGTCGCAAGCGGGCACGGCTTGCTCAAGTCAGCGACAGCAGCCGGTCTTTGACGATCATTGAACCATCGGGCTGGGTCTGGACGAAACCCCGCTCTTCAAGATCTTTCATGACCCGGCTGACCATTTCGCGTGAGGCGCCCACCATTTTGGCCAAGTCCTGGCGCGAAATCTTGTCGCGCACCTTGAGGTTACCGGCGCCATCATCCACTGCAAACTCTAGAAGAGAGCGCGCGACACGCCCATAGACATCCATCAAAGCCAATGATTCGATCTTGCGGTCGGCATGGCGCAAGCGTTGCACCAGGCCGCGCATGATGTTGTACGACATCGACGAATTTTCAGGCAAGCAGCGCGCGAAGGCCTCGCGGCCCAACATGAGGACGTCGGTCTGGACCTCAGTTCGGACGGTTGCCGAATGCGGCTCGTCGTCGATCAGGCTCATTTCGCCAATGTAGTCGCCTGGCTGCAGGGTAGCGAGAATGACTTCACGGCCCCGACTATCGGTGCTCATGACACGCGCCCGTCCGGTCAGAATAATGTACAGAGCATCGGATTTCTTGCCCTGTTCGACCACCATCTCTGCACGTTTGAAGCGCTTTTTGATGATTGCGTCAGCGATGCTTGCGGCTTGCATGGGAGTCAGTGCTGCAAACAGAGGGACGCGCCGGAGTAGCTCAAGATTGGAAAGCATCGACATTCAATTAATCCTTGCTACCGCACGTTGTTCGATCAATTGAAAACCAATTTATTAAAACAATCGCACGCATTTGGAACGGATCGCACTCGGTATTTGACCGGGCGGTGATACTTCCTATCAACACCGTCAAAATGTACACGCTGGCACAGCGCAAATCTTAGGTTTTCTACCCATGTCATCCTCCACACAACACGCCAAGGTCCTGATCCTAGGCTCAGGTCCGGCCGGGTACACAGCGGCCGTCTACGCCGCGCGCGCCAATCTCGAGCCGCTTCTCATCACCGGCATGGCCCAAGGCGGGCAGCTCATGACCACGACCGAAGTCGACAACTGGCCGGCCGATGTACACGGTGTGCAAGGCCCTGAGCTGATGCAACGCTTTCTCGAACACGCTGAGCGGTTCAACACGCAGATCGTGTTCGATCACATCAACAAGGTCGACTTAAGCAAGCGCCCATTCATGCTCACCGGCGACACTGCGACCTATACCTGCGACGCTTTGGTGATCACCACCGGTGCTTCGGCAAAGTACCTTGGTCTCGACTCGGAACAGAAGTTCATGGGACGTGGCGTGTCTGGCTGCGCTACCTGCGACGGTTTCTTCTACAAGAATCAGGAAGTCTGCGTCATCGGCGGCGGCAACACCGCAGTCGAAGAAGCGCTTTATCTATCGAATATCGCCAGCAAGGTCACGCTCGTGCACCGACGCGATAAGTTCAAAGCAGAGCCCATCCTGCTCGACAAGCTCTACGAGAAAGAACGTGAAGGCAAGATCGAACTGAAGATCCACAACACGCTGGACGAAGTGCTGGGCGATGACTCTGGCGTGACGGGTGTCCGGCTTAAGAACGCCCAGACCGGAGCGACCGAAGATATCAAGCTGCAAGGCTGCTTCATCGCGATCGGCCATCACCCCAACACAGACATCTTTGAAGGTCAAGTCGAGATGAAGGGCGGCTACATCGTGACGCGCTCGGGCCTGCAGGGTTTCGCGACGATGACAAGCGTACCGGGCGTTTTCGCCGCCGGTGACGTGCAAGACAGCATCTACCGCCAGGCAATCACCAGCGCTGGCACCGGCTGCATGGCCGCTCTAGACGCCCAGCGCTTCCTGGAACAGGACGGCACGCTATAATTTCAGGCTTTGCCGAATTCGGGCGCAGTTTGCGCTCGGGCAAGCCGGGATACCGCCACCCGTTTCTGGCGAGGTCAAGCTGCAAACTCACCCCCAACGGATCTTTATCCGCTGCGACCGGTGCAAGCTGTTTCATGAAGGAGCGTCCAGATGGCACGCGTATGTCAAGTCACGGGTAAGGGCCCGATGGTCGGAAACAATGTTTCCCATGCCAACAATAAAACCAAGCGCAGGTTCCTGCCGAACCTTCAATACCGTCGTTTCTGGGTCGAGACCGAAAACCGCTGGATTCGTCTGCGTGTTTCGAGCGCTGCATTGCGCCTGATCGACAAAAACGGCATCGACGCCGTGCTCGCAGATCTGCGCGCACGCGGCCAAGCTTAAGGAGCTGAATCATGGCAACGAGCAAAGGCGGACGCGAAAAGATCAAGCTGGAATCCACTGCGGGTACCGGTCATTTCTACACGACGAGCAAGAACAAGAAGACGATGCCTGAAAAGATGTCGATCATGAAGTTCGACCCGAAGGCGCGCAAACATGTCGAGTACAAGGAAATCAAGCTGAAGTAATTTGGCTGACTTCAAGAAAAAACCCGCTGCGATCCAGCGGGTTTTTTGCTGCCTGCGTTTTGAGGTCGGGCGCGAACACAGTCAACCGAGAGGCGCAAAAAAGCCGGCACAAAGCCGGCGATTTATTTGCATCACCCCGCTCTGGCGCGGGGAGGAGTGAGCGCTTAACGTATTTCAGGCACGGGCAGCCCGCAAACGCACAGAAAACTCACGCAGGGCGCTGATGCCGCTAGCTTCAGCGCGATGGCACCAAGCGGCCAAATCGCTAGCGAGCTGTTCTCGCGAGTGCGAAGTATTGAGCCACAACTGGCGAAGTTCTTCGCGCATCGTCACCATTTTATCCAGCACAGGGTGCGCAGCACGGGCCTGGATCAGATGCGGTCGAGCCGATGCCGGCACTTTGTCTTCGTCGCGATGCAGCCAGCGATTAGCTGCCTTTAGCACCGACAGATCGGCGCCCTTTGCCTTGAGCAAGGCCAGTTCGTCACGGGTTGTCTCACGCATTCCCCTGGCGTAACCAGCCATGACTTCATAGCGATTGGCGATGACTGCCTCGAGCGTTTTCTCGTTGGCCACAGGCTGGATGTCACCCAAAAGCATCTTAGGCGGAACCTTCTTGACCTTGGCCCAGCCAATGGCCTGCATCATCTGGATGTAGACCCAGCCAATATCGAACTCGTACTTTTTGACAGAGAACTTTGCCGAAGTCGGGTAGGTGTGATGGTTGTTGTGCAGTTCTTCACCACCGATGATCAGGCCCCAAGGTGACACGTTGCGGCTCGCATCCGGCGCCTCGAAGTTGCGGTAGCCCCAGTAGTGGCCGATGCCGTTGATGATGCCGGCTGCCGTGATTGGAATCCACAACATCTGGACCGCCCAAACTGCCAGGCCCAGCATCCCGAAAAGCGCCACATTGATGACCAACATCAAGCCCACACCCTGCCAGCTGAAGCGCGTGTACAGGTTGCGCTCGATCCAGTCGTCAGGCGTACCGTGGCCGTAACGCTCCATCGTTTCCATGTTTTTGGATTCTTTGCGATAGAGCTCGGCGCCGCGCCAGAGCACTTCGTCGATACCCTTGACCTGCGGGCTGTGCGGATCTTCTTCAGTCTCGCACTTCGCGTGATGCTTGCGGTGAATGGCAACCCATTCCTTGGTCACCATGCCGGTCCCGAGCCACAGCCAGAAGCGGAAAAAGTGCGAGGGGATCGGTCCCAAGTCCATGGCACGGTGCGTTTGCGTCCGGTGCAGAAAGATGGTGACGGCCGCGATCGTGATGTGCGTGGTGACGAGCGTGTACAGCACGACCTCCCACCACGTCAGATTCCACAAGCCGTGTCCGAGCCATTCGATGGCCGCATTCAAAACGGCAGAGTCAAGAAGCAACATTGAGTCAGGTACTCCATGGCCACACGAAGGTGCAGCCTTAAGATCGCTTTCGATTTTAAGGGGCCGAGGCCGTTTTAAGGCCTTTTATCCTTGATAAATCGCAAGGTATCCACGTCTTTGGAGCCTCGCGCCTATTTGCGGTTCCACACGGCTGCAAAGAAACCGTCGGTTGCGTGCTTGTGAGGCCAAAGCCGTAAGTAGCGCGTCCCGCCCTCGCCGCCCGTGCACAAACCCCCGGCGCCTTCTACTTTGAGTCCCTCCAGCACCTCAGCCACGTCCATCGGTGCGAAGTCCGGATTGGCTAGGTTAAAAGCCTCTGCAATGGCCTCGTTTTCTTTAGGGAGCACGCTGCAGGTTGCATAAACGAGCCTGCCGCCCGACTTCACCAGCCTTGCCGCGCTTTGCAGGATGGCCGCCTGCTTCGCGGTCATTTCGACCACGGACTGGGGCGATTGACGCCACTTCAGATCGGGATTTCGGCGCAAGGTGCCGAGCCCAGAGCACGGCGCGTCGACCAATACGCGATCTATCTTGCCGGCCAGGCGCTTGACCCGGTCGTCACGCTCGTGGGCAATGGCAGCAGGATGTACGTTGGACAACTGACTGCGCGCGAGACGTGGCTTCAGCGCGTCCAGGCGATGCGCCGAGGTGTCGAAGGCGTACAGCCGACCGGTATTGCGCATCGTGGCGCCAATGGCGAGGGTCTTGCCGCCCGCGCCGGCGCAAAAGTCGACCACCATCTCGCCGCGCTTCGCGTCGAGCAAAAGCGCGAGCAGCTGCGACCCTTCGTCCTGCACCTCGACCGCGCCGCGCACAAAAGCGTCGAGCTTGTTGAGCGCCGGTTTGCCGTCAATGCGCAAACCCCAAGGCGAAAACGGCGTTTCCACGGCCGCGATACCAGCCTTTTTTAACTCCGCTTTGACTTCGGGCCGCTTGGCGATCAACACGTTGACCCGCAGGTCGAGCGGTGCCGATTGCTGAAGGCTCTCGGCCAATCGCCAGAATTCATTGCCCAGCTGCGCCTTGAGCGGGCCCACCATCCACTCGGGCAAATTGTGGCGATGGCGCTCGAGCAGGTCGTCCTGGCTGACGCCGTCGCAGTTGTCGAGCCAACGCTTTTCCGCGTCGTTAAGCGCGCTTTTCAGGAAATCCCGTGGCCCGTAAAACCCCAAAATCGCCATGCGCCGCTCCTTGGAGCCGCTGCCGGAAGGCGATAAATGGTCGAACAGCAGCTTCTTTCGAAGCACGGTGTAGACGGTTTCGGCCAGAGTGCCACGCTCGCGCGGCCCGAACTCACGGTGATCACGAAAAAAACGGGAAACGACCTGGTCGGCCGGATGATCGAATTTCAGAACAAGGCCGACCAGATCGGCGGTCGCCTGCAACAGGGCTTGGGGATGCATTCCTCGATTGTCCCACCCTGCCTCCGAGGCTCCGGCCAACGTGTCCCGGCGCCACAATCCGGTGATGACCGACGACGACCTCCCACCCCTAATCACCACACCAGCTGGCCGCTACCGCCACTACAAAGGCGGCGAATATGAAGTCATCGACACCGTGCGCCACAGCGAAACACTGGAGCCGATGACCCTCTACCGCGCACTTTACGGACAGCGCGGACTGTGGGTGAGGCCGGCGGCGATGTTCGGGGAAACCGTACGAATCGATGGCGCCGAACGCCCGAGATTCAGTCGACTTCCGGGCTAGCAGTTGCTTCGATTTCGAGCCACCGCTCGATGGCCCGCGGATACAGGCGATGCTCCTGTGCGAGCACCCGTTCGGCCAACGTCGCAGCCGTATCGCCTCGGAGCACCGGCACCGCGGCCTGCGCGAGGATCGGACCGTGATCGAGTTCCGTGGTGACATGGTGCACCGTGACCCCCGCAACCTGGCAGCCTGCGTCGATCGCTCTTTGGTGGGTCCGAAGCCCCGGAAAGGCAGGGAGCAACGACGGGTGAATGTTGATCAGCCGACCCGCGTAGCGCCCCACGAATCCGGGCGTCAGGATCCGCATGAACCCGGCCAGAACCACCAAGGTCGGCATGTGAACATCGATGGCAGCCGCCAGCGCGGTATCGAACTCGTCGCGCGACGCGAATGCCTTGTGATCGACCGCCGCCGTAGCGACACCTTGCGTAGCTGCAAGCGACAGGCCGCCTGCCGCAGGCTGGTTGCTGATGACGGCCGCAATGCGGGCGTCGAAGCGCCCAGCCCAGCGATCGCGCACTGCAGCATGCACGATGGCCGCCATGTTGGAACCGCCGCCGGAAATCAGGATCACGATGTTCTTCATGGAGGCGCGAATTATCTGTGCGTGCAGTCGCGGCCTTTTTGTCGCGGCGCGGACACCCGAAAACCGCACGACCGTGCTAAAAACCGCAATTCCAGAGATTAAGCCGCTACGGCAATCCGATCAACACAGCGAGGCACGCATGGATTTGAGCTTCACACCCGAAGAACAAAAGTTCCGCGAAGATATTCGCGCCTGGGTCAAAGAGAATCTTCCCCAAGAGATATCGCACAAGGTGCACAACGCGCTCGAGCTGACGCGTGAAGATCTCCAGCAATGGGCCAAAATTTTGGGCTCGAAGGGCTGGCTGGGTTATGGCTGGCCGACAGAATTCGGCGGGCCCGGCTGGACAGCCATTCAACGCCACCTTTTTGAAGAAGAAACCGCCCTCGCTGGCGCGCCCCGGATCATTCCGTTCGGCCCAGTCATGGTCGCGCCGGTCATCATGGCTTTCGGCAACGCCGAACAGCAAAAGCGCTTTTTGCCGGGCATTGCCAGCGGTGAAGTCTGGTGGAGCCAGGGTTACAGCGAGCCGGGTTCGGGCTCCGACCTCGCCTCGGTCAAGACCAAGGCCGAGCGCCAGGGCGACAAGTACATCGTCAACGGCCAGAAGACGTGGACCACGCTCGGCCAGTACGGCGACTGGATGTTCAACCTCGTGCGTACCAGCAATGAAGGCAAGCCGCAGACCGGCATCAGCTTCCTGCTACTCGACATGAAGTCCAAAGGCGTGACCGTGCGGCCGATCAAACTGCTCGACGGCGGCCACGAGGTCAACGAAGTGTTCTTCGACAACGTCGAAGTGCCGGCTGAAAACCTGATCGGCGAAGAGAACAAGGGCTGGACCTACGCCAAGCATTTGCTCAGCCACGAACGCACCAACATCGCCGATGTGAACCGCGCCAAGCGGGAGCTCGAACGGGTCAAGCGCATCGCGAAGAGTGAAGGCGTTTGGGACGCTGCTGGCGACGCGTACGCATCGCGCTTCCGCGATGAGATCGCCAAGCTCGAAGTCGATCTCGTCGCCCTCGAGATGATGGTGCTGCGCGTTCTGTCGGCGGCCACGTCGGGCAAGAACTCACTGGACGTCGCCGGCCTGCTGAAGATCCGCGGTAGCGAAATTCAGCAGCGCTATACGGAACTGATGATGCTCGCCGGCGGCGCTTACTCGTTACCGCTCATTCGCGAAGCAATGGAAGCCGGCTACCAAGGGAACTTCCCCGGAGGCAATGCTGCATTGGCTCCGCTCACGTCGACCTTCTTCAACATGCGCAAGACCACTATCTACGGCGGCTCGAACGAAGTGCAACGCAACATCGTCGCGCAGACGGTTCTCGGCTGAGGAGACACACAAATGGATTTCAATTTCACGGACGACCAGGAACAACTTCGCGACGCGGTTCGCAAGTGGGTCGACAAGGGCTACGACTTCGAGCGCCGTCGCGGCATCGAAGCCAAGGGCGGCTTCTCACGCGAAGCATGGGACGAAATTGCCGAACTCGGCCTCGGCGGTCTCTACATCAGCGAAGACGATGGCGGACTCGGTATGGGTCCGGTGGCCGGCATGGTCGTCATGGAAGAGCTTGGCCGCGGCATCGTGCTCGAGCCTTTTGCGCAGACGCTGATCGCAGGCGGCGTGCTGAGCGGTTACGCAGGCGCCGACATCAAAGACAACTGGCTGCCGCGCATAGCCGGCGGTCAGGCGATCGTGGTGCTGGCTTATCAGGAGCGCAAGGCGCGCTACCGACTCGAGGTGTGCGATGCCAAGGCCACTAAAACCAGCGATGGCTACACGGTCAACGGCACCAAAAGCCTGGTGGCAGCAGGCGATGAGGCCGATGCTTTCCTGGTCCCGGCCCAGCTCGACGGCAAGATCGCGCTGTTCCTCGTGGAACGCAGCGCCAGCGGCGTCGAGGCGCGTGGTTACGGCACGCAGGCCGGCGATCGCGCGGCTGAAGTCGTGTTCGACAAAGCGAATGCAGCGCTGGTCACCACCGATGGCTTGACCGCGCTGGAACATGCAGTCGACATCGGCATTGCCGCGATCTGCGCCGAAGCGGTCGGCGTCATGGACAAGACCGTCGCGCTGACAGTCGACTACATGAACCAGCGCAAACAGTTCGGTGTGACCATCTCGACTTTCCAGGCACTGCGCCATCGTGTTGCCGACATGAAGATGCAACTCGAGCTCGCGCGCTCGATGAGCTACTACGCATCGCTCAAGCTCAATGCGCCGGCAGGGGAACGCCGCCAGGCAATGGCGCGGGCCAAGTACCAATTGGGCATGTCGATGCGCTACGTCGCGGCGAACTCGGTGCAGCTGCACGGCGGCATCGGCGTGACCGACGAATACATCGCGAGCCATTACTTTCGTAAGCTCACGCAGCTCGAAATGACTTTCGGCGACACCCTGCATCATCTGGGCGAAGTGTCCACACGCATGCAGGACACGGCGGGCGTCTTCGCCTGAAGGCGCGCCTTCTCTCACCATTTTCCGACCGGCGCCCTCGCAGCTAGCGCACAACACGCCTGCCCGCCCGCACTTGCCGGCGGGCGTTTTTTTATTTGGAACGAAGCTTGCAATCCCCATGCATACACGTCGCACCGTCCTCATTTCGGGTCTGGCCACGGTCATCACCGCCACCATGCTCACCGCCTGCGCCACCGCGCCTTCCCCGTCTTTGTCGGAGCGGCCGCCGGTCGTATTCATGCACGGCAACGGCGACTCGGCGGCGCTCTGGCAGACGACGATCTGGCGCTTAGAGTCAAACGGCTGGCCACGTGACCGGCTATTCGCAGTCGACCAGCCGATGCCGCTGGCACGGGACGACGACACCATCGCGCAACCGGGCCGCACCTCGACGGCGGAGTCCGCAGCCTTTCTGCAAGCCGAAGTCGACAAAGTGCTTAAAGCGACGGGCGCAAGCAAGGTCGTGCTGCTGGGCAACTCGCGTGGCGGCAACACGATCCGCAACTACGTCCAAAACAACGGGGGCGATGCCAAAGTCAGCGCCGTCGTGCTGGGCGGCAACCCGGCCCACGGCATCTGGAACATTCCAGGGTTTAACGAACGCAGCGAATTTTCGGCGCGCTCGGCCCTCATTCAGCAACTCAACACGCCCAAAGGACCGAGCGGCGACGAGGTCACACCCGGGGTCCGCTGGCTCACGCTGCGCTCCGACAGCAACGACAAGTTCGCGCAGCCCGACGGCGTCTGGATCGGCGCGCCGGGCAAGCCGACGAACATCGGCTACGACGCGCCAGCACTGAAGGGCGCGACCAACATCGTGCTGCCGCGTGTCGACCATCGCGAGACTTCGTTTTCCGCGGCAGCATTTGCAGCGACGTGGCAGTTCCTTACCGGCGAAGCGCCAAAGACCACTACGGTGCTGCCTGAAACCATGCTTGTGCTCGACGGCCGCCTCACCGGCCTGGGCATCTCCAGCACCGAGCCGGCCAGTGGCCAATTTACCAACAACCTGGCGATCGTCGGCGCGCAGTTGGCGGTCTACACGGTCGACACGAGCACTGGTGTGCGCCTGGGCGCGCCGGTGCATCGCAAGACCATCGGCGCCGATGGGCGCTGGGGCCCGTTCACGGCTCGTCCGGTGACGGCATACGAGTTTGAGATCACAGCGCCTGGCTATGCCACGACACACATCTACCGCAGCCCGTTTCCGCGAAGCAGCAGCGTAATCAACCTGCGGCCAGAACGCATCGCGCCGGCCGACCGCGATGCCAGCGCCATCGTGATCTTCAGCCGCCCGCGTGGCTACTTCGACGCCGAACGCGACACCATGCGTTTAGACGGGCAACCCGCGTTGCCGGGCGTTCCACCGCGGGGTTCGGGTGTTTCGTCATCGAAGTTAAAGCTGACGAGCGAAGGGTCGCGTACTGTTGCCGGCGAGTTCAACGGTGAACGCGTCTCTGGCCAGACCTGGCCCGTGGCGCAAGGGAACATTACGTTACTCGAACTGACGTACTGACGTCGTTCGGAGGCCGCAGCAAAGCGGGGAGCAGCGCCGCTAGCCGTGCAGCCGCGAGCTGTGCGGCAAATGCGCCATCAAGAACTCCATCTGGTCCGCAAGGATGCGGCGGTTGCGCAAGATGAAGTCCTCCCACAGGCTGGGCACGTAGGGAGCGTAGAGCAGCGGCATGTTCGCCTGCTCCGGCGTGCGGCTGCTCTTGCGGTGGTTGCAGGGCTTGCAGGCCGTAACTACGTTCATCCAAACATCGATGCCGTTTTGCGCAAACGGAATGATGTGCTCGCGGGTGAGTTCATCGTCGTGAAAGTGGCCGCCGCAGTAGGCGCAAACACCCCGGTCACGAGAAAACAGCTTGCTGTTGGTAAGCCCCGGCCGCTGCGTGAAGGGATTGATGCGCGGCACGCCCTTGGTGCCGATGATGCTGTTGATCGCAATTTGCGATTGCAGTCCCGTCACCGCGTTGTGTCCGCCGCGATAGACCGCCACCTGTGCGCCCACTTCCCAGCGGACTTCGTCCGCCGCGTAGTGAATCACCGCCTGTTCGAGCGATATCCACGACTGGGGCAGCCCTTGGGCCGACAGTTTCAAGACCTTCACCACACGTCTCCTCATAAAAGGGAAGAACCACGGAGAGACCGAACGCGCACCGCGCGTTGCGCGAACCCAAGAAAAGGAGGGCACTTGGTCCGCTCAGTCACAATATACCGGCTTTGTGACAAATTGCGCCCGTGAGCCCATTCGGCGGGCACGAGCTGCTATCAAAAAGATATCAATCTAACAACGTCTATGCAGGTTTTTCGCGGTTTTCGGCACCGGGGCGTGGCTAAAGCCTGCTCCCTGACCATCGGCAATTTCGACGGCGTTCACCGTGGCCACCAGGCCATGTTGGCGCTGCTCAACACCGAGGCGCGTCAGCGCGGCCTGCCGAGTTGCGTGCTGACCTTCGAGCCGCATCCACGCGATTACTTCGCCGCGCTGGCCAAGCGGCCGGAACTCGCGCCGGCCCGCATCGGCACCTTGCGCGACAAACTGGCGGAACTGGCCGCAGGCGGCGTGGCGCAAACCATCGTGTTGCCTTTTGACCACCGGCTGGCTTCGCAAAGCCCCGATGAATTCGTCCGCGACGTGCTGGTCGAAGGCCTCGGCGCCCGCTACGTACTGGTCGGCGACGACTTTCGCTTCGGCGCCAAGCGCGCTGGCGACTACGCCATGCTCGACGCTGCAGGTGACGCAAATGGCTTCGACGTCGCGCGCATGAACAGCTATGAAGTGCACGGCCTGCGGGTGTCGAGTTCTGCAGTGCGTGAGGCGCTCGGCGCCGGGCGCATGCAAGAGGTGCACACACTGCTCGGCCGGCCTTACGCGATCTCGGGTCATGTGGTGCACGGCCGCAAGCTTGGCCGGGCGCTGGGCGCCTCCGCGCCGGGCAAGGAAGATGGCTTTCGCACCCTCAACCTTCGCTTCAAGCACTGGAAACCGGCGGCCAGCGGCATCTTCGCGGTGCTGGTGCACGGCCTCGGCGACAAGCCGCTGCCGGGCGTAGCCAACCTCGGCGTGCGGCCATCGCTCGATGCCAACGACGTCAACGCCGGGCGTGTGCTGCTCGAAACGCATTGCTTGGAGTGGCCCGCGCAACTCGGCATCGAGGGTGCCTACGGTAAAATCGTCCGCGTGGAACTGCTCTCCAAACTGCACGACGAATTGCGCTACACCAGTCTTGAAGCCCTGACCGCAGGCATCGCGAAGGATGGGCGCGACGCACGCGCGTTCTTCGCTTCGATGCCTGCCCAGGCGCAGATGCCGACGCAGAACCACGCAAACACCCACCGCCAGGTTACGCGCGACCGAATTTAAAGCGGAACCCTGTCACTTTCCGCCCTGCGCGGCGCCCGCCACCGTCTCCATTCACGGCGCGCACCACGCCCTCATCGATCTTCGAGCGCTGCATTGCAGCGCAGATTTCTGGAACTTCCATGTCCGACAAAAAGCCCGAAGGCAGTGGCGACACCCGCGACTACCGCGCCACTCTCAACCTGCCCGACACCCCCTTCCCGATGCGCGGCGACATGGCCAAGCGCGAGCCGGGTTGGGTCAAGGAGTGGCAGGACGAAGGCCGCTACCAGCGCCTGCGGGACGCCCGGACGGGTGCGCCCAAGTTCATCCTGCACGACGGCCCGCCCTACGCCAACGGCCAGATCCACATGGGCCACGCCGTCAACAAGATCCTGAAGGACATGATCACCAAGGCGCGTCAGCTCGAAGGATTCGACGCGCTCTACGTGCCGGGCTGGGATTGCCACGGTCTGCCGATCGAGAACGCGATCGAGAAGAAGTACGGACGGAATTTGAGCCGCGACGACATGCAGGCGAAAAGCCGCGCCTTCGCGACCGAACAAATCACCCAGCAGATGGCCGACTTCCAGCGCCTGGGCGTGCTCGGCGAATGGACGCATCCGTACAAGACGATGGATTTCGCCAACGAGGCTGGCGAGTTGCGCGCCTTCAAACGCGTGATCGAGCGCGGCTTCGTGTATCGCGGCCTGAAGCCGGTCTACTGGTGCTTCGACTGCGGTTCCTCGCTGGCCGAGTTCGAGATCGAATACGCCGACAAGAAGTCGCAAACCATCGACGTGGCCTTCAAGGCACATGAGCGCGCCAAGGTGCTCGAGGCCTTCAGCCGGCCCGACGTTCTGGGCGACGTGTTCGCGGTCATCTGGACGACCACCGCATGGACAATCCCGGCCAATCAGGCGATCAACCTGAACCCCGAGCTCGAGTATTCGCTGGTCGACACCGAGCGCGGTCTCTTGATCCTTGCCAACTCCCTTGTCGAAATGTGCATGACACGCTATGCGCTCGACGGCAAGGTTTTGGCCACTGTCAAAGGCGAGGCGCTAGGCGGTCTGGAGTTCGAGCACCCGCTCTATGACGTCGACGCCGGCTACAAGCGCCTCTCGCCGGTCTACCTGGCCGACTACGCCACCGCCACCGACGGCACCGGTCTGGTCCACTCGTCGCCTGCGTATGGCGTGGATGACTTCAACTCATGCATCGCGCACGGACTGACGATCGACGACATCCTTAACCCGGTGCAAGGCAACGGCAGCTACGCGTCCGACTTTCCGCTGTTCGGCGGCAAGAACATCTGGAAGGCCGTGCCCGAAGTCATCGCCGCGCTGCGCGATGCGGGTCGGTTGCTGACGACCGAAACCATCACGCACAGCTACCCGCATTGCTGGCGCCACAAGTCGCCGGTGATCTACCGCGCTGCCGCCCAGTGGTTCATCCGCATGGACGAAGGCGAAGGTGTCTTCACCAAGGACAAGGCGCCCAAGACGCTGCGCCAGACCGCGCTCGAAGCCATCGAACAGACGACCTTCTATCCGGAGAACGGCAAGGCGCGCCTGCACGACATGATCGCCAACCGGCCCGACTGGTGCATCTCCCGCCAGCGCAGTTGGGGCGTGCCGATCCCGTTCTTCCTGCACAAGGATTCAGGCGAACTGCATCCGCGCACGATGGAGATCCTCGACCAGGCAGCGAGCATCGTCGAGGCGGGCGGCATAGAGGCCTGGAGCCGCGTCACGACGGAAGATATCCTCGGCGCCGAAGACGCACCGAACTACACCAAGAGCACCGACATCCTCGAAGTCTGGTTCGATTCGGGCTCGACCTTCTGGCACGTGCTGCGCGGCACGCATGCACCGGGCTTTCATCAAAGTGGCCCGGAAGCCGATCTGTACCTCGAAGGCCACGACCAACATCGCGGCTGGTTCCATTCGTCGCTCCTGATCGCCAGTGCGATCGAAGGCCGCGCGCCGTACCGCGGGCTGCTGACGCACGGCTTCACCATCGATGCGCAGGGCCGCAAGATGAGCAAGTCGCTCGGCAATGGGCTCGACCCGCAAGAGGTCAGCAAAAAGCTGGGTGCCGAAATCATCAGGTTGTGGGTGGCGGCCAGCGACTATTCGGGCGACATCGCGGGCGACGACAAGATCCTGGCACGCGTGGTCGACGGCTATCGCCGCATCCGCAATACGCTGCGCTTTCTGCTGGCGAACACCAGCGATTTCGACATCGCCAAGGATGCGGTGCCGCTTGATCGGATGCTTGAGATCGACCGCTATGCGCTCAGCCGCGCAGCGCAGTTCCAGACCGAGATACTCGCTCACTACCAGGTGTACGAATTTCATCCGGTCGTCGCCAAACTGCAGATTTACTGCTCGGAAGACCTTGGCGGCTTCTACCTCGACATCCTGAAAGACAGGCTTTACACGACCGCGCCGGGCTCGCTGGCACGCCGCAGTGCGCAGACCGCGCTTTGGCACATTTCGCAGGCGATGCTGCGCTGGATGGCGCCGTTCCTAAGCTTCACCGCAGAGGAAGCGTGGCGCGTGCTGGGCCACACCGAATCGATCTTCACGCAAACGTACACCGACCTCGGTGCCGCCGACAACGTGTTGCTCGCCAAATGGAGCCGCATCCGCGAGATCCGCGATAGCGTCAACAAGGAAATTGAAACGGTGCGGGCCGGAGGCAAGGTAGGCTCGTCGCTGCAAGCCACGCTGCAATTGACTGCATCTTCGGAAGACCACGCTTTGCTCGCCTCTTTGGGCGAAGACCTGAAGTTCGTTTTCATCGCGTCGGACGTCGCGCTGCTGGAAGGCGCCGCGCTATCGACCGCGGTATTCGCATCGAGCGAACTCAAATGCGAGCGCTGCTGGCACTACCGCGCTGATGTAGGGCACGACCCGGCCTTCCCGACCATCTGCGGACGTTGCACCAGCAACCTCCATGGCGCGGGTGAGCAGCGGAGCATTGCCTGACATGGCGCGCACCATGACCTTGTCGCGGGGTGGCAGCTTATGGCCCTGGCTTGGGTGGGCAGCGATCGTTCTCATCATCGACCAGTTCACCAAGACGCTCATCCTCGGCTACTACCGGTTGGGCGATCACACGCCCGTGACCGCCTTCTTCAACATCGTGCGGGCGCACAACACGGGCGCGGCGTTTTCGTTCCTGGCCGAGCACTCCGGCTGGCAGCGCTGGCTGTTCACCGCCATCGGTGTGGCGGCTGCCGTGTTCATCTTGTGGATGCTCAAAACGCATGCGGGCCAAAAGCTTTTTTCGTTCGCTATGGCGTCGATCCTCGGCGGTGCGATCGGCAACGTGATCGACCGGATGATGCATGGCTACGTGGTCGACTTTCTCGACTTCTACGTCGGTAACTGGCACTTCCCGGCGTTCAACGTTGCCGACAGTGCCATCACGTTGGGAGCGATCTGTCTGGTGCTGGACGAGCTTCGTCGGGTCAGACGAGGCAAGTAGGCTCGAACCATCAGTTTGGGACTTGACTCGGGGTCGACCGCCGAGGGCCAAATGCCGCACCTCTTCGCAAAGGACAGGCGCAGCTGGCACGCAATTGGCGGCGCCCCAGGGTGTTAGCCTTTCCCGATGAAGCATTTATTGAACCTGCTGGCGGCCATCGCGTTGCTAGTCTGGGGAACCCATCTCGTTCGCACCGGCGTGTTGCGGGTGTTCGGCACCAACCTGCGCAAGATCCTCGTTCGCAGCATGCGCAACCGGTTTACGGCCGCGCTGTCGGGTATCGGCGTCACGGCACTGGTGCAGTCCAGCACCGCGACGTCATTGATGACCTCATCTTTCGTCGGCGCGGGGCTGGTCACGCTGCCGGCAGCGCTGGCTGTGATGCGTGGCGCCGACGTCGGCACCGCGCTGATGTCGGTGCTGTTTTCCACCGACCTTTCGTGGCTGTCGCCGCTCTTCATCTTCGTCGGCGTGGTGCTCTTCATCACGCGGTCTGCCAGCGCTGCGGGCCGGGTCGGTCGCGTGCTGATCGGGCTCGGGCTCATGCTTCTAGCGCTGCAACTGGTGGTTGCTGCCACGGGGCCGCTGTTCTCGTCGCCGGCCGTGCGCGCACTGCTCGCATCGCTCAACAGCGATGTGCTGCTCGAGATCACCATCGGTGCCGTCTTCGCAGTCGTCGCCTACTCGAGCTTGGCGGTGGTACTGCTGGTGGCGGCCATGGCCAGTTCGAATGTGGTGCCACTCGACGTGGCGCTCGGCCTCGTGCTCGGCGCCAACCTGGGCAGCGGCTTGCTGGCGGTTCTCACGACCGCCAAGTCGCCGATACCGGTGCGCCAAGTGACCGTCGGCAACCTGATCTTCAAGATTGCCGGCGTCGCCATCGCCGCGCCCTTTGTCAGCATCTATTTGCGCGAAGCGCGCCACTTCGTCTCAGACGCCACCTCTCTGGTAGTGCTGTATCACCTGGCCTTCAACATATTCGTGAGCCTCGGCTTTATCGGCTTCACCGACATGGTCGCGCGCATAGTGTCGCGCGCGATGCCGGTGCCGGTAGTGAACACCGCGACGCAGCGGCCGCACCATCTCGACCCATCGGCTCTCTCGACGCCGTCGCTCGCCATCTCCAACGCGGCGCGCGAGGCTTTGCACCAGGCCGACATCGTGGAGACCATGCTGATCGGCATGCTCAACGTGCTGCGCAACAACGACCTGCGGCTCGCGCAAGAGCTTCGCAAGCTCGACGACACGGTGGACGAGCTCTACTCGGCCATCAAGTACTACTTGACGAAGATTTCGCGCGAGGCGCTTGGCGAAGAAGAGAGCAAGCGCTGGACCGACATCATCAGCTTCACGATCAACATGGAACAGATCGGCGACATCATCGAGCGCGTGATCATCGACATCGAAGACAAGAAGATCAAGCCGCAGCGCAATTTCTCAGACGCCGGCATGAAGGAGATCGTCGAACTGCACGAGCGGCTGATCGCCAACCTGCGTCTGAGCATGAGCGTGTTCTTGAACGGCAACGTGCGCGATGCGCAAAAGCTGCTGCAGGAGAAAGCACGCTTTCGCGACTTGGAGCGCGCCTATGCGACAACGCACCTCGGCCGGCTGTCGAACCAGACGGCCCTGAGCATAGAAACCAGCTCGCTGCACATCGACCTCATCAGCGACCTGAAGCGCATCAACTCGCACATCTGCTCGATCGCCTATCCGATCCTGGATTCGGCCGGTGCGCTGGCGCCGAGCCGGCTGCGCGAGTCACGTCTCGGCGCACTCGAAGTCTGACAAGTCAGGGTCAGACCTACCCTGCAGCTTTGGCTGGTTCGGCCAGCTTCTGAGGCGCATCGATCAGCGGCCGCCGCGCATACCGCTGTGCCAGATACGCACACACCATCAACTGCATCTGATGGAACAGCATCAACGGCAGCACGATCGCGCCAACGGTAGGCGCCGCGAACAGCACTTGCGCCATCGGGATGCCACTCGCCAGACTCTTCTTCGAGCCGCAGAACACGATGGTGATCTCGTCAGCTTTGTCGAAGCCGAACTTGCGGGCCAGCCAGGTGGTGCTGAAGAGCGCAAGTGCCAGCAGCACACCGCAGATCAAAAGCAGTCCGGCGAGTGCACCGATCGGCACTCGCTTCCACAAGCCTTCGATCACGGCGGCACTGAAGGCCGTGTAGACCACCAGCAGAATCGAGCCACGGTCCACGTACGTGAGGACGGCCGCACGGCGCTTGATCCAGCCACCGATCAGTGGACGCAGCAAATGGCCTGCGACGAACGGCGCCATCAACTGCAGCAGGATGCGGCCGATGGAGTCGAGCGAGGCGCCCGCGCTGGCGTGCTGCACCACGATCAGATTGACGAGCAGCGGCGTGACGAAGACGCCGAGCAGCGTCGATGCCGAGGCGCTGCACACCGCCGCAGGCACGTTGCCGCGAGCCATAGACGTGAAGGCGATGGCCGATTGCACCGTGGCCGGCAACACGCAGAGAAACAGAATGCCGGTGTACAGATCTGGTGTGACCAGTGGCAACAGTACTGGCTTGAGCGCCAGCCCAAGCACCGGGAAAAGGATGAAGGTGCAGGCGAACACCAGCAGGTGCAAGCGCCAGTGCGTGATGCCCGCCAGGATCGCCTCGCGCGACAACTTGGCGCCATGCAGGAAAAACAGCAGGCCAATAGCGAAGGTGGTCAACCGTCCGAAGAACACGGCGGTGCCGCCGCTCGCTGGAAGCAGGCTGGCGATCACGACGGTCGAAACCAGCGCGAGCGTGAAGTTGTCGGGGAGAAAGCGTGAACGGGCCATGTCGTGCATTGAAACGTGGTCCCATTCAAAAGTGAAATCGATTTATCTGATGGATATATGATTCCAACGCATGAACGTCACGCTACGCCAGCTTCGGGTTTTTCGGTCGGTGGCGGAGGGTCGCAACTTCAGCCGCGCCGGCGATCAGGTGGGATTGACGCAGCCGGCCGTCAGCCGTGCCATTCTAGAACTCGAGTCGCAACTCGGCCTGAAGTTGCTCGATCGCACCACGCGCGAGGTGACGCTGACCGAGGCCGGGCAATCTCTGGCGGCGCGGATCGATCGCGTGCTCGACGAGCTCGATCAATCGTTGCAGGACGTGGCCGGTCTCGCCAGCGCGCACGGCGGCAAGGTTCGCGTAGCGAGCAGCCCGACGCTTTCGGCCAACCTGATGCCGGCCTGCATCGCGGCGTGTGCGACAGCAGCGCCGGGCGTCGAGTTCATGCTGCTCGACCGCATCCAGCAAGACGTGCTGGACAGCGTGCGAAGCGGGGAAGTCGACTTCGGCGCCGTGATCGAGCCATCCGCCACCGACGACCTGCATTGCGAGAACATGCTGAGCGATCCGTTCGTAATCGTCACCCTGCCCGAGCATCCATTTGCGCAAAAAAAGAGCGTGCGATGGTCGGCGCTCGACGGTGCGGATCTGGTGTTGCTCGATCACGCTTCCGGCAGTCGACGCCTGATCGACGATGCACTGGAGCAGCACGGTGCATCGTGTCGGGTGACGCAGCAACTCGGCCATCCAACCACCGTATTTCGCATGGTCGAAGCAGGCATCGGCATCAGCGTGATGCCGGCGTTGTCGTTGCCGCCGGGGGGGTTGAGGGACTTGGTAGTGCGCCCACTGACGCCACGAGTGCAGCGCACCATCATGTTGATACGGCGGCGCAATCGGGCGCTGTCGCCAGTGGCCGAACGGGTATGGGCGCTGGTGCGCGAGACAGTTGAAGCGAAAGGCGCTCGCACCGGTCAAGCCCGTGCAACCTGATGCGAGTCTCTTGTTCGTCAGTGGTGGTTCAGCTGCTCTTGCCGCTGACGCAGGCAGAAGTCGACCAGGTCATCGATCTCGGTTGCCTTGTCGAACACCGCATCGGCGCCAAGGTCAGCGCAGCGTTGACGCACATGCTGCGTCGTGTGGTTGCTCAAGACCACGATTTTCTGCGTGGGTAAGCGGTCGCGGCAGGCTTCGATCACGTTCATGCCGCTGCCTTCTTTCAGGAACAGATCGATGATGGCCAAGTCCCACTTGCCGCGGTTGTGCGTGAGCCAAGCCGTTCCTTCGTCTTCGGTCTCGGCCTCGCCAACGGTTTCGATACGCGCCACCTCGCGCAGCGTGCCGACGAGGTTCTCACGGATGGTCGCGTTGTCTTCGACGATGTAGGTTCTGACGGTATTCATGGGCGAGCCGATGCAAGGTGCGAAAGGCTACCAAACGAAGAAGGCTTCGGCAGTAGGACAAGCCCGTCGTATATCGGTAACGCCTTAGAGCGTCAGCACCGTGCAGCCCGTGGTCTTGCGGGCTTCGAGGTCGCGATGCGCCTGGGCCACTTCGGTCAGCGGATAGCGCTGGTCGATCGAGATCTTGACCGCACCGCTTTCAACAACCTTGAACAGATCGTCGGCCGCTGCTCGCGTCGCCTCGCGTGTCGCAATGTGCGTGAACAAGGTCGGGCGTGTCACATACAGCGAGCCGCCAGAAGCCAGCTTGCCCAGATTGAACGGCGGCACCGCGCCAGAGCCGTTGCCGAAGATAGCGAGCAGGCCAAAGGGCCGCAGGCAGGCCAGCGAGCCTTCGAAGGTGTCCTTGCCGACCGAGTCGTAGACGACCTTGACGCCCTTGCCACCAGTAATCTCTTTCACACGCTCGGCAAAATTTTCAGTGCTGTAGTTGATGGCGAACGCAGCGCCATGATCGAGCGCCATCTTGCACTTGGCGTCGCTGCCGGCCGTGCCGATCAACTGCAATCCGAGCGCCTTCGCCCATTGGCAGGCAATAAGCCCGACGCCGCCCGCGGCCGCGTGAAACAGGATGAAGTCACCCGCTTGCAAGCCCTCGGCCGGCAGCGTCTTCTTGAGCAGGTACTGCGCTGTCAGCCCCTTCAACATCATGGCGGCACCGGTCTCGAAGGAGATGGCATCGGGCAGTTTGCAAACGCATTTGGCAGGCATGACCCGCGCTTCGCAGTAGCTTCCTGGCGGCTGGCTCGCGTAGGCGGCCCGGTCGCCAGCCTTCAAGTGCGTAACGCCCTCGCCTACCGCCTCGACGATGCCCGATGCTTCCATGCCGAGCTGCAGAGGCATCGCAAAAGGATAGAGCCCGCTGCGCTGGTAGGTGTCGATAAAGTTCAAGCCGACCGCTTTGTGCCGAATGCGTATTTCACAGACACCAGGCTCACCGACATCGACCTCGACGATCTTCAGTTCTTCGGGACCGCCCTGGCGGTCGATTCGGATGGCTTTGCTTTTCATCGATGTCTCCAAAAAAATCAGTGGCGCATGGTGCCACGATCGCGGCAGAACCGCGTGTCAGTAAGTGCCTGGGTATGCGCCACCATCGGCCAGCACGTTTTGCCCGTTCACGTAGCCTGCCTGCACGCTGCACAAGAAGGCGCAGATCGCACCGAACTCTTCGGGGTTGCCGAAACGCCCCGCCGGAATGGACTTTTGCCGGGCCGCGCGAATCACGTCGATGTCTTGCCCGGTCTTCTTGGCGGTACCGGCCATCGTGCCTTTGAGGCGATCGGTATCGAAGGCGCCCGGCAGCAGGTTGTTAATGGTCACGCCCTTGGCAGCGAGGCTCGTGCGCGCCACGCCGGCCACGAAGCCGGTGAGCCCGCTGCGCGCGCCGTTCGACAACCCGAGAATATCGATCGGTGCCTTGACCGAGCTCGACGTGATGTTGACGATGCGTCCGAAGCCGCGCGCCGCCATGCCGTCTACCGTGGCCTTGATGAGTTCAATGGGCGTCAGCATGTTGGCGTCGATTGCCTTGATCCACGCTTCGCGATCCCAGTCGCGAAAGTCGCCAGGGGGCGGACCGCCCGCGTTGGTGACGACGATGTCGAAGTCTCGATGCGCCGCAAAAGCAGCGCTACGACCGGTCTCCGTCGTGATGTCGGCAGCCACGGTCTTGACCCACGGCGTCGTCGCCGCAGACCCACCGGCGCGCGCCGCCAGCAGCCTGACCGCGGCCGCTTCGAGCGCTTCGGAGCCACGCGCGACGATCACCACGTTCACGCCCTCTTGTACCAATGCCAATGCGCTGCCGAAGCCAAGCCCTTTGCTCGCGCCACACACCAGCGCCGTCTTGCCTGCGATTCCAAAATCCATGAGATTGCTCCTTGGGCGCTAACGGCCCGATCGTGTGAAAACAAAGATGCCCGCGATAACCAGCGCCGTGCCCGCGGCGATCCAGGCGGTGAACGGCTCGCCCAATATCAGCGAGCCCATCAGGATGGTCGACACCGGACCGACCATGCCGGTCTGCGCGGCAACCGCCGCACCGATGCGCTCGATCGCCATCATCACCATCAGTACCGGCACCGCAGTGCACAGCGTAGCGTTGAGCACCGACAGCCATATGACTTGCGGCGCCACTTCGAATGCCGCGCTCATTGGCCGCAGGAACACGAACTGAGCGATGCACAACACGCACGCTACGCTGGTCGCCAAACCGACCAGCCGCAGCGAGCCAAGGCGCTTGACGAACTCACCGCTGTAGATGAGGTAGCCGGCATAGCTCACCGCGCTCAAAAAGCACAGAAGGGTGCCCCACGCCGCATCTCCTCCGCTGCCGCCGCGGCCTGCGCCACTGCTCAGCAGTTCGTGACCGAACACCAGCAGTACACCGGTGTAGCTGATCAACATACCGATGATCTGCCGACGCGAGGCGGGACGCCGGTACAGCAGCCAGCCGAACAACAGCACCAGGGTCGGGTTGAGGTACAGGATCAACCGCTCGAAGCCGGCCGAGATATAAGCCAGCCCCGCAAAGTCCAGAAAGCTCGCAAGGTAGTACCCCGAAAAGCCAAGACCGATCACCCCGATCCAGTCGCGCGTGGTCAGTGCCGGTTTGCCACGGCCCGACCACCAGGCCATGAGCACGAACAGCGGCAGCGCGAACAGCATGCGCAACATGATGAGCGTGACCGCGTCGACGCCATGACGATAGGCCAGTTTGACGATGATCGCCTTGCCGCTGAAAGCGATCGCGCCGACCGTGGCCAGCACGATCCCGCCGGCGATGGGCTTGCTATGTGCCTGTGCTTTTGCCTGTGCTTCGGCTGCGGTCGATGTAGCTGCCACTGGCGATCAGAAACCTGCGGCCACGCCGTCGCGCCGCGCATCGCTGGCCGCCACGTAACCCTCGACGGCAGGGTTGCCATTTTCTTCGCCGACGCGCCAGATGAACTGGCCGGCACCGAAGTCCTGGTACGAGTCGTTGATGACTTCCATGCGATGACCGAGCGCGCCCAGACCTTCAATGGTCTTCGGGTTCATCGCCGACTCGACGTTGATCTCCAGCCCCGCGTTGAAACGCCAGCGTGGCGCATCGCATGCGGCCTGCGGGTTCTGCTTGTAGTCGAGCATGCGAACGAGAGTCTGCATGTGCCCTTGCGGCTGCATGTTGCCCCCCATGACGCCGAAGCTCATGACCGGCTGCCCGCCCTTGGTAAGAAAGGCCGGAATGATGGTGTGGAACGGCCGCTTGCCCGGAGCCACCACGTTGGCACTGGTCAGGTCGAGGTTGAAGCCATGCCCACGGTTCTGCAGGCTGATGCCGAACTCCGGCTCGACGCAGCCTGAACCGAAGCCCATGTAGTTGCTCTGGATGAAGCTCACCATCATCCCGCTTTCATCGGCCGCGGTGAGGTAGATGGTGCCGCCCTTGACATGGTTGCCGACGCCGAAGTTCTGCGCTTTTTTCACGTCGATCAGTTTGGCACGTGAGGCCAGGTAGTCGTCATCGAGCATTTGCAGGTGAGTCACCGCCATCGACGATGACTCGGCCACGTGGTGGTACACGTCGGCAAAGGCCAGCTTCATCGCCTCGATCTGCAGATGTTGCGACGCCACCGAGTCGACCGGCATCGATGCGATGTCGAACTTTCCCAGGATGCCGAGCGCGATAAGCGCGGCAATGCCCTGCCCGTTGGGAGGGATCTCATGCAGCGTGTAGCCGCGGTAGTCGCGCGAGATCGGTTCGACCCATTCGGGCCTCCAGGCGGCAAGGTCGCTGGCTTTCAGGCTGCCGCCGTTCGCGGTCGAAAACTTTTCGATCGCTGCGGCAATTTCACCACGGTAGAACGACTCGCCCTTGCTGGCCGCGATCGATTTGAACGCGCGTGCGGCCGCCGCAAACCTGAACAGCTCGCCAACCTCGGGGGCGCGGCCCCATGGCAAAAAGCCTTGTGCAAAACCCGGCTGCGACTGCAGCAGCGAAGTCGCCGCCTCCCACTTTTGCTGCACCACCGGCGGCACCAGATAGCCGCGCTCGGCAGTCTCGATGGCGGGCGCCATCAGATCTGCGAACGGCAGCTTGCCGAAGCGCTCGCTCAACGCCACCCAGCTCGCCACCGCGCCGGGTACTGTCACAGAATCCATCCCGCGTTGCGGCGGCGTGCGCGCATCGGCACCGTACTTGCGCTTGAAGTAGTCGGGCGTCCAGGCTTGCGGCGCACAGCCCGAAGCGTTGAGCCCATGCAACTTCTTGCCGTCCCACAGAATGCAGAACGAATCGCTGCCCAGACCATTGCTCACCGGCTCGACCAGCGTCATCACGGCCGCCGTGGCCACGGCCGCGTCGACCGCGTTGCCGCCCTGCTGCAGGATACGCAGGCCGGCCTGCGCCGCGAGCGGGTGCGAGGTCGACACCACGTTGCGCGCGAAGACAGGAATGCGGGTGGACGTATAGGGATTGCCGTAATCGAATTTCATGGAGTTCAGTCGCCTTTGATGTTGCGGTCGGTGATGATTTTTTTCCACTTGGCCGCGTCGGCAGCGACCATGCTGGCCAATTCTTGCGGCGTGCTGGTAGTCGGCTCGATGCCGAGGCGCGACAGCTTGGCGCGCACCTCCGGATCGGCCAGCGCCTCGTTGGCAGCGGTGTTGATGCGCGCGACCAGATTGACCGGCAGCGCCTTCGGCCCGTACAGGCCGAACCAGGTATTCGACTCGAAGCCCGGCAGCACCTCGGCGATGGGTTGCAGCTCAGGCGCCAGCGGGCTCCGCTTGAGCGTGGTCACGCCCAGCGCGCGCAGGCGGCCATCGCGCACGTGCGGCATGCCCGTCGGCAACGAATCGAAGAGCACGTCGATCTTGCCGCTGATCAGATCCGGAATGGCGAGCGCCGTGCCCTTGTACGGAATGTGCGTCACGAAGATGCCGGCCTGCGACTTGAAAAGCTCCGTTGTCAGCTGCACGATGGTGCCATTGCCGCTCGATGCGTAGTTGAGCTTGCCGGGGTTCTTCTTGGCGTAGTCGATCCACTCGCGCACCGTCTTTGCGGGCGCGTCGTTTGGCACGAGCATCACGCTGGGCGCGTCGCCGACATGCGCGATCGGCGTGAAGTCGCGCACCGTGTCGTACGGCAACTTGGCAGTGATCGCCGGGCCGATCGAATGGGTGCTGGTGGTGGCGAGCAGCAGCGTGTAGCCGTCGGGCGTCGCCTTGGAAGCGACGTCGGCGCCTATTGCGCCGCCAGCACCGGGTCTGTTGTCGACCACCAATGTGGTGCCGAGCTTTTCGCCCATCTTCTGCGACAGCGTGCGTGCAAAAAGATCGGTGGCGCCGCCCGCGGGAAATGGCACTACGAGACGGATCGGTTTGGTGGGATAGGTCTGCGCCCAGGCCCCGCCGAAGGCGAACACCCCGGTCATGGCGACCGACGCGCGAAGAAAGTGATTGCGCTGCATGCCGTCGATTAAAGCAAAACGGCACCCGAGGGCGCCGCTTGCTCGCACCAGAGAGCTGTGCCTACTCTTCGACGAACGCTTCTTCGCGTTTGTTCTTGACCGCTGGCAGCAGAACGATCGCGAGGAGCAGCAAGGCAGCCGCCAACAGACCCGCCGAAATCGGCCGCGACACGAAAACGCTCCAGTCGCCACGCGACAACAAGAGCGCGCGTCGCAGGTTCTCTTCCATCATCGGCCCCAATATGAAGCCCAGCAGCAGCGGCGCCGGCTCGCAACCCAGCTTGTAGAACAGATAGCCGATGAAGCCGAAGATGCCCACCAGCCAGATGTCGAAGGTGTTGTTGTTGGTCGAGTAAACGCCAATCGCGCAGAACAGCACGATCGACGGGAACAGGTACTTGTAAGGCACCGAGAGCAGCTTGATCCACATGCCGATCAGCGGCAGGTTCAGGATGACAAGCATCGCATTGCCGATCCACATCGACGCGATCAGTCCCCAGAACAATTCCGGGTTGCTGGTCATGACCTGCGGGCCCGGCTGGATGTTGTGAATGGTCATCGCGCCGACCATCAGTGCCATCACTGCGTTGGGCGGAATTCCCAATGTCAGCAGTGGAATGAACGACGTTTGCGCGCCGGCGTTGTTGGCCGATTCGGGCGCGGCCACGCCACGGATGTTGCCCTTGCCAAAGGGCACTTCGCCCGGGCGCAGCTTGGTTTTCTTTTCGATCGTGTAAGCCGCGAACGAGGCCAGCAATGCGCCGCCGCCGGGCAGGATGCCGAGGGCAGAACCGAGCGCTGTACCGCGCAGGATTGCCGGGACCATGTTGCGAAAGTCTTCCTTGGTCGGGAACAGGCCGGTGACCTTGGCGGTGAACACTTCGCGGTCTTCGTCGGGCTGCGACAGGTTGGCAATGATTTCGCCGTAGCCGAACACACCCATGGCGATGGCGACGAAGCCGATTCCGTCGGTGAGTTCCGGGATGTCGAAGCTGTAACGCGCGACGCCCGAGTTGACGTCGGTGCCGACCAGGCCCATCAAGAGGCCCAGCACGATCATCGCGATGGCTTTCAGAAGCGAGCCGGAGGCCAGCACCACGGCGCCGATCAGGCCCAGGATCATCAGCGAGAAGTATTCAGCCGGGCCGAACTTGAAAGCCAGTTCGGTCAGCGGCGGCGCGAAGGCTGCCAGGATCAAGGTGCCGACGCAGCCCGCGAAGAAAGAGCCCAGGCCGGCTGCTGCGAGCGCAGGTCCGGCTCGCCCTCGTCGCGCCATCTGGTAGCCGTCGATGACAGTCACCACCGAGGACGATTCTCCGGGCAGGTTCACCAAAATCGCGGTGGTCGAGCCGCCGTATTGCGCGCCGTAATAAATGCCGGCCAACATGATGAGTGCCGACACCGGCGGCAACGCATAGGTCGCAGGCAGCAGCATCGCAATGGTCGCGACCGGGCCGATGCCGGGCAGCACGCCGATAAGGGTGCCCAGGATGCAGCCGATCAGGCAATACAGCAGGTTCGTGAAGGTGAACGCGACGCCGAAGCCAATCGAGAGGTTGTGAATCAGTTCCATGTGTGTGCTCCCTTAACCCGTGATGAAGGTGGGCCACACCTGGATTTGAAGCTTGAGCGCCAGGATGAAGGCAACGTAGCTGCCCGCAGCCAGCACCGTGGCGAGGATGAGCACCTTGACCAGATTGAACTCGTTGCCCGCCAGGCTGGAGATGAGCGTGAGCGCGTAGATGGCGACGATGAGGCCCATGGCCGGCAATCCGATGCTGGGCAAGCCGCCGAGCAGCACACCAAATGCAAAGTTGGCCAGCAGGATGAATACCACCTGCTTCCACGCCCACCTGCCGATCTTTTCGCCATCGGCTGTTTCAACAGTGAGCGCGGTGAAGACGATGACGAGCCCGATAGCCGCCATCACCACGCCCAGCATCAGCGGAAAGTAACCCGGTCCCATGCGTGCGCCACTGCCAATGTTGTAAGTCGTCGCGCCCCAGGCGAACGCGATCCCGGTGATGGCAAACATCAGTCCCGAGAAAAAGTCCTTTTGACTTTTAATTTTCATGAATCCATCTCCTCGACATTTTTTGAACCACGCGATTGTGTGGTCAGGCAGAGGTCAGGACGATGTGGATTCCACCTAAAGAAAGCCTAGGGATAACCCCGAAGCTCAGTCGAGGGGCGGGGTAGCGCTCAAGACTTCTTCGATGGTGGTGAGGCCTTCCGCCACGCGCAGAGCGCCGGCAAGCCGAAGGGGGCGCATGCCGTCGGTGACGGCTTGTCGCTTCAAGGCACCGAGGTTCGGCTCCTTGTTGACCTGCGCCTTGAACGCCTCGCTGATGCTGAGCAATTCGTAGAGGCCCATGCGCCCCATGTAGCCGGTCATGCGGCAGTCGACGCAGCCGATCGGCTTGTACGCGCTGACCGAGCCGGTGATCTGCCAGGGCTTGACGAACTCAGCCAGTTTCTCGCGCGTGATCGATTCGTCGGGCAGCTTGCAATGCGTGCACAGCGTTCGCACCAGCCGCTGCGCCAGCACGCCGAGCATCACCGCGTTGATGAGGTACGACGGCACGCCCAACTCCATCAACCGCGTGATGGCGCTCGGTGCGTCGTTGGTGTGCAGCGTGCTGAAAACGAGGTGGCCGGTGAGCGCGGACTGCACTGCCATTTCGGCCGTGGCCAGGTCGCGGATTTCGCCGACCATGATGATGTCCGGGTCCTGCCGCATCAAGGCGCGCAAGCCTTCGGTAAAGCCGAAGTCGAGTTGCGGCTGCACCTGCGTCTGGTTGAACGAGGGCTCGATCATTTCGATCGGGTCTTCGATGGTGCTCACGTTGACCTGCTCGGTCGCCACGCGCTTCAAGGTCGAATAGAGCGTCGTCGTCTTGCCGGAGCCGGTTGGGCCCGTCACCAGAATGATGCCGTGCGGCCGCGTGACGAGTTGCTCCCAGCGCTTGGCATCGTGCTGCGCAAAGCCGAGCGCGTCGAGGTCCTTCACCGCGGTATCGGGGTCGAAGATCCGCATCACCATCTTTTCGCCGAAGGCGGTCGGCAAGGTCGACAACCGCATTTCGACTTCGTCGCCGCGCAGGTTCCGGGTCTTGATGCGGCCGTCGAGCGGACGGCGCTTTTCAACCACGTCCATCCGGCCCAGCAGCTTGATGCGCGCGACCATCGCATTCATCACGCCCATCGGCATCTGGTAGGCCGGATGTAGCACGCCGTCGATTCGGAATCGAATCACGCCCTGCTCGCGGCGCGGCTCCAGGTGAATGTCGCTTGCACGCTGGTCGAAGGCGTATTGCCAGAGCCAGTCGACCACCTGCACGACGCCCTGGTCGTTGGCATCGAGCTGCTTGTTGCTCTTGCCGAGTTCGACCAACTGTTCAAAGCTGGCTCCGCCCGTGTTGCCGCCGGCCTTTTGCGCAGCCTTGACTGATTTGGCAAGTGCGAAAAATTCCGCGGTGTAGCGCTGGATGTCGATCGGGTTGGCAACCACACGGCGCACCGATCGGCGCGCCTGTCGCTCGACCTCGGAAACCCAGTCGGTCAGGAACGGCTCGGCCGTGGCGATGACGACTTCGCTCGGCGTCACCTGAATGGGCAGCACCTTGTGGCGCTCGGCATAGGCCGCGCTCATGGTGTCAGCGACCTTGCCCACGTCGACCTTCAACGGATCGATGCGGAGATATGCCAGGCCTGCACGAGCGGCCAACCACTGCGTCAGCATTTCCAGATCGAGCGGCTTGCCGTCTTTCTCGCGCGTCATCGCAACGTTGGCGAGCCGCACCAACGGCGCCTGGCGGCTTTCAGCCTGAGCGCAGCGGGCGATGGTGCGCTTGGCTTCTTCGGGCGAGATAACGCCGTCGCGCGCCAGCCATTCGACGAGATGGCGCAAATCGAGCGGCCCTTCGTATCGGGTCAGCGCGGCTGCGGGTTGAACGGAGCGGGGAGCGGCACTCATGAATCAGCTCTGGGGTTTGAAGACCCGCAGCCACTTGGGCGCGGGCAGGCCCCAACGAGTCTGGATGGTTTGCGCCCGATCGGCAAGGCCGCCGCGCTTGGGTTCAATGGCCGTGCGCTGGGCCAGCACCACGGTGTTGCCTTCGCGGGTCGGCTTGAAGGCCCACACCGCACCGACACCGAATGCGGCGCTGATTTTTTCAAGGCTCTTCTCATAGCTCGACGAACGGCCGAAGAGGTTGACTGTCATGCAGCCGTCGTCGGTCAGCAAGGCACGGCAGTCGGCGTAGAAATGTTCGCTGTCGAGCACCGGGGCAGCGGCCTCGTGGTCGTACAAATCGACCTGCAGCGCATCGACGGTGCCATGCCATTTCGGCTTTTTGATTTCGACCGCAGCATCGGCGATGACGATTTCCAGCTTGGCATCGTCGGCCGGCAGCTTGAACCAACCCCGGCAAGCGGCCACGACTTGCGGATTGAGTTCGATGGCGGTGGTGCGCATGCGGAGGGTCTTGCGACTGAATTTGGTCAGCGTCGCGGCGCCGAGTCCAAGTTGCATCGCATGCCGACTCGCCACGCTCGTGGGCTCGACAAACAGCAGCCAGGCCATCATGCGCTGCACGTATTCGAGTTCGATCTCGAACGGCGCATCGATCTTCATCGACCCTTGGACCCACTCGGTGCCCAGATGCAGGTAGCGCACGTCGCCCCAATCGGAAAAATTAACTTCGGGGAGCGACATCGTTTTAGTGGCCATGCGGAGGGGGATGATGCCATCCGGGCGACAAAAAACCCGCCGTGGCGGGTTTTTCATTGGACCGAAGGCTGGCCAATCGACCAGCAATCAGTTCAGGCTTACTGCTTCTTGGCAGCTGCGTTCTCTGCCGTGCCCGGAATCTTTTCACCGATCTTGGCGCCTGCCGCGCGCATGCCGTTGGCGGTGCTGTGACCGGCGTTTTCAACGACGTTAGCGCCCTTTTTGGCAACCCTTTTCGTTGCGTGATAAGCCTTCTTTGTGCCAGTCTTGGTGGCGTTGTAGGCCTTCTTGGTGCCGCTCTTGGTAGCGTCGACAGCATCCTTGGTGGTTTCCTTGGCGCGTTCTGTCACGGTCGGCGCAGGAGCCACGGCGGGTGCCGTCGTCTGCGCGTTGGCCGACAGGCCGATCGATGCAAAAGCCAGGGCAAGCACGGCGGGGACGGTGCGAATGAAAGATGCGTTCATGAGGAATCTCCTTGAGAGTTTGAGTGACGGACTCGCCACCGTGTGAATCTAACGAACCACGATGCTCAAAGGATGACACCAAAAAACTTGGCTTCGATGACAACTTTCAAAGTCGGGGCGTTTGCCTACGCGTGCTCGTGGTTCTGAACCGACATGTCGATCAGCGAATCCATTAGCGGACCGAGCTTGGGCAGTGCGGCAATAGCGTTGCGGGTCGTTGCCTCGGCCAATACATCGATGGAGATGCCCCGCAAGGCAGCAACGACTGCGGCAATACGCGGCAGTTCGTCGGGCTCGTTGCGAGCCTGCGGCATGCCATCTTGCCGCTGCTCGGCGGTGCGATAGAGCCAGTGCGGCGGGATGTCCGGCGAATCCGTTTCCATGACCAACGCATCGAGCGGCAGGCTGGCAGCGAGGCGCCGCAACTGGAGGGCCCGCTCGAAGGTCACGGCACCGCCGAACCCCAGCTTGAGCCCCAGAGCGATGCAGGCTTTGGCCTGCTGCTCACTTCCATTGAAAGCGTGTGCGATGCCATGCCACGGGCGTCCGGCACCGACTTGGCGCAGATGCTTGAGCACCTTGTCGACCGAACGCCGCACATGAACGACCACCGGCAAGTCGTGCTTTCGGGCGAGCACTAGCTGGGCATGAAAGAAATGCTGCTGTCGTTCGTCGTCCAGCCCGTCGACGAAGTAGTCCAGCCCGATCTCGCCGACCGTGACCAGGCGAGGGTCGTCGATGCGGGCGGCGAGCTCGGCGTCCAGCAGGTCGAGATCACTGTCCTTCGCGTTGCCGGTGCAGAGCGGATGGATGCCCAACCCATAGGCGTCACCCTGCGCGTGGGCCAGATCGCGCACTGTCAGGAAGTTCAACGCCGCCACAGCCGGAATGACGCACAAACGCACGTTTTTGGCGGCCGCGCGGGCGCGCACCGCAGGCTCGTCTGCCTCGAATTCACCCGAGTCCAGATGGCAATGTGTATCAACGAATAGAGCCATCGGCGGATGATGCCCGAACCGATGCAAGCCCACACAAAGCGTGCTACCGTAATTCTTTCAGTGTCTTCTTTTAGCCGGAGGTGACTCGATGCGCAGGCCAGGTTTGTACAGCCGATCGCCCCGGACTCCGTCGCAATTTGCGGCCGACCCGGCCCCGCAAAACGCTGAAACTGCAAGCGTCGGAACCGGCGCGGTTGAAGCCCCGCCTCCTGCAGGCGCCAAGTATGTAGTTACGGGCCCGGGCAGAAAAAGTTTCGTCGTTCTGCTGGCACTGTGCATGGCGATGGCCGCCGGCGGTGGCTATTATTTGCCGCGCCAAGGCAATCGCGCCCTCACCCAGAAGGACATCGACGCTGCGGTGATGCGCACGCTGCAAACTGCCGTGCTGCCGTCTCCCGCGGCGAGGGCGGCGGACATCATCCGTCCGTCCGTGGTGCGTGTCGTGAGCTACGGACCCGAAAAGAAAACACCGGAGGCCACGACTGAAAAACGTGGCCGCAACATGGCCAAGGGCAAAGCGCCCGACGCCGACGCGGAAAGCGACAACGAACGCGGTGTCGGCACCGGCGTAGTCATCGTCGACAAGGGCGTCATCCTGACCAACCTGCACGTCGTGGCGGGCGCCAACCGCATCAAGGTCACTTTTTTCGATGGCCTCGAATCGATCGCCACCGTTACTGGTGTGCAGCCTGAAAACGACCTGGCGGTCTTGCAGGCGCAGAAGATCCCCGACGATCTCGCAGCGGCGACGATGCGTTCCACCGCCGACCTGCAGCCGGGCGATGAAGTGGCTGCGGTCGGCTTTCCGTTCGGCATCGGGCCCTCGGTTTCGGCTGGCGTCGTGTCGGGGCTCAAGCGATCTTTTCGTTCGCCTGAAGGCAAGCAGGAACTCGGCAACCTGATCCAGTTCGACGCGGCGGCCAACCCCGGCAACTCCGGCGGCCCGCTTATCAATATGCAGGGCGAATTGCTCGGCATCGTCACGGCCATCCTTAACCCGACGCAGGCGCGCACCTTTATCGGCATCGCCTTTGCGATCCCCATCGAGAACGCCGCAGCGGCGGCCGGCATGCCGCCGTTCTGATCTTCAATCCAGCGGAATTACAAGAATGAGCACTGAAAACTCGTCGTTCTCCCCCTCACCCGCCACGGCCGAACTGATGGAACAGATCCTCTATCAGGTCAAGCGCGTTGTCGTTGGGCAAGACCGCTTCCTCGAACGCGTCATGGTCGCGATGCTGGCGGGTGGTCACCTGTTGGTCGAAGGCGTGCCGGGCCTCGCCAAGACGCTCACCATCAAGACGTTGGCCGAAACGGTGCAGGGCCAGTTCAAGCGCATCCAGTTCACGCCCGACCTGGTGCCGGCCGACTTGGTCGGCACGCGCATCTACAACCAGAAGACCGGTGACTTCAGTACGTCGCTCGGCCCGGTCTTCGCCAACCTGCTTCTGGCAGACGAAATCAACCGCGCCCCGGCCAAGGTGCAAAGCGCGCTGCTCGAAGTGATGCAGGAGCGGCAGGTGACCATCGCCGGTGAAACGCACAAGGTGCCGCGGCCGTTTTTGGTGATGGCGACGCAGAACCCGATCGAGACCGAAGGTACCTACCCACTACCCGAGGCGCAGGTCGACCGCTTCATGATGAAGGTACTCGTCGACTACCCAACCGACGAGGAAGAGTTCGTCATCGTGCAGCGGGTGATCGGCCCGCCCGTAGAAGTCACGGCCGTCGCCACGACCGATCAGCTGGCACAGTTGCAAGCAGAGGCGCGGCGCGTGTATGTCGACCCGTCGCTGATCCAGTACGCGGTCAAGCTGGTGTCTGCCACGCGCACGCCCGAGAAGCACGGCCTGAAAGACATGCGCCGCTTCATTACGTTCGGCGCGAGCCCGCGCGCCAGCATCAATCTGACCGAAGGCGCGCGCGCGCTGGCGTTGCTGCGCGGTCGCACCTATGCGCTGCCCGAAGACATGACCGCGCTCGTGCCCGATGTGCTGCGACATCGGGTCACGCTGTCCTACGAAGGCCTGTCGGAAGGGCTCACGCCCGAGAGCATCATCGACAAGATCATGCGGGCCGTGCCGGCTCCCGCCAAACCCCTCGAACATGAAAAGCTGGTGGCGTAAAGCGCCCGTGCCACCCGCAACGTCGCTCGTTCAAGAGCGACTGCCGGAGGCCGCCGCCAACGATGCAAAGCCTGCGATGGGCGTGGAGCGCGCTTTGCGGCGGCTTGAGTGGACGGTCATCCGCCGGCTGGATGGTTTGCTGCAAGGTGACTACCGCACGCTGATGCGCGGCACCGGGCTGGACCTGGCCGACCTGCGCGAATATCAGCTGCACGACGACGTGCGACATATCGACTGGAACGTGACAGCGCGGCTGCAATCGCCGCACGTTCGCGTCTTCACCGAAGACCGCGAAATGTCTGCATGGTTCGTGCTCGACCTGAGCCGGTCCGTCGACTTCGGCTCGGGTCTCAAGGCCAAGCGCGAAGTTTCGGCCGGCTTCGTCGGCGTACTCGCCCGGTTACTCACGCGGCACGGCAACCGCGTCGGCGCGCTCATCTACGGCAACGATCTCGAAGCGGTGATTCCGCCGCGCAGCGGTCGCCGCCACGTGCTGCATCTTTTGCATGCGATGGAGCGTCGAGCGGAAACCGTGCCACTGCAAAAGGGCATGACACGACTGGCTGACATGCTGAAGTCGGCGGCCAACCTGATGCCGCGCCGCTCGACTGTTTTCGTGGTGTCGGACTTCTTGAGCGAGCCCGGTTGGGAGAAGCCGCTAGGCCAGTTGGTGCAGCGACATGAGGTGATCGCGGTGCGCCTATTCGACCCGCTCGAACTTCAATTGCCCGACCTCGGACTGGTGCCCCTGCGCGATGCCGAAACCGGCGAACAGCTTTGGGTCGACACGCACGACAAGGGATTCCGCAAACGCTTCGCACGCATCGCGGCCGAGCGTGAAGCGGCTCTGCGCGCATCTCTGGCCAAGGCGGGCGTGGACGCGCTCGAACTCTCCACCGACGACGATCTGGTCGAAGCCATCGTGCGCTTTGCCGACTTGCGCAAGCGCAAGGTGCGCTCAGGTGCGGGCAGCATCAAGGCCTTCGCATGACCCCAATGAACTTTCTCTGGCCTCAATTCCTGTGGTTGCTGCTGGCCCTGCCGGTGCTCATTGTCTTGTACCTGTGGCTGATGCGCCGCAAGAAGAAGCTGGCGATGCGCTATGCCAGCCTGTCGATCGTGCGCGAGGCGATGGGCGCAGGCCAGAGCTTTCGGCGCCATGTGCCACCGCTGATTTTTCTGCTCGCCATCGCGGCCATGCTGATTGCCGCATCGCGTCCGACGGCCGTGGTGCTGCTGCCATCGAACAACCAGACCATCATTTTGGCGATGGACGTATCGGGCAGCATGCGCGCCGCCGATGTGCTGCCAAGTCGCATCGTGGCCGCGCAGGAAGCCGCCAAGGGATTCCTGAAAGACCTGCCGCGCAGCGTGAAGGTCGGCATCGTCGCCTTTGCCGGCAGCGCCCAGGTCGCGCAGTTGCCGACCACCAACCGTGAAGACCTCTACACCGCCATCGATGCGTTCCAGTTGCAACGCGGTACGGCCACAGGCAACGGCATCATGGTGTCGCTTGCAACGCTGTTCCCCGATGCCGGCATCGATATCGACAAGCTGAGTGGGCCGAGCCGTCAGCGAGGTGTCCCGATCGAACAGGCAGGCAAACCGGGGCCTAAGGAATTCGTACCCGTCGCGCCTGGCTCGTACACCTCTGCCGCCATCATCATGCTGACCGATGGCCAGCGAACCACCGGCGTCGACCCGCTCGATGCCGCCAAGATCGCGGCGGACCGCGGCGTGCGTGTCTACACCGTGGGCGTCGGTACGGTCGATGGCGAAACCATCGGCTTCGAGGGCTGGTCGATGCGCGTTCGGCTTGACGAAGAAACGCTGAAGGCCGTTGCCCAGAAGACCAATGCCGACTACTTCTATGCCGGCACGGCGGCCGACCTGAAGAAGGTCTACGACACGCTCAGCTCGCGTCTGACGGTCGAGAAAAAGGAAACCGAAATCTCCGCCCTCTTTGCCATGGTTGCCGCGTTGCTGGCCGTAGTTTCTGCCGGTCTTTCGATCTTCTGGTTCAACCGTATCCTCTAGGCTTTCAAAAGCAATGGAGGCATGCGAATGTTCGATTTAAAGGGCAAGGTCGCGATCGTGACGGGTGGCAACGGCGGTATCGGGCTCGGTATGGCCAAGGGCCTGGCGCAAGCTGGAGCGCGCGTTGTGATCGCCGCGCGCAACGCGGAGAAGTCGGCGGCGGCTGTCGAAGCATTGATCGCCCTTGGCAGCGACAGCTTTGCGCTTGCAGCCGACGTCACCGACGAAGCCTCTGTGCAGTCGCTCTTCGATCAGGTCGCACAACGGTGCGGTCGGCTCGACATCCTCGTCAACAACGCCGGCATGACCGTGCGTAAATCCGTAGACCAGCTGACGCTTGCCGAGTGGAACCAGGTGATGGACACCAACCTCACCAGCGCGTTCTTGTGCAGCCGCGCGGCGCACCCGCTGATGAAGGCGGCGGGCGGCGGCAAGATCATCAACATCGGTTCGATGATGTCGATCTTCGGGGCACCCTATGCCCCGGCGTATGGCGCGAGCAAGGGCGGCATCGTGCAGTTGACCAAGGCGACCGCCATGTCGTGGGCTGTAGATGGCATTCAAGTGAACGCCATCCTGCCGGGCTGGATTCAGACCGCTTTGACCGATGGTGCACGTGAGCAGGTCGCAGGCTTGAGCGAGCGTGTGGTCGCGCGTGCGCCGGCTGCGCGGTGGGGACAGCCGGAAGATCTTGCGGGCGCGGCGGTGTTCCTTGCGAGCGCCGCGTCGGACTTCGTCACCGGCACGGCGATTCCGGTCGACGGCGGGTACTCGATCGCGGGCTGACGGCCTGCAGACGGCTAGCGGGCCGCGCGCGTCAGCATGCGTCCGGCGCGCGCCAGCACCTTTGGCTCGTCGCTGCCGCCACCAGCAGCATCGTTTCGGAACGCCAGCACCCCGTTCACGAACACCCGCTCGATGCCCACGCTCGCGCTCTTGGGCTTGTCGTAGGTCGCTGTGTCGGCAATCGTCGTCGGATCGAACACGACGACATCGGCCATTGCGCCGACACGCAGAACGCCGCGGTCGGCAATGCGCATATTGCGCGCCGTCATCCCCGTCATCTTGTGCACTGCCTGCTCCAGCGTGAAGAGCTTGCGCTCGCGCCAGTAGCGCGCGAAGACACGTGGGAACGCGCCCCACAAACGCGGATGCGGATGACGATCGTGAGGCAGGCCGTCGCTGCCGATCATGCTGCGCGGATGAGCGATCACCCGCTCGACATCTGCCTCCTGCATCTGGAAGTAGCAGGCGCCGCCGGGTTGCAGTCGGCGACACGCTTCCTTTTGATCGACGCCCCATTCCTTTGCTACGTCGGCCAGCAGACGACCAGTCACTTCAGGGTGCGTGTCGGACCAGGTGAGCAGCACGTCAATAACGCCGTCGACCAAGTCTTCGCGCAGCACAGTGGAGCCGGCGATGTAAGGGTAGACGTCGAGCGCGATGTCTTGCCGACCGGCCAGCGCATCGATGAGCGGCAGGGTCTCCAGCGTGCGGCCCCAGTTGGCCGGTCCGGCGCACTTGTGATGCGAGATGACGAGCGGCACGCCCGCTTCGAAAGCGGTGTTGCCAGCCTCGTGCATCGCTTGGACGATGGTCTGCATTTCGCTGCGCAAATGCGTGGCATAGACGCCGCCGTGCCGCGCCACGATGCGGGCCAACGAAGTCACTTCTTCGGCCGGCGCTGCGAATGCTTCTTCGTAGAAGAGACCGGACGACAACCCATGCGCGCCCGCCTGCATGCAGGCATCGAGCAGCGCGCCCATATGCGCCAGTTCGTCGGGCGTCGCGGCCTTGTCGAGCGACTGCATGGCTGCGAAGCGCAGGGTCGTGTGGCCGACCAGCGCCGCGACATTGAGTGCGGGCTGCGCGGCACCGACTGCTGCGCGGTAATCGTCCATGGTCGCGTGCTGAAAGGAATCGGCGCCAAGCAAGGTGAGCGGCGGCTTGGCTCGAGCGATTCGATACGGCGCGAGCGAAATGCCGCAATTGCCGGTGACCACCGTCGTGATGCCTTGGGAGACTTTGGGCAGGCATGCCGGATCACGCAGCACGGTGGCGTCGTCGTGCGTGTGCACATCGATGAAGCCCGGCGCGATGACCTTGCCCCGGCAGTCGACGACATCGACATCACCCGCTTCGATGCCGGCCGGCAAGCGATGGGCAAGCCCCTCGCCCATCGCCACGATGCGGTCGCCCTGCAACAGCACATCGCCCGGCCAGCCCGGAGCACCCGTGCCATCAACGACCATGCCGCCTTCGAGCAGCGTGACGGTGCGTGTACTTGCCGTCTTCGCTTCAGCCATGCTTCAACCCTCCCCCATCCCAGCTCTGCAGCGGATGGGTGGCGGCATCGATGCCGTGTCGTTGAAAGGCTTCGCGTGCGCGCTGCAGGCGTTGCACCGCCGGCTCGCCGCGGCGCTGCGCCACGAGCACCGTCAGGATTTCGATCACTGTCAGATGCGCGAGGTACGCATCGATGCCGACATGCATCACCGCATCGTCGGGTACAGACATGCCGAGCAGGAAGTCGGCGCGCTCGGCCAGCGCCGTGCCGGGCCGCGTCAGCGCCACGACCTTGGCGCCCTGGCCGCGTGCGATGTCGACTGCATCGAGCAGCGACGGCATGCCGCCCACGTGCGAAATCGCGATGACCACGCCGCCCGGCCGCTGCGCCGCGCCCGCGACTTGTTGCAAGTGATAGTCGGCCCACGCGTTGGCCGAGATGCCGAGGCGGAACAGCCGCGCCTGCAGGTCGTTGACCATGAACCACGAGGTCGCGCCCGCACCATACAAGTCGACATGTGGCGCGGCCGCGATGGCCGCCACGGCACCTTCGAGCACCACCATGTCGAGCTGGCTGCGAACGCCCGAAACCGACGCGGCTGCACTGCGAGAAATCTTGGCGACCACGTCATCGGCCGCGTCTTCGATGTTGACGCGGCGATGCAACGGCGAGCCACCCAGCGCCAGCTCTTGCGCCAGCGCGAGCTTAAATTCGCGCAGGCCCGCAAAGCCGAGATCGCGGCAAGTCCGCATGATGGTCGGCACCGAACTGCGCGAGCGTTCGGCCAGCAGCTCGAAGCTTTCGCCGAGCACGCGATCGGGGTCTTCCAAAATCATGTCGAGGATGGCGCGCCGCGTGGTCGGTGCGTCGGTGCGTATCTCGGCGATGCGCTGCAACAGGGACAGAGACATTGCGGTTGCCATGCTAGAAATGGATCGACACCGCATCGCTGACGCGGTAGTCGTCTTCGACGATCGGCATCCAGTGCCACTTGTCGAAGGTCGTGCACGGATGCGATATACCGAAGCCGATGCGCTCACCGACGACCGGTGCCAGCGCGTCGTCGGCTTCGGTCCAGCGCAGGTAGCCGTGCTGATCGTTCAGTGCGCTGATGTGCCAGCTGGCCGGTACCGTCGAGGTGACCCGCACACCGCGCGCCGCCCGCGCGATGGGTGTCGGCATCGACAGGTCGAACGACACATCGCGCTTGCCCATCGCGACGATCGCCAGGCGTGGTTCGGGGCACGACTGCACGGAAGCCCAGACTTCCATCGCCGGTCGCAGACTGTCTCCGCAATCGCAACCCAGGCGGGCGTCGATCGACATCTGAAAGCGCTCGTAGGTGCCGTGGTCGTGCGTGACGTAGCAGCCCGAACGCAGCAGGCCTCGCACCGGTATGCCGAGCGCGGGCTTCAGGCGCGCGGCAACGAGGTCGTAGATAGCCGAGCCGCCGGCCGACACCAACACCTCGTCGGTCTCGAAGAGCGTGTGCGCTTCGCAATGCCGCGCTACCGCTTCGACGCGGCCCATCAGCGTGTCGGTGTACTTGGTATCCGGGCCGGTTTCACCGGTCGCACCCTGCCCTTCGTAACACTCGATGCCAACCAGCTTGACCGCAGTGCTGGCCTTGCAGCGCTCGGCCAGTGCGACCGCCTGCACATGCGTGCGGCAGCCGGTACGGCCATCGTCGACGCCGATTTCGATCATCAGTTCGAACGACACGTGCCCATGTCGGGCGTGCGACCATGCTTCGATGAGGTCGAGTTGCGCAATCGAGTCGAGCAGAAACACGATGCGCAGTCCTTCGTGGGTGCGCAACAGCTGTTGAATGCCGCCAAGGTCTTCGTCGCTCACGACCTGGTTCGCGATAAGCGTGCGCCGTGCGCCCGCCGCCACGCCGACGGCCAGTTGGGTAACCGTCGCGAAGGTCATGCCCCAGGCACCGGCATCGAGCTGCCGCTGAAACAACTGCGGCGACATCGTCGTCTTGCCGTGTGGCGCGAGCTCGACGCCCCACTCGCGCACTCGCGCCTGCATCCAGGCCAGGTTGTGCTCCAGCGCTTCACGCTTCAAAAGTGCCAGTGGCAGCGGCAGATCGCCGGCAAGCACGTTCCATTGCGCAGCGCCGATATCGCTGCGAAGCCGCGGCGGCTGCGTGCGCGGGTAGCCTTTGTAGCCGCTGTGCAGCAACGGGTCGAGCAGGTCGGTGGTCGATGAATTCATGTTGTCGGAGGCAGAGGCAGAGGCAGTGGCAGTGGCAATGGCAATGGCACCAGCAAATCCTTGCGGATGCAGGCAGAAAAGTGACCGGGCACCCGTTCTTCGAGCGGCGGCACGGTTTGCGCACACGCATCGATCGCGTGCGGGCAACGCGTGCGAAATACGCAGCCGGACGGCGGCGCGATCGGACTCGGGATATCGCCTTTCAGCGCCACATGTTCGCTCGGTTGGAGCGGATCGGGCTTCGGGCTCGCCGCCAACAGCGCTTGCGTGTACGGATGCAGCGGCCGCTCGAACAGCTCGGCCGTGGTCGCTACTTCCATCACTTTGCCGAGGTACAGCACCACCACCCGGTCGCACAGATATTCGACCACGTCGAGGTCGTGCGAGATGAAGAGCATGGTGAGCGACAAGCGCTCGCGCAGGTCGACGAGCAGGTTGATGACCTGCGCCTGGATCGACACGTCGAGGGCAGACAGCGGTTCGTCGGCAACGATGAATTCAGGCTCGACCGCGAGCGCCCGCGCCACGCCGATGCGCTGCCGCTGACCACCAGAGAATTCGTGCGGAAATCGGCTCGCATGTTCAGCGCGCAGGCCCACGGTTTCAAGCAACTCGGCGATGCGCTTGTCGCGCGCGGCGGCGCCCTTGTGCAGCCCGTGCGTGGCCAGCGCTTCGCCGAGGATGGCGCTGATTCGCATCTTCGGATTCAGGCTTGCATATGGATCCTGAAAGATGATCTGCAACTTGCTGCGAAGCTTGCGCATTTCGCCACCAGAGAGCTTGCCGACATCGTTCCCGCGGTACAGCACCTCGCCATCGGTGCGCTCGACCAGCCGCAGCAAGGTACGGCCGATGGTGCTCTTGCCGGAGCCGGATTCACCCACGAGACCCAGCGTTTCGCCTTGCCTGATGGCGAACGAAACATCGTCGACCGCTCGTACTGGACGCGCTCCCGTGCCGAAGTATTTCTTGAGGTTGCGCACCTCGATGAGAGGTTGGGCCGCTGCGGCATTCATGGTGCCCCCACTGCTGAAACTTCGGCTGCCACCTCGGTCAGGTCGACCCGCTCGGGCACGCGAATGCAGCGTGCCTCGCGATCGACCTGGGTGCCGACCAATGGCGGCATGGCAGCGCGACATGCGTCGATCGCCAGATCACAACGCGGCTCGAAGGCGCAGCCGGGTGGCGGCGCCAGCGGGCTCGATACCTGGCCGCGAATCGCGAACAGACGCCTTGGTCGTGGCTGTCCGACGCGCGCCGTCTTGCCCGGCAAGCATGCCAACAAACCTTGTGTGTACGGGTGCGCCGGCGCAGCGAACAGTGGCCGCACCGGCGCATGCTCGACCACGCGGCCGGCATACATCACGACCACATCATCGGCATGGTGTGCGACCACGCCGAGGTTGTGCGTGATGAAGAGAATGCTCATGCCGGTCTCGGCCTGCAAGCGCCGCATCAACGCGAGGATCTGCGCCTGGATCGTCACGTCGAGCGCAGTGGTGGGTTCGTCGGCGATCAAGAGTGTCGGGTCGCACGCCATCGCCAGCGCGATCATCACGCGCTGCCGCATGCCGCCCGATAGCTGGTGCGGGTACTCGTGCAGCCGCTGCGATGCCGCCGGAATCTCGACCAGCTCGAGCATGCGCAGCGCATGGGCCAGCGCGGCCTTGCGCTCGAGCCCCTTGTGCAGTCGAACGCTCTCGGCGATCTGCTCGCCGATGGTGAACACCGGGTTCAAGCTGGTCATCGGCTCCTGAAAAATCATCGACAGTTGGTTGCCGCGGAGGCGTTGCATGTCGGTCTCGGGCAGCTTCAGCAAGTCGACGCTGCGACCTTCGCGTGTTGCAAAGGTCGTCTCGCCGGCGACCTGGGCGTTGGCGGTCTTGGGAAGCAGCCGCATGAGGGTGAGGCTGGTCACCGATTTGCCTGAACCCGACTCGCCGACCAATGCGGTGGTCTTGCCAGGTTGAATCGAGAAGCTGACGTCTGCCACCGATCGGACCAAGCCGTCTTCGGTGGGGAAGCTCGTGCTCAGGTTCTTGACTGTGAGACGGGGAGCCGTGGTCATTTCAAGCGGCCTTCTTCAGCTTTGGATCAAGCAGATCACGCACACCATCACCGAGCAGTTGCAAAGACAGCGCAGTGAAGATGATCGCCAACCCAGGAAACAACACGACCCAGAAAGCACGGTCGGCGTATTGCTGACTGCCCGCAACCATCGTTCCCCAGGTCGGGATGTCTGGGGGTACGCCGACGCCAAGGAACGACAGGCCGGCTTCCGCGAGGATGGCGTACGCGAAGATAAACGACACCTGCACGAGGATCGGCGACATCAGGTTGGGCAGGATGTGGCGCCACAGGATGCGCGAGGTACGGACGCCCAGCGCGCGCACCGCCTCGACGAATAACAGCTCGCGCACCACCAGTGTCGATGCGCGAACCACGCGCGCCACCCGCGGCGTGTAGACCAGCACCAGCGCCAGCACCACGTTGCCGAGCGAGGCACCGAGGATCGCCACAAGGGCAATGGCCAACAGGATGTCGGGGAACGACATCATGGCGTCGACGACTCGCATGATCGGTGCGTCGAGCCGACGGAAGAAGCCGGCAACGAGCCCCAATGCTGTGCCGAGGATGACCGAACCGAGGGCCGTGAGCGCGGCGATAGTCAACGAGTAGCGCGCACCATGAACGATACGTGCATACATGTCGCGACCCAGTTCGTCCGTACCCATCAGGTGCTCTGCACTCGGTGGTTTGAGGCGGTCGAGCACGGCGGTGTCGTTGGGGTCGAAGGAGGCGAACCATGGTGCGCCGATTGCCATGACGGCAATGACCAGCAGCACCAGCGCGGACACCATCACCGTGCGGCGATGCATCAACTGGCGGAGTGTTCTCGGGAGCTGCATGACTGTGCGTTCCGTGTGTCGGCTTGCGCGCTCAGAGCTTGACGCGCGGATCGACCGCGACGTACAGCAGGTCGATCGAGAAGTTGATGAGCACGTAGATCGCGGCGATCACCAGCAGCGCGCCCTGGATCACCGGGTAGTCGCGCCGCAGCACCGCATTGACGACCAGGCTGCCCACGCCCGGCAGGCCGAATACGGTCTCAGTCACGACGGCGCCGCCGATCATCAAGGCAGCGGTCAGGCCCAGTACGGTGACGATCGGCACCAACGCATTGCGCAGCGCGTGCTTCAACACGACGGTGCTTTCCGACAGGCCTTTGGAGCGCGCCGTTCGCACGTAGTCTTCACCCAGTACATCGAGCATCGATGCACGCGTGAAGCGAATGATCAGTGCAGAGTTGAGCAGGCCCAGCACGGTCGCTGGAAGGATGAGCGAATGCAGCCGTTCAAGCAGCGGCGCGCCCGGTGCGCCGTAGCCCGACACCGGAAACCAGCCGAACGACACCGCGAAGATCTGGATCAGCACGATGCCGAGCCAGAAGCTCGGAATGCTGGCACCGAGCATCGCGATACCTGTGAAGAGCTGGTCGATCCAACGCCCTCGAAACACCGCCGAGACGATGCCGCACGGCAGCCCGATGAGCGCTGCGATGGCGACTGCCATCAACGACAACAGCGTGGTCGGTTCGGCTCGCTCCCACAGTGCCTGCGTCACCGGCCGCTGCAGAAAGATCGACTGGCCGAGGTTGCCTTGCAGCACCTCGCGCAGCCAGTAGCCGAACTGCACCGGCAGCGGTTTGTCGAGGCCGTATTCTTTTTGCGCGCGAGCGATGTCGGCTGCGGTGGCCTGATCGCCCAGCAATACCGACACCGGATCGCCCGACGCGGCGCGCGTCAGGATGAAGACCAGCACCGCCACGATGGCGAGCACGATCAACATCCCCGCGACGCGGGAGGCGAGATAGCGATACATAGCAGGCGCTTACTTGATCTTCGCGTTCCAGAAGAACGGCCAGGTCGCAGGCTGGTAGTTGTCCAGCGCGGGGCTCTTGGCCGACAGACCATTGAACTTGCCGACGTTCACGTACGGCACTTCGTCGTAGACGACCTGCTGCACCTTGCCCCACAGCGCACCGCGCCTGGCCGGATCGCTCTCGACGTTGAAGGCCTGCAGCGCGGCCTTTTTGGCAGGCGTGTCCCACCAGCCCGGCGCGCCGTCACCCAGCTGCGGTGGGGAAAGCATCGGCTCGGGGAACTGGCCCGAATGCGTCACGTAGATGTCCCACAACTTGGGGTCGTTGCGGCGTTGCACCAGCGTCGCCCAGTCGACGATGTTGAGTTCGACCTTGAAGCCGGCCTTCTTCAACTGCTCGGCCATCAGCAAGGCCATGTTGTAGTGGAAGTCGTACTGGCGGCTGGCCATCAGGCGAATCGGTTCGCCCTTGTAGCCGGCCTTGGCGGCAGCCTCTTTGGCCTTCGGGCCGTTGCGCTGGTTGTACAGCTCGACGCCGCTGGTTGAATAAAAAGGCGAGCGCTTTGGAAAGTGATTGCCTTCGGCGATGAAAAAGCGCGTGTCGCCGAAGCCGGCGGCCAGCATCTCGCCCTCGCCCATGCCGGTTTGCACGGCCTGGCGCATCGCCTGGTTGGCGAGCACGCCTTCCTTGGTGTTGAAGACCAGGTACGGAAAGCCGAACGACGGCGTGAGGATGGGCACCGTCTTGCCGCCCGATTTTTCAAGCCGCGTCAGCGCCTCGACCGGCAGCAGATCGGCGAAGTCGTATTGCGCCGCCAGCGCACCTTCGACCCGCGTGCTCGCGTTGGGCACGGGCACGAAGCGCAGCTCTTCGATCAGCGCCTCGCGCTTGCCGCCATAACCATTGGCGGGCTCTTTGCGCGCGCTGTATTTGTCGAAGCGCGTGAGGATGACGAAGCGGTCGGGCTGGCGTTCCTTGAACTTGTACGGGCCGGTGCCGACGAAGTCTTTCAGCGGCTGCGCGATCGAGTCTTTCGCCATGATGGCGGCCATGCCGCTCGGCAATGCGAGTTGCGACACCAGCGGCGCATACGGCGCCTTCAGCACGATGTCGACACCGAGGGCGCCATTCGCCTTGAGGCTCTCGATCTGCGAACCTACCGCCTTGCCGCGCGGCGACTGTTCGATCCAGCGTTGCAGGCTCGCGACCACATCGTCGGCGTTGAGCTCGCGGCCGTTGTGCAGCATCACGCCCTTGCGCAAGGTGATCGAGTAGCTCTTGCCGTCGGCCGATATCTTGGGCATCGACTCGGCGAGCATCGGCACCACGTTCCACTTGGCATCAAAGGTGTAGAGCGGCTCGAAGACGTGCTGCATGATGGTTGCGACCAAGTCGGCGGTCGATGCCATCGGGTCGAGCGTTTGCGGCTCCGCCACCATTGCCAGCGTGGCGTAGGTGCGCAGCGTTTGCGCGTTGGCCGCGGGCGCTACCAACGTCGCTGCGATGGCGAGCGTCGAGAACAACGCAGAGCCGCCGAAGGCACGTTTCAGGACAGATTTGGTTAGGGCGGTGACTCGCATCGAAACTCCTTGGCTTCAGGATTTGTGAAATTTACTTTCGCACTGACCCGACTCTGAAGCACCAAACGTGCCAAATCATCCGTAATAACCCTGTGTTGAGATACTTTTACTGAAATAGAATTTCAGAAGCTACCGTCAATCCCAATGAAGCGGCCCGTCCGCAGGAGTTTTCCATGTCCCTCGAATACTTTGGTGGATCGCCCACTGCCTCCGACCGTCAGGTGCGCCCGTTCTCCCCGGCGGTGCGCGCAGGCGACTTCATCTACGTGTCGGGCCAGGTGCCTGCCGACGGCAACGGCGAGATCGTGGTCGGCGGAATCGAAGCGCAGACGCGGCAGGTCATGGAGAACCTGAAAGCCGTGCTCGCGCTGGCGGGCGCGACGCTCGACGATGTCTGCAAGAGCACCGTGTGGTTGCAGGACGCGCGCGATTTCGGAGCCTTCAACCGCATCTACATGAGCTACTTCAGTGCAGAAGGCCGGCCGGCGCGCTCGACTACGGAAGCGCGGCTCATGGTCGACGCCAAGGTCGAAATCGACGTGGTTGCTTACAAGCCGAAGTAAGTCGAGCAAAGGGTCACGGGGCGCCTGCCGCTCCCGCCACATAGGAGGCCAGCATCTTGATCTGCGCCTCGCTCAAAGTCTTGAAAGACGGCATTGGGCCGATGCCGTTGCGCATCGCCTTCTCGACCCGGTCTGCATCGGGACGCAGGTCGTCCAGGTCGGGGCCGATCTGTCCGCTCGCGCCAGCCTTCTTCAAAGTGTGGCAGAGCGCGCAAGCCGGCAACGGCGCCACGCCGTCGACGAACAGCTTGCGCCCGTCATCGACTGAAGCTTGCGCCTGGGCGTCGATCGATGGCAGCAGCGACAACAGCGCGAGGCTGGTCGCCGCGAAAACGCGGAGACGCATCGCTTCAGGCCGCCGTGATAGCGACGGAGTGATCACGCCAGCTCGAGTTCAGGTAGCCGGACTTGTTCTCGACACGGTTCTCGACCTGCACGTTGCCGCGAACGTCGGTCACGCGGCTGGCCAGCACGTAACGCCCTGCCGGCAACTGCTGCGCAAGCTCGAACTGACGCCAGGCGAAGCGCCCGAGATCAGGTCCGACCAGTGCGGCACGTTGCCAGGTCGCGCCGCCGTCCACCGAAACATCGACCTGCTTGACCGCATTGACGCCGGCAAACGCCACGCCCTGAATCAGCAGACCGCGCGCGCCAAGTTTCGCAACGCCCGCCAGCGGCGTGTTGATCCAAGACTTGGGCGGCATCTGCCACACCGACGGATCGGTTGGCCGCATCGAGGCTTCGGCCGCCGGCGTCATGCGGTAGTCGGTTTGCTGGATCGACGAATCGCTCTCGCCCGCGGTGAAGGCGAGCTTCTTGACGTACTTGACGCTATTGACGCCGGTGAAGCCCGGCACCACGAGCCGCAGCGGGCCGCCGTGCGCCAGCGGGATGGGCTGCCCGTTGATCTCCCATGCGAGCACAGCGTTTTCCAGTGCTGCGGCCGGCACGCTGCGCTCGACGCGCGACTTGGCATCGACACCGACCGGAAGCACTTCGCCGCCCGTGCCCGTCATGAACAACATGCCCGGCAGCACGCCACCCGTCGCATGCACGAGGTCGCGCACCGGCACACCGGTCCACATCACGCAGCCGGCCGCGCCGACCTGCCAAGGCGTACCGCTCGGCTTGGATGGAAACATGCCGCGGCCGTTGCCGCTGCATTGCAGCACCATCGCCACGCGCTCGGTGCGCATGGCCTTGAGCTCGCGCACGGTGAGTGATTTGGGGCGACGAACGCCTTCGATCTGTACGACCCAGTCGTCGGGCCTGGCCACTATGTCGGCGCTCGGCGGCGTCAGGTTGTTGCGCACGTAGAGCTGGTTGACAGTCGTCAGCGCTCCGTTGCCGGCGGCACCGCGGCGCGTTTCGATGGTGTTGGCGCTGTGCACGATCACCGAGCCCGCGTCCTTGAAGGCTGCATACGCGGGCAGCGGTCGAGCCGGCGCGCCCTGCGCGATAGCAGAGCGGACCGGGCTCAATGAGCCGAAAGCAATGGCTGCGCCGGTGCCCGCCAGCAGGGAGCGGCGCAAGGGATTTCGCGCGAGCGGAAGGTCGGTCATTCGAGATGCTCTTTCATGGAAGGATGACGATGTCGATGCAGCTTGCCGATCGTAGATCGCAAGGACGACAACCAGAGCGCCGCTACCGACGCTCGCAGGGTTATTTGGCGTTGATATCGACCGCGAGGCCGGCGGCGCGCCACTCGGGCAGCCCGCCACGAAACCAGTTGACGTTTTTATAGCCGGCCTTCAGGGCGGCGATGCTTGCCTTGTGACTCTTCCAGCACTCCGGGCCGTTGCAGCCGAAAACCAGCACGGCATCGCGGTCGGGACCGAGCTTCGCAACGTTGAACTGGTCGGCATCCGAGGCGAAGTCCGGGTCTTTCGCGGATTTCTCGACGTACGGCACGAGCATCGACCCGGGCACATGCCCTTCGTTGAATTCGGCGTCGTTACGCGTGTCGATGTAGCGCGCGGTATTGGCCGACAGCATCGCGGCCACGGTCTTGGCGTCGACCACCTTGGCCCCTGCCAGCGCACGTGGCGTGAAGTAGCCCAGCGTCGACACGTAGGTGAAATCCTGAGGCGATACACGCGTCGTCTTGTTGCCCGCGGCGGCGACTTCGGCAAGGTCGGCCCGGAAGGCGTCGGCTGAAACCTTCGAGCCGTCCTTGATGGCCAGGCTCAAGCCCGGCACTTCACGCGATTCCATGATCACCTTGACCTGGCTGCCCGCCGCGATCCATTTTTCGTAGATCGCCTTCTCGACACCGACCACGTCACAGCGCCCGATTTGCAGACAGACCAGTAGCGCGTCTTGATAACGCGTTTCGTAGAGGTCCCGAAAGTGGCGCTTGATCGTGGTGTTCGCGGCCACCGTTTCGCCGCGCAGCAGGTACGTGACGAGGCTGTCCTGCATCGGGAGTCCGAGCCGCTTGCCCGCTGCCTGCTGGAAGTTGGTGATCGGGCTGTTGGTCGGCACGACGAGCACGGCTTGCGAGCGCGCATCGAGCTGTGCGACGGGTGTATACCCATAGCGCAAGGCCGAGCCGATGAGGTGGGCCGGACCAACGACGACATCGGGAATGCGGGCGCGCGTGGCGCTCAGGTCGCTCGTCATGTCGGCCAGGCCGGCCATCGTCGAATCGTTGAACCGCTCCTTGCGAAGCACCTGCTCGATCGCAGTGCGCCAGGTCGTCATGGTGGCGCCACGCGATTGCTCGCCCTGATCGCCCGGGTTCACCAGAATCTTCACTTGTGCGTGTGCTGCAAGTGAAAGCAAGAGGCCGGCGACGACGCCGAGTCGGCACAGCGAACGCGACGGCCATACGCCGCAACGCACAAATTCATTGGTCATCCGCGTCCGCCCCTGCAAGTCAGTAATTACCCGAAGTATGAAACGTTCGGATACAGAAGTGCAAGAGCCACTAAAGTGCTCAGTCGGCCAACCGGCCGGCTACAAGGCGCAACACGCGGTCGCACCGTGTCGCCAGCGTCTCGTCGTGGGTGACCATGACAAAGGCCGTGCCGTGCAGCCGCGCCAGTTCGAGCATCAGCGCGAAGACGCCGTCGGCGGTCGCGCGATCGAGATTGCCCGTGGGCTCGTCTGCCAGCACGCAAGCTGGCTGCGTGACCAGCGCGCGCGCGATAGCAACACGTTGACGCTCGCCGCCCGACAACTCCGCGGGACGATGCTGCAGGCGTTCGGCCAGCCCGACGCTGGTCAGCATCGCGGTTGCGGCGCGGGTCGCTTCGGCCGGATCGGCGCGACGGATCTTGAGCGGCATCGCGACGTTGTCGAGCGCGCTGAATTCCGGCAGCAAGTGATGGAACTGGTAGACGAAGCCGAGGTGCAGGTTGCGCATACGACCCTGCTCCGCCGCGTCGACGTTGGCGATGTTCTTGCCCAGCAGTTCGACACTTCCCGCCGTCGGCGCATCGAGCCCGCCCATCAGGTGGAGCAAGGTGCTCTTGCCTGATCCGGAGGCCCCGACGATGGCCAGCGTCTCCCCGGCGCGCACGTCGAGGTCGACGCCGTGCAGCACGGTCAGGTCGAGCCGGCCTTCGTGAAAACGCTTGGTAAGGCCACGTGCCTTCAAGACCACTTTACTCATAGCGCAGCGCCTCGGCGGGGTTCACGCGGCTGGCGCGCCAGCTCGGATAGAGCGTTGCGGCAAAGGAGAGCACCAGCGAAATGATGGCGATCGGCATGATGTCGCTCTGCTGCGGATCGCTCGGCATCTTGCTGATCAGATAGATGTCCTGCGGCAAAAAGCTGGTGTGCAGCGCGTGCTCAATGGCCGGCACTATCACGTCGATGTTGTAGGCAACGCCCAGTCCCAGAACGAGCCCGAGCACGGTGCCAATGACGCCGACCATCGCACCCTGGACCACGAAAATTGCCATGATGCTTTTCGGGCTGGCCCCCAGCGTGCGCAGGATCGCAATGTCAGCGCGCTTGTCGGTCACGGTCATCACCAGAGTCGACACCAGGTTGAAGGCCGCGACCGCGACGATGAGAGTCAGGATGATGAACATCATGCGTTTCTCGACCTGTACCGCAGCAAACCATGTCTTGTTCTGGCGCGTCCAGTCCTTGATCAAAAACGAACCCGGCAACGTGGCCGCCAGTTCGTCCGCCACCTCGCGCGCCTGATGCAGGTCTTTCAACTTGATGCGCAGGCCACTCGGGCCGTCGAGACGAAACACGCGTTGCGCGTCTTCTTCATGAATCATCGCCAAAGCCGAGTCGTACTCGTAGTGGCCTGAATCGAAAGTGCCGACCACGGTGAACTGCTTCAGCCGCGGCACGACACCGGCCGGCGTCACCTGGCCGCCCGGTGCGATCAGCGTGACCTGATCGCCGTCGCGCACATAGAGCGAGCGCGCGAGCTCGATACCCAGCACGACGCCGAACTGGCCCGGCACCAGCTTGTCGAGCGCGCCCTTTTGGGCGGTCATGGAGATGTCGGTCACCTGCGGCTCGAGCTTGGGGTCGATGCCGCGGATCAGCGTGCCCTTCATGTCTTCGCCGCGCGCGATGAGCGCCTGCGAAGCAATGAAGGGCGCCACGCCGATCACTTCCTTATTCTTGCGCGCAGCCGCGGCGATGGCGTCGATGTCGGCCAGCGCCTGGCCGTCGCGCGAAGTGATTTCGATGTGCGAGATCACGCCGAGCATGCGGTCGGTCACTTCCTTTTGAAAGCCATTCATCACGCTGAGCACGATGATCAGCGCGGCCACGCCAAGTGCGATTCCGAGCATCGACACGCCGGAAATGAAGGAAATGAAGCCGTTGCGCCGCGTCGCCCGGCCTGCGCGCGTGTAGCGCCAACCGAGTTGCAGTTCATAGGGGATGGGCATAGGCCGGCGATTGTGGCATCCCGGACAATAGGCCCATGGTCGCCACCGCCTCTCCCCTTTCTCCGCCCTCTTCGGCCTCTTTTCGTCATCTGCTCGTTCCCTACGCCGGGCGCAACTCGCCCGCCTGCACCGCCGTGCTCGCTGGCCTGCGCCTGCCCAATCTCGATTCCCTGCTCGCGCGACTGACCCTTGCGGCCGACGACACGCAGGCAGACACCACCCGCTCGCCGCCGCATGAACGAGCACTTGCGCAAGCTCTCGGCCTGGCCGCGGCCGACGGCTGCATCCCGTGGGCTGCCATGGAGGCGCGCCGCAGCAGGGTGGCCGAGGCCGACGATGCCGAAGCCTGGGGCTGGGCCACGCTGTGTCACTGGCAGGTCGGCATCGACGACGTGGTGCTGGGCGACCCCGCCGCCATCGAGATCGACGCGGCCGAGTCCGATGCGTTGCTGAAAGCGGCGCAACCCTTCTTTGAAGAAGACGGCATCGCATTGCACGCGTCGGCCGTGCCAGGGCGTTGGCTGGCGCGCGGCCAGGTGTTCCGGGACCTCGCGACCGCATCGATCGACCGCGCTATCGGCTGGCCAATCTCGCAATGGTCGCCGCTGTCGGATAAGGCACGATCGGTGCGGCGCCTGCAAAACGAGATGCAGATGCTTCTTTACACCCAGCGAGTGAACGACGACCGCGCAGCGCGCGGCGTACCACCGATCAATTCGTTCTGGCTCAGCGGCACCGGCGCCTTGCCGCCAAACCTGCTGCCCTTCGATCTCGACGCGCCGACCGTGATCGGCACGCTGCGGCCCGCCGCGCTGCGTGACGACGGCCAAGCATGGGCCGATGCATGGCGTGCACTGGATACCGGCCCGATCGCGGAGGCGCTGGCTGCTGCCAAGCGCGGTGAAGAAGTCGCGCTGACGCTGTGCGGCGATCTTGCAGCCAAGCGCTTCACGACGCACAAACGGACGTTCGGACGCTGGGTGAAGGGCTTCTTCGCCCGGCATTCCGCCACCACCTTGCTGGCGACGCTGTGAAGATCGTTGCCCGGATCATTCCGCCGCGCAGCGCCTGGGCGCTCGAGCAGGCAGGCGTGCATCCGCTGCTCGCGCGCCTGTATGCCGCCCGTGGCGTCCTCGGCAAGGACGAACTCGACGACGGTCTCGCGCGCCTGCTGCTGCCCGACACGCTGCGCGGCACGCGCGAAGCGGCCGTGCTGCTGGCCGACGCGATCGCTGGAGATCAGCGCATGTGCATCGTGGCCGACTACGACTGCGATGGCGCGACAGCCTGCGCCGTGGCGGTGCGCGGACTCCGCCTGCTCGGTGCGAAGAACGTGAGCTACCTGGTGCCCGATCGGGTGATCGACGGCTACGGCTTGACGCCGCCCATCGCCGAGCGCGTGGCCGACCGCGGTGTCGACCTCCTCATCACCGTCGACAACGGTATCGCGAGCGTCGACGGCGTGGCGGCGGCACAGGCGCGCGGACTCAAGGTGCTGGTCACCGACCACCACTTGCCCGGCCCGCAACTGCCCGCGGCCGAGGTGCTGGTCAATCCGAACCAGCCCGGCTGCGACTTCGACAGCAAGAGCATCGCCGGCGTCGGCGTCATGTTCTATGTGCTGCTGGCCCTGCGCTCGGAGCTGCGCACGCGCGGCGTCTTCACGCTGGCGAATCAACCGAAGCTCGACGTGCTGCTGCCCCTCGTCGCGCTCGGCACCGTGGCGGACGTGGTCAAGCTCGATGCCAACAACCGGCGCCTGGTGGCGCAGGGGTTACGCCGCATTCGTGCGGGTTCGATGCAGGCCGGTATCGCGGCGCTGTTCAAGGCGTCCGGTCGCAATGCTCCCACCGCCACCACCTTCGACTTCGGCTTTGCGCTCGGCCCTCGCATCAACGCCGCCGGGCGACTGGCCGACATGACGCTTGGCATCGAATGCCTGCTCACCGACGATGCCGCACGCGCCGACGAGCTGGCACGCACGCTCGACGGCATCAACCGCGAGCGGCGAGACATCGAGGGCGGCATGCGGGATCAGGCGCTGCTGCTGGCCGAGTCGCTGTTCGATGCGGGTGGCGACAGCATCGAGGCACCGCCGCCGGCCATCAGCGTGTTCGATGCGGCGTTTCATGAAGGCGTGGTCGGCATCGTCGCGTCGCGCTTGAAAGACCGATTCCATCGGCCGACCTTCGTCTTCGCGGCGAGCGCAGCGCCCGGCAAGGAAGCCGAACTTAAAGGCTCGGGCCGCTCGATCCCCGGCTTTCATCTGCGTGACGCATTGGACCTCGTCGCCAAGAGGCATCCCGGCGTGCTGCTGCGCTTCGGCGGGCATGCGATGGCGGCTGGCTGCACAGTGGCGAGAGAGCACTTCGAGACCTTCTCCAAAGCCATCGCACAGGTCGCGCAAGAGTGGCTCGCCGCGTCGTCGCTGGTGCGCCAGATCGACACCGACGGCCCGCTGGCGCGCGAGTACTTGCGCGTCGATCTGGTCGACACGCTGCACCGTGAGGTGTGGGGTCAAGGCTTCGCGCCGCCAACCTTCAGCGAAGAGGTCGAAGTGCTGTCGCAGCGGCTGGTCGGCGAAAAGCACCTGGCGTTGAAGCTGCGCCATCAAGGCCAGCCGATCGACGGCATCTGGTTCGGCCATACCGATCCGTTGCCGCCGAAGGTGATGCTGGCGTTTCGGCTGGATGCCGATGAGTGGCAGGGCGTGCGGCGGGTGCGCTTTCTGGTCGAGGGGGCAGAAGGCTAGATTGCGCCGTCGCCGTTCTTAGCCAGCAAGCTGACCAGCTCGGGCACCAGCGCCTGCGGATCGCCTTCACGCAGCGCGCGCTCGTATGTGTCGTGCACCCCTTCGGCAATGGCACGCGCCGCACCGATGTCCCCTGCCATCGCCGTGTAGTAGCCCAGATCCTTGGCCGCGTTCGACATGAAAAAACGCAGACCCGACGGATCGCGCGACAGGATGTACGGCTTCATGCGCTCGAGCGCCAGACCGCCACCACCGCCCTTTGCCAGCACATCGACCAACACCTCGGGAGCCACGCCGGAACGCTCGGCGCACGCAGCCGCTTCGGCCAACAGGCCGACGAAGCCGAGCGATACGTAGTTGTGCAGCAGCTTCATGCGATGGCCGGCACCAACCGGTCCGGCGTGGGTGATGTTCTCCGCGAAGCAGGCCAAGAGCGGCTTGCATTCCTCGAACAGCGCTGCGTCGCCACCGACCAGCAGATTGAGTCTTCCCTCGGCAGCTTCCTTCGGCGTGCGAGTCATCGGTGAATCGAGGAAGCGGCCGCCGGCTTCAACTACCAGCTTCGCCAAACGCTCGGTCGAGGCAGGAATCGCAGTGGAGCAGTCGATGATTACGGTGCCTGATTTACGGCCTTGCAGGCCCTGCAGCACCCCATCGTCGCCCATCAGCACCGCCTCGACCTGCGGCGATCCGGTCACGCAGAGGATGACGATGTCGACCGCCGCCGCGAGGTCACGCGCCTTGCCGTACGTCGTAACGCCTGCTGCCTTCAGCGCATCGAGCGGCTGGTTGCCAGCGTGCTCCAGCACCGCCAGCGAGTAGCCATGTTTCACGATATTGCTCGCGATGCCGTGGCCCATCATGCCGATGCCGATCATTCCGATCTTCTTCATTTGTCGTCTCCAGAAATTGGGTTGGGATAGTGCGTGTTCAGGGCCGCTTGAATTCGTGATTTAACCCGACATAGAAGCCGCGTGCCTGGTCGGGCCCCGTACGCGAGCTCGTCACGTCGAGGCTGATGAGCGGCGAGAAGTTGAAGCGTGCACCAACGCGCGTGGTCCACGCGTCGAATGCGCGGTTGCGTTCTGCGAGCAACGACACCTTTTCGCTCAGTGCCCACTCCGTGCCAAGGCCTCGGCGCAGCGTGCGTTCACCGGTGACGGGCGCCCAGTCGGCACCGATGTTTGCGTGAATCTGCCAATCGGGGGTCGCAACCAGCGTGAACGGAAATACCAGCTGCCGTCCCGGCTTGCCGTGGTCGGTGCGGTCGAAGGTTATGTTGGCCGACACGGCACCACTGAAGCGCGCATCCGCCTCCCGGCCAAACCAGGTCCACTTGACTTGGGGACCGATGTAGTAGGTGCCGGGGTTCGACGCGCGATCGAGATTGACGCCCAGCTCGACCGGCCCGACACGACATGTCGGCCCAACATGCAATACGGTGACCGGCACTGCGCCAGCGCGACCGCCCCAGGTTTCAACAAGGCACTGACCTGGATCGAGCGTGCCCGCGTCGTCGACGTCCAGGTGGCCACCCGCAAGTGCACCGCCGGCGCGCAGCAACGCCACACCGGCCAGGCTCATGCTTCGTTTGATGCTGCATCTTTTTCTCATGGCGGCCCTCCCAAATCGACCGCGTCTTGGCGCGCCGTCGTTGCGCCCATCTGGACGAAGGGCCGGATTCTATTGGGCTCAAACGGCACGCCAGTGACGCCGCGATGCCAGCGGCGCCGTAGGAGTGCGGCTCAGATCTCGAAGTGCGGCTGCAACTCGCGAATACGCTTCATCGCAACACCCGCTGCCGCCGTGCGCGTTTCGACGCCCAGCTTGACGTAGACGCGCTCAAGATGCTTCTTGGCTGTAGCCGGGCTGCTGCCGAGGATCTCGCCGATGTCCTTGTTGGTCTTGCCCTTGACCACCCAGTAAAGCACTTCGGCCTCGCGCGCCGTCAGCTTCAGGCTCAGGCTCATTGCCTCGATGACGGCGGTGTCGGACACCTCGCGCAGGATGATCATCCACTCGGCGCCGTCGTCGTCGTGGCCGGTCTGCTGATGCAGCCGCAACGTGAGGCTGCGCGCCGCCGGGCCGATCGCCAATACCGGCGGCTCGATGCGATCGACCGTGCCCGGCAAGTGCAGGCGCAACCAGTCGAGCACCACGGCCGGCGTCTCGGGCGCGCTGGTGCCGCAATAGCGCAGCAACAGCTCGCGCGCCAAAGCCGTCTGCCAGATGAGGCGGCCTTCGGGCAAGCGCACGGTGATGCTGGCGTAGCCGAACGCATCGAGCGCGTTGCGCGCCTGGCCGGCCTGTTGCGCCGCCTGCCGCGCGCGGCGTGCGCCCTGCAGATGCACGTTCATGCGCGCCAGCACTTCCTTCGGCTTGATCGGCTTGGTGACGTAGTCGACGCCGCCTGCCTCCAGCGCGGCGACAAGGTGCTCGGTCTCGGTGAGGCCGGTCATGAAGACGATCGGGATGTGCGCGGTCGCCGGATCGGCCTTGAGCCGGCGCGCGACCTCGAAGCCGTCGATGCCGGGCATCACGGCGTCGAGCAGCACGATGTCGGGGCGCGCCTGTGCCGCGCGTTGCAACGCGGCTTCTCCGTTGGTCGCGACCAGCACGGTGTAGCCGGATTCGTCGAGCGCGTCGTGCAGCACTGCGAGGTTGTCGGGCACGTCGTCGACGATCAGCACCAGGTCGGTGTTGCGGGCCAGGAGGCGGTCGGTGGGGTTCGAGCTCAATTGCAATCCATCGCTTCGAACCGGAACTGACGCGCCAGGGCACGTTGCGCATCGGTCCAGGCAGCGCACTCGGGCTCCTCGGCATCGATGTCGTCCAACTGATTCATGATGCCGCGAAAGTAACCCAGCCCGACTGCTTGTTCCAGTGCGCGCAAACGTTCGGGCGCGGGGCGAACCAAGATCAGCGCTTCGTCTGCGGCTCGCACGGGCGGGTCGGCTGCGGTCGCGGTCCATTGCAATACGAGCCTCCGCTCCAGCCAGTCGAGCAACTCGCTATGTCGCACCGGCTTCACGAAGAAGTCTTCGGGCGTGATGCCGACGTCGTTGTCCAGCCGTTTGTCGAACGCGTTGGCCGAGACGATGGCGATCACCGTGTGCAAGAGCCCTAGCTTGCGAGCACGACGAATCGTCTCCCAGCCGTCGATGCCGGGCATCGCCAGGTCGACGAACATCGCATCGGGTCGGTAGCCGGCAGCGAGCAGGTCGAGCGCATCGTGGCCGCTGGCGGCGACGCGCAGTTCGAAGCCGAGCGGCGTCAGCACCTGCACGAGCAATTCGCGATCGGCCTCTTCGTTGTCGACCACCAGCAGGCGGCGGCGCTCGCCTTCGTAGCCACGGCGCACACGCGGCACAGGTGCCGGCAACTGCGCACGGCGCGGGCCGGCCAGTGCCTCGTGCACGCGCGGCAGGAACAGTCGAACGCGGAAGATCGAGCCGACGCCCGGCCTGCTCTGCACCTGCATCTCGCCTCCCATCAGGTCGGTCAGCATCTTGGCGATGGTGAGGCCGAGGCCAGCGCCCGGCGCCGAACTGCTGCCGACGTTGCTGCCACCGCCGCCTGCTGATGTGGCCGGGTTGCCACCCGAAGCCCCCCGCGAAAACGGCTCGAAAATGCGCTCGATGTCTTCGGCTGCCATGCCCGGGCCGGTGTCTTCGATCTCGATGGTCGCAAACTCGCGGGCATGCGCCAGCCGCAACGTGACCTGGCCCGATGCGGTGAACTTGATGGCGTTGCCGAGCAGGTTGATGAGGATCTGTCGCACCCGCTTTTCGTCGGCACGGACCACTTCGGGCAAGCCATCGGCAGGCTCGAAAACGAAGGCCAGGCCCTTCTCTTCGGCCTGCAGCTCGAACATGTCGGCCAGCTCGCGCAACGAATCGGCGAAGTGCATCGGCCGCGCGTGCAGCGTCAGCTTGCCGGCCTCGATGTGGGCGATGTCGAGCGTGCCTTCGATGAGCGACAGCAAATGCTCGCCGCCGCGCTTGATGACCGCCACGGCCTGCTGCCGATGCGGTGGCACCGATGCGTCTTCGCCCATCAGCTGCGCATAGCCCAGGATGCTGTTCAGCGGCGTGCGCAACTCGTGGCTGATGGCGCTGATGTACCGGCTTTTGGCCTGGTTGGCCTGATCGGCAGCGCGCTTGGCCTGCTCGGCGATTTCTCGTGCCTCGTCGGCGGCCTGCTTGGCGGCTTGCAGGGCACGGTCGGTCTCGTGGTGCAGCGCGATTTCGCGCACCAGCAAATGCGTCTGCCGGTTCGATTCTTCCTGCGCCACCTTGCGGCTCTGGTGCGCCAGCACCAGCCACCAGGCCACGATGCCGGCCAGCACCAGCAGCGCCATGTAGACCTTCGAAAAGCCTGAACGCAGTGCGGCCTGTGCGCCTACCGTTTCGGTGAGCGTCATGGTCTGGAGCGTGCCTTCGGCCAGCGCACGTAACTCTTGCGTGTAGAGCACGCCGAAGACGATCGCCAGCAGCGGCACGATGATCAGCATCAACAGCAGGAAGTGGCCGAGCCCGGTGTCGAGGTAGCGCCAGCTGCGCTTGGGCAGCAGCCATCGCAGCACCGACGACCACTGCGCCGACAGGCCGGCCTGGGGCTTGCACAAGTCGCCGCAGCGCGCATCGAGCGTGCAACACAGCGAGCAGATCGCCCCTTGGTACGCCGGGCAATGCGCCATGTCGGGGCCCTCGTACTCGCGCTCGCAGATCACGCAGCGCTGCACGGCAAGCCGCTGGTAGGTTCCGACTTCGGTCTCGACCCGCGCCCATCGCACCGACCGGGCGCCCGGCGCAGGCGCGAACAATGCGGCGCCGCTCTCGTTGGAGGTGCGGGCGATGTAGTACTTGCCGCCGGTCGCCCACGCGATCGAAGGCGATGTCACCAGCGCCGTGCCGAGCGCGATCAGCGCTGAAAACGCCTGCGCCATCGGCCCGAAAAATCCGAGGTACGCCGTGATCGACAGGATCGAGGCCAACGCCATCGCACCCACGCCCACGGGGTTGATGTCCCACAGATGCGCGCGCTTGAATTCGATGCCGGGCGGCGACAGGCCGAGCGGCTTGTTGATGACCAGGTCGGCGACGACCGCCATCATCCAGGCGATGGCGATGTTGGCGTAGAGCCCGAGCACGTCGCCCAGCGCCTCGAAAACGTTCATCTCCATCAGCATGAATGCGATCAGCGCGTTGAACACGACCCACACCACACGCCCCGGATGGCTGTGCGTGACGCGCGAGAAAAAATTGCTCCAGGCCAGCGAGCCTGCATACGCGTTGGTGACGTTGATCTTCAACTGCGAGATCACCACGAACAGTGCGGTGGCCGCGACGGCCCAGCTGTAGTCGGGGAAGACGTATTCGTACGCAGCCAAGTACATCTGGTTGGGATCGACAGCGCGGTCGGTCGGCACCATGTGCGTGATCGCCAGATACGCCAGCAGTGCGCCGCCGAGCATCTTGACGACGCCGAGGATGACCCAACCCGGTCCGCCGGCCAAGACGCCGGCCCACCAGCGCACGCGTGTTGCCGCGGTGCGTTCCGGCATGAAGCGCAGGTAGTCGGCCTGCTCGCCCATCTGCGTGATGAGCGCGATGCCAACCGTCAATGCCGCACCAAAGAGGCGCAGGTCGAAGCCAGCGGAGCCGCCTTTCTCCCCGCTGTAGTGCGCAATTCCGGCAAAGGCACCCGGATCGCGCACCACGACGAAGCAGAACGGCACGACCAGCATCAGCAGCCAGATCGGCTGCGACCACAGTTGCAAGCGGCTGATGGCCGAGACGCCGTGCGTCACCAGCGGGATCACCACCAGCGCGCAGATGAGGTAACCCCATACCGGCGGGATGCCCAGCGCGAGTTCGAGCGCATACGCCATCACCGCTGCTTCGAGCGCGAAGAAGATGAAAGTGAACGACGCGTAGATGAGTGAGGTAAGCGTGGAGCCGATGTAGCCGAAGCCGGCGCCGCGAGTGAGCAGGTCCATGTCGACGCCGTAGCGCGCCGCATAGACACTGATCGGCAAGCCGGCCAAAAAGATGATGAGCCCGGTCACCAGGATGGCCCAGAACGCGTTGGCAAACCCGTACTGAACCAGCAGCGTGGCGCCGACCGCCTCCAGGATCAGGAACGACGCGGCGCCGAAGGCCGTGTTGGCGACCCGCCACTCGGACCACTTGCGAAAGCGCTGCGGCGTGTAGCGCAGCGCATAGTCTTCCAGCGTTTCGCTCGCGACCCAGCTGTTGTAGTCGCGCCGCACCTTGACGATGCGCTGGGGTGCTTCGTCTTGGGCTGGGGGCGTAACGCGGTTCTGGTGCACATCTTTCCGGTGCAGATTTCATGCCACGACGTGGGCGTATTCGAGAGACGGCATGACTGTTGCAACGCTCACCCGTTGCTCATAATGCCCCGATCATGGAACTCACTCCGCGCGAAAAAGACAAGTTGCTGATCTTCACTGCCGCCCTGCTGGCCGAAAGGCGGCAGGCTCGGGGACTGAAGCTCAACTACCCCGAGGCCATCGCGCTCATCTCCGCCGCCGTCATGGAGGGCGCGCGTGACGGCAAGAGCGTGGCCGAGCTGATGAGCGCGGGCCGCAGCGTGCTGACGCGTGCCGACGTCATGGACGGCATTGCCGAAATGATCCCCGATATCCAGGTTGAAGCGACCTTTCCTGACGGAACCAAGCTGGTGACGGTGCACCAGCCGATCGTTTGAAGCCCGACGACCACATCGACCATCACGAGGACCACTTTTCATGCGCAACGCTCCCCTGTTTTCGCTTTCTCCGAAGCTCATCGGCATGGTGGGCGCGACGGTGCTGCTGCACCTGGCCGGCATCGCCGTCGGTTGGGCGCTGCGTCGCGGCAATGTCTGGCTGCCGCGCGTCGCCGGTGCCGCCGTAGTGGCGCTCGGCGCCGCGCTGCTCGTGCAAGCCGCCTGACAGGAGCCTTCGAATGATCCCCGGCGAACTTTTCACCGACGAAGGTGACCACGAACTCAATAGCGGCCGGCGCACGCTGACGCTCATCGTGCAGAACACCGCAGACCGGCCGATCCAGGTCGGCTCTCACTATCACTTCGCCGAGACCAACGGCGCACTAGGCTTCGACCGAGAAGCGGCGCGCGGCATGCGGCTGAACATCGCGTCGGGCACGGCGGTTCGTTTCGAGCCGGGCCAGCAGCGCACGGTCGAATTGGTCGACTTCGCCGGCGACCGCGTGGTCTACGGCTTTCGTGGCCTGGTGCAAGGAAAACTCTAGATGGCAACGATCGGACGCCGCGCCTATGCGGAAATCTTCGGCCCTACCGTGGGCGATCGCGTGCGGCTCGCCGACACCGACCTCATCGTCGAAGTCGAGGCCGACTACACGCTGCGAGCTGGTGCTTATGGCGAAGAAGTGAAGTTCGGCGGGGGCAAGACGATCCGCGACGGCATGGCGCAATCGCAAAGATCGCGAGCCGAAGGTGCCGTCGACACGGTCATGACCAACGCGTTGATCCTCGACCACTGGGGCATCGTCAAGGCCGACATCGGGTTGAAGGGCGGCCGCATCGTCGCCATTGGCAAGGCGGGTAATCCGGACGTGCAGCCGGGTGTCGACATCGTGATCGGGCCAGGCACCGAAGTCATCAGTTGCGAGGGCGGCATTGTGACTGCGGGCGGCATCGACAGCCACATTCATTTCATCGCGCCGCAGCAGATCGAAGAGGCGCTGACATCCGGCGTGACAACCATGCTCGGCGGCGGCACCGGCCCCGCGACCGGTACCTTCGCGACGACCGCGACGCCCGGCCCGTGGCACATCGAACGCATGCTCCAGGCAGCTGACGCGTTCCCGATGAACCTCGGCTTTCTGGGCAAGGGCAACGCCAGCCTGCCCGACGCGCTGCACGAGCAAATCAACGCCGGCGTGATCGGCCTGAAGCTGCACGAAGACTGGGGCACGACGCCCGCCGCCATCAGCAATTGCCTGGACGTAGCCGACGCCACCGACACGCAGGTGGCGATCCATTCCGACACGCTGAACGAGTCGGGCTTTGTCGAGAACACCATCGCGGCGGTCGGCGGGCGCGGCATCTGCGCCTTTCATACCGAAGGCGCGGGCGGCGGTCATGCACCGGACATCTTGCGTGTGGTGGGTGAAGAAAACTTCTTGCCTTCCTCGACCAACCCGACGATGCCGTACACGGTCAACACGCTCGACGAGCACGTCGACATGCTGATGGTGTGCCATCACCTGAACCCAGCCATCGCCGAAGACCTCGCCTTCGCCGAGTCGCGCATCCGCAAGGAAACCATCGCAGCCGAAGACATCCTGCATGACCTTGGCGCCATCAGCATGATGAGCAGCGACAGCCAGGCAATGGGTCGCGTCGGCGAAGTCATCATCCGCACCTGGCAGACGGCACACAAGATGAAGGCGCAGCGCGGCTGGCTGGCACCTTCGAGTCAAGGCGAACTGATCGAAACGCTGCAGCGCAACGACAACTTTCGCGCCAAGCGCTACATCGCCAAGTACACGATCAACCCCGCCATCGCGCACGGCATCGCACACGAAGTGGGCAGCATCGAGGTCGGCAAGTGGGCCGACCTGGTGGTGTGGAAGCCGGCATTCTTCGGCGTGAAGCCGTTCACCATCATCAAGGGCGGCACCATCGCCATGGCCGCGATGGGCGACCCGAACGCGTCGATCCCGACACCCCAACCCGTGCACTATCGGCCGATGTTCGGCGCGTACGGTGGCTCGCTGCACAAGAGCTCGCTCACCTTCGTTTCGCAGGCCGGATTGGCCGCGGGCATCGGCGAGAAGTACGGTCTGCACAAGACGCTGGTCGCGATAAAGAACGTGCGCGGCATCCGCAAGAAGCACATGGTCCACAACGGGCTGACGCCCAAGATGGAGATCGATCCGCAGACCTATGCGGTACGTGCAGACGGCCAGTTGCTGGTGTGCGAGCCGGCGACTTCGTTGCCGCTGACGCAGCGGTATTTTTTATTCTGAAGCAGAAGCTTCTTGAATATGCCGACGAATCCACGAAGCGAAACTCGGCTCATCCAAAACGCCGGAAGCGAGGTCGAGCATCGTAAGTACGCATTCGGCATCGGGCGCCATCAACTCGAAGCGATTCAGCAAGAGAAACAGTTCGACCGCGACGAAGGCCGTTCGTTTGTTGCCGTCAATGAATGGATGGTTACGAGCAATGCCGAAGCCATACCTGGCAGCGATCGCAGCGACGTCCGGACTTTCGTAGTTGGCCAGTTGCTGTGGCCGCGCGAGCGCCGACGCGAGCAGATTTTCATCGCGTACGCCGGAGGCGCCTCCATGTTCGGCGAGTTGCGCCTCATGGACAGCGTGCGCCACTGCACTGTCGAGCCAATGCCAGTCGGGAAATGCCAAAGTCATTTGGCAAGTTCACGCAAAACATCGCGCCGCTTTTTCATGATGCGTCGCGCCGCCGTCATTTGCGCCTCGAATTCGGCGTTGTACGGTGTCAACATCACACCGTTCGCCGCCTCCGTCCAAAATACGGTGTCGCCCTTGCCCAGCTGCAGTCGCGCGAGCAATTCTTTTGGCAGGATCACCCCAACGGAGTTACCGATCTGAGTAAGTTTGAGTGCAGACATAGGCGGCCTTGAGTTATAACAAATGTTATACTAACTTGCTACGCCAGAGAGCACAAGCGGTACGCCGCCGACTAACGACCCCGCCACTTTTCTCAAGTCAGATAGCCCCATGCGACAAGTCTCCCCCGCCGGCCAGCAGGTCATCAACGGCAACATGGCCCAGTTCAGCCACCCCGAGTTCTTGGGTTCCGGACAGTGGATGCGCGGCGGCATGACGATGGTGTCGGACATGTTCAACAACCACCTGAAGGGCCGGGTCGACTCGCTGTGCTTCGAGTTGTCCCACCTGATCGCGAGCCAGCCCGACCTGATTCGCAGCGGCAGCTTTCAGTCGCGGAACCAGGGCAACTCGTACAACCACGGGCAGTCGCAGACGAGCTACGGCAGCGGTCAGCCGCAAGGCGGCGGCAGCAACAGTGGCGCTGGCTTCGGCCCGTCGAGCCTCTTCGTGCCACCGGCACCCGGAACGTCGGGAAACTGGTGGTCGGCCAATTTGCGCACCAAGGGCATCCTGAGCGACGAAGAGTTCTCCACCAAGAAGTCCGAGTTGCTAAGCCGTGTCTGACCGCGTCTGACCACGCCGACTCGCAAACACCGTTCTTTCTCCTTCCTGCTTTTCTACCCCGATGCTGACTGCCAACAAACTGATGCCCCAGGGCAAGGGCCTCGCGCCCGTGCTGCGGAAGCGCGCCGCCACTGTCGAACTCGACTGGGACGTTCGACAAAAGAGCCGCTTCGACACCATAGATTCGCAAGGCCGGCAGGTCGGCGTCTTTTTACCGCGCGGCACTGCGGTGCGCGGGGGCGACGTGCTGGTGGCCGAGGACGGTTCGCTGATCCGCGTGATCGCGTCGCCGCAGCCGGTGCTCGTGATCACGCATTGCACCGAACACGGCACGCCCTTCGACCTGACGCGGGCGGCCTACCACCTGGGCAATCGTCACGTGCCGATCGAGCTCAAGCCCGACCATCTGAAGATCGAGCCCGACCATGTGCTGACGGCCATGCTGCGCTCGATGCACCTGATCGTGCGCGAGGCGGAAGCGACCTTCGAGCCCGAAGGCGGCGCATATGGCGCGCATGCATCCGGCGACCACGGCAAGGCGCCCGTCGGCCCGGTGCTCCACCCCGACGCCTATGCGCAGCCGCAAGACAACGGCCATCCGCACAGCCATGACGGTCCGCACCACGCGCACTGACCTGCATGCCTGACCCTGCCGCGCCTGCGGGCGCCCTGCCGGCATCCAGCCTTCTCCAACTCATCTGGCTGGCCTCGCCGGCGCTGCCTATCGGCGGCTTCTCGTACTCCGAGGGCATCGAGGCCGGCGTCGAATGGGCCGGCCTTGCTACGGAAGCGGCAGCCTCCGACTGGCTGGTCGATCAGCTGCATCTGACCCTGGCACGCGGCGACCTGTCGATCGTCGCCCAAGCCATCGACGCCTGGCGCACGCAAGACGCCGAGCGCCTCGTCCGTCTCAACGCCTGGGTGCTGCAGACCCGCGAAACCGCCGAGTTCCGGCTGCAGACCGAGCAAATGGGCCGCTCGTTCGTCGAATGGCTGAAACTGCATCACGACGACGTTGTGGCCTCGTTCGACAAGATGCCCGTGACCTACCCGATCGCCTTCGCGTTTGCCGCATCGCGCACGGGAGCCACTGTGCGTGATTGCTGCCTCGCCTTCGCGTTTGGCTGGGCCGAGAACATGACAGGCGCCGCGGTCAAGTGCGTGCCGCTCGGCCAGAGCGCCGGCCAACGCATGCTGGGCCGGCTGGCTGCTGAAATTCCGCATGCGGTCGACCATGCCATCGCACTCGGCGACGACGATCGCCAAGCCTTTTCTCCCATGCTCGCCGTGCTGTCTGCACGGCATGAAGCCCAGTATTCACGCCTCTTTCGAAGCTAAGGTCCACACCATGTCCTCCGCCCTGCACCACATCCCCAACCGCACCAAGAAACTGCCGCCGCTGCGCGTGGGCATCGGCGGCCCGGTCGGCTCCGGCAAGACGACACTGCTTGAAATGCTGTGCAAGGCGATGCGCGACAAGTACGACCTGATCGCCATCACGAACGACATCTACACCAAGGAAGACCAGCGCATCCTGACGGTCGCCGGTGCGCTGCCGGCCGAACGCATCATGGGTGTCGAAACCGGCGGCTGCCCGCACACTGCCATCCGGGAAGACGCGTCGATCAACCTCGAAGCCATCGACCGCATGCTGGGTGATTTTCCGAACGCGGACGTGGTGTTCGTCGAGAGCGGCGGCGATAACCTGGCCGCCACCTTCAGCCCCGAGTTGAGCGATCTCACGATCTACGTGATCGACGTCGCCGCCGGCGAAAAGATCCCGCGTAAGGGCGGCCCCGGCATCACCAAGAGCGACCTCTTCATCATCAACAAGACCGACTTGGCGCCCTACGTCGGTGCCAGTCTGGAAGTGATGGAGGCCGACACCAAGCGCATGCGCAAACAGCGGCCGTACGTCATGACCAATCTCAAGACCAAGACCGGGCTGGCCGAGGTGGTGGCGTTCATAGAACAGCGCGGAATGCTGACGGAAGCCTGAGCGGCGGAGTGCGGCGCGTCAGCAAACGCTGCGACTTTGACCCAGGGTTTTCCCGCGAGCCGAAGGAAGTTGAAGAGTTGCGCAAGGCCTGCATGGCCGGGCGGGATCTGGTTTGAATCCAACGTGAACTTTCTTGCGTAGAGCGTTGGCTAGCGTGAATCCGCCCGATAAACCTGGCCGGATCAAGTAGCACCGGGGCTCCCAAACCAAACCAACTTTCGAGGTGAAGCGATGAAATTGACAAGACTTCCAGTTCAAGCCTGCGTGGCGGCGTTGTGCGCCATCGCCGCGGGTGGTGCCTTTGCATCAAGCCACCGCGAGGCGCCGTCGATTGCCGGCTCGCCCAAGCTCGACGGCACGGACTTCTACATGTTCCGTAGCTACGACCCGGCACGCACGGCCTACACGACGCTCATCGCGGACTACCAGCCAGACCAGAGTCCGTATGGCGGACCCAATTACTTCAACATGGATCCGAACGGCCTGTATGAGATCCACATCGACAACGTCGGCGATGGCAAGGAACACATCACATTCCAGTTCCGTTTCCAGAATACGTTGCGCGACATAGCGCTGCCCGTTGGCGGCATGAACACCTCGATTCCGCTGGTGCAGGCAGGCGGAATCACTGGGCCGAACCAGGCCGCCAGCAATCTCCGCGAAACCTACACGGTGAACGTAGTGCGCGGCCCGCGCCGGGGCAGCATGGGTGAGCCGGTCAAGAAGCTCGACGGCACCACCGTTTTTGACAAGCCGACCGACAACATCGGCGAGAAGACTTTCGGCGCGGCGCCGGGTTATGCCAACTATGCAGCCCAGCACGTGTACGACGTCAACATCCCCGGATGTGATGCCCCGGGCAAGGTCTTTGTAGGTCAGCGAAAAGATCCCTTCGTCGTGGCACTCGGTCCGATTTTCGACCTGATCAATTTGGCGCCATTGGGCTCCGTCAACGTGCCGAACTCCGATTCGCTCGCCGGCAAGAACATCACGTCGCTCGAAATGGAAGTGCCTACCGCCTGCCTGACCACAGCCGGCAGCTCCATCATCGGCGGCTGGACGACGTCCAGTGCACGCCAGGGACGACTGATCGCCAGCCCGCCGAAGAGCGGCCACGGCACCACCCACCTCAACGGCGGCGCATGGACCCAGGTATCAAGACTCGGCATGCCGCTGGTCAATGAAGTCGTGATTGGCTTGAAAGACAAGGACCGCTTCAACAACTCGCAGCCGATGGATGACAAGCAGTTCCTGCAGTACGTGACCTACCCCGCACTGCCTGCACTGATCGAGATCTTGTTCCCATCGGCCAAGGCACCGACGAAGTTCCCGCGGACCGACCTCGTGGCCGCCTTCCTTACGGGCATCGACGGGCTCAACAAGCCAGCGAATGTGGTGCCGTCTGAAATGCTCCGTTTGAACACGACCATCGCGCCGACCCCGATGGCCAACCAGAGCAACCTCGGCGTGGCTGGTGGCGACCTCGCCGGCTTCCCGAACGGACGCCGGCCGGGTGACGACGTGGTGGACATCGAGTTGCGCGTGGCCATGGGTGCACTCTGCGTGTTGACCACCGACACCGACAAGTTCAAGCTTGGCTGCAAGCCTGCCGATGCGCCAGCCGGTGGCCTGCCATTCACAGACGGCGCACTGCAAACGCCCGCCGCGTTCCCTGCAGTGTTCCCGTATCTCAACACGCCGCTGCCTGGCGCAATGACGCAGCCGCAGTAAGGAGTCAGCACCATGAAGAACAAACTGTTGAAACTGGGTGTTCCGCTCGCTGCCGCGCTTTTGCTGACAGCCTGCGGCGGCGGCGGCGGGGGCGGGGGCGGTTACGTGCCGATCGCGACCGCCCCGCCTGCCACGACGCCACCACCGCAGACGACCACCGCTCCGGTGATGGCGGATGCCTACGACAGCTTTTTCGCCTATGTGAAGCAGCTGGTCGCCAGCGTTTCGGAAACCGATCCACCGGCCGACGTGTCGAAGTTCGACCCGCCACCGACTTCGGAAACCAAAGATCCGGTCTCTACGCAATAGGGGCGCTCGAGTGATCGCGTACGCATGATCCGACATAGTGCCGCCGCAGCCTCGCTGCTCGCGGCGGTACTTTCGGTCATGGTCGTCGGCAGCCCGGCACACGCCGTGCCGAGGGTGCCGACGAGTGATAACGAGATCGTCGAAACGCTTCCCTCCGTGGCCGGCTGGTCACGCGAGGAGCGCAGGCTCAGGCGCGAGTTGGTGCAACGTCCGCGCGACGAGAGCACGGCGCTCGAAGCCGCCAACACTTATCTCGATCTCGCGCGCTCGCAAGGCGACGCGCGCTACGCTGGCTACGCCATGGGCGTGCTGCAGGCGTGGCAACCCATCAACGCGGCCACGCCCAATCGCATCCTGGTGATGCACGCGACGGTCGCCCAATTTCTTCACGACTTCGATGGCTCGGAACGCACGCTCAAGCTCGCGCTGGCTGCCGACCCGTCGAACGCCCAAGGCTGGCTCACGCTGGCGACCATCCTCCGGGTGCGCGGCCGCTATGCCGATTCGGATGCCGCCTGCCGCTCGCTGGTCAAGCTGCGACAGAACCTCTATGCCGTGGCGTGCCTGGCCGAAAACGCCGGCTTGCGCGGTGACCACCACGGCGCACAGGAGTCGTTGCAAAGCCTGCTCGACAGCCCGCCGCTGAAAGACCCCCGACAGAGCGCGACGCGGCAGTGGCTGTTGACGACAGTGGCCGAAGTCAACGAACTGGCCGGCCATGCGCCAGCCGCCGATGACGCCTACCGTCAGGCACTGGGCGCCGAACGCGCCGGCTACGACGTGCTGGCTTACAGCGACTTTCTGCTGAGCCAGAACCGGCCGGCCGAAGTCTTGCCTCTCATCAAGTCAGAGCCACGCAGCGATGCCGTGCTGCTGCGCATCGTCATGGCCACGCAACGGCTCGGCGAGCAAAAGAAGTTGAGCGCCACGCAGCGCGCAACGGCACAGAGCGACGTAGATGAACTGGCAGCGCGCTTCGATGCCGCGGCGCTCCGACCCGGCAGCACGGTGTTGCATGCGAGAGAACACGCGATGTTCGCGCTCGACGTGCAAAAGGATGCACGCCACGCGCTCGAACTCGCGCGCCTTAATGTGCAGCTGCAACGTGAACCGATCGATCTGCTGGTGTTCGCAAGAGCCGCCGCCGCGGCCAACGACGATGCCGCACGCGCCGAAGTCAAGGCGTTGATGCAGCAGATCGGCTTGCGCGATGCGCGGGTCGATGCGGTGTTGTCATGAGGTGCTGCGCTCTCTTGCGCGTCTTTGCCACTCGCCTTCTTGGTCTGCTCGCGCTCGGCCTGGCTTTCGCGCTGCCTGCACAGGCCCACAAAGCGAGTGATGCCTACCTGCAGTTGAGCCGCAGCGCTGACCAGCTGAACCTGCGCTGGGACATCTCGCTGCGCGATCTCGACGCCATGCTCGACATCGACCAGGACGGCGACCAGAAGTTGACCTGGGGTGAAGTGAAGGCACGCATGGACGACATCCGCGCCTATGCGCTGGCGCACCTCCAACTGCAGCAAGGGCGCTGTGTCTTGAACGAGACGCAGCCGCCCGCCATCGAAAGCCGGGTCGACGGCACCTACCTCGTGCTGCAGTTGCAATCGCAGTGCGCCGCTGGCGATCGGCTCGATGTCGACTACCGCTTGTTCAAGGAAGTCGACCCGACGCATCGCGGCTTGTTGCGCGTCGACATGGGCAGCGGTGCGGCACCGGCGCTGCGGTCGCTCGACCCGGTCGGCGGCAGCGTCGCTGTGGCGCTGCCGCACGATGCGACGAGCACCCAGCCTGCCGCGGCTGCTGCGTCTGCTGCGTCTGCCGCAGCAACCACGACGGCAACCGCGTCAGCCTCATCCGACGACACCAGCTTTTTTCGCGATGGCATCCATCACATCCTGATCGGCTACGACCACATCCTGTTCCTGATCTGCCTGCTGTTACCCGCCGTGCTGGTGCGCACGCTTGAAGGCTGGCGGCCGGTAGCGCAGTGGCATCAGGCGGTGTGGCCTATGGTGGCGACCGTCACGATGTTCACCCTCGGCCACTCGATCACTCTCGCGCTGGCCGGGCTCAAGATCGTGTCGCTCTCGCCGCGGTTGATTGAGCCGGCCATCGCGCTGACCATCATCGTGGCGGCGGTCGACAACATCGTTCCCCTGCTGCGCGGGAAGCGCCGCATCTTCACCTTCCTGTTCGGGTTGATCCACGGCTTCGGCTTTGCGAACGTGCTGGCCGAGCTCGACTTGCCGGTTGCGAGCTTCGTGTCGGCGCTATTGAGGTTCAACCTTGGCGTCGAAGCTGGCCAGTTGATCATCGTCACCATCGCACTCACCGTGCTGCTGGCGCTGCGGTCGTGGCGTCGTTACCCGCCCGTCGTGCTGCGCGGGGGCTCCATCTTCGCAGTGGTCGTTGCAGCCCTTTGGTTCATCGAGCGCGTCTTCGACCTGAAGATCCTGCCGATCTAGCGGGTGCGCTCGGGTCGGGCCATATTTCCATCGGCATGGCGCCGACACGGCGCTTTGTCCTGTACGCGGCACGCGTCCAGGCGCAGGCGGTGGTCGCGCGGAACCCGTTGCGCAGGTAGTAGACGAAGATTTTGCCGACGCGGTTGCGTGGCCCGCTCTTGGCGACGAACAGTTGCGGCAACGTGCTCGCCAGATGCTGCACGATGGCCTGCGAAAAATCCTTCACGGTGTCCCAGCCGAGTTGCTTGCGGATCGGCACCACGACATGCAGGCCCTTGCCGCCGCTGGTCTTCAAGAAAGACCGAAGCTCCAGTTCCTCGAGCAGCACGCGGACCAGCTTGGTGGCTTCCTGGATGGTCGCCCAGCTCAAGCCCTCGCCGGGGTCGAGGTCGAAAGTCATGCGGTCGGGCTCGCCGACGACGCCTTCGAGCCCTAGCTTGCACGCCGACAAGGTGATGTCGTGGCCGGGCGCATCGAACTCATCGCTGAACCGAATGACATCCGATTCGGTGCCATCGACAAGCGACTTGAGAATCCCGCGCCGGTTTTCCAGCGCCACTTGGCGCAAGTCCTGTCCGCCGCAAAACGGTATGGCGACTACATCGACGCGCATGTGCTTTTCAAGAGCTCGCAACATGCCGTCGAGGCTGGCATCGAAGATGCCGCACCGGCTGGTGAGAGCTCAGTGCTTGATCAGCAGCCTCAGGACGCAGACGATGACAGCGCCGATCAGAAGAGCCGCAACGATGCGGCCCCATGGCATGCCGCCGTGTGATCGCGCTTGCACAAAATCCGCCCGGCGCAGTGGCGTGAATTTGCTGTTGTCCGGCTTGTCTCGCGCCCAGTCATGGAAGTTGTCGCGCTCGGTGTTCATGTAAGTCATTGTAGTTACAACTTGAAGCATCGACAGCGCCATTCAGCGCCAGGAAAATGCCTTTCGTCATCTGCTTCCAGGGGCAACTCAGGGTGCGCCTGTCGCGTACCACGCCCGATGCTCGCCAGGGCAAACCGCTTTGCGCCCAGCGCTTTCCTTTGATGTCCGGTGTCGACGAAACAAAAACTCCAGAACAAATGCCTTATTTCAAGCGGGAGCTATGGTCGCTTTGGTGTGGGATCGCCCTGATCGACCGGAACGGCGCCAGTAGCCAGATCGGCGGCGGGCGGGCCGCCGGTCTCGATGAAAAGGCGTTTGATCATCGGGTAGCGTGCTCGCACTTCACGCTGCAGCGTCGAGATGGTCGCCGCTGCCTGATCGGTGGCAGTACCGCCGTCGAAGTCGAGATCGATGGTCACCAACGCGTCATCGGGCCCGATGTACATCGACAGTATTTCCCCGACGCCGTTGACGCCGGGAAGCGCGAGCGCCAAAGAACGAATTTCGCGCGCGGTTTCCGGGCGAATGCCCTCGCCGATCAGCAGCCCGCGCGACTCACGGATGAGCAAAACCGCCACCGCCACCAGCAGCACCCCGATGACCACCGACGCCGCGCCGTCGAGCGCCGGCATGTTGAGCCGATGACTGGCGTAAATGCCGGTGGCCGCGACCAGCAGACCGACCAGTGCTGCCGCATCTTCGGCCAGCACCGTGTAGGTGGTCGGGTCTTTGCTGCGGTGGAGCGCCATCCAGAACGGCTGCCCAATAGTCTGGCCGATGAACTGCTTCAAAGCGATGGCAAAGCTCGTGCCTTCGAAAACAAAGGCGGCGGCCAGCACGATGTAGTTCCACATTGGGTCGCGCATCGGCTCCGGGTTGCGGATGTGCTGGACGCCTTCATAGAAAGACACGCCGCCGCCCAGCCCAAAGATCAACACCGCGACGATCAGGCTCCAGAAATAGAGCTCCTTGCCGTGCCCGAACGGATGCTCCGGCGTCGCGGGCCGGTGGCTCAGCCGCAGACCGATCAACAGCAAGATGCCGTTGAAAGTGTCGACCGCCGAGTGAATGCCTTCCGACAGCATGGCCGAGCTGCCCGTCACGCCCGCGACGACGAACTTGGTTACGGCGATCGCTACGTTGGCGCCGATCGCGCCATAGATTGCAATTTTGGATTCGGCCATGTGTGCATGGTGACGGAACCCGATCGATCAGCGTGTGGGACTGGCGAGCGTCGCGTCCGGGCTGAACAGTCCGCCCGTGTCGAAAACAGCCACGGCACAGCATCGCACGCGTACCGATGGACGTCTTTCACGCCGTCATTGTCTCCAGATCGCGAACACCGCGGTTCCTTTTGCGCGGGTTTTCCCTAGTATTTTGGATTCAGAATCCACCCATCGGATCAGAAATCGACACACCACTCCCGGCCCAGTCGAAACATCCCGACCATCAAAGGAAATTGAAATGAACACCTCGAAGATCATCGCCGCCGCTGTATTCACGCTCTTTGCCGCCGCTGGCGCGCAGGCAGAAACCTACAACGGCGTGCATGCGCTGACGCATGAGGCCAACCGCACGCAGGTGCAGGCTCAGGCCGTCGTCGCCGCGCACAGCGTAAACCCGTACGCAGAAGGCGCCGACTCCGGAGTGCTGACGATTGCGTCGTCGACCGACCGAAGCGTTGTCCGTGCCCAAGCCGTCGCTGCCGCGCACAGCCCGAATCCCTATGCCGATGGCTTTGGGCAAGGCGTGTTGAGCTTGACCGGCAGCACGCTGGACCGCGCAACCGTGCGCGCCCAGGCTCGTGCTACGGCGCGCGACACTAATTCGGCTTCGCTGTAAAACTCGACGCGCGCCGGGACATAACGCTGGCGCGCAATTTGCGTCCGGCAAGGCGCAGAGTAGAAGCGTTCAGCCCGGTGCAAGTTTTCGAATTTGTTGCACCCGCGGCAGGAAATTGCTCTTTTAAGTTCGTATACCCACACGCAACCCGAAGGAGTCTTCATGCTGGTCACCCAACAACCTGTTTTTCGCAAGTTCTGGCACGCGGTGATGCCACTGACCGAACTGGCGAACGGCCCCAAACCTTTCAAGCTGCTCGGCGAGGACATCGTGCTGTTCATGGATGCCGAGGGGCAGCCGGCCGCGCTACGCGACCGTTGTTGCCACCGTACCGCAAAGCTGTCGAAAGGCTGGTGCGTCGATGCTGAAGGCAAAGCCTGTGGGCAGGGCGCGATTCAGTGCGGCTACCACGGCTGGACCTACGACCGCAGCGGCCAAGTCGTTCGGATTCCCCAATACGAAGCAGACCGCGCGATCTCGCCCGACTACAAAACGCCGGCCTATCACTGCACCGCTCGCTACGGCTTTGCCTGGGTGGCACTGGAAGATCCCATCGCCGACATACCGGCCATCCCGGAATTCGACGACCCCGCCTTCCGTACGATCTTCCAGTTTTACGAAACCTGGAACACCAGTCCGATGCGCGCGCTCGAAAATTCGTTCGACAATTCGCACTTCAGTTTTGTGCACCGCGGCACCTTCGGAGTAGCTGCCAGCCCGAAGCCGAGCAAGTACAACCTGGTCGAGAACGAAACCGGGTTCTATGCGGAGACGGTGATTGAAGCGGTCAACCCTGAAAAGTTTCACGCTATCAGCGGCGTGACCGAGCCGATCACGACGCGGCACATGCGCAACGCCTACTTTTTGCCCTTCTCGCGTCGGCTCGACATCGAATATCCGGCACCGAAAGACGATGCCGGGAACTCATCAAGGCCTGTCAAGCCAGGCAAGCGGCACATCATCATCAACTGCTTCACGCCCATCGACGATGGCCGGATGCAGCTATGCCAATGGCTCTTTCGCAACGACACAGAGGCCGACTGCGCCGCGCAGCTGCTAATTGCCTTCGACGAAGAGATCACGCGTGAAGACAAGGAAATCCTCGAGTCGACCGACCCCGATGCGTTGGTCGACACGCGCAGGCGCGGCGTGGAAGATTCGATGGACTCCGACCGGCCCGGCATGCTGATCAGAAAGCATCTGATGCAATTGCTGGTCAAGCACGGCGAGGTCGAAGTCCACCGAGGGATGAAAGTCATTGCACTGCAGCAGGCCGCCTGATCAGGGGACTTTGTCGTCATCGTCACCACTGCCCTTGAGCATGTTGCGCAACATTTCTAGCGCCGCTTCTGCGGTGGGCGCCATGGCAGTCGACCGCGTCAGCATCAGGTTCATGCGCTGACCGAGGCCTTCGATCAGCACGCCGGTTTTGGTCTCCCGCAAATTGCCGCCCGAATCTCGTGTACTCGGAATGGCAGCGGCCACACGACTGGCGTAGCTGCCTTCGGGCACGCCGTACACCACCACCGGCTTTTGCAATGCAGCCGCGAAGCCGACCTCAAAAGCCGTGCCCGAATCCGGCTCCGCACCGCGAAAGCTCATGAGGTTGGCAACCACCCCGTCGGCATCGCACATAAGTGCGACGTTGCCGTCGTAAATGCGCTGAGCCAGTTCGTCGTCGGCACCCACAATCCCTTCGGAAATTCCGCCATCGGACGGCACCAAACCGACCATGCCGAGCCGCTCGCAATGGGCCAGCAAGTTCTGAAAGATTTTCTCGCTGTCGGCAAAGAAAACGTCGGGCCCGGCGAGGTAAACGCGCGGACGCGCACGTTTTTCACTCGCGACGTCGGTGACTTCGACGATCCTGGCCCTTTTGTCCTGCTTCATTCGTCTCTCCTACGTTCAAGCCAGCGGCAGCTCGATGGTTCCAGCCAGCGGAACCTGATCGATGCGCTCCGCGCTGGCGATAACAATAGCGCGCTCACCCGTATCGACACGCTCTCCCAGCACGCGCCAAAGGCAGCGAACCGAGCCCGCATCGAGCGCGCTGGTCGGTTCGTCCAGCAAGGTCAGCGCCCTACCGGAAGCAAGCGCACTGGCCAGCCACACCTTGCGCTTGGAGCCGGTAGACAACATATACATCGGCTTGTCGATGTGCGGCGCCAACGAGAAACCGTGTATCAAGCCCTGCCACGCGCGCTCGTCGAATGCTGCGTCGCCTTCGCGCAACCTTGCCGTGCACGCACGCGCCGTGACCTGATCGAAAACCGGTGTTACCGAGTCCACGAAGAACACGTTACGTCGATAGTCATCGGCGCTACCCTGGTCAAGGGATACGCCTGAGAGCGTCAATCGGCCGCTAGCGGGCTGCAGGCCGGCCATGATTCGCAGCAAGGTCGACTTGCCGCCGCCGGTATCGCCGAACAGGAGCGTCACCCCGGGACCGATCGATGTAGACCACCCGCTGACAAGCGGCGGCTGCTCCGGATAGGCAAAATTCAAACGCTGTATTTGCAGGATGGGGGTTTTCGTCGCGGTGTTCATCGACGCCACCGTACCTCAACGCCAACGCCGACTGGCCGAGCCGCCGTTCAACAGGCTGTTTGTAGGAAGGCTTCTCGTGTTGCGGCCGACACGTCAGCGCGGCGTGTCGAGGCACGTTGGACACGCTCTACTTACACAAACCTCCCTGGAGCCACCATGCGAATCCCAATTCTTGCCATCGCCGTTTTCTCTCTTGCCGTGCTGAGCGGCGCGGCCGAAGCCAAAGGCTGCCTCGTGGGCGCTGCGGTCGGCGGCGTCGCTGGCCATGTGGCTGGCAAGCACGGCGTTCTTGGCGCGGCAGCCGGTTGTGCCGTCGGGCACCATGAAGCCAACAAGAAAAACAGCGAGGCTTCGGCAGCAACGCAATCCGCTGCAGTACCCACCCAACCGCCGAAAAAGTAACACGCTCGCGGTCGGCCCCATTCGCCGACCATTCGCTAATCTGGCACAGACTCGACGAGCGCATCTTTGGGCTGCACGAAAAGCAGCGCTCGTCCACTTCCGCTCGACTTCGCAAGGTACATCGCGGCATCCGCCGCGCGCAAGAGTGCATCGGCGCCAGTGCCAGAGGTCGGATAAAGCCCGACGCCGACGGATGTACCAAGGTGGAGCACATGCCCTTCGATTTGCATCGGCGTGCGAAAGCCGTCGAGTAATGTTTGAGCGAACGTCATCGCGCCCGCCGGCCCATCGACCTGGCGCCTGAGGATGGCGAACTCGTCGCCACCTAGCCGACCGACCACGTCGGAGACGCCGACCAGTCTGCGCATGCGCTCGGCCACCTGCACCAGCACCTTGTCGCCGATCGCGTGACCGAAGTGATCGTTGATCGACTTGAACTTGTCGAGATCGATGAAATACACGGCAAAGATTTCGCCGGTGTCCTGCGACTGGTCCGTCGCCCGGTGCAATTCTTCGAGAAACACCTCGCGATTCGTCAGCGCTGTAAGACCGTCGTGCCGGGCCATGTGGTGGATACGTTCCTCGCTGCGCTTGCGCTCGGTGATGTCTGCATAAGTGCGTACGACACCGCCACCTTCGATCGGAACGCTCTGGATTTCGATCACTTGCCCGTTCGGACGCATGCGGTCGTAACTGTGCGGCCGATCGAGAATGCCGCCACCGCGAACGAAATCGAGTACGTCCTCCTGCGTATGCATGAACTCGTCCCTGGCCCACTGATATGCCAGTACTTGGCCGAAAGTCGGTCGCGATGCCATTAACTCGGACGGCAGATCGAGCAGTTCCATCGCACGCCGGTTGCAGACCTCGACGACCCGGTCAGCGTTCACCATCATGATGCCTTGCTCCATCCGGTCGAGCGTCGCTTCGAGCAGCATCGACTTGCTTTGCAGCTGCGCTTCACTTTCGCGCGCACGCGCCTCTGCCAAGCTCAGCTGATGGTGCTCACGCTTGAGCAAAGTGATGTCGACGTGTACGAAAAATCCTTTTCCGTCAGGGCTGCGCTGCGCAATGACACGACTCCAGCGATCGCGTGGCAGCGGGAGTTCAAAGGGCGCCCCGGCAAAACGCATGTTGTCGACCAGCGTCGCAAGACCACGCTCATACAGTGCCTGCTCTTGAACCGCGCGCACTTGCCAGGCCGCGCGGTAAACGTCGGCAAAGCCCGTGCCGACGGCCGCGGCCCTCACCGACACGCCATACATTGAAACGAATGGCTCGTTCACCCAGAGAATGCGGTCGTCAATGTCCGTCACCATCACGCCGTCGGCCACGTGGTCGAGCAGTGTCGCTTCGACGATGACCTGTTCACTCGCTTCTCTGGTGCTGGCCGGTTCGACGGACATGCCGTGGTCAGGATCAGTGACTGCGATTGCTTCGGCCTCAGTCTTCCACAGGCGGACTCGGCACGCGCCCGGCACGGAAAACGCCGTCACCTGGAGGCGCCTGCCCAGATGCTCGAAGGAAAATGGGCGCTGTTGGGTGCGGTGGCGTTCCAGGCCTTCCTGCACGTAACGCTCGATCAGCGGTAGCTCGTCGGGGCCGAGGCGCTCCCGGTAGAAACGGCGCAGATTGTCGACGTAGGGTTCGCCCACATGAACGTCGGCTGCGTGCTCCGGAAAGAACTTCAGAAACGTCCGGTTCCACAGCACTGTGGCATCGGCAGCATCGAAGACGCACATCGCAACGCCTAGACCATCGAAACCTTCGGCCATCGGACCCAGCAGAGTCAAAGTCTCGGTTTGCCCTGCCTCCCGCGGGATCGGGTTGTCGGCCGCGTTCATTCCACCATCTCCGCATCAAGTTCGGCGTCGAACTGTTCGAAGCTCATCGGCCTTCCGAATAGAAATCCCTGGCAGAGCAGGCACCCGTTCTTTTCCAGAAAGTCGAGCTGCTCCTGCGTCTCGACACCTTCAGCCACGATCGACAGATCCAGACTCCTGGCCATGCCGATGATGGTCTGAATGATGAGCTCGACCTTCGGATTGACACCGATGCCATGCACGAAAAACTTGTCGATCTTGACCTGATGCAGAGGCAATTGCGTCATGTACGACAACGACGAAAAGCCGGTGCCGAAATCGTCCATCGAGAACTGGATGCCAATGGCAGCAAGCGACCGCATCTTGCGGATCGTCTCGCTGACCTTGTCTTGCAGCAGGCTCTCGGTCAGCTCGAGCTTGAGCCGCGATGGGTCGGCGCCGCTGCGGATAAGTACGTCGCGAACCTGGTCGGCGAAGTCGTCGCGACGGAACTGGCGAGCGCTCACGTTCACCGCGAGCACCAGATGCGAGCGCTTTGGATGGTGGCTCCACCGTTCGAGTTGCGTGCAGGCCTGCTCCAGTGCCCACAAACCGATAGGCACGATCAAACCGGTCGTCTCGGCCAGCTCGATGAAGCCGGCCGGCGGCACCATGCCGCGATGCGGATGCAACCAACGGATAAGGACTTCGGCGCCAACGACCTCACCTTCCGAGGTCACCTGTCGTTGGTAATACAGCACGAACTCTTTGGCCGACATGGCGGTGTGCAGTTCGTTCTCGAGCGTGGCGCGCGCGGTGATGGTGGTCTGCATCGCCGTCTCGAAAAAGTGCATGGCGTTGCCGCCTGCCGTCTTGGCATAGTAGGTGGCGATGTCGGCCTGCTTGAGCAGTTCTTCGAGCGACAGATCTTGCGCTCCGAAGAGCGTGGCGCCGATGCTGCAGGTGATGTGGTGCTGCTGGTTGGCGAGCTCGAACGGCTGCTGTAATTCCGCCAGGATAGCTTCGCCCAATGCCTTCGTCTGCATCGCTGCGACTGCCGGATCTTCGTTGAGATTCTCCAGGAGCATGACAAATTCGTCGCCGGCCAACCGGGCCACGGTGTCGCCATCTCGCATGCTGACCAAAAGCCGGAAGGCGACCTGCTTCAACAGCAGATCGCCGATGCTCTGACCGCGTGCGTCGTTGAGCGTCTTGAAATGATCGAGGTCCAGGAACAGCAAAGCGCCCTGTCGCGGGCGTCGTGCGTTGTTGTCCGTGGCCGCCTGCAGCCGATGCAGCAGCAGTCGCCGATTCGGCAGCCCGGTAAGGTTGTCGTAGAACGCCAGATGCTCGATTTCCCGCGCCGCCGACTTGCGTTCGGTGATGTTGCGCAGGATAACGATGAAGCGCGCATCGGCGCCCTCTCCCACGGCCTTGCGCGACACCGACATTTCGAACCAGGTCGTGCCATGCGCTGCCCGCCGCTCGAACTGCCGTCCGGTCGAAAAGCCGGACACATAGGTTTCGTCGAGTGCCGACATGACCTCTGCCGCCGCGTCCGGCGGCAACAGATCCGAGATCAGATTGCCGACCGGTTGCGCCACGTCGATCGCGAGTTCGAGCGTGCGGGGTGAATGAAAGCGATGGCAGCGGCCGTCGAGCCCTAACTCGAGCAGCACGTCGGGTAACGCGTCGAGGGTGGCCTGCAATTGCGCCTTGCCGTCCAGCACGTCAGCGATGTGACGGCGCTTTTCCGTGACGTCGCGATACACGCACACCAGGCCGCCATCCGGCGTGCGGCTCTTGACCGCCAGCACGACATGACCGCCTTCGAGTGTTAGTTCGCGCTCGCCTTGTATGGGCCGCTGACGTCGGTCCGAATCGATGCGCACGTCGTCTTCCTGATTCACGATCTCGGCACTTAAATGGGTCGCGCCCTCGTCGATGATCCTGTCGAACGGCAAGAGCGGCGCGATGATGTCTCGCGCCCACGGGAAGGTGTCGACGAAGCGGCGGTTCCATGCAAGCACGCGGTCGTTCGAGTCGAGCAACACAAAACCATCGACCATTGATTCCAACGCCTGGTCGAGCGTTGACCGTGAGTTCCACTGCCTGCGCAGATGCACATGCGTAAGGTAGGCGACCCCCAAGATCATGAGTATGAACACCCCTGAAGCACCCAGGATGAAAGCGCGCTGGCGGTGCCACTCATACAGAGCCGAGCTCAACGGGATGCTCGCGACGATCAAAAGGTTGCGATGCAGCGTCGGGCGCGCAACGACGAAAGCCGGCTCGCCGCTCAGGCGCGCTGGCAGAAACTGCACCGGGCCGGAGTTGCCGCGCTCGCTCAGCGCCGGCAAGATCGGTCGACCCGACAGGTCGTCGCGCGGCGGCATGCTGGCGAGCATCGGACCTGCGTCTTGCTCGAGCGTCACTTCAAGACCCCTGATGTCAGCGCCCTGGGTCAGGATGGCGGTCAATAGTGACAACTGCACTTCGGCAATGGCAACGATGTGGTTGCCGTCCGCCAGCTGCAAATCGCGTGCGAAATAGACGACCCGCTGCGATGTCAAAGAACTCACCGACGGCGTGCTGATCTCCAGCGAAGATGCAGGCTGTGCAAGTACTTGCTGCAAAAATCCAGTCGGCAGCTGAACCACTAGCCGGGTGCCGCGACGCTCCGATGTCGCCACAACGTCCCCTTTGGCATCGACAAAGGCGATGTACCTGACCAGCAAATTTTGACGCACGATTTTCTGCATCAGCTGTGCCACGTCGGTCCGAGATGCATCGGCAGTGACTGTCGCGAGCGTGGAGGTTTGCAAGGGCTCGCTCAGACTGGCCAGCAACAAGTCGACCCCCAAGAGGCCGCGATTGAGCGCAGCTTCCGAGCCGCTGACGAAGCGCACGGCTTGGCTCGCGCTGTCCGCAAGTGCCTTGTCGCGCATCACAGATGTGAGGACCACGGCCGCGCCCAGGACCGTCAGTAGGAACAGTGCCGCTACGCCGTAAATGAAGGCGGTAATCCGACGAGGCAGCAGATTGTTCACTGGATCGCGGGCGCCTTGATTTGCACCGCGGGACCGATGGTCTTGTCCCATAGTTGAGCGCAGGCTACGCCGCACCGTTGCACCCAGGATCCAAGCACGTTCGCGGTAAAAATCTCGCGACGACGGCGCTCGTCTACAGCCGACGGGCGCGCAACGGTCATCGTGCCTCGCGTTCCGCGAACACAGGTTTCGGCGCCACTGTTGCAGGCCACGCCGTCGCCGGTCTCCCGCTCCGATTCGGCCCAGACGGTAGCCTCGAGTTTCGGCAATTCGGTTTTCAAGAGGGCCTTCAAATCCGACGGCAGCGTGTTCCACATGTCCTTGTTGGCGCCGAACACCGCTAGCCCCCAAGTTACCGGCATCGTGTAGAGCGCACCGGTGATCTTGTGCAACCCCATCGTATTGCCCGACATCGCGCCGGTGATGGCGCACTCGGTGTTGTCCGAGTTCATGTTGGACATCAACGAAGCGAACTCAATGACCAGCGGCGTTGCCTTGAGGGCACCGACGAAATCCGCCTGACTCACGCTCGAAACGCGGATGCGCCGACCTTCGAGATCAGACAATTGCGTGATCGGCCTTTTGCAGGAGATGACCTGCGCCGGATAGACGTAGACCGCGAGCAACTCGACATTGAATTGATTTCGCAAGGTCTTCTCGAGGGTGGGACGAAAGGCGCCGATGACGCGGCGCAGCGTCGCCATGTCGGGATTGAGGCCGGCCAGATCCGCAGCGCCGAGTTCAGGCTCTTCGCTCGACACCTGGCTCAGCAACGCGGTTCCGAACGGAATCACACCCAACTTCATCAAGTTGAGCATTTCCTGACCCGGGACGCCAGCCTGGTTGAAAGGCACGATGCTCGCGCTGTATTTGCCTCCGCTCAATCGTGCCAAGTCTTGCGCCCAGAAGCGCTCTTCGTGCAGGGTGTACTGGTTGAGCGTTGCCAGTCCACCGACGATTCGAAGCCGGCGTTCCGCGACGGGTTCGCCCGCTCGCACCGATCCCATGCCGAGCAAGAGTGTCGCGACGTAAGCCAAAAGAATGCATCGCCGCACCGGAGCGAAACAGCCGAAATTCATGATTCCGATCATGGCCTCTAACTGGCCGAAGACACATAAGATTACAACCAATCAGCCCACATTTTTCACGTGACGTGGTCTCCACGCACCATGTAGTGGCGCGCCTTATCGGCATACATGGCTTTGTCGGCGCGCTGGAGTGCCGAATCGAGGTGCTCACGTGCTTCACAGGTCGCAGTGCCGATGGCGAAGCTCAACACATGACCGCTCTGCCCGGAGTAGAACTGGTTGTTGAGTTCAAGCAACGAAAGGATGCGGTCGCGCATCGCTTCGGCGCCACGCTCGTCGGTCTTTGGCAGCAGTACGGCGAACTCGTCGCCACCAATGCGCGCAGGCCACGCCGGCGCATCCACCGCCATGCTCAACACCTCGCCCGCGCGTCGCAGCAACACGTCGCCGGCGGCGTGGCCGGATTCATCGTTGACGTGTTTCAGCCCGTTGAGGTCGATGGCCAGCATCGACACCGGCCACGGGCCTTTGCGTGACAGCCGGTTGAGCTCTTCGGAATAAAAAGTGCGGTTGTGCAACTGGGTCAACACGTCGTGCTTGCCGAGATATTCGAGGTAAGCCTCTGCCTTTTTCCTCGCAGTGATATCGACCAGCGACACCAGCACCAGATCCCAGGTGGCGAGCCGGTCTTCAAGCACCGCGAACTGCATGTGGATATTGATCGTGTCGCCCGACAGCGAATAGTTGACGACCTCGCGCTGCTGCAGCGTCTTGCCGTCCCAAAGATCTTGCATTTGGTCTGCGAAAGACTCCGTCATCTCATCGCGAAAAACGCGTGACAGGTTGTGCAGCAGCATGTCCTTGTCGGTCGCTGCGAACATCCGCAATGTTTCACGGTTGACGTCGATCACGCGGATCTCCTGCATGCAGCGCGTCACGAACTCTGGGTGGACCTTGATGAAGGTCGCGAAGTCGCTGATTCCGCGATCCCGGATGTCGTCCAGCAGCAACTTGACCGCGCTGAAGTCTTCGACCCACAGCGACACCGGCGAGTGTTCGAAAAGGCCGCGCGCATAGCGCTCGCTTTCGATCCGATCACGCTCGGCGCGGACGCGTTCGGTGATGTCGTCGAGCGACACAAGAACACGATCCCATGTGGTCTCGTGACCCGGCAGCACCCGTACGCGCACCTGCACGTCAAGGCGGCGGCCGTCCAGCGCGTAGTTCACCGTCTGGTTGTCGAAGCAGAGATTGCCTTGCCACAACTGCTTCAGTTCTTTAATCACCGGGGCGGCCATATCGCCGCGAAACACCTGGTCGAGCTGCGACAACAATTGCGCCTGGCTGTCGGCCGAAAAAAGCGAAAGCGTACTTTGGTTCACGCGCAACACGCGCCAATGCGCCATGCATTCGCGAACCCGTTCAGGGTCAGCTTGAAGATGCGCTTCAATGTCTTCGATCCCGTCTGAGCGCCAACGGTCGAGCAACTGCTTCAGCCCGCTGTAGTCCTCCAGCCAGAGGGACACGGGTGCAAGGTCGAACATGGATTCGAAATCGGTCATGGACTCCATCGGTCGGACATTCCTCTGCATTGACGAAAGACGTTAAACGTTGCTGGTCGCACGCACTTCATCGATCGTGGTCTGGCCCGCCAGCACCTTGTCGATGCCGTCTTGCCGAAGTGTTCGCATGCCTTCGCGCAGGGCGGTCTCCTGCAGCTCTTCGGCGCGTGCGCCGCTTTGCACCAGGCGACGCAGCGCACGCGACATGACCATCAGTTCATGAATGCCAACGCGCCCCTTGAAACCGGAGTCGCCGCATTGCTTGCAACCCACGCTTTTGTACACCTGCAGCTCTCCGTCACGGGCATAGCGCGTGAGCCAGCCACTGCGCACGGTGTCGTGTTCGGCCGCCATCTCGGTCGCGCCGAAGGAGTGCATGTAGTCCGACAGCAACTCGTCGATCTCGGCCTCGGTTGCCGGGCGGCTGGCGACGCAATTCGTGCACAAGCGGCGCACCAGGCGCTGTGCCAGCACCGCCAGCAAGGAGTCCGCGAAGTTGAAAGGGTCCATGCCCATGTCGAGCAGCCGGGTCACGGTCTCGGGCGCGCTGTTGGTGTGCAGCGTAGACAGCACCAGGTGACCGGTAAGCGACGCCTCGATGGCGGTCTTGGCGGTTTCTTCGTCGCGGATTTCGCCGACCATGATCACGTCAGGATCGGCCCGAACGAAAGCCCGCAGCGCCTTTGCAAAGGTCCAGTCGATGCGCGGATTGATCTGCACTTGCCGCAACCCGACCTGCGTGATCTCGATCGGGTCCTCGGCGGTCCAGATCTTTCGCTCGGGCGTGTTGATGTGCATCAGCGCCGAGTGCAGCGTCGTGGTCTTGCCGGAGCCAGTGGGTCCCACGCAAAGCACCATGCCGTAAGGCCGTTCGATCGCCGCCTTGAGCTGAGCCAGATTGCGCTCCGACAAGCCCAGCGCGTCGAGCGCGATCGGTTTGGCGGAAGCCAGCAACCGCATGACCACGTCTTCCAGGCCATTGTTGGTCGGCACCGTTGCCACTCGCAATTCCAGCCGGTGCTGAGGCGAGAACTTCGAGAAGTTGATCTTGCCGTCTTGCGGTTTGCGCTTCTCGCTGATATCAAGATCGCACATGATCTTGATGCGTGCGATGAGCGCATTGCGGTAGTTCGGCGGCAGCTCCAGGTAGGTATAGAGCCGACCATCCCGTCGAAAGCGAATACGGATTTTTTCGCGCCCCGGATAGCTCTCTATATGAATGTCGGACACGCCCTCCCGGTGCGCCTCCAGGATCATGCGGTTGATCATCCGCACCAGCGAGTTGTCGGACTGTTCGATCGGCGCGTCTTCATCGGACGAAGGCTGCTGGCCTTCCTTTTCCAGCGTCTCCAGCAATTCGTTGGTGCCGGTGGCGTCGAACTCGATCGGCCGGTCGAGGTCTGCGCTCGCCGGTCCGACTTCGGTCGCACCGATCTTCTCGTAGGCCTTGTACAGAATTGCGTTCAGGTCGGCGTATTGCCCGAGCACCGGCACCACCTTGATGCCGGCGATAAATTCCGCCTCGTCGATGGCCGCATGCCGGTTGGCCGGATCGTCGAGCGCCACGATGAGACGCCCTTCATTCACCATCAGCGGCATGACCTGCAGGCGTCGTGCTGCACCGTGGCTGATCTTTCGCAAGGCTTCCGCTGCCGGGGTGAAGAGCAGCAGGTTGACCAGCGGATATCCCATCTTTCGGGCCAGTGCGGTCTGCAGGTCCAGCCGCTCGATGACGCCCATGCGAATCAGTGTTTCGCCGAGCGGCACGGTGCGATCGAACTGTTGTTGGGCCAAGCCGTCGCGCAACTGCTCTTCGGTAATGAGGCCGAGCGAGATCAGCGCCTGGCCGATGCGCACCATCGGCATTCGGCTCTGCGCTTCGAGTTGCGCTACCAATTGATCCGGCGTAACTACTTCGGCTGACAGTACGGACTCGTTTTCTCGATCCGCCGATGCCGCATCGGGTTCCTGATCCACGGCTGGTTCCGCATCGAGCGGTTGAGAACTCAAGAAATGTCCGGCCGGCGAGTCTGCCGCCGATGCGTCCGGCTCGGGCAACAACACTTCCTTGAAGCTGCTCCGCGGCACGAAAAGCCGCACTACCGAGTTCTTGTCCTCACCGGCGACAAATAGAAAAAGTCCCGAAACCGTCTTGCGCTGGCCCAGCGATTCGCCTTCTAAAACACTGCCGTCGTTCCATGTGATCTTGAAAGGCGACCACTGGGCTGCACTACTCGCTGCCCCGCCCGCGGTTTCAATAGAAAGCGGCCGCGTCAAGCGCAGCATGCGGAACTGATTGAAGCGCACCGTCGTGGCTCGGCTCGACTGGTTGATCTGCACATGAACCGCTTCTTCTTTCGGAACGAAACGTGTCAGTTTGCCAACCACGCGCTGATTGTTCGCGCCAAAGAACTCGCAGGCCGGCGCGTCCTTGATAACGGCGTTCGGCGCGAAGCCCGGCGCGACCGGGTTCGGCCACATCAAGCCACCGGCCTCTGCAGACTCGTCGACGGGGCTTTCCGGAGCGGCCGCTCCAGCTGAAGATGACTTTTCAACTTGCATGCCGGCGATGCTACCCCTGCTGAAACGCAGTCAGCATCGGTCCTGGGATTTTTTGAAAGTCGGAGGGAGTCAAAAGGCGACGAGCACATCGCTCGCAAGTTCCTCGAATAGCTGCATATGCAGTTCGAAGGCTAGGCGAGCCTCGGCGACGATGGCTCGCGTGGTCGCTTCGTCAGGCTGGAGTTTTTCGAGCCCTTCCCGAAAGGCCTGCTTCAACTGCACCGTTTCTTCCGATGTGCCGAACTCATAGAACGCTGTCCCTCGCCCGGGCGGCAACGCCATGCTTTGGCGCACGATACGCCGCAGCATCTGCCCGCCACTCAGGTCGCCGAGGTACCGCACGTAGCTGTGTGCGGCCAGCAATTCGGGCTGCACTGCGTCCAGCGTTCGAAGCCGCGCCACGTAGTCCACGGTGGCCGGCTGCATGGCGTAAGCATCGAGCCAACCAGTGCCGTGCAGTGTGTCGAGGTCGGCTTGCAACGGCCCTTCGCGCCGCAGTTGCGAAAAGGACAAAGGAGACAAAAGCGGATCGCTCGCATGCCGATCGAGCGCCGGCTCCAGCACGGCATAGATCGCAATCAGGTTGCGCAACATGGCGCAGTAAGGTGGTCGCTCCATCCGGCCGCGGAGCAATACGCCCATGAAGGCGCTCCGCTCGGCTAGCGTGTGCAGCTCGCGGGTTTCGGTTCTGAGGGATTCGGAAAGACTGGGCTTCAAGCCGGACTCCCCGTGGCCGACATGGCCACGCAACCCTTCGATCATAGGCAACGGACCGACCCGCATGCGCGAACCGCGACATGCAATCGACGTCACCTGGTGCCGATCGATCGAACTTCGCGACCGCATCGCTGTCCAGCGTCAGATCGACCGCAGCAAGGTTCATCAAGTGTTTCCTTGAGTGCAGCGCGGTGCGCCTGGTGTTGCCGCGCGTCGTGCCGCCGTCTCTGACGGCTTACCCGGACATCGTGATCGACACCGTCGCCGATGACAACTTCGTCGACATGCTCGCGGGCGGCTGTCGATATCGCCGTCGATGCCGCGATCGCGGGCACGGGTGTGATCCAACTGTTCGACGACTGGTTGAAACCACACCTCGACAGCGGCGCGCTGGAACCGGTGCTGCAGTCATGGTGGCCACGGTTCTCAGGCCCGTTCCTTTACTACCCAGGCCGCCGATATCTGCCCGCGCCGCTGCGGGCGTTTGTCGACTTCATCCGGGTTTCGTAAATCAAGATTGAACAAAACCGGCATTTTGTAAAGCAATAAGGAAGCACTGGCCGCGCTGGCGAATTCGGCCCACGACCTCGCGGCGCTCGAATGTGAAGTTCTGGCGGCTTCGCGCAGGGGAGCCAAGAGCCATGCCTGAACGCGTCGTGCTTGAACCTAATTTCTACCGCCTACAAGCCCGTTGTCGAGATCGACGGACATCCATGGCTGGTCAAGTTCGGTGCGAGAGAAGACGAAGACACGTCTCTCCTGGACAACGACCGCATTGGCGCGCAGCGCAGGGCACAGGCGATCTGAGGACCGACGGCACACGGCCGACGCCGAAGGTCAAACGCCCACTTGCGCGCGGCCGAAATCGGTGATGGCGTCAATGAAGCCATCGGCATCGACATCGCCCACCGGCGCGCCGTGGTTGTAGCCATAGGTCACCAGCACGACGGGGCAACCGGCCGCACGCGCGGCGCGCGCATCGTTGCTGGAATCGCCGAGCATCAGCGTGCGGGCTGGTGACGTTCCGAGGTATTTGCAGGTCTTCAGCAATGGCATCGGATCGGGCTTTTTTCGCTCGAACGCATCGCCACCAAACACCACCTCGAAGAAGCCGTCGAGTCCTTTTTCCGACAGCAACGGACGCGCGAAGTCGGTCGGTTTGTTGGTGATGCAGGCCAGGCGCAACCCGCGAGACCGCAGCAGTGCCAGGCCTTCGCTCACGCCCGGGAAAACGACCGAATGCTGCCCGTTGACGAGGCGGTAGTGGAACTGATAACGCGTCCAGGCTCGGTCGAAGAGCGACGCTGTTCGCACGGCTCCGGTCGGCGCGAGCACATGGTCGAGTACCGAACCGATGAGGTGCTCGGAGCCCTTGCCCACCATTGGCTCGATGACCTCGGCGGAGATCGCGGGCAGATCAAGTTCAGTGAGCATGAGGCCCAGCGCGGCCGCGAAATCGCCGAGCGTGTCGACCATCGTGCCGTCGAGGTCGACGATGGCGGCGTCGTAGCGGGAGAGATCGAAAACAGTTGTGCTCAAGGCGGTAGCCGGAAGTTGACGATCGGGCAGATTGTGCCGTCCAGCTCTGGCCGTAAACGATGTTTCGTACTTACCGCTTGGCCACACGCAGCACCGCGCGCAGAGCCAGATAGCCCGCCACCCATGCAGCAGCCACGTCGGTTTCCGGCTCGCCGATCCGCCTTGGCTTGAAGCTGAATCCATCCTCGATCGAGCCGTCTTCCTCAAGCAACATCCAGTGGAATTCCCCTGGTTCGAGTTCCTTGACAGCGAGAGCCAACGATGTGGCGGCGTTCATGTGTGTTTCCAGTGGTTACATCGAATCACCAGTTTCTGGCCGAGAAGTTACAACTCATAGGAAGCTGTGCACAGAATCCGGCAATGATTTCTGGCCGTCCGCATGATTCTTTCAACAGTGTCGAATGTGTCTCATTGTTCGGTATCGGACATACAGAGTGTTCTTCGCTTGCGCTGCCTGCAGCTATTTGTGCCGCAACTGCACGGGCACATCCGGCGCCGTCGGTATATGTTCTTCAAGATCGTCGACGAGCCAGTTCGGCACTGAAGACACCCCTTGTGCAATCACCTCGCTGAATTGCTGTCCTCCAGAGACAAAGCACAGTGCACATCCGCCGAGGTCAACAACGTCGCCGTCGACCAGGGTTTGCGTCGACACGCGCTGGCCATTGACGAAAGTGCCGTTACGACTATTGGTATCGCGGATCGTCACGAAGGCTGCATCGGCGGTGATTACCGCGTGCCGGCGGCTTGCGGCGATGCTGTCCAGCACGATGTCGTTATGCAGGCCTCGGCCGAGCGTGGTTTCGGCGGCGATCAGTTCGATCGATTCGCGGTCGCCACCGAATCTCGTCAATATCAGTTTGGGCATGGTGTTCGGCGCCGGGTTGGCAACCGAAAAGTCCGCCGCGACCTGCGCGCCTCATGATAGCCACGCGGTTGGTACCGGCGCGGCAGCCTGCGCGATCAGTGGCCTGTGCGGGAGCGGTGTAGTGCCTCGGAGCGCGACTCGATCACCGCGTAGTCAGCGACCGCAGCCAGTAGCAAATCTGGATCGACGCGGTGTTTTTTTGCAGTCGCACGCACATCGTCTGCCAGCGCCGTCGACGGGTCGTCTTGCGCGCTGCCGAGCCGTGTAGTCGCCGACGAGAAGGTCTCAACGAGATCACGAATTTGCTGCGCATACCTGGCGGCGTAGCACTCCAGCAACTGCTCGATGCTAGAAGCCTGCACTGCGCTACCAGCAAAGAGTTGGTCGGATTTTTCAGACGTCATAGCTAAAACTTTACGGTGAATCCAAAGGCGCCCGTGTAAGCCAACTCCACGAACTTCAGGGCGCGGCGCACTCGAAGCTTGCAGCGCGATTGGGGTCGCCCTGACCGCGGTATTTGACCAACGCAGGCCAGCGGCACATCGGCCGCGCCAGCACTTCGCCAAAGGGTGCGACTGGTTGCAGATCGACCTGCACCAGATCTTGGGGTGCGCGTCCGCGCTCGACCCAGTCGGTCAGCGTCTGCAGCATGTCGACGCTCACCGGCGCACCGGTGCCGACATGGTCGGCGCCGGGCGTGGTGTACAGCCGCACGAAAGAATCAGCGTGCTCTTGACCCATGCGCGCAACCACCGAGCGGTAGTAGTCGATTCCCGCATACGGGTTTTGCGCGTAGTCGGCCAAGTGCTCGCTGATCACCAGCTTGCCGCCGCGCGCGCGAAATGCCGATAGATCCGGATCTGTCGAATCCATCAGTGCAGAAACTTCGCGCACCCGCGGTCCGAAATCCTCAGGCCGAAATCGGCTCGGATCGAACGCCGCATCACGCGCGTAGAAATATTGAATAGCGCCGCTGCCATAAAGCCAGGCACGGCTGCTGGTCGGCCCGACCGGCAACGACTGTCGCGCGGTACCGGTCTGCCAGCTGACGTAGCCACCCACCGGCCCGGTCCCCGACGCTGCCTCGCCGCCCCAGCCCCAACCCGGATAGCTGCGAATGCCATTGGCCAGCGGGAAGCTGAATTCATACGGTGCATGCAGCGTTCGCACCGCCTGAACCTGCGCATCGCTGAGGCAGTCGGTCGTAGCCGAACCCGTGCAGCGCAAGGTCGCAGGATCGAACAGCTTGCCGCACGCCATAGGGTTGCCGACGATGCCATCGACCAGTCCGTCAAGCGCATCGCAGCGGGCCAGCACTGCGCTTGCCAGCAGCTTGACGAGCGGTGGTGGCAACCAGCCATCGCCGGTTTGGGTAACGCCCATTCGCGTACCGGCTGCCTGCAGGCCCGTCCAGTTGATGACCGGCACCCGACTGAAAATTCCGTCGAAATCCTGCGGGTAGCGCTGGGCCATCGTCAGCCCTTCGCGGCCGCCTTCGGAACTGCCCATGAAATACAGCTTGGCCGGGCCTTGCCCATAACGGCGCTTCATCAAATCGACGGAAACGTCACGCACTTTCTTGTACGACGCGTGCGCGAAATTGACCAATGCTTCGTTGTTGAGCGAGAAGGCCTGCAGCGCGACACCGGGTGCGTTCTGATGGCCCGAGTCGGTGCCCACCGTGACGAAGCCGCGCGCCAACGGCGACGGCTGATCGATGCGTGCTGAAGGCGGCAACCCCACCGCGTTGACCAACGCACCGTTGAAACCCCCGCCACCGTATTGCAGCGAGCGCCCATTCCATTCACTCGGCAGATTCACTTGAAAGCGGATCGGCGGCGCAGCCGGATCGACCGGTTGCACAGCACCCAGGACGCGGCAGTACTGCGGCGTGGCCGGCACCACCACCACTTCGGGCGGCGGCGGCACGAAGGGCAATGGATTCGTCAATGAGAGTTCGCTGGCGCCAACCAGCGTGGCCGATTCGATCACCGCGCCCGAGCTCGGCAGGCCGATCGCTGTGGCTGGAATCGACTGCATCAGCGCGGCACACGCGGCAGCCGGATCGGCCACGGCGCGGACCATGCCGGTGTCTGCGCAGCCGGCCAGCAGCGCAAAGGAAAGGGTTGCCAGAACCGCCAGCGGCGTGGTGCCGGCACGCCCGGATGCGGTCGTCGATTGCTTCATGTGTCTCCTGTTATTTTTTGAAATCGGGCGCCAGTATGAAGCAATGCGATGCGTCGCGTCGAGCCGCATTGCGCCATGTGCGAGCCGCACATTGCAACGAAAATAGGCGTCATGCAAATGCCTCCAGCGCTCCCCTTTCACATCCGGCAATTCGACGTCTTCGTTTTCCGCGCGCCGGCCGATCCGCCGGTGCAGACCTCGTTCGGAATCATGCGCGACCGCCCTGCCGTGCTGGTGCGCCTGACCGATGCCGACGGCCATGTCGGCTGGGGCGAGATCTGGTGCAACTTCCCGACCGTGGGCGCAGAGCATCGCGCGCGAATGGCTCTCGCGTATTGCAGGCCGGTGGTCATGGCGCAGGCCTGGACTCACCCACGCGAGGGCTTCGAAGAGCTCACGCGCCGCCTCGCCGTGCTGGCGATTCAGACCGGAGAATACGGCCCGCTGCATCAGATCGTCGCGGGCGTCGACACTGCGATGTGGGACCTCTTCGCACGCCGCGCCGGGAGACCGCTCTGGCAGCTGCTCGCCGGTGCCGAAAGCAGCGAGGACAACGACAGCACCGATGCCGAAGCGCCATTGATTCAGGTCTACGCCTCCGGCATCAACCCGACCGACCCCGATCAACTGGCGCTGCAAAAGCGCGAGGACGGCTATCGCGCGTTCAAGCTCAAGGTCGGCTTTGGCGCCGAACGCGATCTTGCCAATCTGCGCCTCTTGCGCGATGCACTGGGCGACGAGGCGACGTTGATGGTCGATGCCAACCATGCCTGGGATTTCGACGATGCATGCCGCGCCGGTCATCGCATGGCGGACTTTAATTTATTGTGGATGGAAGAGCCAATGCGCGCCGACCAACCCGCATCGCGCTGGAAGGAACTCGCGCGTGCGCAGCCTCTCACTTTGGCGGGCGGCGAGAACCTCACAGGCCTGCCGCAGTTCCGTGAGTTCATCGCGGCAGAAGGGCTGTCGATCATCCAGCCCGACCTCGGAAAATGGGGTGGCATTACCGCGTGCCTCGACGTCGCCCTCGAAACGGTGGCGGCCGGCAAGTGGTACTGCCCGCACTGGCTAGGCGCCGGCATCGGTCTCACCGCGTCGATGCATTTGAAGACCGCTGTCGGCGGCCCGGGCTATGTCGAGGTCGACGCCAATCCGAATCCGCTGCGCGAGCTGACGGCGCTGCCGAACTTCGTCGTGCGCGATGGCGCCGTCACCCTGTCGAGCGCGCCGGGCCTGGGCGTCGTGCCCGACTTGGAGGCGTGCCGCGAGTACCTGATCGAGGTCTCGCTGACCGGTGTCTGAGACTCTGGTCGCGCCTCAGTAGATCGCTGGCTCGGGCGTCGGCCCGTTGCCCGCCAAGCTCTTGAAGTCACAGCCCAAGTGCGCCTGCGTGACCTCGTGCTGGAACATGCGCGTATAGCCCCGCGTGTAGGGCTGCACTGGTGCAACCCAGGCCTTGCGCCGCTCGGCCAACTCGTCGTCCGGCACCAGCATGTCGAGCCGCCGCTCGCCGATGTCGAAGCAGATCATGTCGCCGGTGCGCAGCAGCGCCAGCGGCCCGCCGACCGCCGATTCGGGCGACACATGGAGGATGCAGGTGCCGTAGTGCGTGCCGCTCATGCGCGCATCCGAGATACGCAGCATGTCGCGCACACCCTGACGCAGCAGCTTCTTGGGTATGGGCAGGTTGCCCCATTCAGGCATGCCGGGACCACCGACCGGGCCACCATTGCGCAGTACCAGCACGGTCGATTCGTCGACGTCCAGTTCTTCATCGGCCATGGCCGCCAGCATGTCGGCATTCGAATCGAACACCAGCGCGCGACCGGTGTGGCGCAACAGGGCCGGTGTCGCCGCCGATGGCTTGACGACGGCACCGTCGGGGCACAGGTTGCCACGCAGTACGGCCAATGCGATGCCGGCTTCAGGACAGTCGACGGTGCCCCGGATCAGCGGTGTCTCGGGGTCGAGGATGGTGCCGTCGTCGGTCGATGGCCAGTGGACGATGTTGTCGCCCAACGTGCGGCCGGTGACGGTCATGGCCGACAGGTCCAGATGCTCCGCGATCTTGTTCAGCACCGCCGGCAGGCCACCGGCAAAGTGAAAGTCTTCCATCAGCTTCTCGCCCGACGGATAGAGGTTGGCGATGACCGGCACCTTGCGCGCAATTTCATCCAGGTCGTCGATGGTGATCTCGATCCCCGCGCGCCCCGCCATCGCCGGCAGGTGCACCGCCGCGTTGGTCGAGCCCCCCAAGGCCATGTAGGCCGCGATGGCATTCATGAACGATGTCCTGGTCACGATGCGCGAAGGCTTCAGGTCTTCCCACACCATGCCGACGATCCGGTCGCCGCAACGCCAGGCCATGCGACTGTGCTCGGCATCCACCGCCGGAATGCTCATGGCGCCCGGCAGCGACAGGCCCAGCGCCTCGGCGATGGCCGTCATGGTGCTGGCCGTTCCCATCGTGTTGCAGGTGCCGGTAGTGCGCGTCATGCGCGCTTCGAGCCCGACCCATTCGGCCTTGTCTATGTTGCCGATGGTGTACTCGGCCCAGAACTTCTTGGTGTGCGTGCCGGCGCCTACTGCCTGGCCTTTGTAGCGGTCGTTCAGCATCGGGCCGGCAGGCATGAAGATGGCGGGGATGTCCATCGACAGCGCGCCCATGATGAGCCCGGGCGTGGTCTTGTCGCAACCGCCCATCAGCACCGCGCCGTCGATCGGCAGGCTGCGCAACAGCTCCTCGCACTCGATCGACAGCAGGTTGCGATAGATCATGGTGGTCGGCTTGACCATCACTTCACCAAGGCTCAGCGCCGGCAGTTCGAGCGGATAGCCGCCGGCTTGCAACACGCCGCGCTTGACGGCTTCGGCACGCTCGCGAAAGTGGGCGTGACACGGAGACAGGTCGCTCCAGGTGTTGATGATGCCGATCACCGGGCGGCCCATGAACTCTTCACGTGCGAGCCCTTGCGCCTGCATACGCTGGCGGTGCGCGAAACCGCGAATGTCGTCGGTGGCGAACCAGCGCTGGCTGCGCAGCTCTTCGATAGATCGGGCCGGCTTGCTGGTGTTGGTCACTGAGACATCAACGGACATACGAGGAAGGCGCTTTCATTCAGTAAGTGGCGGGTGCGTTGGCTGGCACACCGGACTTCGGCGCCAGCTTGAAGCGCGCAGCTACGTCGTCGGCAGCCTTGCGAAGCAACACCTGATCGGTGGCGACCGCAACGAACAGCGCGCCGAGGTTCAAGCACTCGCGCGCGCGCGGTTCGTCGAGCATCAGGATGCCCGGTGCCTTGCCGCACGCCAGGATGCGGCGGATGGCGCCGTCGATGGCGGCGCGCACCGCCGGGTGGTTCACCTGACCGGCCACGCCCATGCTGGCCGACAAGTCGCCGGGACCGATGAAGACACCGTCGACACCGTCCACGTTGGCGATATCTTCGAGTCGCTCCAGTGCTTCGGCCGTTTCGACCTGCACCAGCACGCACAGCTCGCGCTCGGCCCCGGCGACGTAGCCGGTGTCGCGACCGAAGCGCGAGGCGCGCATGGTGCCGCCCATGCCGCGGATGCCACCCGGCGGATAGCGCGTTGCAGCAACGGCCGCCTCGGCCTCGGCGCGGTTCTGCACGAAGGGCAGCAGCAACGTTTGCGCACCGATGTCGAGGTACTGTTTGATGAGCACCGAATCGTTCCACGGCGGCCGCACGACGGCCGACGTCGACTTATCCCTTTCAGCCTGCACTGCCTGCAGTTGCTGCAGCATCAGCACCGGATCGCTCGGCGCGTGTTCGGTGTCCAGCATGATCCAGTCGAAGCCGGCCCCGGCGAGCAACTCGGAGACGTAGGGATACGGCAGCGTCGACCAGATGCCGATTTGCGGCTGCTTGGCGGCGAGTGCGTGCTTGAAGAGGTTGATGTCGGGCATAAGGACTTTCGGTTCGGTGGGGTTCTTGCGGCGCTCAGTCGATCTGCACGTTACCGGCCTTGATGACCTCGCCCATCGTGGCGTAGTCGGCCTTGATGCGTGCTTCGAATTCTTGGGGTGTCGACGACAGCACGTCGAAGCCCTGATCTTCCATCGACTTGCGGAACGCGGGTTCCTTGAGGATTTCGCGCATCTCTTTGTTCAGTCGATCGACGATCGGCGCTGGCGTGCCGCTGCGAACGAGCATGCCGCTCCATGCGAGCTGTACCACGCCGGGCGCTCCGGCCTCGGCCATGGTCGGCACGTTCGGCAACAGCTTGGAGCGCTGTTTGTCGGCAACCGCGAGCACCCGCACCTTGCCTGCCTTCTCGAACGCCAGCACCGCCGACAAGTTGTGAAACATCATCGGTATCTGGCCGCCGATGACGTCGTTGAGCGCCGCCGGGCCGCCCTTGTACGGCACGTGGATCAGCGAGGTGCCGGTCTTGGTTTCGAACTGCAGCCCGGTCAGGTGCATCGTGTTGCCGTTGCCAGCGGAGCCGAAGGTCAGCGTGCCCGGCTTGGCCTTGGCGTCAGCAACCACATCGGCCACCGTTTTATAGGGCGTGGCGGCACCGACGATCAATACGTTGGGCGTCTGGTTGGTCAACGTGATCGGCTGGAAATCCTTGAACGAATCGAAGCCCGGCGTCTTGTACAGATGCGGGTTGACGGCCATTGTGCTGACCGAGCCGAAGAAGATGGTGTAGCCATCGGCCGCCTGTTGCCGTGCCACATAGGCAGCCGCGATGTTGCCGTTGGCGCCGGGCTTGTTCTCGATGACGATCGGCTGATTCAGGCGCTTGGCCAATAACTGCGCGAACGGCCGCGCGAACTGGTCGGCTGCGCCACCGGCCGGTTGCGGCACGACCATCATGATCGGCTTCTGCGGATAGTCGGCGGCGGACTGCGCGTGCGCGAGGGAGGCGCCCAGCGCCAGGGCGGCGGCGAGGATCGGCCAGGCCCGTCGGGTCATCTTGAACTTCGGCATGTAGCTCTTCGGCATGTGTCTTTTCGGCATCTATCTCTTCGTTGGCTCACTTGGGCGAGACGTGATGGTCGCCACGCCAGAACGCGATCTGGTGCGCCACCTGGTGCTCGACCATCGGGCGCCCGCCGAGCACGCGCAGCCCGCGTGCTGCGGCGTCGGCCATCAGTTCGGTGTCGCGCGCGGCAATGATGTCGAACACCGCGGCATCGGCCGGCAGCAGCGCCGGGTCGAAGGGCATCGGATCCTCGTCGTGCAGGCCCATCGGCGTGGCGTTCACGGCCAGCCCGGCGTGGGCCAGGGCTTCGCGGCGATGGCCGACGGCAAGGTCGGGAAACTTCCGCTGCAGCGCGTGTCGCAGGGCTGCGGCGCGGTTGGCGTCGGTGTCGAGCACGTCGATCTCTCGCACACCGGCTGCGGCCAGCGCGAAAGCGATCGCGGTGCCGGCGCCGCCCGAGCCTGCGATCACCACCGACCTGCCCGTATCGAGCAGACCGTTCGCACGCGCGGCGCCGAGAAAGCCGATGCCATCGGAGTTGGCGCCGGCCCAGAGGCCATCGGCTTCGAGCCGCAGCGTATTCGCCATGCCAGTATCGCGCGCCTCGGCCGTGGCCCGGCTGCACAGTGCGAAAGCCGCTGCCTTGTGCGGAATCGTGAGGTTGACGCCTTGCAGGTTGGTCACGCGCGCCAGTTGCGCCAGCGTCGCGCTCAGATCGGCGGGCAAGACGCCCATCGGCACCATGTGCCAGTCGAGCCCGGCGGCGGCGAACGCGGGGTTGTAGGTGCGCGGTGCGCGCACATGATCGACCGGGTGCGCGAGGATCGGGACGATGCGCGTCGCGCCGGTGAGGGGTGGGTGAGACACGCTCAACCCTTGACCGCGCCGGCCGTCAGGCCGCTCACGAGGTAACGCCGCACCAGCATCGAGAACACCAGCACCGGCGCCATGACCAGCGAGCCGCCGGCGGCGATCTTGCCCCACTCCCAGCCTTCGTAGTTCATGAAGTTGACGACCGCCACCGGTGCCGTGCGGGCATCGGTGCGTGTCAGGATGAGCGCGAAGAAGAAGTCGTTCCACGCGTACAGAAAACACAGGATGGCGGTGGCCGCAATGCCGGCCGTCGCCATCGGCATCACGATCTCCATGAACACCGTCGGGAACCCTGCGCCGTCCATCAGCGCTGCCTCTTCGAGCGACTCCGGCACCGCGTCGAAGAAGGGCTGCATCATCCAGATGACCAGCGGCAGGTTGAAGGTCATGTAGATCAGGATGAGCCCGGTTCGCGTGTCCAGTAAGCCGAGCCAGCGGTACGCCAGGAAGAACGGAATGGTGAAGGCGATGGGTGGCGCCATGCGTGTCAACAAAATGCCGAGCCCCAGCCCGAAGCGCCCTTTCCCGGTCCAGCGAGACAGGGCGTAGGCAGCAGGAATGCCGAGCAGCAATGCCAACACCGTCGACACGATGCTGGTGATCAGGCTGTTGACGAAAGATTCCGGAAAACCCGCCTGCCAGAGCCCGACGTAGTGCTCCAGGGTGGGCATGAAAATCATGCGCGGCGGAAATTCCAGGATCAGCGGCGTCGGCTTGAACGACATCTGCAGCAGCCACAGAAACGGCAGCAGCATCGCCAGCAGGATGATCGGCACGGCCCAGCGCGCCAGCGGCCAGCGGCGGCGCAAAGCCAGCATGCGTTGCGATGTCATGAGTCGATTCCCCGATTGCGGCTGACCCGCATCGCGGCCCAGCTGATGAGCACCGTGGCCACCAGCAGCACCACGGTGATGGCGCTGGAGTAGCCCAGCTCACCGAAGTTGAAGGCGACCAGATAGGCGTAGTAGTTGGTCACCTCGGTCACCGAACCCGGGCCACCGCCGGTCAGCAGGAAGATGAGCGGAAAGGCCTTGATGCTGTCGATCAGCCGGAACAGCGTACACACCAGCAGCACCGGCGCGATGTACAGCAGCACGATGTGGCCGAACACGCGCCACGCATCGGCACCGTCCATGCGCGCAGCCTCGACGTATTCGGCGGGCAGCGTCTGCAGTGACGCCAGCACCATCAGGAAGGTGAACGGCGCCCACTCCCAGGTATCCGCGATCACGATTGCCCACAGCGCGAAGTCGACGTGCGTCGTCATCGCCGGCAGTGCGACGCCGAGCATGCGCGCGGCCTGGTAGATCGGACTGATGTCGGGCGTATAGATCAGTTTCCAGATCACCGCCACGACGATGGGCGGCAGCACCATCGGGATCACGAACAGGTGCCGCAGCGACTTCCAGCGGTCTTGTCCCGAGTGCACCAGCAGCGCCAGTCCGGTACCGAGCAGCACCTGCAGCACCACCGTGTAGACCGACAGCCGCGCCTGCACCCAGAGCGAGCCGACGAAGCGCTCGTCGCTGCCCAGCAGCTTGTAGTTGCGCAGGGGTTCGGTGAAATCGGTGAGGGAACCGGGGTTGACAAGTGCCCCCGGCGTCAAGCTGGTGATCAACAGAAACAGCGTCGGCAGGCCCGCCACCAGCAGCAGGAACAGCAGGCTCGGCGCGATGGCCATCCGCACGAAACTGCGGCGTTGACGTTCGTAGGATGCAGCGGCCATCGTCGGTGCGGGATCAGACTTTTGCGCCGGCGCGGCGCAGGCTGCTGAGCGCAGCCTCTTGTGCCGACTTCATCGACTCGGCTGCCGGCATCTGACCCGACACCACGCGCTCGACTGCCTTGTTCACCACATCGCCGATCAGCGGGAATTCCTTGACCGTGCGGTAGGCCATGTAGTTGTGCGTCTTGCTGGGCATGTCGAGCACTTCGAGGTAGAGCTTGCCGATGTCCTGGCCGTTGACGGTGTTGATGCGCTTGTACTTGGCGCTCTCGATCACCGAGCGGCGGCAGATCGACGGATGGCCGGTGTCCTTCACGATGCGTGCAGTCAGCTCGGGGCTGAGCGTCCACTTGATGAACTCCCATGCGGCTTCCTTGTTTTTGGCGTTCTTCGGGATGCCCAGGCCCTGGCTGTTCGCTGCGGGAAAGTCGCCCTTCGGCCCAGCCGGCATGCGCATCACGCGAGCCGTGTCCTTCACCTTGCTGTCGGGCGAGGTGAGCATCGCGGTGACCCACGAACTGGAGTGGATGAAGATGTTCGAACGGCCGCTGATGAGTGCGGCGCGGGCTTGGTCTTCGGTGTAGCCGAGCACGCCTTGCGGCCCGTATTTCGACAGCAGCGTCGTGTAGAAAGCGGTGGCCTCGATGGACGCTGGCGTGTCGAGTGCCGGCTTGATGTCGGTTGGCGGATTGACGAAAAGATCGCCACCGTAGCCCTGGATGTAGGGCGGCAAGAACCAGTGATGCAGGTTGGAGCTGACGAAGCCGGTGACCGGTCCGCTGCCGCCGTCCTGCCCGTTGACGGCGTCGCACACCTTCATGAGTTCGTCGAAGGTGCGGGGTGCTTCCACGCCACGCTTTTTCATGAGGTCGGTGCGGCTGAGGCCCATCAACATCGCGCCGCCTTCCCATGAATAACCGAAGGTCTTGCCGGCCTTGTCCATGTACGGCAGTTGTGCGCCCTTGACGAAGTCGTCCGGGTTCCAGCTGGCCGGCGTGAGCTTGCGATCGTTGGTGAAATCGTCGAGGTTGGCGAGCAGGCCGGCCGCCACCCAGCGCGCTGCCAGGATGAAGGTGACGTTGCAGAAGTCCCACGAGTTACCACCCGACGAAAGCTCCAGATCGGCTTGCTGGTTGTAGACCGGAAACGCCGACAACTGCAGGTCGACCGTCATGCCGGTCTGCGCCTCGAACTCGGGAATGTACTTGCGCAGGATATTGAAGAAGCCGTGCTGGTAGGCCGCGCCGCGCAGCTTTACGCCGGCGAAGGGCTTGGCCTGCGCGAGGGCTGGAAATGCCAGCGTGCTTCCGGCGCTCACCGCTGCGGTGGCGGCTGCGGCCTTGATCAGGCGGCGACGTTGGACGTCGATTCGAAGGGGTTCGGTGGTGCGCATGGTGTGTCTCCTGGAGGCTCTGCCGGGGATGGACCGCAGGCAGGATCGATGTGTCCCTTGCCTTTGGCAGCCGGGAATATGACAGACAATTTAATTGTAGACCGTCGTGGAAAACCCGGAGATTCAGCGCAATTCACCTCGTATAACCTCCGTCAGCTAAATATTATGTCTGACCAAAATATCTTGTCTGTGATTTCAACCAGCCCCGCGGCGCGACGTGGACCGCTGGCCGTCACCGAGGCGCTGGCGCGGCGAGTGATGGGTGGCGAGTGGGGTGACGGCACGTCGCTGCCGACCGAAGTCGCGTTGGCCGAACAGCTCGGCGTCGCCCGCACCTCGGTTCGCGAAGCCTTGAGCCGGCTCAAGGCCAAGGGCCTGCTGGTGTCGCGCCAGAAAGCCGGCACCCGCGTGCTGCCGCGCATGCAATGGAACATGCTCGACGAAGACGTGCTGCGCTGGGCCTGGTCGGGCAACGACCGCGTGCAGATGGCGCAACACCTGATGCAGTTGCGACGCATCGTCGAGCCGGCCGCGTGCGAACTCGCGGCCACGTCGGCGCCCGATGCCGCCATCGCCGCCATCGAGCGCGCCTACCGTGCGATGGACGCCGCAGGCATGGACCCGGTCGCCTATGCGGGGCCCGACCTGGAGTTCCATCACGCCATCCTGAGCGCCACCGGCAACCCCTTTCTGGTGGCCTTCGGCGCCACCATCCAGGCAGCATTGCGGACCTCCTTCGAGCTGTCGACACGGCAACCCGGCGCGCCGCGCAAGAGCCTGCCGCTGCACCGCGCCGTGCTCGACCAGATCTGGGCGCGCAAGCCGGCTGGGGCGCGCAAGGCGATGGAAGAACTGCTCGGGCTGACTGAATCCAACATCCAGCGCGGGGTCGCGCAGGCGGCCAATACGCCAGCGGGTTGACACCCTTTTCAACGCAACGCAGCAAAGACATTCATGGCCGAGATCCAACTCAAATCCATCAGCAAGCGCTTCGGCGACGTCGAGGTGATTCCCGACATCGACCTCACCATGCCCGACGGGCAGGTGACGGTACTGCTCGGCCCGTCGGGCTGCGGCAAGTCAACCTTGCTGCGCATGATCGCCGGCCTCGAAACACCGAGCGGTGGCGAGGTGCGCATCGCCGGCCGCCTGATGAACGACGTGCCGCCCTCCGACCGCGGCTGTGCGCTGGTGTTCCAGAACTACGCGCTGTACCCGCACAAGACCGTACGGCAGAACCTGGCCTTCCCGCTGCGCATGGCCAAGGTGTCGGCCGCCGAACAGCAGCGCAGCGTCGACGAGATCGCCGGCACGCTCGAACTCACGCCTCTGCTCGACCGCTTTCCGCGCCAGCTCTCGGGCGGCCAGCGGCAGCGTGTGGCCATGGGCCGCGCGATGATCCGGCGACCCGAGGTTTTTCTGTACGACGAGCCGCTGTCGAACCTCGACCTGGAGCTGCGCGTGCGCCTCCGGCTGGAGATCGCACGCATGCAGCGCACGCTGAAAGCGACCGCCGTCTACGTGACGCACGACCAGACCGAAGCCATGACATTGGCCGACCAGATCGTGGTGTTGCGCAAGGGTCGCATCGAGCAGGTCGGCTCGCCGCTGACGCTTTACAGGTCGCCAGCCAACCTGTTCGTGGCCGGCTTCATCGGCACGCCGCGCATCAACCTTTTCAAAGTAGAGAGCTGCGAGCCGGACGTGCGTGGCACCTTCTTGAGGCTGGGCGACGCGAAGCAGCGGGTGCCGCTTCATGTCCCGCTTCGGCTGCACGGCGCGGCCACTGCGATCGGCTTCAGAGCCGAGCAGGCGCGCATCGGAGAGCCGGCGCCTGGCGAAGTCGTGCTCGAACTGCGCGACTGCGAAACGCTGGCCGTCGAGCAGCTCGGCGACCGGGCTTTCTGCTACCTCCGCTCGGCGCTCGGCGAACTGGTGTTGCTGGCCCCAACCGCCAACCCGCAGCTCAGCGGCACGCTGCGCCTGTCCATCGCGCCGGAGTCGCTTCACTTCTTCGGAGCCGACGAGCGCGCGGTGCAAAGCGAAGCGCTGCGCGCCGCTGCCTAGGTTCCCCGCCCTCGATGGGCCATCGATGCACTAGATCGGCACGAACGTCCCGTGCAAACCCAGTGGCAGCGCGTACGGCAAGGTGGCTTGCGCAACGGGCCCGTCGGTCAGCGCATCGGCGGCAAAGCAGGAAAGCACTGTCTTGTCTTGCGCGCAATCGAACATGGTGCCCAGCACCCAGCCTGGGCCTCGACCGTCCGGCACGAACAGGTGCTCCTCGACCACCGCCTGCTTTCCATAACTGAAGACTTGCGACGCTCCCGACTCGACGTTGGTGCTGGCAATCGCGCTCAACATCGGCAAGCCGCCGAGCGGGTTCGTCGCATGAATCACGTGGCGGTGCCGCTGGCCGACCGAGCGCGGATCGATGCGCGGAAACTCCGCCTCGGCCACCAGTTCGACCTGCGCGGCCCGGCCGGTTCCGAGATTGAGGCTGGCGACGGTCAGCCTCGGGTTCGCACCGCCCGCGAGCACGCCGCGCATGACTTCACGCGTGTTCGCGAAGAGGCTCGACGCATCATCCGAGCGTGGGTAGTCGATATGAATCACCGTGCCGCTGGGCGTCTCTTCTTCCCAGGCATTGCCGATGTGATACAGAAAGCCGACAGGTAATGCGAGCATCTGCTGCCGCTTCCAGTCTTTCTTGTCGATCACCAATGCGCGCATGCCGAGCTCAGGTCGCCACGCGTGCGAATCGAGCATGCTCGCGCCGGCAATTCTTCGCTTGATGTCGTACACCAGCGGCGGCAGTAGAAAGACGAGATGCTTGTCGGTCACCGCGAAGTCGTGAATCATCGGCAGATCGGCGAGCGGCAGCGCATCGGCACGTCGCAGAACACCGTCGGAAGCGATCTCGTAAAGCAACAACAGGCCGTTGTTCGAGCTCACGCCGAAGTTCCAGATGGTCCCGTCGGGCTCGACCCGCGGATGGGCCGAGAACGGGACGCCGGCGAGATCGGCGCGCCAGGTCTTGATGCCACGCGTCTCTAGCGTCTGCGGGTCGAGCCGCGTGGCCGAGCCGCCTTCCCAAAGTGCAAGCAGTTCGCCGCCTAAGTGCAACATGCTGATGTTGGCCACGTTCATGCGGTCGGGCGCGGTCACTTCGTCGGTGCCTTGGAATACCGTGCCGAAGCCCTCGGTCAACCGGCGCCCGGCGCGCATTTCAGCCGCACGCTTGGCGGTCGCCACATATCGGCCCTGGTGATGAACGCTATTGCCCGCGATCACGAAACGATGGGCCATACCGTCACCGTCGAACCAGTGGTGATAGCGCTGGCCACCAAGGTCGTGGCCGGCCGGACCGATGCGATAGAGCGTGCCACCCACCGCAGCGGGGAAACGCCCGCGCACCCGGGCGGCGGTCCGTGGCAGGTCGCCCCTGGGCGTGGCAAAGCCCGACTTCCAGGGCACGGTCGACGCATCGAATTGCGACTGCCAGGTATCGGGTGCATCCAGGGTGTCGGCATGGGCCGGCATCGATGGAAGAAACTGCAGAAGAGACGACGCGCCTCCCGCGGCGAGCAGGCGGCGCAGCAGCTCACGGCGATCCATGGACTGCTTCACCTCAGTGCAAACGAAAAGCGGTGCTGGTGTCCGCATCGACTTTTACCGCGGCCGCGTCGAATGCAGGCGGCCCCATGCGTCCCTTGGCATCGTTCGAGAAGCCGTAACGCTCGGTGGGCAAACCGACCAGGTTTGTGTCGAGCTTTTCATTGCCGTTTTCGTCGGCGAAAGACTTGATCACATAGCGGCCCGGCGCCAGACCGTTGAACGACAACTGCGCCTTGCCTTCGCGCATCGGAACCTTCTGCGACGCCAGCGGCAGGTCGGCCGCAAAAGCTTCGGCCGAGTCGAACAGCGCCACGAAGAGCGTGGCCGGGACCGTCGGGCCGTCGCTCACCGCGACCTGGAGGTCTGCAGCATTGGCTGCAAGCGGAAGCAGCAGCGCGAACACGGCCGCGCTCAGGCGAGGGGAGAAATTCATGGTCGAAGCTCCTGGGTAAGTGAAGCCCCGACCATCGCGCGAAGCGCCTTGACAGGCCAACGCAATGCGACGGAGTGCGCCAGGAAGGCGCGAAGTGCAGGACGGACGGGCGAGCCCGGTGTCAGCTCGCGCGTGCGCGTGGCGCCAGACGCTTCGACTTACGTGTCGACTCGTGCGCCGGGACGTTCGGCCGTGCCCGAGGCGGCGGCGGCACAGGCAGCGCCCGTTCATGCCCGGCGCGGGCCGCGTGCATGAAGGCCGTTTCGGTCGTGGTCACGCCGACGATCTTGGCCAGTTGCCGGCTCACCGTGACATACGCATGGCCGATGCGGCCCTCGAAGTACAGCGAATCACCACGGGCCAGGCGCACTACTTCGCCATTTTCGAAGTGCACGTCGATCGCACCCGACAGCACATAGGCGAACTCTTCACCTGCGTGCCGCGCGAAGTCTCCAGGGCCGTTGACGGTGCGCGCATGGACCGTGCCGACCACCGGGCTCATCTGCTTGCCGGCCGCCGTCGTGCCGAGAAATTCGTACGCGAAAGACAGGCCGCGGTACACCACACCCTTGCCCGCTCGGGTCAATACCGGTCCATCGAGCAAGGCAGGCTCGACACCGTCGCCGGCGAACATCGCGTTCATGTCCATTTGCAGCGCTCGACCGAGTGCCGCGAAATTTTCATAGCCGAGCGCGAGCTGCCCACGCTCGGCGCGCGAGATCGTCGTGATCGATACGCCCGACAGCGCCGACAGTTGCGACAAGGTCCAGCCGAACGCCTTGCGGGCTGCGCGCAAACGCTTTCCGAAGGTCTCGCGATCGAGCGTGACGGGCTCGACCGCAGGAGCGCCGCGTGGATGTGCTTTCAAGGCTTGCCGTCCTGTCGTTGTCGTTGCCGAATTCTGCCAGCCCGAACAACATTCAGACGCACGCCGCATTGCAAACTGGCCTGGAATTTGCGTATCCGCAAATTCTGATTTACGCTGCGCCAATTTTTTTTCTTCTTCGTTCTATTCAACGCACCACTTGCGCGCAGTCCGCACCATCTTCCAATGAGCGTCACGGCTTCTTCTTCATCTCCGGTCCAAGTGGACTTTCTCGTCATTGGTGCGGGTATCGCCGGCGCCTCGGTCGCACACTGGCTCGCGCCGCACGGCCGGGTCGTCGTGCTCGAGCGCGAAGACCAGCCCGGCTACCACTCGACCGGCCGCTCCGCCGCGCTCTTCATGGAAAGCTACGGCACGAAGCAGGTGCGCACGCTCACATTGGCGAGCCGCGCTTTCTTCAACAACCCGCCAGCCGGTTTCACCGACCATCCGCTGCTCACGCCACGTGGCGCGATGATGGTCGCCGCGCCGGGGCAAGAAGCGCATCTCGATGAGCACTGGGAGGTGCTGCGCGGCATGAGCAAGGGCGCGCAACGCCTCGACACCGCAGCCGCCATCGCGCTGATGCCGGTGCTGCGCACGGAGCAGGTCATCGGCGCCGTCTACGAACCCGATGCGGCCGACATGGACGTGCACGCCATTCACCAGGGCTACCTGCGCGGCACGCGACTGGCCGGCGGCAAGCTGGTTTGCAACGCGCCGGTCGAAGCGATGGCGCGCACCGCGCAAGGCTGGCACGTGCAGGCCGGTGGCATCACTTACGAGGCGCCCGTGGTGCTCAACGCGGCCGGTGCCTGGGTCGACGCCATCGCGAAGCTGGCCGGTGTGCAGCCGATCGGCATCGAGCCGCGGCGGCGCTCGGCCTTCATCTTCGCGCCGCCGGAGGGTGTCGATGCATCGTCCTGGCCGATGGCTTTTGGCGCGACCGAAGACTGGTACATCAAACCTGACGCCGGCATGCTGCTCGGCTCCCCCGCCAACGCCGACCCGGTCGAGCCGCAAGACATCCAGCCCGAAGAGTTCGATATCGCATTGGCGATTCACCGCATCGAAGAGAACACCACGCTCGCGATCCGGCGGCCGACGCGCACTTGGGCCGGGCTGCGTTCCTTCGTGGCCGATGGCGATCTGGTCGGCGGTTTCGACGACGAGGTGCCCGGCTTCTTCTGGGTCGCGGCGCAAGGCGGCTACGGCATCCAGACCTCGCCCGCGATGGGCGAAACCTGCGCGGCACTGGCACGCGGGCTGCCGGTGCCAACGCATGCCGCGTCGTTCGGTCTCACTGCGGAGATGCTGGGGCCGCGGCGTTTGCGCAAGGCTGCAGCCCTCTCACCCATCGCATAAGGAGCCCATCATGCGTGTCTTCAGCGGATCTCTCGCCACCGAAACCAACACCTTCGGACCGATGCCCACGGGCCTCGCGTCGTTCAAGGACCGCGGCTACTACGCTGCGGGCAAGCACCCCGATGCGATGACGTTTTTCTCGGGACCGCTGTGGGCAGCACGCCTGCGCGGCAAGGAACTCGGCTGGGATCTGGTCGAAGGCATGGTCGCCGGCGCACAACCCAGCGGCACCACCACGCGGCACGCTTACGAGACGCTTCGTGAAGAACTGCTAACCGATCTGCGAGCTGCATTGCCGGTCGACATGGTGGTGCTCGGCCTGCACGGCGCGATGGTCGCCGACGGCTACGACGACTGCGAAGGCGACCTGCTCACCCGCGTGCGCGCCATCGTCGGGCCGAAGGTCGTGGTCGGTGCCGAGCTCGATCCGCACAGCCACCTCACGCCGGAGATGATCGTGCAGGCCGACCTGCTGATAGCCTTCAAGGAGTACCCGCACACCGACGTGCTGGAGCGCGGCATCGAACTTGTCGACCTCTGCGCGGCGATGGTCGAAGGCAAGATCGAGCCGGTGGCTTCGGTGGTCGACTGCGAGATGATTGTGACCGTCCACACCTCGCGCGATCCGGCGCGCACTTTCGTCGACCGCCTGCAATCGCTCGAAGGCAAAGACGGTGTGCTGTCGATCTCGATCGCACACGGCTTCTCGTGGGGCGATGTGCCCGAGATGGGTACCAAGTTGCTGGTCTACACCGACGGCGACCAAGGCAAGGCCGACACCCTCGCGCGACAACTGGCCGACGAACTGATCGGCATGCGCGAGGCGCTGGCAGTGCGCTATCCGGACATCGACACGGCGCTCGATGAAGCACTGGCTTTCGATGGCGGCCCGGTGGTGCTGGCTGATGGCGCCGACAACCCCGGCGGTGGGGCGGCAGGCGACTCGACCTTCATCCTCCGACGCATGATCGAGCGCGGCATCGAGAACGCCGCCATCGGCCCGATGTGGGACCCGATCGCTGCGCGCATCGCTTTCGAAGCGGGTGAAGGCGCACGACTGGCGCTGCGCATCGGAGGCAAGATCGGCCCGATGTCGGGCGACCCGCTCGACCTGATGTGCACCGTCAAGGCATTGCGCCACGACATGGTGATGACCGGTCTCGCGAACACGCCGGTGGCGTTGGGCGACAGCGCGCTGGTCGAAGCCAACGGCATCGAGATCGTGCTGATCACACTGCGAAATCAGGCCATGGGCACCGACGTCTTCACGCAACTCGGATGCGATCTGGCAGCCAAAAAGATCATCGTAGTGAAGTCGTCGCAGCACTTCTACGCATCGTTCTCCAAGGTCGCGAAGCACGTCATCTACGCGGGCGCGCCGGGCGCCGTGACCATCGATTTGTCGACCTTGCCGTACCGCAAGGCGCGCATGCCGAAGTGGCCGCTGGTGGCCACCCTCGCCGCTGCCTGATTCCCTTCTTTGTTTTCAGCCCAACTCACCACCGGAGTACCGACGATGAAACGACGCACGCTTGCAACCCTCGCTGCATGGGGCAGCCTTGGCCTCTCTCTGGCGCTTGCCGGCCTGCCCGCGCTGGCGCAGACCAAGACATTGAAAGTCGTCGCGCATGCCGACGTGAAGATCCTCGACCCGACCTTCACCACCGCCTACATCTCACGCAACTTCGGCTACATGGTCTACGACACGCTCTTCGCACAAGACGCGAACGGCAAACCGCAGCCGCAGATGGTCGACAAGTACGCGATGTCCAAAGACGGCAAGCAGTGGAGCTTCTCGCTGCGGCCCGGATTGAAGTTCTCCGATGGCAGCCCGGTGACATCGGCCGACGCCGTCGCGTCGCTGCAGCGCTGGGGTGCACGCGACAGCCTGGGCCGTGCCATGGGCGCGGTCGGTGCCGAGTGGAAGGCCGTCGATGCCAACAACTTTTCGCTGACGCTGAAGGAGCCTTTCGGCATGGTGCTCGACGCGCTGGCCAAGCCCTCGGGCTTTCCACCGGTGATCCTGCCGGAGCGACTTGCCAAGATGCCGGCGACTTCGCCGCTGACCGAAGTGCTCGGCTCCGGCCCCTTCATCTTCAAGCGTGACGAATGGGTCCCAGGCAACAAGGCGGTGTTCGTGCGTAACCCCAACTACGTGGCGCGCAGCGAACCACCGAGCGGTTTGGCCGGCAGCAAGAAGAGCAACTTCGATCGCGTCGAATGGCTCTATCTGCCAGACGCCAACAGCGCCATCGCAGCGCTGAAGAACGGCGAGGTCGATCTGGTCGAGCAAGTGCCGCCGGACTACATCACGCCGCTGCGCACCGACAAGAACGTGAAGATCGGCGCCGGCGGTTCGTACCAGGGCTTTCTGGTCCTTAACCACATGTACCCGCCGTTCAACAACCCGAAGGCGCGACAAGCGCTCGCGATGGCGGTCAACCAGGAGAAGTTCACCGCGGCGATGGGCTATCCGCTCGACATGCGCGTGACCTACTGCGCGACGTATTTCATTTGCGGTGGCCCCAATGAAACCAGCGCCGGCGCGGAGCCTTATCGCAAGACCGATCTGACGAAGGCCAAGCAGTTGCTCGCCGAGTCGGGCTACAAAGGCGAGAGGGTCGTGCTGCTGGTGCCGACCGACGTCACCTACCTGAACGCCGAAGCGCTGATGGCTGCACAGACGATGCGCAACATGGGCATGAACGTCGACATGCAGAACATGGACTGGGCTTCCATCGGTGCGCGCCGTGCCAAGAAGGATGCGCCCGAGGCCGGCGGCTGGAACATGTACGTGACGGTGGCGGGTGAGTTCGACGTCAACTCGCCCATCACCAACGCGTACTTGGGCGCCGCTTGCGGCAACTCGCTGCCCGGCTGGCCTTGCGACAAGGAGCTCGACGAGCTGCGCACCGCGTGGATCAGGGAGACCGTGCCGGCCAAGCGCAAGGAGTTGCTCGACGCCTTCCAGAAGCGCGCCTACGAAGCGATCCCCTATGTGAACGCAGGCCAGTATTCGGCAGCCTTCGCGGCACGCTCGAACATCAAGAACATCGACAAGTTGTGGTCGGGCATGCCTGCGGTCTGGGTCCTCGACAAGTAGGCAGGCGAACAAGACATCGAAGGCTTCCGACATGGGTTACATCCTTCGCCGCCTGCTCGCCACCTTGCCCGTGATGGCGGTGGTCGCCGTCGTGGTGTTCCTGTTGATTCACCTGTCGCCCGGCGACCCGGCCGCGCTGATTGCCGGCGACCTGGCGACTGGCGAAGACATCGAAAAGCTGCGCACCGCTCTCGGGCTCGACCAGCCGCTGTGGCAGCAGTTCGCGTTGTGGCTGGGGCGCCTCGCGACCGGCGACCTCGGCATCTCGATCTTCACGCAGGTGCCGGTGACGCGACTGCTGTCACAGCGCCTGGAGCCGACGGCTTCCATCGCAGTGCTGACCATGCTGCTGACGCTGCTCATCGCGGTGCCGCTCGGCACGTTGGCGGCCTACCGCGCCGGCAGCTGGATCGATCGGCTTGTCATGCTCTTCGCGGTGCTGGCCTTCTCGGTGCCGGTTTTCATGATCGGCTATCTGCTGGTCTACGTCTTCGCGATCCAGTTGCCGTGGTTCCCCGTGCAGGGCTACTCGCGCATCGCGGATGGCGTCGGCCCATGGCTGCGCAGCCTGGTGTTGCCTTGCGTGAACCTCGCGCTGGTCTACATCGCGCTCGTCACGCGCATGACGCGCGCGACCGTGCTCGAAGTGCTGCACGAGGACTACATCCGCACCGCACGCGCCAAGGGTCTGGGCGTGCTGCCAGTGCTGGGGCATGCGCTGCGCAATGCGGCGATCCCGATCGCCACCACCATCGGTGTCGGCATCGCGCTGCTGATCGGCGGCGTGGTCGTGACCGAGACCGTGTTCGCCATTCCCGGAGTCGGCCGGCTCGTGATCGACTCGGTGCAGCGCCACGACTATCCGGTGATCCAGAGCGTGCTGCTGATTTCGGCCGGCGTGTACGTGCTCATCAATCTGCTGATCGATTTGAGCTACCGCCTGTTCGATCCGCGCATCCAGTACTGAACGCGCTTCCTCATGTCCACGATGCCCACTGTTCTTCCTCCTGCCGCGACAGTCGCCGCGGATGTGCCGTTCGTGCTGCCGCGCTGGCACTGGGCGCGCAAGCATCCGACGCTGATCATCGGCGCGCTGCTCCTGATCGCGATCGCGGCGCTGTCGATCGCGGCACCCGGGATTGCCAACTTCGACCCGCAGGACATCGACCCGCTGGCGCGCATGCAGCCGCCTTCGGTCGAGCACTACTTCGGCACGGACGCGCTCGGCCGCGACGTCTTCAGCCGCGCCGTGTGGGGCGGCCGCGTGTCGATGATCGTCGGCTTGTGGGTCGGCGTGCTGGCGACCGTGCTGGGCGTGCTGCTCGGGCTGCTGGCCGGCTTCGTGCCGTGGGCCGACACCGTGGTGATGCGCATCATGGACGGGCTGATGGCCATCCCCGGCATCCTGCTGGCGATCGCCTTGATGGCCGTGACGCGCGCTAGTTTGACGACCGTGATCGTCGCGATCACCATCCCCGAGATACCGCGAGTGGTACGCCTGGTGCGCTCGCTCTCGCTCACCTTGCGCGAACAGCTTTATGTCGAAGCTGCTCACGCTGTCGGTACCCGGCTGCCGGTGATCCTCGCGCGCCATGTGCTGCCCAATATGGTCGCGCCGTTGATCGTGCAGGCCACCTTCGTGGCTGCCGCTGCAGTGCTGACCGAAGCGGCGCTGTAGTTCCTCGGTGTCGGCATCCCGGCGCAAACGCCGAGCTGGGGAAACATGATGGCCGAGGGGCGCAACTTCGTCGCGGTGGCGTTCCACATCATCCTGTACCCCGGCATCCTGCTGGCCATCACGGTGCTGGCAATCAACCTGCTGGGCGATGGGTTGCGCGATGCGCTGGACCCGCGTCTCGCTCGCCAGCTTTGACCGCGCAGCGGACTGTGACACCCACTCGATGAAAGCCCTCTCCCGCATCGCATTGCCCACCGGCGAGCCACTGCTCGAAGTGGACAACCTGCGCACCCACTTCGCCACGCTGACCGGCCCGGCCCGTTCGGTCGACGGCGTCTCGTACACCGTGCGCGCCGGCCAGACGCTGGGCGTGGTCGGGGAATCCGGTTGCGGCAAAAGCGTGACCGCGTTGTCGATCATGCGGTTGCTCGCCACGCCGCCCGCGCGCATCAGCGGCGCGGTGCGGCTGCGCGGCACTGACCTGCTGAAGCTCAGCGAGCGCGAGATGCGGCAGATCCGCGGCAACCGCATCTCGATGATCTTCCAGGAGCCGATGACCTCGCTGAACCCGGTGCTGACCATCGGTCGGCAGATCGCGGAGACCGTACAGGTTCACCAGAACGCGAGCCGGGTGGAAGCCCTGAAGCGCGCGGTCGAGATGCTGCGTGTCGTGCAGATACCTGAGCCGGAGCGGCGGGTTCATGAGTACCCGCATCAACTCTCCGGCGGCATGCGACAGCGCGTGATGATCGCGCTCGCCCTCGCCTGCAACCCCGAGGTGTTGATTGCCGACGAGCCGACGACCGCGCTGGACGTAACGATCCAGGCGCAGATCCTCGATCTGATCCGTCGGCTGCAGAAGGAGCTCGGCATGGGTGTGGTGATGATCACGCACGACCTGGGCGTTGTGGCCGAAAGCTGCGACCGCGTGGTCGTGATGTACGCCGGCCGCACGGTCGAGGAGGCCGATGTGATCGACCTGTTCGAGCGGCCACTTCATCCGTACACGCGTGCGCTGATGGCCTCGATGCCGTCGATGAACACGCACAGCGCGCGGCTGACCGAGATCCCGGGGTTGGTGCCGTCACCGCAGGCGCCGCGTCATGGCTGCGCTTTTGCGCCACGATGTATGTATGCCAACGCTCGCTGCGTGGCCGAAGTTCCGGGACTGACGAAGCACGGTGATCCAAGTGATCCGGGCGAGCGTCACACCACCGCCTGCTTTGCGGTCGAGGAAGGTCGCATCGACCCTGAACAAGGTGTCATTGCATGAACGCCCCGGTACCTGATTCAGGCGCGAACCCCGCAGCGACCTCCCCGAGCTTGCTCGAAGTCACGAACCTGAAGAAGCACTACGCCGCACCCAAACGCTGGCTCTCCAAGCAGACGCCGCCGGTGCAAGCGGTCGATGGAGTCTCCTTCACCGTGGCGCGCAGCGAGACGCTGTCGCTGGTGGGCGAGTCGGGCTGCGGCAAGACGACGACGGCCAAGTCGGTGATGCGATTGATCGAACCGACCTCGGGCTCCGTGCAACTCGATGGTGAAGAGCTGACCACGCTGAGCCCCGAACAGATGCGGCTGCGCCGGCGCGATGTGCAGATCATTTTTCAAGACCCTTATGCGTCGTTGAGTCCGCGGCTGGCGGCCGGCGAAATCGTGGGCGAGCCGCTGCGCAACTTCGGCATGCACTCGCGGGTCGAGCGCCGCGAGCGAGTGGCCTGGCTGTTCGGCAAGGTCGGCTTGCGGCCGGAGGCGATCAATCGGTATCCCCATGAGTTCTCGGGCGGACAGCGGCAGCGCCTGGGCATAGCGCGGGCATTGGCGTTGAACCCCAAGCTGATCGTTTGCGACGAGCCGGTGTCGGCGCTCGACGTTTCGGTACAGGCGCAGGTGGTGAACCTCTTGATGGACCTGCAAGCCGAGTTCGGCATCGCTTATCTCTTTGTCGCGCACGACCTCGCCGTCGTGCGCCACATCAGTCATCGAGTGGCGGTGATGTACCTCGGACGCATCGTGGAGGTGGCCGATCGCGACACGCTGTTTTCGGCACCACGGCATCCGTACACCGAAATCTTGTTGTCTGCGGTGCCTGTGCCGAACCCGCGTACGCCGGCCCAACGGATGCTGCTACAGGGCGATCCACCGAGCCCCGCCAATCCGCCTTCGGGGTGCCGCTTTCATACGCGTTGCCCGATCGCCAAGGACATCTGCAAGCAACAAGACCCGGTGCTGAGCGAACGCGACTCTGCCTCGACGGGCGAGCACCGTGTGGCTTGCCATTTCCGATAGCCGCTTCAGACAGAGGCCGTAGCCAGCCACCCATTTCGCACCCACACCGCAACACAACCCGACAAAGGATTTCCCATGACGCCAGCTCCAAGCCACTACGATCTCCTGATCCATGGCGGCACGGTCATAGACGGCACCAAGGCGCCGCGCTTTACTGCCGACATCGGCGTCATCGACGGCCACATCGCCGCCATCGGCAAGCTCGATGGCTGTACCGCAGACCGCACGCTCGATGCCACCGGCCGCATCGTGGCGCCGGGCTTCATCGACTCGCACACGCACGACGACCAGGCCGTGCTGTCGCAGGCGGCCATGCCCTTCAAGGTGTCGCAGGGCGTGACCACGGTGGTGGCGGGCAACTGCGGCATCAGTGCCGCACCGCTGCGCGCCGACATGGAATTACCGATGCCGCTGAGCCTCATCGACTCGCCAGCCGAAGGTCGCTTCACCACTTTCAAGGCGTACCTGGATGCGCTGCGCGCAACACCGTCGTCAGTGAATGTGGCGGCGATGATCGGCCACTCGACCTTGCGCGCGTTGACCATGGGCGACCTGGATCGGCCAGCCAACGCAGCGGAAATCGCGGCCATGCAGGCGCATGTCGAAGAGGCGATGCAGGCGGGTGCGATCGGCCTGTCGACCGGGACGTTCTATCCGCCGGCGGTCAAGGCGACAACCGAGGAAATCATCGAGGTCAGCCGTCCTCTGAGCAAGCGCAACGCGGTCTATGCGACGCACATGCGCGACGAAGGCGACCGCGTGATGGAGGCGCTGGAAGAGACCTTTGCCATCGGCCGTGCGCTCGATATTGCGGTGGTGGTGTCGCATCACAAGGTGCAGAACACGCACAACTTCGGCCGCACCAAGGTCACGCTGCCCTTCATCAAGGAGACCATGAAGCACCAGTGCGTGTCGCTCGACTGCTACCCGTACACCGCAGGCTCCACCATGATCCGCACCGACCGCGGCATGCTCGAAGGCCGTGTGCTCATAGCCAGCAGCGAGCCGCACCCCGAGTGCGCCGGCCGCGACCTTGCAGATATCGCGAAGGCATGGGGTGTACCCAGAGACGAGGCAGCCCGCAAGCTGCAGCCCGGCAGCGCGATCTATTTCATGATGGACGAAGACGACGTGCAACGCGTGCTGGCGTTCGACGAAACCATGATCGGCTCAGACGGCATTCCGCTCGGCGACAAACCGCATCCGCGGCTGTGGGGAACTTTTCCACGGGTGCTCGGGCACTACAGCCGCGACATCGGTTTGTTCCCACTGGAGACCGCGGTGTGGAAGATGACCGGGCTCACTGCGCGCAACTTCGGCCTGCATGGCCGCGGCACATTGAAGGTCGGGCAGCATGCCGACATCGTGGTCTTCGATGCGGCGACCGTTCGCGACGCGGCCAACTACGAGACGCCGACAAAGCCGGCGGAAGGTATTGATACCGTGATCGTCAACGGCACCATCACCTGGCATCACGGCGTGCACAGCGGTGCACGCAGCGGTCAGGTGATCACGCGCCGGGACAAGGTAGCAGCGTAAGCCCCCTTCAAGCGCGGCGCGCGGGCGCCGGCTCGATATGGCGTTGCATGGCCGCGATACCCGCCTGAACGGCCTGGCTTCGCGTCGGCTGCGGAGTGGCCGCTTTTTCGAGCGTGGCGCGAGGCAAACCGAAGACTTCACGCCCTAGCACCGCCCACAAGAAACGTCCGCTGATGGGTTCGTCCACAACCAGTTCCAATCCTCTTCGCACGTCGATACCTCTGAATTCCATTGATGAGGAGTCGATTGGACTTGGGCTGTGCATTGCTGCGGTGTGCGGATTTCACGCTTTCGCAAAGTAGGTAACAAAACGCTTGTCGGCGAGGCTTTTTACCAACGCCGCCTGCACTTCACTTCAATGGCACCCTTCGAACGGGTTGGCCGGATCGCAGGCCCCAGTTCCCACCGGTCTGCTCATTGGCAGCTCCGCGACAGCATGATGCTGCACCCCCTGGCATCTCCCGTCCGCAACATCGGCCGGGTCGCAGGTGCATTCGGCGGAACCCACGCGCGCGCCTTTCATGACGCCCGATCCTCTCGGAATAGCGCAATGCGCGACCCGCGCCGCGCAGTACCACGCAACCTTTTCTCCACCTTTTCGAACAGCCTCGGAGGCGGGGCCCGGATCGCATGAATTCGATGCGCACCGCGCGTCGCGTGCGCCCCATTCGCTCATAGGCCCAGGTTCAGCACCTGCCGCCAAGCAGATGCCCCCCAATGGAATCTTTCCGGGAAGCAGCGTGTCCGCTTGCGAGGCACCTCCGGCCAGGCACAGAAGCAACGCAAAAACGGAAGTCGTGAAGCGCATGGTCGTCCTCGTATCCATGACGTACGTCACGGTCACGGAAAGTCTCGCGTCTTCGCTGCCTTAGCGAAATATCTCGAAGGGCAACCATGAGGCCGCCACTCGATCTATCCACTGGCCAATTGGGCTAAATGGTCATCGGCCACCGTTCATCGGCCACCGTTCATCGGCAGACGACCGTTGTGCCCACAGGCTGGCATCTCTGGCCGTTGAGGCCCTGGTAGCTCTGCAGTTTGCCAGTGGGGTTGTAGCGGTTGCCGAGCGTGTCGTTGCAGCCGCCCGCATCGCACGACCGGAGCTGCGGTCGCATGTCTTGCGGCGGGCCAGGTTGGCGGTAACCGCTGTCGGGATAACGGTAAGGATAGGGATAGGGATAGGGATACGGATACGGATAGCCCGTGCTGTCATCCGCACGTTCCTCGGCCAAACGATCCGCAACCGACGGCGATCGCGCCGCCGAAGCAGGCAATGGCGGGACCGATGATGACGGCGCCGCCGGTGCGAACCGCGATGATGGCCGCGGCTCTGGCGGAGCCAGCCTTGGGTCGGTGGCCTCGGGGCCCATCACCTGCTCCGCGCTGCGCGTGTTGGCGGGACACCTCTGATCGGTGTAGCTCACGTTGCCAGCGCCGTCGACGCAGCGGATCACCTGGGCGTAGGCCGCGGAGTTGCCCAAGACGGCCAAACCGATCCAAAGCGCGAGGGCGACGGCAGGTCGCCTGAGTTTTCGCATGGGTCGCATAGGTCGCTATCAGGTGACTGTTTTCAGTGCTGGGCACCCGTGAACCGTATGACACCGTCGTCGACCGCGCCGAACCGCATCGCGACCAGATCGCTCAGGTAATTCTGGCGCAGCTTGAACGGCCCGGTGATGCCCTGGCGCGGCAACTGGTCGGACGCACGCAGGAAGTAGCCCGATGAGAAATCGGTCCACGCACGTAATGGCGTGCCGGGGGCCAACACAGGCACTACGCACTGCCGCGAACTGGTCTTTCGCATGTGATTGAGCAACCGGCAAACGTAGCGCGCGCTGAGATCGGCCTTCAGCGTCCACGAGGCGTTGGTGTATCCGAAGGTATTGGCCATGTTGGGAACGCCGGTGAACATCAACCCCTTGTAGTTCACGCTGCGGGATGGCTCTACGCGCTGGCCATCCACATACATGGCGGTGTTACCCAACACGGCCAGCTTCAACCCGGTGGCAGTGATGACAACGTCTGCCTCCAGCGTGGCACCCGACGCGAGGCGCAGACCGGTCTCGCTGAACGACTCGATGCGATCGGTCACGACAGACGCACGCCCAGCGTTGATCGCCTCGAAGAAGTCTCCGTCGGGCACGAGGCACAGCCGCTGCTCCCACGGGTTGTAGCGCGGTGTGAAGTGCATGTCGAGGTCGGCGTTCGGGCCGAGCGCCCGGCGTACGCCGCCCAGCAACAGCTTTCGCATACGCTGCGGGCTGTGCTTGCAGAAAGCAACCATTAACTGGCTCAGAAGCACGTTCTTCCAGCGTGCGAGGCCGAGCGCTAGACGCAGCGGCAAATGACGCCTCAGCCCGGCGTCTATGGTGTCGATAGAAGGTCGCGCCACCATCCACGTCGGCGAACGCTGCAGCATGGTCACATGCGCTGCCTTGTCGGCAAGGGCTGGCACAAGAGTGACGGCGGTGGCGCCGCTGCCGATAACCACCACCCGCTTGCCTGCGTAGTCGAGATCGGTCGGCCAATGCTGCGGATGCACGAAGCGGCCACGGAAGCTCGCCTCGCCGGGAAAGTCGGGCCGATGACCCCCGGCGTAGTCGTAATAGCCGCTGCACATGAACAGAAAGCCGCAGCGCACGCGCGTGGCGTTTTCGTCTTGTGCGCGTTGGGTCTCCACGGTCCAGGCAGCCTCCTCAGAAGACCAATCAGCACGCAACACCTTGTGTCCGAAGCGGATATTCCGATCGATGGCATGTTCACGCACCGTGTCGCGCAGGTAGCCAAGGATCTGTGAGCCACCAGCGATGGTTTGCTGTTCGGTCCACGGATGAAACGAAAAGCCGAGCGTGTGCATGTCGGAATCGGATCGCACGCCGGGGTAGCGGAACAAATCCCATGTGCCGCCGATCGATTCACGCGCTTCGACAATGGCGTAGCTGCGGTCTGGGCAAAGCGTTTGCAGGTGGTACGCAGCGCTGATACCGGAGATGCCGGCACCCACGATCAGCACATCGACAAATTCATCTGCCATCGAATGCCCTTTTCAGGTAGCGAAGGCGCCTAGTGTCACGTGAAGGCGTCGGGCAGCGCAATCGGGTGCATTACCGCAATGGCGCCGCGTGAATCAGCGCTGACTCAAGGTGCGCAGGAAAGCTTCAAAGCTTCGATGCGTCCACCGAAACCCAACTTGCGGACCAGCCCCCCTTCGCGGCTGTTAGCCGGAAAAGACACGACGCGGTCCTTGAACATCGCATGTTCATAGACCTGCAACGTCGCCTTCGGGCCGACCGACAAGCTGTCGATTTCGCGCTTGAGCGCTTGTGCGGTTCCCGCGTCCAAGCTCTGCGCCTCGGCCGGACCGACCAAGGTCACCATGTCGCCCTGAAAGTTGCGCTGCGAATAAAACTGCGCCCAACAGCCGGACTGCAGCGCTGGATCGGTGATCTGCACCGGCACCAACAGGATGGTCGGGTCAGGACGGTTGACGGCGGCGGCTGTCGTGGGTGCAGTGGTGCTGCAGGCGCCGAGGGTCATTGCAAGCGCAAGAGTGGTAGCCGAAGCGAGCGAAGTGATTTTCATGATCTAAGCCAGTGTCTGAAATAAGAGATTCGACGTTAGATGGCCCTTTCCGAGCCGGCTACGGAAGCGCAGGCCGTAAGGCTGTAGGCGCACTTCTTCGATCTCCGTTACCCCTGCCTCGCACTCGGCTGCGAGTCTTTCGTAGTTAGATTCCCAACGCGCTTAGGCGGAGAAGGGCACTAAATCACGATCGAAAACAAATGTTACCGCGTAACCATTTGTGAAGCGCACGTGCGTCAGAATGTAACTAAAATGGGCTACATGAACGACGATACAGATACCAACTTCGGCTGGTGGACCGACAAGCCGGAACGAGCCACCCGCAACGCGGCGCTCGAGCGAAGCCGACTCGACTACCGCAACAGCGGTGGCTCGCGCGTATGGCTGCACGTGGTGCTGATCATTGCATTGGCGGTCGCTTTTGCCGTGTCGATCGTGTCCCTGGCAACCCGCTGATCGCACCCAATGGCAAATCAAAAAAACACCCGTTCCGGCAACGACACAGGCTTTGCCGATCTGAGCAAGGCCGATGGAACCGGGGATGCAGCACGTCGCGTCTCGTGGCTTTGGATCGCGGCGGCGGTCGTCGCAGTCCTGTTCATTCTGGCGGCGGTCGTCCTCCGCTGAACCGCACTTTCGCTTAGGCTGAGCTACCCCACACCCTCCCCGACGGCCGGTGCCTTCGGAGGCAATAACGTACTGGCCCACCATCGAATTACCGCCGACAAAGCCGAAGCGATGAAGAGTCCCCGCGCCCCGCGCGCGCGGTTTTTTTTAGGAACAGGCCGTGAAGTTCGAGCGAGGCGAAAGGTTCGACGTGATCTACGAGCCGGCTAGGGGCTACTGAAAAACCGGCCGTCGCCGGTATGCGGCAATACAGAGCCAGACGAACCAAAACAGCGCCACGTTCAGGCAGATACCGCAGACCACCAGGAAGCTCGCCCATTCAGCAAAGCCAGGCGCTTGATCCAAAGCCAGCAGAACCAGTGACCATGGCAGCGCGCACAAAATGGCCGCGCCCAGCAACCAACTGTCTTCGTTCGGCGTCCGCAGAGCCACCGCGACCAGTACGCCCACCAGGCACGTAACGGTGACGCCGAAAGCCACGGTCAGCCACCAGTTACGACGGTGCCAAAAGGGTGATTGCGCGAGAACCATGGACGGAATTCTCCGCTGCGATGCACGGCCTGTCTGCGTAATTTGACACATCTGCAGCGAGTTGTGTCGAACCGTTTTCAGGACGCCACTAATTGCCCTCGCATGCGACCACGACCTCGCTGCTGCCGGCTTCGCCGGGGTGTCGTGCGCTTCGGCGGGCTGCACGGAATCAGAGCTTCGGAGCTTCAGAGCTTTTTCTTGATGAAGCCGGCAGCGTTTTCGTCTGCGCCTGGCTCGCCCTCGTCCGAATGGGGATTCGTGGGGTCTTCGTCGGTGGGGAATTCCGGTTGGACGGGAAGTTGCGCCGGATCGTCTTCGGAAGGCACTTTGGGCATGTTCATTTGAAGAGGTTCCGTTGTTGCGAGAAGTTCGACCCTGTGGGCGCCACCGGCCGGGGATCGGTCGAAGCGGGCCCGACGTACTGTTGCGGCGCCGGTTCCGCGCTAGACGCGGCGTCGCACACGCGCTGCACGTTACGCCAAGCGAGTTCGACACTTCGCGGTTCGCGAACCGGCGCGCCGTTGACTGCCTGGTAGTTGCGGTTGGCCTGCTCGCAAGACAAGGCGGGCCCGGTCGGTGTCGTGGGTTGCGCCATGGCCGGCAGCGCCGTCGCCATGAAGAGCAGACCGCCGAGAACTGGGCCTCGAGCGAGGCTGCAGCGCCGATGTCGCAATAGGTTGTGCACAGTAAACACGGTAAACCCGACACGCCAGCGGGCATGTAAGGAGATCGCTTTTCCTCCGAGTCGGGGCGCGAGGTGCTGCGGCCATACGGGACAACGCAGACTGCCTGCTGCCGGCACATGACCTGCTATGGCAACACAGCCAATGAATCTCTGCTTCAAGCGCATGATGAGCGAGCCCCAACCCATTGCCGAGTCCGCCATGTCATCGCCCAATTCCACTGTCGCGGCCACCGCCACCACGGCCACCGCCAGCCCCACCCGCTTCAACCAACCGCTCGGCGGCGACATCGTGCCGCGCTTTGCCGGCATCGCATCCATGATGCGATTGCCGATCCAGGAAACCAGCGATGGGCTGGACGCCTGTTTCGTGGGAGTGCCGTTCGATCTCGGTACCTCCAACCGATCCGGTGCCCGCTTCGGCCCGCGCCAGGTTCGCAGCGAGTCGGTGCTGCTTCGGCCCTACAACATGGCGACGCGCGCCGCGCCTTTCGACTCGCTGCAGGTGGCAGACATCGGCGACGTGGCTACCAACGCGTACAACATCTTCGATTCGATCGACCGCATCGAAGCCGCCTACGACCGCATCATCGCCAACGGCTGCCGACCCATCACCATCGGCGGCGACCACACCATCGCCTGGCCGATCCTTCGCGCGATGCACAAGAAGTACGGCCCCATCGGCGTGGTGCACGTCGATGCGCATGCCGACGTCAACGACACGATGGGTGGCGAGAAGATCGCGCACGGCACGCCCTTTCGTCGTGCCGTCGAAGAAGGCCTGCTCGACTGCAACCGGGTTGTGCAGATCGGCCTGCGCGGCACCGGCTACCACGCTGACGATTTCGACTGGTGCAGGCAGCAAGGCTTTCGCGTGGTGCAAGCCGAAGAGTGCTGGCATAAGAGCCTGACGCCGCTGATGAAGGAAGTGAAGGAACGCGTCGCGGGTTTGGCGGGCCAAGGGCCGGTCTACCTGAGTTTCGACATCGACGGGCTCGATCCCGCTTTCGCACCCGGCACTGGCACGCCGGAGATCGGCGGCTTGAGCGTGCACCAGGGAATGGAGATCATCAGGGGCCTGCGCGGGTTGAACATCGTCGGCGCCGATCTCGTCGAGATCTCCCCCCCTTACGATCCGCACGGCACGACCGCCCTGGTCGGCGCTAACCTGGCGTTCGAAATGCTGTGCGTGTTGCCGGGTGTGCAATACCGGGATTGATGCGACGCGACCCGATTTTTCAAACCTGGAAAGCTCTTCATGCCACGTCCCGTTTTAGACGAAACCCATATTCATCCCGCGATCCGCACCCGAGTAGCAGAGAGTCGGCAGGGCATCGTTCGCGAAGTGATGAGCGCTATCGCGGCCAACGACATCGTCGTGGTCGGCATGGCGGTCAACCCCTATCCGAAGAAAGCACGCAAGCTGTTGGAAGATGCCAAGCAGGCATTCAAATATCTTGAATACGGCAGCTACTTGAGCGGGTGGCGCGACCGCAACGCGCTCAAAATGTGGACCGGCTGGCCGACCTTTCCGCTAGTGTTTGTCAAAGGCATGTTTCTGGGCGGAGCCGACGAACTCAAGGCGCTGACGGACAGCGGCGAATTGAAGGCCCTGCTCGAACGCAAGGCCTGACCAATCGTCCGCTGCTATTTGCAGGTAAACAGAATTCCGTTCTCAGCAGGTGCTTTGCCGAGCATGGTCGCCGTCAGTCCGTCGTTTTGGCAGTACACCGTGGCCTGGTCATAGAAGCGCGCACGGAAAGTGCCATCACGCAGTGGCACAACTTCATTGGGCGGGGTGCCGCAACCCGCGATGGTCAGCACAAAAGCTAGGAATACGAGGCGATTCATGCGGGCATTTTGGCTTAGTTGTGGCGCCACGCTCCACACAGTCAGCGCCGTCAGGACTTACCGCTGCCGCTGTCGCATCGGCATACGGTCGATCACCGCTAACACTTCATGCAGATCGACGTCGTTGCCCTTGACCATCTTCACGCTGCCGTCCAGGCCGACGAGCACTAAGGTCGGTGGGCCGTCCGACTCAAGTTTCAGCGCACCAAGCAACGCGCGGGTCTGACCCGTGGTCAGGGCCACGCCACTTCGTCGGCCTTCGCCCGCTTCTACGCTGTACAAAACCATCTTGCGGCTAACAAACGCCTCGCGCGTCGCAGTGCGCTCCAACGCGGCCTCAATGCGTCGCAACAGTGCGCGGTCGGATGCCGGCACCACGACCACGATCGGCCGTGTCTGCCATCGCTCTGCTGCGAGCGGATTTTCGGCAAGTGGTACGGCGTGCGCTGGCGGGGCGATGGGCAGGGTAAGGGCACAGATGGCACAGGCGAGCCAGGCAACACGTCCGAGATACAGGGACAAACAGGTCGAAGGCATTTCCGCAGTCTGATCAGAGGCAAGCAGCCGAGCTATCCGGGAAGTGCCGGAATTTGAGTCGGACCACCGCGCGGGCGCGGCGCTAACAAGTGAAAACGCGACGGCAGGCACAGTCATACTCGGCAGCATGAACGAACCCGTCAGCCTCCGTACAAAAATCCAGTCCATCCGGGACGCAGCTCTGAAAGAGCCGCCTTTTCCCTATAACCAAGTGCCGCCGCACCTCGACATCGGCGAGGTCGCAAGGCTCACGCACAAACCAGCGGGCGATCAGCGCGTTCGTCAGCAACGCATCGAAGCCTGGATGCGGGATGTGGACGCAGCCTGGAAGCGGCTTGCCAAATAACACTTTGAAAAGGACTGGCGGAGGGTGTGAGATTCGAACTCACGGACGGTTACCCGTCGGCAGTTTTCAAGACTGCTGGTTTAAACCACTCACCCAACTCTCCGCAGACATCCGGCGTTGCACCGGAAAGTGTGCCGATTTTAAGCGTTGATTGCGGGGATGACGTCGAGGGTCGCGTTGCGAACCGGCTGCGGCGCCCAGCCGCACAGCACCAGATCGACGATCGCCTCGGCCCAGACCCGTCTTTCGGCTGGTCCTGCCAGCGGCTTTGAAATGAAGAAGCGCACCCCACCGAAGGCCAGGGTCGATAGTTGAACTGCTGCAAGTTCGGGTGACGGTACGTTGAGGCGACCGGCGCGATGCGCTTCCGTGAGGTACGCCACCACGGGGCCGAGCACGTAGCTGTTTTCCGCGTAAAGCGACTTGGCGAGTTCCGGAAAGCGGACGGCCTCGGCGATCACGAGCCGGAGCAGGGCCAGCGTTTCGGGCTCGGTGGCGCCCAGGTACATGCGCTCGACCAGGTCGAGCAACAGTTCGCGCTCATCTGCGCCTTCGCGGACCACGGTCGCCTGCATGGTGTTGCGCGCGTTGCTTACCGCCCGATGCACCACCTCGTGGAAGAGCGCCTGCTTGTTCTCGAACTGGCGGTAAATCGTGATCTTGGCGACGCCGGCATCGCGGGAGATGGCCTCAATGCTTGTCGCCGCGTACCCCTTTTCCAGAAACGACTGCAGTGCTGCGGCCAGGAAAGATTCGCGCAGTTCTGCTGCCTGCACGGCGCTGGGTCGGCCCCGAGGTCGTCGTTTTGCCTCCAGAAACTCGAAGTTCAGCATGGCAATCCTCAGGCTGATGGAAGAAACATTGTCTGTAAATCGCTCAGAAAGTCGAGCCCCCGCTCCGTGGGCCAAGCACGGCGCAGATCGCGCGCGATCAAACTTTTGCGCTCGGCCTCCTCCATTCCACGCTGGATCGCGGTGGTTGCGAGGCCGGTGCGTTCGCCGAACTGCGCCAGCGAAAAGCCTTCTTTCAGGCGCAACGCGTTCAACATGAACTCGAACGGGAGGTCGGCAATGGCGACGTCTTCGCTCTGCGCCACCGCGGCGCCGGTCAGGGCACCGTCCATATAGCGCCGCGGCTCGCGCAGCCGCACCTGCCGCACGATGCGGTGCGCAAAGCTCAGCTTGCTGTGCGCCCCCGCACCAATGCCGAGATAGTCGCCGAACTGCCAGTAGTTGAGGTTGTGCGCACAGCGGTGGCCTTCGCGGGCATAGGCGGAAACCTCATAGCGTGCCAGCCCGAGTTGCCCCGTGCGCTCTGAAATGCGGTCGAGCATCGCGTAGGCGTCGTCGTCCTCCGGAATCACCGGCGGGAACTTCGCGAAGTAAGTGTTGGGCTCGATCGTCAGGTGATATACCGACAGGTGGGGCGGCGAAAGGGCTAGCGCCTGCTCCAGATCGGCGTCGAGCTGCTCCAGCGTCTGGCCCGGCAGCGCATACATCAGGTCGAGGTTGAAGGTGTCGAAAGCGCTCGCAGCTTCTTCGACCGCCGCAATCGCCTGCGCCCCGTCATGCACCCGGCCTAGCGCCTTGAGATGTGTGTCGTTGAAGCTTTGCACGCCGACGGACAAGCGCGTAACGCCCGCCGCGCGGTAGGCACGGAAGCGGTCGCGCTCAAAAGTGCCGGGGTTGGCTTCCATCGAGATTTCGCAATCGGGCGCGAGCTTGAGACGCGCGCGCAAATCGCCGAGCAACCGGTCGATGGCATCGGGAGAAAAAAGACTGGGGGTGCCGCCGCCGATAAAAATCGTGTGGACGGTGCGGCCCCAGATCAAGGGCAAAGCGGCATCGAGGTCGGCAACCAGCGCGTCGAGGTAGCGCTGCTCGGGGATATCGGCATTGCCGTCGGTGCCGTTGGCGCCGTTGCTGCCAGCGCGCCACTCGTGCGAGTTGAAGTCGCAATAAGGACATTTGCGGAGGCACCACGGCAGATGCACGTAGAGCGACAGCGGCGGCAGAGCGGCCAACTGCAGCGGGCCGGGACGCATGAGGTGCAGCACGTCGTTGGCCTGCGGCGCATGAGCGGCAGCCGCGGTGGCTTCGATCGGAATGATCACGGGGTCGTCCGGTGGCGTCTGCGTCAGCGGTGTCTCTGCGGGCTTCACCACCGCTCGCGCATCAGTTCAAGCATCGCCCGCGCCGCCTGGCCCCGATGGCTGTGGACGTTCTTCTGCTCCGCAGTCAGTTCCGCAAAAGTCTTTCCGATCTGCGGCAAAAACATCACCGGATCGAAACCGAAGCCGTTGGTGCCGACGGGCGCCCTAGTGATCTCGCCGGGCGCACGGCCGATGGCAATCAGCGGCTCGGGATCTTCGGCACTGCGCAGCGCTACCAAGGTGCTTACCAGCGCGGCGCGGCGGTTATCTACCTGCGCCATTTGCTCGAGCAATGCGCGCACGTTGTTGTCGTCGCCCTTGGCGTAGCCGAACTGCGTAGCGTAGAAAGCGGTGTCGACGCCTGGCAGGCCGCCGAATGCTTCGACGCAGAGGCCAGCATCGTCGGCGATCGCCGGCAGCCCGGTTGCCGCCGATGCATGGCGCGCCTTGGCCAGCGCGTTCTCGACAAAGGTGCGAAACGGCTCTTCGGCTTCATCGACACCGAGCTCCGACTGCCGCACCAGCATCATGCTAAGCGGCGCCAGCAGCGTTTGGAGTTCGGCGAGCTTGCCGGAGTTGTTCGAAGCCAGTACCAGTTTCATATTCAGGGGCGACTGCGCTTTGAAGAGGTGATCATTTCAAAAAATTACTTCGTCAATTACTTTGCGGACAGAGCCTTCTGCTGCATGAGGATCAACTCGCCGATGCCTTGTTCTGCGAGAGCCAGCAGCTGGTTCATCTCGTCGCGTGAGAACGCCGCGCCTTCCGCCGTGCCCTGCACCTCGACGAAATGGCCGGCACCGGTCATCACGACGTTCATGTCGGTATCACAGGTCGAGTCTTCAACGTATTCGAGATCGAGCAGCGGCGTGCCTTGGACGATGCCGACCGAGATAGCCGCCACGTGGCCCTTGATGGGCGAGGCCTTCAGCGCGCCGGATGCCAGCAGCGTATTGACCGCATCCTGAGCAGCGACGAAGGCGCCGGTGATCGCGGCAGTGCGCGTGCCGCCGTCGGCTTGCAGCACGTCGCAGTCGAGGTGGATGGTGCGCTCGCCCAAAGCAGCAAGGTCGAATACCGCGCGCATGGAACGGCCGATGAGACGCTGAATTTCTTGCGTGCGGCCGGTTTGCTTGCCCTTGGCCGCTTCACGGCTGCTACGGGTGTGCGTTGCGCGCGGCAGCATGCCGTATTCGGCCGTAACCCAGCCTTCGCCGCTGCCCTTCTTGTGCGGTGGCACGCGCTCTTCGACCGACGCGGTGCAGAGCACGCGGGTCTGGCCGAACTCGATCAGCACAGAACCTTCAGCGTGGATCGTGAAGCCGCGGGTGATGCGCACCGGGCGCAGGGCGTCGGCGGCGCGGCCGCCGCTTCGTGTGAAAGCAGTCATATCAAACCCGAGAGAAAAAGTATGGAAAGCCGGCGCGCGCCAACTCAAGTTTTGCGTGAAGCGGAACGGCGGATAGCTTCGTTGATCTCGGCGATAGAGCGTTCGATGGCATCGTCGTCGAGGTCGTCGAGTTCGCTGTCCGACGGCATGCCTGCCTGAATGGTCGACGCGAAAACGCCGTCGCCCACACTGTCGGTCGACACGCCGCGCTCGTAACCTGGGGCATCGGGCAGCTCCCACTCAAGGGCGATGAGCGTGACGTTGTCGCTGTGGCCTCCGCCGTTGCGCAAAGCCATTTCGGCGAGGTCAGGCGCTGCGTCGGACACCGGCTTGCCGGACGACAGCGTGTGCACGATGACGGCATCGTCGAGCACGCCCCACACGCCATCGGAGCACAACATGATGCGGTCGCCGCGCTGCAATTGCAGGGGCGGAGAGATGTCGAACAGCGGCGCGGTGGGCGAACCCAGGCACGTCAGCAAGAGGTTGCGATTGACCGGCTCGTTCCCCGCGTTGGCGCGCGGACGCTCGGCGTGCGAGTGGTCGCGAGTGCGCATCAGCAAGGTGCCGTCGCGAACCACGTAAAGCCGCGAATCGCCGCAATGAAGCCAGGTGGCGGTGGTGCCTTGGAGCACCGCGGCGACAACGGTCGTGCGCGGAGTGTCGAGCATCGCCTTGGTGCCGGCATATCGCATGATTTGCTGGTGTGCGGCCATGACCGACGAGGTCAAGAAGGCCTTGACGTCTTTGACGATTGGCCGCGCCTCGCGCTGGTACAGCGCCGCGATGGTTTGCAGCGCAAGCTGTGCTGCCACCTCGCCCTCGGGATGGCCACCCATGCCGTCGGCAAGCACGAACAGCCCGGATTCCCGCGTGTAGCAGTACCCCATGCGGTCTTCGTTCTTGAGACGCCCGCCCTTGCGGCTAACCTGGAATACAGAGAACTTCATGCGGGTCGCGTAGTTGGCGCGGCCGCCTTCGGCAGCCCCTTCTTATCGAAGGAGCGCATGTTGTCGATGGAAAGACGAACCTTTTCGCCCACGGTGAGCTTGGTGTAGTGACGCTCACCTTCACGGCTCAGTTCTTTTTGCAGCGCGAACACCGACTGCGGACGCGACAGCGGGTCGAGCGACATGCACCATTCGACAACCTCGATCAGGTTGTCCGAATAGATGCCGCGCAGCCGCGACAGCGACAGGCCAAGCCGGTCTTTTTCTATGCGCTGCGGCGCGTCGTTCGGCGGGTAGCCCTGCATGCAGGCGTAGATGCAGGCGCCGATGGCGTAGATGTCTGTCCACGGCCCCATCGAAGAGTCGCGGCGGTACATCTCGGGAGCGGCAAAGCCTGGTGTGTACATCGGTCGGATGAAATTGCCTTCTTTGCTGAGCACTTCGCGCGCAGCGCCAAAGTCGATCATCACAGCGCGGTCGTCGTCGGTCACGAAAATGTTTGCGGGCTTGATGTCCAGATGCAACATCTTGTGCTGATGCACGATGCGCAGTCCGCGCAGGATCTCGTCGAACAGTGATCGGATGGTCGACTCCCTGAATACTTTTTGCTTTTTCAGATCGCGCGCGGTCACGATGAAATCCTGCAGGGTCGCGCCCTCCAGGTAATTCATGACCATGTAGACGGTTTCGTTCTCGCGGAAGAAGTTGAGCACGCTGACAACCGACGCGTGGGAAATTTGAGCCAGCGATCGGCCTTCCTCGAAAAAGCTTTTCAGCCCCAATCGATACAGCGAAAGCTTCTCGGGCGACACCTGCGGTGCCAGCTCGCCCATGCCGCGGGTCGCAAGCGAAGATGGCAAGTATTCCTTGATGGCAACTTGCTGGCCGCTGTGATCCACGGCGAGGTAGACAACGCCGAAGCCGCCCGCTGAAAGACGGCGAATTACGCGATAGCCGCCGATGATGGTGTCTGGCAGCAGGGGCGAAGGTTTGACCTTTGACATAATCCGGGAGTTTCGCCCGAAGGCGATGGTGCGGCAAGCGAACGTCGTGCCGGGCCCTCGATGCAAGCGAAAAAATTACAGCGAGGCTTTATGCCAGTTTACAGCATGACCGGCTATGCCAGCGGCCAAAACAGCCCAGTTGGCAACCACTCCGAAGCCGATCCGCGGCCCCCTGCGTCCGGCCGCTTAGGAGTCGAAATCCGCTCGGTCAACAGCCGCTTTCTCGACCTGACTTTCAAGCTTCCGGAAGAGCTGCGACAGCACGAACCCGCCCTGCGCGACCTGATTATCGGCCGGCTCAAGCGCGGCAAGGTCGAAGTGCGGGCCTCGATCGAAAGCACCGCGCAAGCAGGCGTGACCGAACCTTCGATCAAACTGCTGCAGCGCCTGAACGGCGTACAGGACGGCATCAAGGCCTGGCTACCCGGCGCTCGGGAACTGAGCGTGGCCGATGTGCTTCGCCTGGCTGGTGGCGACGGCGCTGCGGTGCGCGGCGACTGGGCCGCCGACCTTTTAGACGTCACGGGTAAAGCGTTAGACGCACTGATGTCCGCGCGGCAACGCGAGGGCGCACGGCTGGCAAAGATGCTGGAAGAGCACCTCGGCCAATTGCGACTGCTCGCAAAGCAAGCCGTTCCGCTCGTTCCGAAACTCGTCGAACAGCAGCGCGCAAAATTTCTGGAGCGCTGGCAAGACGCCATGGGCCTCACCGGAGGCACTCTGCCGGAGGCAGCACAAGACCGTGCGCTGACCGAAGCCACGGCTTTCGCGATTCGCATCGACGTTGCCGAAGAGCTGACCCGACTTAACTCGCACCTCGACGAGATCGAGCGGTTGGTCAAAAAAGGCGGCGAGATCGGCAAACGGCTCGACTTTTTGATCCAGGAACTGCACCGCGAGGCCAATACGCTGGGTGCGAAATCGGCGGCGCTCGAACTCACGCGCATTGGCGTCGACATGAAAGTGCTTATCGAGCAGATGCGCGAGCAGGTGCAAAACATCGAATGAGTGGCGAGCCAATGGACTATCCCGGCAATATTTTCGTGGTTGCGGCGCCGAGCGGTGCCGGCAAGTCCAGCCTGGTGAAGGCACTGATGGAGCTCGATTCAGCGGTGCAGCCGTCGGTTTCGCACACGACGCGGCCGCCGCGCGGTCAGGAAAAGCACGGGCGCGAGTACTTCTTTGCGTCGCATCCTGAGTTCGACGCAATGGTCGCGTCCGAAGCGTTTGTCGAGTGGGCGCGCGTGCATGGTCAGCGTTACGGGACCTCGAAGCGGGCGATCGAAGAGCGCATTGCCCAGGGCGCAGACGTGATCCTCGAGATCGACTTCCAGGGCGCGATCCAGATCCGGAAGACGTTTGCAAATGCGGTCATGATCTTTATCCTGCCGCCCAGTTGGGAAGAGTTGCGATCTCGCCTGGAGCGGCGCGGTGAAGACAGCGCGTCGGTTATCGAACTTCGATTACAAAACGCGGCCGAAGAGATGGCGCGCGCGAATGAATTCGACTTCGTTATAATCAACGATCTATTTGAGCGCGCGCTTTTTGACCTTAAAGCCATTGTTCACGCGCAGCGGCTTCGTTATTCCGCTCAGCGCCGAGCCCGTGCCGACACCTTCGCAGCGCTCAATATTCCCTGATTCCGTATCCCTCCGCTCACCGACCGAAAGATCCTCATGGCCCGCATCACCGTCGAAGATTGCCTGTTGCAAATTCCGAATCGCTTCCAACTCGTGCTCGCAGCGACCTACCGCGCCCGCATGCTGAGCCAGGGTCACGCACCCAAGATCGAAAGCAAGAACAAGCCTTGTGTGACCGCGCTGCGGGAAATTGCCGAGGGCAAGATCGGCATCGAAATGCTCAAGAAGGTTCCGGGTTGAGTTGACCTTCGGCTCAGCAGAAAGAAGCACCGCTAGCGGTGCTTTTTTTGTGTCCGATCGCGTCATTGCGGCCTGCACGCTAAAGTGGTGTTCATGAGCGCGGTCGTCAAACCTCATTCCAGTCTCCCGAAAGGCTCGCCACGCCCGAGCCCCGCAGCGCTAAACGCGGCCGCAGCGAGCTTTGCTGCACTCACCGCCCGCCTCGACTACCTCAACGCAGAAGACACCGAACAGGTGCGCCGGGCATATCGCTTTGCGGATGAAGCGCATTTGGGACAGCTTCGCAACAGCGGCGAGCCCTACATCACCCATCCGATCGCGGTGGCGGCACAGTGCGCCGAGTGGAAGCTCGATGCGCAGGCGTTGATGGCAGCCCTGCTCCACGACGCAATCGAAGACTGCGGCGTTACCAAACCTGAGCTGATCGAGCGCTTTGGCGCACCGGTCGCAGAGCTGGTCGATGGCCTCACCAAGCTCGACAAACTGCAGTTCAACACGCGGGAAGAGAATCAGGCCGAGTCATTCCGGAAGATGCTGTTGGCAATGGCTCGCGACGTGCGGGTCATCCTGGTAAAGCTGGCCGACCGCACGCACAACATGAGGACGCTGGACGATGCACCACGCGAAAAATGGGCGCGCATAGCCGGCGAGACACTTGAAATCTACGCGCCAATCGCGCACCGGCTTGGACTGAACCAGACCTACCGCGAATTGCAGGAACTGTCGTTCAGGCACCTGCGACCGTGGCGCTACGCAATCCTGGCCAAAGCCGTCTCTAAAGCGCGTGGCCGTCGGCGCGATCTGATCCAAAAAGTGCAACGCGAGTTGGAAAGCACTTTCACCTCGGCGAGCATGGTCGTGCGAATCGCCGGGCGCGAAAAAACGCTTTATTCGATTTACCAAAAGATGGAAGAAAAGCACCTGAGCTTCGCGCAGGTCACAGACATCTACGGATTCCGGATCATCGTGCCCAACGTCATCGCCTGCTACACGGGTCTTGGCATCCTTCATCAGATGTACAAGCCGCTTCCAGGCAAATTTAAAGACCATATCGCGATCTCCAAGCTCAACGGCTATCAGTCGCTGCATACGACGCTGGTCGGGCCGTCGGGCGTCAGCGTCGAATTTCAATTGCGCACCGAGGCAATGCACGTTGTCGCTGAATCGGGGGTCGCTGCACATTGGCTCTACAAGGCAGCGGAGCCGAACGCAACCGGAGCCGACCGGCTCGGCACGAAGTGGCTGCAATCCCTGCTCGACATCCAGCACGAGACGCGCGACGCGGCGGAATTCTGGGACCATGTCAAGGTCGATCTCTTTCCGGATGCCGTCTACGTGTTCACGCCCAAGAGCCAGATCATGGCGCTACCGCGCGGCGCGACGGTGGTCGATTTCGCATACGCCATCCACAGCCGGATCGGCGATCACACGTCTGCGGCGCGAATCAACGGCGACCAGGTTCCGCTGCGAACAGAACTCAAGAATGGCGACGTGGTGGAAGTGATCACTGCGCCGGTTTCCACACCCAATCCCGCATGGCTTGGCTTCGTGCGAACCGGTCGCGCGCGATCGAAGATCCGCCACTACCTCAAGACGCTCGCGCACGCCGAATCCGAAGGCCTAGGCGAAAAATTGCTGGCGCAGGCTTTGCGTGCGGAAGGCCTCGGCACGCTGCCATCGGCGGAGCCGCAGAACCAGTTGATCTGGGAAAAGCTGCTCCGATTTACCGGAAGCCGCACGCGTGCCGAATTGCTGACAGACATTGGTCTCGGAAAGCGCATTGCCAGCATCGTGGCCAAACGTTTGATGGCTTTGCTCGCCGAGCGCGGCGAAAAGCCGGATGCGCTTTTACTGAGCCGCGAGCGCTTTACCGCCCAGGAAACCGTGTCGCAAGGCGCGGTGACGCTGGACGGCAGCGAGAACTCTTCGGTGCGCTTCGCCCTTTGCTGCAGGCCTATTCCCGGCGATGCGATCGTCGGCTATCTCGGGCACGGCGAAGGTCTGGTGGTTCACACCGATGCCTGCGGCGTCGGCCAGCGACTGCACTACAAAGACAGCGAACGATTCTTCGCGGTTGAGTGGGCGGACGACCCCGTACGTGCATTCGAAACCGGTGTCGTAGTCACGGTGCGCAACGACAAGGGTGTGTTGGCGAGAGTGGCAGCGACGCTGGCGACTGCAGAGGCAGACATCACGCATGTCGAGATGGCGGACGAGACGCCCCAGGAATCGACCGACATGCGGTTTGTAATCGCGGTGCGTGACACCACTCATCTCGAATCCGTACTGCGAGCAGTGAAGCGGACGCCGTCGGTACTTTCAGCCTCACGGACGGTGCCAGCGCCCTGAGTCCGGTATCGCGATCGGAACCGGAGATCGGTGATCAGGGCGGCGTGCCGTGCTCTCCCTCCGCGCGTGGTTCCGGATAGTGCACTGAGACAATTTCTACTTCGCTGACACCCGCTGGCGTCACCAGTTTGACGACATCACCTTCACGCGCCTTCAGCAGCGCCCTCGCTATAGGCGAAATCCAGCTGACCTGCGCCTGCGTGCTGTCGGCCTCGTCGATCCCCAAAATCGTCACTGTACGTTCATCACCAGCCTCGTCGGCATAGCGAACCGTCGCACCGAAAAACACCTGATCGCTCCCGTGATGGACGGCCGGGTCGGTCGGCACGGCGATCTCCAGCCGCTTGGTCAAGAACCGGATGCGTCCATCTATTTCGCGCAGGCGTTTCTTCCCATAGATGTAGTCGCCGTTTTCCGACCGGTCGCCATTCTTTGCAGCCCAATGAACGGCCTCGACCACTTTGGGCCGTTCGTCGTCCATCAGCTGAAGCAGCTCCGAACGCAACCGGGCGTAGCCTGCGGGCGTGATGTAGTTTTTTCCTCCCGCAGGAAGCTCAACAGAAAGCGCAGCAGTGCTGTCGTCTTCGTTATCCGAGTCGCTTTCCTTCGTGAATGCTTTACTCATTCAGGATGCTCCAATGAAAAAAGCCCGCAACAGATGTTGCAGGCTTTTCTTGATGGTGGTGCGGCTGGCAGGAAGCCACCCCACGTCTCTACCCCCTCGCACACCACCAATTGAAAGAACAGTTTGTACCATGAGTTTGGTACAGCGGATGGATCAGTCAGCGCAGTGCTCAGCTGCCAGAATGGGACACGATCTCATAAGGCAATCG